>JBGPCF010000124.1:0-20061 GCA_041481635.1 Terriglobia bacterium | reverse complement strand
GCGTACAGGTTTTGCGTCTGTGGGAAACTGACATTCCCCGCCTCAGGGTCAGGCGAGAGCCAGCGGCCGAGGTTGGGTGAGAATTGCCGGTAGGTGGTGAGATACTTGTTGGCAACGCCGTCGTAAATCATGCTGGCAAAATACGGGACGTAACCCGCCTGTGGCGACTGCCAGACGGTACCCCAGGGATAGTACGTCATATCTTGCACCACTGCCCCGCTGAAGTCCGTCTGCATGACGCTCGATCCCAGATTGTTGGGGTGGCTGAAAACCGTTTTGCCGTTGATGTACATCGCCCAATTGTTCCGGCTGCCGAGGGGCACCATACTCCAGGACCCCCAATTGCCCACCAAATTCCCTGCCGGATCGTAGAGGATCTCGTTGTTGACCCCGGGTTGCAGCCATTCGACCCGTTGGCCGAGGGCATTGTAAGTGTAACTCCAAGTCGAGCCGCTATCCACTTGCACCAGCCGCTCCTCCGCATCCCACGTGTAACTGTGCGACCCCACACCTTGGCCATCCTGTAATGAATTCCCTGCCGCGTCGTAACTGAAGCCTGTGTTCGTGATCTGGTTGTTCCCGTTCACCCCGACGTTCAGCCCTGGAGGGCTGTCCACGCCGGGATTCATCTGGGTCAGGTTTCCGTAGCGGTCGTAGACGAAGCTTTGCGCCCAAATGGTCGAATTCCCCGTGGTGCAATTGCTGGAAATATTTCCTAAGTTTTGGGCCAGCGTGCCGCTCAACCGCATCATCCCGTCGTAACAATATGACCCCTTGTAGCTCAGCGAGGCATTCACCCCGTCCACGTAGACGTAGCCCGTCACGTTTCCGTTATTTCCTGACGTTGCTTGAGCGGGAATATTGCAGGTCCATGCGTTGTACGACGGACCGTAATAGCTGTACACCTGGCAATTGATTTGGTTTGGAACCGCCGCTGTTCCGAGCATAAACGTCGACGGCTGCGTGCGGTTGTTGTAGGAATAGTTTTCCTTCACCTGCACGCAACCCGACCCCGCACAGCCGTGCAAGACCGTACTGAGTTCGCCCCACGGGGAATAGGTAATACTTTGCGCCAGCGTGCCGGGGTTAGTCGCATTGTTGAGGCTGCTCTGGATTTGGGTAATCCGCTGCGCCGCAGAGATCGTGTTGGTGATGGTGAATCCAGCGGGGTGGGTCCAACTTGTGACATCCCCCGCCAAATCGTACGTGTAAGTCATCTGCCAAATGCTGGAGGTGCCGCAGTTGTAGGGCGTACACTGCCAGTAGTTGAGGATGCGCCCCATCGCGTCGTAGCTGTACGCGGTGGCGGTCTGGGGAGTGGTGCAGGTGCCGGCGGGTGAATTGGTGCAAGTGAGAACCTGCCTTCCCTTGGGATTGGAAAATGTTACCCCTGACCACGCCGGCCAGGAACTTGGCGCTTGATCGTAGAAGAAGTTTGCAGCGGGAGTCGTCCCACCGGAATAACTCTTGCGCGTCAGCCGGTTCATTGCGTCATAGGTATAGGTAATGGTGATCCCTCGCGCTTCCTGCTTGGTCAGCATGTTTCCGTTGGCATCATAGGTGTAAGTTGACAATCCCGACTCAGGCGTGGTGGCGCTCAAAAGACGTGAAAGACCATCGTATATATATGTGCGCGTCTGGGTGCCTTGAGCCACTTGGGTCAGGTTGCCGGACGGGTCGTAGGTATAGCATGTTCCTAGGGTGAGACTGCCACTGGAGTCTGGCTCGTCCGCCTCAACCGTTCTGCCCAGGCTGTCGGTCCAGGTCTCACTCTTGTTGCCAGCCTCGTCCACAACAAGAATTGGGTAGGCGGAGCCAGTCCCGCAGAGCTTAGTCGTAGCCCCTCCCGCTGCGCCGACCGCAGTTGCTCCATAGTATGTCGTAATGACGTTTGAGTCGAGGTGTGTAGCTGTAAGAGGCCGGTTCAACGCGTCATAGGTGATCGTGTCCGAGCCACTAGAAGAGCTGCGATAGGGATTTTTCGAAACGCCAAGGCGTCCGGAGTTATCATAGGTTTTATCCACATAGGTGGACGCCCCGTCGGGGTCGTTGCTGAGCAAGGAAGACTTGTGACGTCCAACCGAGTCAAGGGTGTGCTGGTCTTGCCTCACCGTCGAGCCAACCACGGCAGTACTGGCATTGATTACCGTGGCGCCGCTATAGCTTGTGCTGACCGAGCCACCATCGGGGAAATTCGTTTGGGTGGGTCGGTTCATGTTGTCATAGGTGAGGCTTGTGACCTTGCCATTCTCGTCGGTTTCGGAAGCCGTTGCTGCGGCGTTGCAGTTCCATGTCTTGGAGCGCGACAATGTGAGCGGCATGCTGATGGACGCGACGAAGGAATTTCCGCAGTTTGCATAGGCGTAGGTCGTTTGGTTCCCATTACCGTCTGTGGCCGTTTGCACCAGGCCTGTGTCGAAGTAGGTGGATGACCGATTGATCGTAGTCAAACCGATTCCGCTGATGCTGGTGCTGGTCAGGTTGCCGCGAGACCCTGTGACCGCAAGGTGCTGCGGGGTGCCGGAGGTTGCCACCGTGCCGCCGGAATCATATCCGTAAGTTGTTTGGCGTTGCAACGTCCCACTGCCGTCATAAACACTCAGTGTTGCCGGGCGGTCAACAATCCCGTTGGTGAGGGTAGTGTTGTAAGTGGTCAGAGTCTGGCGCACCAAAGCGCCTACCGCGCCGTTTCCATAATTGTATTCATCGACTTCGGTAGGCAAGCCATAGGTGTTGTAATAAATGTCTGTCTTTGACTGCAGGCCCCCGACAGGAACTGTGGTGATTGCCATCCGCGCGATCGGGAGCGTAATGGGAACGCTGTCACAAGGCGGAGTTGGGGGCGCAGATCCTGTGGCGCTGTAGCAAGTGTACACCGTCTGCAGGGAAGAGGTCTGACGTGAAGTTTCGTAAATGCCTTGAGATCTGATGGTGGTGCTGTTGCCTGATGGATCGGTGAAGCTGTTCGTCCAGGTTGTGCCGGATTCGGAATGAGTATAGGTCCAAGTCCCGTCCGGGGTTGCGCGGGTGAGGATCGCGGCAGAGCCGTCGGCACAAGAGATGCCGTTGTTTCCTCCCGAATAAGTGTATGTGTAGGTTCCCCCCGTTGGCAAATGAACAGAAGCGATTCGACCTGTGACGTAACTCGGGTGGCCCGGCGTTGGCTCATAGGTGAAGGTGTAGGAAGTCCCGTCCGGCAGGACGATGCTGCCCACGAGGGATTGTGTCAACGGCCCATACTCAGCAATCCCAAGGCAGCCAAAGTTTGTCTGCACATATTTGTTAATGTAATTCACCGTGACCGTCGACGTGCCGCCGAGCGCACCGGTGTACTGATAGAGAGTTGGATTGGATGTCGTGCCTGAAGCCGTTAGGGTCACGCCCCCTGAAGGGTCCGTTAGGGTGTCGTAAAACTTCATTGGAAAGGGCGACGGATTAGTTGCAGTTACCTCGTTCCCGTTGGTATCGACCATGCTCCCATTAGTAATGATCACCGACATTGGGTTAATAATGGTTCCGGAGGGCGAAGTTATTTTGGCTGCTTGGCCCTTGGCTAGGGTAAGGAACATTGTGTACCCTGAGCCGTCAACAGCAGCGATTGCTGTGGCCGGATACTGGGGGCAGGGTGGGGGGCCGGCCGAAACCGACACATTATTGAACGGATGGGGAGTTCCTTGCGAATCGAAGAAAACCCAATTCGTATAAACGTTGTAATTCCCTCCGCCGCATGCGGTTAAGGTTGCGGTGTTTGTCATATATCCCGTCGCCGATTCGGTGAAGTCTCCAAATCCCCAATGGGGGTTAGCGAGCGAAGGAGGAGTCCAGGTGCGCTGCCCGTTTACGGTGACTATGGTCCAAATTGAGCTGTCAAAGTTCCATACTGAGTTGAACGGAATCCCCCGCCCCGCCTTCTTTAGAACTGGGATGCCGAAATTGACGTTTAAGTTGGCGTTATTCACCGTGTCGAATGGCCCGCCACTGAAGCTGCCATAAGGCGGCAGCCCAGTAATCACCTGGGCCTGGGCAGTGCTCAAACCAATGAGCAGAAAAGCAAAAACAAGAGTCAAGCGTATATGAAGACGGCTCATTAGTTGCCTCCTTGGACTGCCTGAATGGAGAATTCGCTGTCCGGGATTCCGGGGTTGATGGTGACGTTGGAGACGTAGAAGTCCAGCGTAAGCGTGCCCTGGAGGAATTTCTGGATGTGGAACGGAACGTTGATGCCGTTGACTTTTTGATAGCCGGAGAACTGGATTTCAGCAGGGATATTGCGGATAAGATCGTTATCGGGATGCAGGTTGAAATCGATTGCGACGGGCAGATGAGATGTCGCGTCCAGGTAGAGGTCCAAGGCGCTCAGACCCTGAATCTGAGTGGCCATGTCGGTGCTCTGCCCCGGAATGGTACGCGAAAGCTGCAAATGGTCCACCGTCACGCCGTCTCGGACCGTTTGCCCCAAATAGACACTTACTACTTGCGGGTCGTTCAACGCGCTTCGCACGCTGAAGGTGGGGAAAAGCCAGCTCGCGTCTACCCAGCAATTGTGAAACGCCATGGGATGCTGCACGCCTTCCGCATCCACCCACTCGCCTGCCTGTCCCTGGCGGATTTCCGTGCGCTGTCCGCTGCTCAGGTTAAGGCTGAGTTTGCTTTCTTGATTTCCTTTGACTTCCAGGGTGAAATTTCCGCTGTCTTCATCTGACCCGAGGAAGGAGTTCACCGTGCCTTGGAGGGTGACGTCGGTGAGGGCTGTGCTGCCCACGGAAGCCTGGAGAGCCTGGGAAGCGAGCATTACCGCCTGCGGGCTCATTTGTGTGGTGGTTTGAGCTTGCGAGAAGCTGAAGACCAAGGGGAGGAATACAGCGATGCGAACCAGGAAGCGCAACATTCGAACACCTCCGTTACGAAATTCGCTATCAAGGAGTGACAACGTATGGGTAACTTCTGTCGGACTGGCGCACAGGGACTCTAACCTGGCAGCGCAACGAGGAGGCTGGAGTGGCTGGGTGCCTTACAAGTCTTTTTCTATCCTTTATTCTCAGGCCTGAATGGAATTTAGCCACCGCTCATTCAGTGCCATGGTCTCTATTCAATGGCAATAACCGTATAGGCATTAAAGGCGGATTGCAGTGACGGGCGTCATCTATGTTTGTGATAAGCTAAGGTCAAGGAGTTGACAACAAATGCCCAAAATACTTGGATAGGGGGAACTAGAAAGAGGTTATCGGTTCTTAGCAATGGGACCAGATTGCTTCCGACTTCGCGGTCGGCCACACGGCGCTCTCAACTAGTTCGGACCGTTATGTACGTTTAATTGGGATGAAGGTTAGAAATTTATCTCTTCGGAGGCATCACCAACTAAGAGGAACGGGCAACAGAAAATTGGGAACTCGGCACCCTTTTGAGGGCAAACGGGGCCTTCGATCAGAAAGTGATCGCTCCCGAACCGTCCCCAACCAAAGTAAAGCCCGCCCAGAAGACCGGAGGGCGATCACCCATTTGCTGCAGGTAGTCGAGTTTCGCGTGCCGGAGTGCAGAGGCTCTGTCTTCTCCGTTCGCCAGATGTGCGTAGAAATCCTTCATCAAGGCTTCCGTGGCAGAATCGTCCACACTCCACAGCGCCCCTACCACGCTCTTGGCGCCCGCGAGCAAGAACGCTTCCGCGAGTCCAGTAATGCCACCCTCGCCTTCGGACTTTCCCGTCGCGGTATCGCAAGCCGAGAGCGTCACCAAGTCCGCATCGAGAGAGAGTCGCGCGATCTCGCGCACCTGTAACGGTCCTTCATCGGTCGAATGCGGGTCGCGGCCCAGGATGAGTGCGTCTCTGTCTGGAAAATCGGGTACAGAGACCCCGTGAACCGCGAAATGGATGATCCTAAATTCCGAAAGCGGCTCTGACTTAAAGTTGGTCTCAGTGGCTTTGTCGCCAAGCAAAAGCGTTGTTTGCTTTGGATGGCCCAGCCCTCCCGAAAGCCTCGTGCTCGGATTCAGGGCGAATTGGGAGGCGCGATGGACCACCGATTCTTGCGCAGAAAGTCTTCGACCGGGCCGATATCCCTGGCGTCGCAAAAAATGAGGCGGCAAAAAACTTCCGACGTTCCCAAGTGCGGCTCGGCTTTGGCGGCACGAACAAAGGTGGATCGCGCTTCCTTTTTGCGATCGAGCTGCCACAGTTCGAGCGATTCCAGGGCCAGCAGGGCGGTAGCGTTCTGTTCGTTTGCTTCCGCGAGGGCACACTCGGCCAGCGAGCCGTCGAAATCGCGGCGCTTCCACAACACCAGGGCCATCACGTGGTGACCCTCCGCGGCTTGCGGATTTTCGGCCACCAGAGCCTCGGCCTGAGCGGCGGCCTTCTCCAATTCGCCGCGCCGGACAAGGCCGAAAGCCAGTTGTTCGCGCGCGGGAAGAAATTCAGGGTGCGCTTTGGAAACACTTTCAAACAGGGAAGTGGCGCGCGCCGTCTCGCCGCCCTCAAACAAGAGGGTGGCCAGGTGAAACTGGCTTTGCCAGTCATGGGGATCCAGCGCCACAGCCTTTTCCAAAAGGCCGCGCGCTTGAGTCTTGTGCCCGGTCTCGATGAGCAACCCGGCCCACGCTGCGAAAGCCGCGCCGGAGTTCGGCGAGAGCTCGGTAGCCCGGCGGAATTCTTTCTCCGCATCCTCAAACCGCCGCTGCAGGGCTCGGAGCTGGCCCAACTCGAGATGGACGGCGCCGTCATTGGGATTGAGCTCCTGAGCTTTTTTGAACTCGGCCTCCGCCCCACTCTCTTCCTTTTCGCCCAACAACGCCTGCCCCAAAATCACGTGGGCCGTAGGATTGGAGGGCGCCAAGCGCACTGCCTCTTGAGCGTGAAACACGGCTTCCTTGGTCTGCTGGTAGTCCAGGTAGGCGCGGGCGAGGGTTAGATGAATGTTCACGTCCTGCGGCCGGAGCGCAGCGGCCTTATTCATCTCGCGTAGGGCGATGGACTGCAATTCGTCCGGCGAGCTCTTGGCGGGTCCGTCCTTTGCCAATTCGGGCTGGAAACTGATGGTCCAGGCAAACTTGCCCAGCTCGAGGTGGGCGTCCGGATCGTCCGACGCGAGCCGCGTAGCGATGGTCATTTCGCGGACCGCCGCGCTGCCCTTGCCCTCTGCCCACAAAGCCAAGGCGAGCCCGCGATGCGCAACGGCGATCTCGGGTCGAGCGTCGAGAGCCTTGCGAAATGTCGCCTCCGCATCCGCCGCGTCGTTGCGCCCTAGCAGGTCGAATCCCTGCGCGATGAGCGCCGAGGTCGCAGGGTCAGGCTGCGCGCCACTCTGAGTCGCCTCGGAGGATTGCGGGACAGCCACAACCGCCCGCGCCGTGGCGTTGTGACCGGCGAGCACCATCATAGCGATTATGGCGACTGTGAAAAATTTCAAAATGGAATCCTTTGAAAAAAATAATCCCGAGAGCTCACGGGACGGCGCGAATTTGTTGCGGGTCGCGAACAATGATTTCAGCATGCCCCTGATAGACGGTGATGGTCCCTTGAATTTCCACTTGCCTGCCCGTCAGCATTCCGAGGTCGCCGAACTTGCTTTTGTCGGAGGCAAAAATCACGCTGGTGAACGGGCAGTTTCGATAATCCTCGCAGAAATCGAGGAAGGTATTGCCGCCGCGCGACGCGAATACCCGCAGTAATCGGCCGGAGACGCATCCGGGCCCACCCGCGCGGGGGCCCGCGTCATGAAAATCAACGCAGCCGGGCGTTCCGCTAAGGACTGTTCGGGTGGCGGGAGCAGCCACCTTGGTGAGTCCGGGGGGCACCTGGCGGAGCGCACGGCGATAAGCCACAATCGCGCTCAGCGTGGAACAAACCAAAACTATCAGCGTGACGACGGCGATCTGTTTCGCCTTCATTGCGAACCATCACCGATTTTTACCGGCGCCCTGTCCTGATTTCTTCGCCCCGCCCGCCATGCCCCCGATCCGCTAATCTCAAGGCGTTCACTTTGACTTCTGCTTTTTGGGCGGGCAACGCCGGCCGGCCCGCGCGCACCCACGCAGTATACCAGAGCGAACTGACGAAAGAGATTGCCGCATCCAGCCGCTTTTCCGCCAATGGCCCGGCCAATTTCTGAAAGGTGGGCGAGAATTGGGGATCGACGTAGGTTCGGCCCGCCACGGCTCTGCGGTCGGCGACCAGCACTGCGTCCCCTTGGCGATAGCTGGCCAGGAATTCCCCAAAAATTCGCGCGCGCAGATTGGCTTCATTCGTCGTAGGTTGCGGCTTGAGCGTCCAGCCGTCTTTGAGCGCGTTCACCAACTCCGATTCGAAGCGCGAATGAACCCCGGCTTGGTGCGTGAATTGTCCATCGTAATTCGATAAGGTGTGTAGAGGTTGGGTGAGGTCGGAAGCATAGTGAGCGAGAAAAACAGCATCATAATCCGCTTCGCCCCAATTGTGCCTTCGCAAGGCAGCGGTAAGTTGGTTTGTAAAATATTCGATCTGCCAAATTGAATCCCCATTGCGCCGCTCCACCGAAGTGGGTGGGCGCCCCTGCTGCAGGAAATGCTTTTGCAAAGTCGGAAATGGGTCCTTGTCATATGCATCGGCATCGGTGAAATGATGGAGGCGCTCGGAAGGGTCATTCTGGGCCACAAGGTCGGGGTCAGTTGCGTGCTCCACCAGATATATCTTGCGAGTCCGAAGGTAAGTTCGGAGAGGTTCCGGCAAATTCTCCACGGCTCGCGCATTCACCAACTGATGCGCTTGCGTGCCCCATGACCGCGCGGGAGGCGCCGCGGCGAACATCAGCACAAAAGCCCCAAGCATCCTCACGCGGCCGGAATAAAACAACGAGCCCATTTCCATTTTGCGACGGAAACCGTCCAAACGTTTGATGCGCCGGGTCCGCGCGCTGATTCACGGTATTGAATTGCAGGGAAAGATATGCGAGACGAACGTACCTTGACCATGACCTTGGTGAAGGCTAAACTTTGTATAGCGTGCGCCTGTAGCTCAGATGGATAGAGCGTTTGCCTCCGAAGCAAAAGGTCGCAGGTTCGAATCCTGCCAGGCGTACCAGAAAATCCCCAGAAACCCAGCCTCCAACCCTCTGACTGATCATCGACAAAACGCCGGGATTACCGGAGTGAAAAACCACTTCGTCTTTGGACCATCTTCCCGTCAGCCGTCTTCCTGGCCAAGTGACCGTCGACGTAAAAGGAGTATCTCCACGTAGCTGGAGTAGTTACGGAGCGGGCGACGATACCCCTAGACTCATTCAGCAAGCGATCCGGCGGCATTCGCGAGCTTTCAATTTGTTGACACAACTTTCGACCTATTCTAAAATTCCTACATCGTCAGAGCAACTCCCAAATCATGATAGGAACGACAGTAAAGCAATACCGCATAGTGGACAAACTCGGCGGCGGCGGGATGGGTGTGGTCTACAAGGCCGAAGACACCAAGCTCCGCCGCTTTGTCGCGCTCAAATTTCTGCCGGAAGAAATGGCAAAGGACCATCAAGCCTTGGGCCGCTTCCAGCGCGAGGCCCAGGCCGCCTCCTCCCTGAACCACCCCAACATTTGCACCATTTACGACGTCGACGAGTACGAAGGCCGGCCCTTCATCGCCATGGAATTGCTGGAGGGGCAAACGCTCAAGCATCGCATTGCCTCCGGCCCTTTCAAAGTCGAAGAATTGTTGGAGTTGGGCACCCAGCTTGCGGACGCCCTGGACGCGGCACATTCGAAGGGAATCGTCCATCGCGACATTAAGCCGGCCAATATTTTCATTACTGAGCGCGACCAGGCTAAAATTCTTGATTTCGGACTAGCTAAATTATCACCGAAACACTCGCCAGTTGCCGAGGCGGTGGGCGCGTCGGCCATGCCAACGATGGGGGCGGCTCCGGAACACCTGACCAGCCCCGGCACAGCGATGGGGACAATGGCCTACATGTCGCCCGAACAGGCGCTGGGCAAAGAGCTCGACGCGCGCACGGACCTTTTCAGCTTGGGCGTTGTGCTCTATGAGATGGCCACCGGGCGTCCAGCCTTCTCGGGCAGCACCTCGGCCGCCATCTTTGACGAGATTCTCCATAAGGCCCCCACCCCACCGGTCCGATTGAATCCGGAAGTGCCGCCGAAACTGGAAGAGATCTTCAACAAGCTTTTGGAGAAAGATCGTGACCTCCGCTATCAGGTCGCCTCCGAACTGCGTGCCGACCTGAAACGGCTGAAACGCGATACGACTTCCAGCCACACGGGGGCGACCGCCGCTATGCCGAGCATGGCGGAGGCGTTTCGCGAAACCCGCCCACAGCGTGGATGGCGCACTTGGGCGGCGATATCCGGCGGCGTTCTTGTTGCTGTCGCGGCAATCCTCGGCTACATCCTGACGCGTCCAATTCCCCCGCCGCACGTTCTGCGCACCGTTCAAATCACCAACACGAATCGGTCGAAGTCAGGCCTACTCACCGACGGTTCGCGGATCTATTTTATCGACGGGCAATCGGGTCTTGCCCAAACCTCCGTTTCGGGAGGCGAGACCGTATCCATACCGAATTCATTATCCGATGTACCTGGCATCATGGGTATATTTGATATCTCGCCAGACGGCGCTTCGCTTTTGATGGGTGTTGCCCCCGGGACGGTTCTCGACGGTTCGCTTTGGACCGTGCCCGTCCTGGGTGGTACGGCGCGTCGATTGGGCAACCTGGAGGGACACTCCGGAGCGTGGTCTCCAAACGGAGAGTCTCTTGCGTATGCCATGGGAAACGAAATATTCCGGGCGACGCGAGATGGAAGCGATCCGCGGAAACTGCTGGAGACGAGCGGAATCCCGGGTTACATCAGTTGGTCACCCGAGGGTTCAATCTTGCGTTTCACCGTGAGCGATCCCAAAACCAATAACCAATCCCTCTGGCAAGCTTCTTCAGACGGCAAAAACCTTCACCCCCTGCTTCCGGGATGGAATCGCACGCCCAATGAATGTTGCGGTAGATGGACGCCGGACGGGAATTATTTCATCTTCCAGGCGGTGCGCGACGGGACGGCAAATATCTGGGCGCTGCGTGAACGCGGCGGCCTGTTCCGGTCAACCCCCCAGGCACCCGTGCAATTGACCACTGGGCCAATGAACATCGGCAATCCCGTCCCAAGCAAGGATGGCAAGAAGATCTTCGTCCAGGGCATGCAGCCTCGGGCGGAATTGGTGCGCTACGATTTGAAATCAAAACAGTTCGAGCCTTACCTTTCAGGGATCTCGGCGATGGGACTCGACTTCTCTCGCGATGGAGAGTGGGTCGCCTACAATGACGGCTCGGATGGCACCATGTGGCGAAGCAAGGTGGACGGAAGTCAAAAGCTTCAGCTTGCTTTGCCGCCGATGCAGGCGTACTTACCTCGATGGTCTCCGGACGGCAAGCAGATCGCCTTCTTTGGCCATCCACCCGGCGAGCCCTGGCAAATCTATACCGTCTCTGCCGCCGGAGGCACACCCGAACTGATCTATCGCCACGAAACAAACCTGGCGGACCCCAACTGGTCGCCCGACGGTAAATCGCTCGTCTTCGGAGAAAATTCGTCCAGCAATCAGGGGTCAGCCATTTATTTGGTAGACTTGAAAACGCGAAAAGTGACGAAGGTGGATGGATCCGATGGCCTCTTCTCTCCCCGATGGTCTCCGGACGGTCGCTACCTGTCGGCTATCACGCTCGATTCCCTCAAGCTCATGCTTTATGACTTCAATACTCAAAAATGGACTGAGCTCGCCAAAATGTTTGTAGCCTATGCGACCTGGTCCCGAGACGGGCGCTCTTTGTCATTTGACGGGATTCTTGATAACCAGGAGAGCTACTTCCGCCTGCAAATCAGCGACCACAAGCTGGAACGTATCGTCAGCCTGAAAGGGTTTCAGGCGGCGGGCGGAGCCTTTGGCAACTGGAGCGGCCTCGCCCCAGATGGCTCTCCCCTGCTGGTCCGCGACGCCAGCATCCAGGAAATCTACGCCCTCGATTGGGAAGCGCCTTGATCCCCCCTTGCATGCCGCGACTCCCCGGTAAGATTTGTTGAAGACACTCTGAGTGGATATCGCCTACCACCATCGCCGTCATTGGTTCACTTCTCGCGACAGGCCGGCTGGCGTAGTTAGTTCGGATCTGTTATACCCGCAGTAATTGCGCCTTCACAGTTTGTGAAGAATGTTTTCCACACGTGTCATTCCGAGCGCAACGAGGAATCCCGCTCTGAAAAGACAGGCAATGCGAGATTCCTCGTCGCCAGGAGCTCCTTGGAATGACCCGCCTAGGCGGGAGAAAGTTTTCCAACAAACTGTTAGGCGCTCAGACTTAAGGGAAGGTCTCCCTCAGCCCCCAAAAGTGTGCTATCTTACCGACCCTTAGGATTGCGGATACCCCAGAATCCAAAGATTAAGAAACGCGCCGCCCAAGCCGAAGGGGCGCGCGACGCTTGCCAAGGAGATACGCATGAAGATCACAAGGCCGGGACGTGCAGGAAGGGCTGGAAGTTTAGTCTGTCGCCGATGGGCGCGAGGGATTTCGATCAGTGCTCTTTCACGTCAGCTTCTTATTGGACTGGCGTTGCTCTGTGCTTCCGGAGCGCTGGTGAGCGGCCAACAACCGAGTGCGTCACCAGCCGCAACGCCGGGCCAGGTGAAACACGTGCTCGGCTTCGAAAACGTCAAAGCCAATGCCAAGGGCGACCTGACCGTCCAAGGCGACACTTTGCAATTTAAGACTAGCAAAGCCAAGGCTGAGGTGAGTATTGCATCCGTCCAGGATGTATTCACTGAAAAGGATTTTAAGGAAACGATTGGGGGCACCGCAGGCACGTTGGCAAGAATGGCCGTGCCTTATGGCGGTGGACGCGTTCTGGGTTTGTTCCGGGAGAAGATCGATGTGCTCACGGTGGAATACCGCGACGCCAATGGCGGTCTTCACGGCGCAATCTTCACCCTCCCGTATGGACAGGCGCAACCGTTGAAGAGACAAATGGTTGCCCAGGGCGCGCACGCCAGCATTCCGCCGGAAGACCCAGCGAAGGCAGAGGAGAAGAAATAATGACGAATCAGACTGAAACAGGGTTCGCGATTTGTTCCCGCCGGCGCGCGTTTGTTTCGGCCAGGCCTTCGGGCCGCAAGTGGATGCTCGCGCCATCGCTGGCCGTATTGCTGGTGGCCGTGGGCGCAGGTTTGTGGGGTGGGGGGCATGTGTTGGCCCAGGCCAGTCCCGCGGGGCAATCCTCTTCAGCCGGCGCGTCCCAACCGGCAAAGAAACTTTCCGCCTCCGCCATTCAAATCGAACCGGTTGAAAACGGTGATGTGGCGCTGCCTCCGGATTTCCGCGCCGCGGTATACGAGCATCTCCTCACAGAGGTGAGCAAGTCGGGAAAATTTCAACACGTCTATCGCAGTGGCGACCGTGCCGCGGGCGATGTGCCGGACCTCGTGATCCTGCACATGAAGACGAAAAGCTTTAAGCAAGGCAGCGAGAGGACGCGCGCCGTCACCACCGTGGCGGGGGCCACTTCGCTCGATTTGGGAGTGCAGATCACCGGCCGCGATGGCAACGTGGTGCTGGACCGCGACGTGACCGGCAAAGTTCGCTTCATCGGCGGGAATTTGAGAGCCACGTATGATTTTTCCAAGAAGGTCGCGAAAATCCTTGAGCAGAGTTTCTAATTGGTAGGTGGTAGGTGGCATGTAGTAGGTGGGATGTCGGGGCACCTCGTCCTGCTTCCCCCCACCTGCGACCTACTACCTTCGACCTACCATTTTTCCTTCTTGCAGGTTGCAGGTGGCATGTCGGCGGCGCAGGGGTTTCAAATCGTAGCGCGGTCCTCCGTTGGTGAGGTCCGCGGAATTCGGCCCGCATCGCCGTTCCCTTATGAGTGCTGTCGGAGCGGCATTGTTGCGACCTTGGCAGGGCGATCACACCGCGAGGATTTGAACCTGAGACCCGCGGATCCGGTCGCTGACGGATGTTGGCATCCATCAACCGAGGGATTAGCGCAACTTGCTTTATCGATCTCCGTTCGCGTCCCTCAAATCCTCTCAATCACCGCGTGATAATTCCTCCGCTTGGCTGAGTTCTGATCTAAGCCAAGATCCTCCCACCAAATACAAAAAAGTTACAAATCCGCATCAACTCGATGGCACGTTAAATCGACCGGAGGCTTCTAATAGTCGCTGTAGGAAACATCGGCCGAAGAAGGGAACCCGATCGCTGAAAGGCGAGTGCTGGTTCTATGCCGGAGATGAGCGCGAGGCCGGCGTCGTAAAGTCCGACCATGGACTGTTCAAATGTCGTTCCAAAATTGGAGGCACGTGTTGCCCGCGCGCGAACTCTGGGCGGTCTGATTGTTTAAAATTCAAAGGAGGAAGTAAATGAAACTTAGCAAGACCCTGCTTTTCACACTGGTTATTCTGGGAGGGGTGCTGACGGCCAAAATTGGAGTCAGCGCACGCAACGCCGACAACTCTACAATTATTGAATTCACGAGCCTGGCCCCGGTCACTCCACCGTTTACGGGGGCAACCAATGCAATTCGCGGCGTCCCGGGCGCGGGGCTGCCCTGGACCATCACTGATTCAGTCCATGGCCAACTCAGGGCAAACGGCAAACTCGATGTCAGTATCGAAGGCCTTGTGTTGGCCGACGATCCGTTGGTGCCGGCAAACCTCCGGCTGACCAACCCAGTCCCTTCGTTCCGTGCGACGGTGAGCTGCTTGAGTATTGACTCCAACAAGCTGCCCTCTACCGTCAATGTGAGCACCGATGCCTTCCCGGCGAGCCCGGCCGGGGATTCGGAAATCGAAACCGCAGTCTCCCTTCCTTCGCCCTGCATCGCACCCATCGTGTTTGTGACCACTCCTAACGGTGCGTGGCTGGCTGTAAGCGGCCATTGATTTGGTGATGCAGAGTCCCGAGCTGATCGGGACTCTGCATCTCTTAGCAGCCAAGAACCGCAAAGCCAATCGTCCCGTGGACTCGCCTAAGCGAGTCCGCGGCATTTCCCGCCCGCGCCGTCCTTCTCTGAGCACTCTCCGAACATGATTGTTTCGGCCTTTGCCCCGCGATGACAGCGCGAGGATTTGAACCTGAGAGCCGCGGACTTCGACAGGGGAGATTCGCGCCCTGCTTGCTTTGCTACAGGCGCCCCCTACTCTTGACAATGACTCTTTGGCAGAGTAGCCTTTGCCGGTTAAATCGCTTGGAATATTAATGCGATTACGGAGGGCAAAATGAAAAGAATTCTTGTGATCAGCTTACTTCTTCTTTTGGCCTTGCCGGCGGGCGTCGCTGGCGCGAAGGACAAAGCCGGAGATGAGACCGCCATCAGAAAAGTCTTTGCCGACTTTGCTGACGCGTGGGGAAAAGATGACGCGAAATCCATGGCCTCGCACTGGGCCCCAGATGGTGACATTATCAATCCAACAGGCCGAAGAGCCAATGGTCGGACGGAAATTGAGGCATTGTTCGCTGATGAGCACTCCACGATCTTCAAAGGCACCCACATCACGTTCAGTGCAGGAACCATCCGATTCGTAAAGCCTGATGTCGCGATTTTTACCACGGACTACGACGTTCCGGGGGCGCACATGCCCAGCGGCAGTGATATGGAAATGAAGGGGATCGTTACAAGCGTCATGGTGAAGAAGAGCGGGAAATGGTTGACGCTCTCCTCCCGACCCATGTCGCCCGCAGGCGCCCCCATGCAGTAAATCGGGCCGCGCGGAGTCCCGGTCTGTTCGGGACTCTGCGGCTCTTGAATCAGAAAACCCCAGAGTCTGAGCATCACAGACTCTGCGCTACCCTGCTCTCGGAGCAGGATTGTTGCGACCTTGGCAGGGTGATGACAACACGAGGATTTGAACCTGAAAGCCGCGGACCCCAAGGGCGGGGGTTCGCGCGACTTGCTGATTGTCAGTCGTGCAGACCGACATAGATGCCGCTCCCCCAGAAGACGCGCCGCGCATCGCCTTTTGGGAAGTCGCGCCCCAGGGAACGCCGCCCAGGTCCCAACGCATTTAGAATTGTTTCGTTCAGCGAAGCTTGTTGCCGGACCAGGTCGGCGGCTTCCGCCCCGGTGATGGGCATGAGCGTCCAGTATTGGGGGTCTTCCCCGTCCACCCAGTCGATGGTCTCGGTGAAGACCGAGACAAAACGCTGAGAGCAGAGGGGGCACGCGAGGGTCATGACATGGAAGTGCGACTCGTCGATCAAGTCAGCCACATGGGTCAGCGTACGGCGAGCCTCCCATGCTGCCTCTGCATCAGGGGGCCAGCATCGCTCGCAGCCGAACTTTTCGTCCGGTCTCTGGTCACCCATTATGTCTGCCACCCGTGGGGCTCCCTGCCTTGCCGGGCAGGCTCCGAGCGCTGCTACAGAAAGCGCGACGAATTCTAACCCGTTCGTATTGATTGCGCGTCAAGCCGGCCGGCGCAGGAATTTGTAGCGCAGAGTGTGCGGGTTTCAGACTCTGCGGGTTTTCTGACCCAGGAGCCGCCGACTTTCTCGGGAACGAAAGTCGGCGCTACCAGCTTGGCCAGCGATGGCAGAAAACCAACCTTCTGGGCTATTGGGGTTTTGTCGAGGGATTATTTCTGGCCCGAATTTCTCTTGTGCGTGCCTCCACACGTAGCGCATCGGGCAGGCGGCCCTGCTTTCGCAGGAAAATTGCGTACGGTTCGAGCGCGTCAGCCACATCTGGGTGCTCAGGGCCGACGGCCTTTTCTGACATTTCTACTGCCTCCTTGAGCATCCGTTCTCCCTCCGTAAACTTCCCATCGTTTACGTAGGCCAGAGCAACGGCAAGCCGGGTCTTGGCGCTTGCTCGCGGGGTTTGAAGTATCTCCAGAATCTTTTGGGCAGGTATCACCGCAGCGATGCCGCTGTTCTGGGACACCGTTCCTCGCAGAACTGAGGTGACCTCCAGGGCAAGGTCCGTCCCCTCAGAAAAAAAACCTTGCATCACACCCAAAAGGTAGTAGTCGTACCCAGTGGTGGGCGTTGCACCCTCTCGAATGCCACCCAAACGCAGAAAAACAGGAGAGCCGCTGTTTCCTCCAAACGTGGTGACTTCGGCCAGAATCAACTCCTCACTCAAGCCCGCTTTTACTGGAATTCGTTCGTTTGAAATAAGGGCAATCTTGCCGTGACGCACAATTGGGAAATTCCGTTCGATGCCAGGGTAGGCCGCAAAGAGACCAGTGAACAAACACTCGTCATTCTCATTAACGTTTAACTTGTTGACCAAATCGTTGGTCAAGAATTGCTCGGTCCGAGTCGCCCGAATATCAAGCTCGTGTAAGTTTGGCCCAGCCCGAAGAAGCGCCAAGTCGACAGAGTCGTCGGGATGCACGCACCAAAGTAAGTTGCCCGCGCCGTCTATCACGGGGACCGTGTCCGACCTGAAATGGCCGCGTTCGGGAGCGGTTGCTAGGGTATTTGATCTTATTGTCATCTCTTTGAAGAACTGCCCTGGCTCGCCGTTCGGCATGGGTTGCTTCAGCATGTGCTTGTTTGTGACCAGCCAAGTTATTCCTTTGTTGGTCAATCCAGGGTCGGATTGGAAAATGAGGAAGGCCGTCCCGCTCCAACTCTTTGGGGCTCCGTTCTCGACATAGCTGCCTTGGATATAGACGACGGTTTTCTTGATGGCTTCAAGAACCGTGACCGTTTCTTTTGCGGTACGCTCTTGTTCCTGGGCTGTTGCCTGAGTCGTAGCCAGCGCCAATACAGCGACACACAGCACTTTCAGACAATTATGGAGAAACTTCATTCTCATACAATCCAAAGCCCCGCCGGGCGAAACCTCGCTAGAAACTTATCCTTCTCATGATTTAGCAAATAGTCCATCTGTGGCCGCCTGCCGCAGCCCATCCGGGGCTCCGTCCCTTGGGCTAACTGCGCCTTGGGCGCGCAGAGGCCTCATCCGCACGCTTCCCGAGCCGAACCAACAGACCGGGAATGTCTTTTGGTTTCCGCGTCAGGGGATAATCTACGCTTCAATAAGGAGAAATGCAATGGGGGAGGAAAGGTGCGAGGTGCGAGGTGTTGGGGGCGAGGAAGAAGGATTCAGGAGTCAGGAGTCAGGAGTCAGAAGTCAGGAGGAAGGAAAGGGGACTAGGAGCGGGGGGAAGATTTGGCGTGTTGGCGAAGCCAAGGCTCAAGGCGATCGAGCCGGAAATCGTTGGTTTCATAGAGCTGCATCAGGAATCGATACGCTTCGAGATCATCGAATTCCAGACGAAAGCCATTAACTCTCAGGAAAGCCGCAGTGACCGCAATGGCGGTCCGCTTGTTTCCGTCGACGAATGGGTGGTTCTGGGAAAGGCCCTCGAGCAGTGTCGCAGCCTGCTCGATGACGTCCCGGTAGTAGCCGCTTTGAGGTCTGGCCAAGGCTGCATCGAGTGCGCCACGGTCGCGAATCCCTTGTGCGCCGCCGAACAAGACCAGCAGGCGGGCGTGCGCAGCCATCACGTCATCGAGACTCGGATAAATTGTCACTGGGCCAGCCGGCGAAGCAACTCGGGATGCTCGGAGATGAATTCGTCGATGGCAGCTTGGAAGGCGTTTTCCGGCTGCTTCCCCTGGCGCTGTTTCAGGAAAACAATGAACTCCTTCACCGCCGATTGCTCCTCGGGGGAAAGCTCCGAAACGAGTTGAGAGAGATTCTCAAGCTTCATACGCTACTCGCATAAGGAAAGTATACTCCTACGTTTGGCCCCCGGCAACGTGGACTAGGGGCGGAAGAACGGGGATTAGGGGCTGGGGGCGGAAGGACTGGGACCGAGAAGAAATTGTGAATTATGAACTCTGAAGTATGAATGGAAGAAAAGGAGGAGGGCAGCAGCGTCCTTGGCCTAGTCGATTCACACAGCAAGGGGTGTGAGTTGATAGACGCGGGCAAGGTGACCCGCCTTTTTGAAATCGCCCGACCTTAATGCCTCCCGTACCTCATCCAGCTTTTGGGCATCTTCCACGGACAACGCGGGTGACCATCCCGTGTCGGACTCAATCCACTCAATCTCCACCGCAGCAGCGTATTGTCCTTCGTGGATGAACTTTGTGTGACGCCTCTTGGTCATAACTTTCTCCTCAGATAATCGTCTTCCCATCGGTTGGGGTCAGGCCGATAGGCTGTGACCACAACCGCTGGAGAATCCGCATGGACCGGGATACCCCACACCACATGGATGGGCTTACCCGCGTTGTCCTTTTACAGGACAAGCACACACGGTCCCTTTGTGATAAGCCGGGTATTCTTCCACCACGGCGCCCGCCCTGACTCCCGCCAGGATATCCTTCACTAGGATACCATCTGCGGCAAGCTCATCATAGCCGTGGTCCGAAATGAGCACCTCTTGACGGGCTACCAAGTCAAGGATGCGCTGAAAGAACTCGCTCATTGAGAAATCCTGGCGCCTGATGTGATGGAATTTTCGTGCCGGGAGATAATCTATGCTTCGACATGCGGAAATGCAATGGCATAGAACGGGTGCTAGGTGCTGGGGACGGAAGGACAGGGGCTAGGGGATGGGGAAGATCGAAAATCGGGATTCCCCGGACAGCCCCGGTAGGGGGCGGCAGAACGTAGCCCATGGCGTGAGCCGTGGGAAAACGAATGCACAACATTTCAACCGAGCCCCAGCGGGGAGACGAGTGCCGGGCATACGGTGGAAGAAAGTTGTCAGTTGTCAGTTGTCAGTTGTCAGTTACAGGCGGGAGCAGGAAATTAAAAATTAGAAATTAGGAATTTGAAAACGGAAGATCGAAAGTAGCGGCGACGGAACCTGTCCCACCCTGGCGGGACGTCGCCATTTCCTGTTTTGCGCATGGCGATGTGAAATCGCGGCTACAAGAGGCACCGGCAGGCTTTCACGCGAAGAAAATATATTTTGTCATTTGTTTCATTGGTAACCATGGTTTCATTTGGGCCTCATAATATTACTAGGTTAAGTTAATCAAGAACTGTCCAGCTTGGGAAATCTCATGTGGCACCAAGGGCAAAAGCCGCCCAGCCTAATCAGAATACGCTGCAGCCCCCTCCTGACTTGGGGCAAAG
>JBGPCF010000123.1:0-20486 GCA_041481635.1 Terriglobia bacterium | reverse complement strand
GTTGCGCAGCAAAAAAAACTTCTGGGTGGACCCTGCCACAGACACGTCGTGAGATCCAACGCCTGTTGTTTACCTGGACCGGCGAGTGCGCGTATTGTGGCAGCGTAATTCGCAAACGAAACCGTCTGCCTTAACTTAACGTAGTAGTACTAGGACCTACCGACCTCTCCCATTTCTCCAAACAACTCCTTTATTATCATGATGTACTCGGCAAATCCAGAAAGCCAACTTCCAACAAAGACCTTGTTTTGTGCATCTTATGGGCTAATCCTCGCGCAAAAGTAGGCCTGTTTTCGAGAGCCCAAGCCTGCGTTCTTTCATTTTCAATAACATAGTGGCTTTAACATTCAAAAAAACGTCTCTAACGAAAATGCGCCTTTTACCCTCACTTCGATCCTCGCCAATATCCATGCGCCTTTCGTCGCAGTGTGTGAACATCAAATTTCCCTTTGCATTACGCACTTTTCGCCTCACGTCGATTTCGGACAATGAACATGGGCCTTCCGCAGAGGTCTGCTGAACGCACTGTTATGCACGTTCCGCCTGCCGGGCATGATCGTCGCAGAATTTGGCGCCCCATGTAACCGTTACATTGGCCGGAAAACAAGTTGAAAGTAATGCCCTGCCCCTTTCCAGCTTTCAGTTTCAGGTATTCGGCCTTCTGACTTCTGTCTCCTGACTCCTGACTCCTGACTCCTGACTCCTGACTCCTGACTCCTGAATCCTGGCTCCTGAATCCTATCTTCCGACACCCGAACCCCACTTTCGACTCTCGACTCATCAAGGTAAGAACAGCGGGCGGGAACCACGATGGTGGGCCTGGGAAGAGCAGTGACACAACAAACCTCCTGCGGGCGCTCCCCCCGGTTAACCCGTGCGTCCAGTTATATATACTTTAATTAATATCAGATCAAATGAAATTTGTCAAGCCCTAAATTCCAGCGAGTGTTTGTTCATGTCACCCTGAGTCCCGATCCGATCGGGACGAAGGGCCCCTGCAGTTTCTTCGAGAAATGACAAAGATCCTTCGCTGCGCTCAGGATGACATCTCAATGGCTCAGGATGGCATCATGAGCCTTCCGCATGGCACCTATTCCTTGCCGTACCACCCTTGGCTCAGGTCTCGCCAGGCGGGATTGACCCCGATAATCAACGCCACTTTCTTTGCCCGCAGCCATCCTTTGATCTGTTTCTCGCGCCGGATGGCGCCCCGGATATCGCCACAGGTCTCGTAGTACACCAACCGGTTGATGTTGTATCGGCACGTGAACCCCGGAAGCAGCTTGTGCTTGTGTTGGAACACGCGCTTTTCCAGATTGTTCGTCACGCCCTTGTAGAGTGTGCGCGTATTGTTGGACATGATGTAGATGTAAAAGGTCTTCACTTCGGGGAGTTTATCACCGAAATTCGTTTGATCACCGAATCACGGTGAGATCGCGCGTCATGTCATTCCTTCGTTTTTCTCAGAACTTGCCTGGCACGCTGATTGTCATCCTGAGTCCCGATCACATCGGGACGAAGGATCCTCGCAGTTTCTTTTCATGTCACCCCTTCGATTCTTTCAGGGCGAGCTCTGAGTCTGTTCCTTGGACGAAGGGCCTCCGCAGTTTCTTCGCGAACTGAAAAGGATTCTTCTCCGTCGGCTGACGGATCAGGATGACAACAATAGAGTAGCGCGGCCATTTCTCCAACATGTCATTCTGAGGAGTCCCGATTTAGTGCATCGGGTCGACGAAGAATCCCGGCAGTTTCTTCGCGAACGGCCTCGGAGTCTTTGCTTGCAGCGGCGATGGCCGGGGTTGAGGCACGTCGCCGCCCAGTCTGGAGGGAGGGGCACGCCTTGGCGTGCCCCTACTCAAAGCGCAAGGAAAGGGATACCAGACGCGGATTAACGCCCTATTGCGAGAGGCCATGCTCGGCCTAAACACCAGTGGCCGAAGAAAGATTCCACGATAAGGAACGCTCGCAGGGCGAGACCAAGGCTATCCGCTAGTACCTTAGTTTGAACACGCTATTCGCAGCAAAACGCTCCATGCAGGGCCCTCGTCGCACCGAGTTCATTAAGTCCCAATAGCAGGATCGAACGAACCCATTCGATACGCCATTAGGATACCTGTAGGAGTACCTTAGAGGGGTGGCATTGTCTTGAACGTGGGCCCTAAGATACTCGGGGCCCAGATAGGCGTGGATTCCCCAGCGAACATTATTTAGCAATTCAGCTATAACGGTGGAGTGGTAGTTGAATATCTCGGCATGGAATCGTTCATAGAAGTCGTCAAGTACATGCAGTGCCTTTTTCGCATCCACCGTGACACCGTGGCGATGAAGGATCTCACGAAGCCGCTTTGTGACGCCGGTAAGCCTAGCGAGATTATGCTTAGAGATATTTCCGCAGATATAGACGCTTTCTCGTCGTTGGAGCTTGAGATCGAGCTTCTGACCTATCGAAGGCAGCCACGTATCTACCGTCATCTCGCCATCGAGCCACGTGCGTAGAGCCTCGACAGGCGTAGCTAGAAATTCGATTGAGCCCTCCTCATTGAATGACGCTGTCTGGCAAGCTTCTTTGAGTAGCCCCAGACAGCAGTCTTGTGTGCCTGTAAGCTTCGCGTCGGGTTTTTCAAGGAAATCGAGCAGGAGGATGTTGAACAACTTCTGGTGAATGGACGTCTCGAAGTGGACTTCCTTCGCCCCATTATCACCTAACAGAATGAGTAGAGCGTGGTTGACCATTGAGTTGAGAGACCCGGCGGCGACCCACAGACCTATTACTTCCTCTTCAACCTTTGTGAAGCTCTTTCTGGATTGTGGCTGATGCTTGCCGCCTGACGGCTCGGTTCAGGGGCGCGGATACCAAGCCAGCAAGCACCGCGACGGTCTCCCACGCGTCCGCTG
Organism: Terriglobia bacterium; assembly: GCA_041481635.1. Taxonomy (GTDB): domain Bacteria; phylum Acidobacteriota; class Terriglobia; order UBA7540; family UBA7540; genus DASYXZ01. The sequence goes on along the minus strand of JBGPCF010000123.1, from coordinate 17,591 downwards.
CAATCGCGGGCGGCGCATCATACGTTCGCATTATGGAATGTAGCGATCTCAAAGCTTGGAATCAAGGAAATATGTTCTTCCGAGTGGGCTGCTAACGTGGCAGCCGCATTTTCCCCGCGTGGACGGCTTCACGGGTCAGTGCTATGATTTCACGTATGGGAACCGCTCCAAAGTTTGTAGTCGGAACGAGTGGCCGGAGAGAGGCGGTCTTGCTGGATTTGAACGAGTACCGCCGTTTGCTGCAGAAGCTTGAGGATCTCGAGGACGCGCTGGCTCTCGACCGCGCTGAAAGAACTTCAAAGAAGCTGGCTCCGTATGAGGACGTGCGCCGACGCCTGAAGCGGGCCGGTAAATTGTGAAATACCGAGTCCTCACCGACGCTCGCGCCGCTAAGCAACTCGAAGAGCTTTCGAGATCAGTCGTGCAGCAAGGGGAATCTGCGGATTGCTCAGAGCGAGATCCCTCTCCGTCAGCCGGCGGATCGGGATGACAGCGCGACGTGAAATCTATCGGTAGGCGGACCCGCCTGATCGGAACGCAGTAGCCTCAGACCCAAAGGATTTTGAGCGCAGAGCCGACGCGCTCAAAATCCTTGTCACTGGTAACAAGCGTTGCCTTCCGCGATTGGGCGAGGGCGGCGCCGAAGCAATCGGCATAGGGCAGATTGTGCTGAGCCTTAAGGCTGGCGGCCAAACGGGTGAGTTCCATATCCACGTCGATCACCCGGATGGGAAGCTGGGCGATTTCCTGCAATTTGGCGGCGGCCGTTTTTTCTCCGCGCGCCCCCCAGATGGAATAAAAAACTTCGCCCCAATTCACCACTGACATTAACAGCGGACGCTTAGTCTCCGCCGCCTTGGCCAGCAGTTCTTCCACCTGGCCGGCCCCCGGACGGTCTTCGAAAAACGCCATGAGGGCGCTCGCATCCAACACCCAGGTTTTCATAGTGTCCGCTCGCGCTTGCGGTCCTCAAGCAGGGCGGCGAGCGCTGAGGGTTCCCCGCGTAGCGACCCGCGCAGGCCGCGGATGAATTCGCGGGTAACGGGCTGAACGATGATGCGCCCCTCGTCTTCAGTAAAAGTCACCACCGTCCCCTTTTTTATTCCAAATCGCCGGCGCAGACGAGCCGGGATAACGAGTTGTCCCTTCGTGGTCACAACGCTGGTTTCGATATTCATTGGGCACCCATCCTACGCTACATCCTACTAAGGCGAAGTATGTAGGTCAATAAATAATTATCTTACCTGGGGCGGCCGGTAATAGAAGGGAGAGAAAAAGTGGACAGTAAACGGTTGGCAGCAGAAAACAGGGGGGAGAACGCATTTCCGGCGAGCGCCTTTGAAATTGCAGATTCGAGATTAAGGTCCAGGCACGTCGCGGACGCCGGAAACAGAGGCAGTTGCGGTTTTCCCGCCGGCATGATAGCATGATGGCATGAACGAGATGGAAACCAAGCAAATCAGCCACGCCGAGTTCAAAACGGTCGGCAAGAGCGGGCAAATCTCACTGGGCAAGAGTTACGCCGGCAAGCCATTCCGTCTCGAGCGGTTCGAGGACGGGCGCATTGTGCTGACGGCCGTGTCCATGGTCCCCGACAGCCAGTTGTGGACGCTCCGGGAACCCCACCGCTCCCGCATCGAACGAGGACTCGCCTGGGCGGCGGAGACCCCGCCTCAAGACACCGACATCGACGCCTTGCTGAGGCGACCGCCGAAGCGCATGCGGCGTTCCCGGGCCCACCGCCATCCACAACGCCGTGCAAAGCGGACTTAACGGACTCCCGTGCGCCTGGACCTGAACAGCCCCGAGTTTCAAAGCGTGTTGTTCCGCCTCGAACCGGCCGAACTGAGGCAGGTAGTCGCCGCGTTACGCCGCCTGCGTGAGCTGGACTGGAACACCCTATATCGCCACAGCGGTTTCCATTGGGAAGCGATCGAAAACCTCACAGCGCCAAACGGCGCCCGGGTTCACTCCCTTCGATTGAGCCAGCGAATCCGCGCCCTTGCCTACCGGGACAGCGATTTTCTGCGAATCCTCTCCCTCCACCCTGACCACGATTCTGCGTACGAGACGTGAGGCGCGATGAAGAGCTGCCAGGTCATTTAGAATAAGCATGTTGCACACACGCTGGGCGGCAAAATCAAGCCCATTGCCCGCATTCGCCTCTGGCCCCGCCTACCTGCATCCTGCTTAATTCTTTCCAAGGGCTTGCGAATTCACTCCCGCCCGGCTTACCTTCTCTTAGCTCGACCGTCCAATTAAGTGTAAGGACGGTCAGAGAACTTCAGTGATGGATGGCTGCTTGACGTTAGCCGGCAACATTCCCGCTCAGACCTCAACCCTGACGGGAGAAGACGAGAGCGCACTCATCCGCCGGGCGCAGGGTGGCGACCGCGGGGCGTTCGACGGCTTGGTGCGCCTGTACGACCAGCAAGTGTTGCGGCTGGTCCTGAAGGTGGTTCAGTCGCCGGAAGAGGCGCGGGATTTATATCAGGAGTCTTTCCTGAAGATTTACCGCTCGCTCTCGCGTTTCCGGTTTGAGTCGCGCTTTTCCACGTGGCTTTATCGCGTGGTGATGAATGTTTGCTTCGACTATCTTCGTCGCCAGAAAACTCGCGATGAAGTGCAGGCTCCGGAGACGGAAGACAGTGACACGGATTTTTTCCATACGGTTGCGGACCATCAGCCGGCGAACGATCCGGACAAAACTTTTCGGGCCGGGGAAATCCGGCGGCGCATCGAAAGGGCGCTCACCCGGTTGGGGCCGCGCGAGCGGATGGTTTTTGAGCTGCGGCATTTTCAAGGCATGAAGTTGCGCGCCATCGGGGAGCTGTGCGGCACCAGCGAGGAAACCGCCAAGAATTCCCTGTTCCGCGCCACGCAGAAACTGCGCACCGAATTGAATGATTTGGTTTAGAGGCAAATTAGATGGGCCGGATGAATTCAAGGGCCGGAAGACCGGCTACGGAGTAAAGAGATGAATTGCACTGAACTGAGCGAAAATTTGGCGCTTTACCTTTACAACGAGTTGAGCGCGGAGCAGCGCGAGGGTATTGAAGCCCACCTGGCTGAGTGCGCGGCTTGCCGCGGCCAACTCGAACAGACTCGCCGCTTGCACCAGGTCCTGACGGCGCGCCCGTCGCCCGAGCCCACGCCGGACTTGGTGGTGCAATGCCGCTCGGCACTCGAAGAAGCGCTTGATCATGAGCTTGCGGGAGTCAGTTGGACGAGCCTGCTCAAGCAGTGGTCATCGGGTTTTGGCTCGCTTGCCCGCCTCCCTATTGCCGCTGCGCTCACCCTGGTGGTAGTCAGCTTCAGCCTGGGCTGGACGCTTCGGCCCCGCGCTTCGGGAATTCGCCCCGGCGCAATCAACGAAGGATCGGTCACATCGCCCACAGACGCTGACCTGAGCAATCTTCGCATCAACAATATCAGCCAGGTGGCGCAAGTCCCCAATAAAACCGGCGACGTGCGTATTACCGTGAATGCGGAGCGCCAGATGACTCTCGAAGGGTCTCTCGACGACCCGCGGATCCGCCAGGTACTCATTGATGCCATGACGGGCTACGACAACCCGGGCATCCGCCACGACAGCATGGAAGCTTTGAGCCGGCATACGGACAATCCCAATGTCCGCTCGGCTCTGCTCTACGCGATTCAGAACGATCCCAACGCCGGCGTGCGCTTGGACGCGCTCCAGGTGGTGCAGGGGATGGATTGGAGTCCTGAGGTGCAGCAAACGCTGGTGAATACTTTGGACCATGAAAAGAACCAGGGCATTCGCGTTGCCGCGATCGATGTCTTCACGGACCACGCTGACCGCGCGGCGCTGCCTGCGCTCGAACGCTGGGCCTCCAATGATTCCAATCGTTATGTGCGAATGAAAGCAGTGAGCGCGGTTCGGAAGCTTCAGGGAGAGTAACTCGAGGAGAGACATGGCAAGATTACGTTTTCTGGCATTGTTGGCGGTGGCCGCGGCTTTTGTTTGCCAACCGCTGCGCGCCTTCGATGAGGCCTTCATCAAGCGGGGCGAACCCAGCCGCGAGGGCCGCGTTTGGGTGGAGCACGCCACGTGCGGAGGGCCAGTTCAAAATGGGGCCCGGCTCGTCTTGCGCGCCGATCTCGGTTCCGTTCTGGTGAATACGGGTCCAAGCAACCGGGTGGATTGCCGGGTGCGCTTGCGGGTGGCCAGGCCAACTGAAGAAGAGGCTCGACGCTTTTTCAGCAGGGTTCAATTGGCGGTGCGCACGGTGGAAGGGGGCGGGCTCCTGGTGGTCGAAAAGTTTTCGCAGGGGCATGAGCGATCCAACTGGGCGTCGATCGAATTCGAATTCACCGTTCCCCAGCATTTCAACCTGGACATGGAAACCAAGGGCGGCAACGTAGCTATCAGCAGTCTCGACGGCGAGGTGCGCGCCAGCACCGCAGGGGGCGACATCCAAACGGGCGACATTTCCGGACCGGTGCACGTGGAAACCGCGGGGGGCGATATCGACTTGGGAAGCATCGGGCAGCGCCTGATCGCCCAAACAGCGGGGGGCGCGATTCGCGTGAATGACATCAAGGGAGACGCCACTCTGGAAACGAGCGGCGGCGAAATCACCGCAGGGATGATTGCCGGTTCGGTGCGCGCGGAAACATCCGGGGGCGACATTATCCTGCGCGGCGCGTCAGGTCCTGTGATTGCTGAAACTGCGGGCGGACAGATTCAAATCGGCCAGTGCGGAGCCACCATCCGGGCAGAAACAGCGGGGGGCAGCATCCGCCTCCAGGGCGCCAAAGGCGGAGTGGTGGTGGATACGGCGGGCGGCAGCATCGACCTTTTCCGGATGCAGAGCGCGATTCGCGCCGAAACCGCGGCAGGGCGCATCCTGGCGGAGATTGACGGCAACCGTGAAACTTTTGCCAACTCGCACCTTGAAACTTCAGTGGGCGACGTGCAGGTTTTTCTTCCCCCCAACCTGCCAATGGATATCGACGCGCTGATTGAAGAATCATTTGGCCACCAGATTGTCTCGGATTTCCCTCTGCACCTCACAAGCGAGGATGGCGATATCCGCCATGGGCCGAAGCGCGGCGAGGGCGCCTTGAATGGAGGCGGTCAAGTCTTGCGCATTCGGACCGTGATGGGCAATATCGAAATCCATAAGATTGATTCGCGTACCCTCGAACAGTTCAAGGCGCACCAGGAAGCTTATTGGAAGAAATGGGAGGAAGATTATAAGGCGCACAGAGTGAAATGTTGCCAGAAACCAAAAGAGGATTGATGTAAAGCTGGAACGGCACGAACGGAGACAAAGCAAGGTTCTGTAGCCGGCCGCCATCTGTTAAATCTCATCCATTGGAGCGAAAACATGAAACGAACAACCCTGGTTGGAATGTTGAGCATCCTTACTTTCCTGGTGCTGGGAGCGGGCGTGCTCTTGGCCCAGCGAGACAGAGTACTGGTTACGCCGAATTCAAGAGCCATGATTTTGACCGCCGAGGACGGGCGGGCGCGGATGGGCGTGCGGCTCACCGATGTCACTGCAGAAAAGATGCAGGAACTGAAGCTCTCGGGTGAATCCGGTGCCGTCGTGACCGAGGTTGAAAAAGACAGCGCGGCCGCGAAGGCAGGGCTCGCAGCCAATGAGGTCATTCTGGAATTTGACGGCGAGCGCGTGCGCAGCGTCGCTCAACTGCGGCGCCTGGTTCAGGACACCCCGCCCGGCCGCACCGTCGCTGTGAAAGTCAGCCGGGCCGGACAGGTCCGCACTTTGAATGTGAAACTGGAAGCCGTTCAGTCGGCTCATGAATTCCATGAATTCAACATGCCCGAGGTTGAGATTCCGGATATTCATATGCCTGAAATGAATTTCGGCTTCATCAATGAGGGCCCGCGCCTGGGCATCTCGGCGGATGACCTGACCCCGCAATTAGCAGCGCACCTGAGCGTCGCCCAAGGCAAAGGAGTTTTGGTGCTTGAGGTCAACGAGGGCAGCGCGGCAGAAAAGGCTGGGCTGAAGGCCGGCGATTGCATCGTGAAGGTAGGCGCCGACCCGGTGGAGTCGGTTTCCGACCTGCATCGCGCGCTGGGCCACAACTCCGGCTCGGATGAAAAACAGAATGTCGCCCTCACTATCGTACGAGATAAGCATGAGCAGACGCTTTCCGTCAAACTGGAGCCTTCGCACCCCAGGACTATGACCATCCCGCGGCGCATCGCAAGGAACGATCTTATTGGCTTCGACCCCAGCGAACTTGCGCGCAGTCAAGCTGAGCTGCAATCGAGTATGTCCGAATTGCGAGCATCCCAAAAGGAACTGGAGAGCCAGCGCCGCAACCTGATCCAAGAACAACAGCGAATGATGAAAGAACTCAGACGCGAGTTGAACAAGCAGACGTTGGGGACTGGCATTTAGGTCGCGCCTTAAAATCCGCTGTTGACAATAACGGGCAGGCCGTTGTAATCTTTTTCTTCGCTCTATGAACCGCTCATTGGCACATCATCACCACCATTTCAACTTTGCGGTGGCGTGTCTGTGGGCGTCTGCATAAACTGCAGACAACGTCAAAGAAAATAAAGCCCGCTGATACGAAAATCAGCGGGCTGTTTTATTTTTTGGGCTAATACTCACGGACGATCGCGATGGAATGACCGGGCATTTCGCCGGTCTCACAGGAGGATACATGGAAATCAACTTCGAGAAAGGGCTTGTTCCGGCGGTCATTCAGGACCATCACTCGGGTAAAGTCTTGATGCTGGGATACATGAACCGTGAGGCCTACCAGCAAACGCTGAGCACCGGCTTGGTGACCTTTTTCAGCCGCAGCAGGCAGAAGATTTGGGTCAAGGGGGAAACATCAGGCCACCATTTGCGTCTCCGCGAAACACGGATCGATTGCGATGGCGACACCGTCCTGATCCAGGCTGACCTCACCGGACCGGGATGCTGCCACATGGGATACAAGTCCTGCTTCTACCGGAAAATTACTCCGGAGGGCGAAATGGTGATTGCCGACCGTGAATTCGACCCCGAAAAAGTTTATGGCGCGGGCCCAAAGGAGAGCCAAGCATGACTTTGAAGTTGGGAATACCCAAAGGAAGTTTGCAGGAAGCGTCGTTGCTACTTTTTCGGCGCGCTGGGTACGAAATCACCGTGAACCCTCGTTCCTACTTCCCCGCCATCGATGACGAAGAGATTTCGTGCATGTTGATTCGCGCCCAGGAAATGGCGCGTTATGTCGAGGACGGCATCCTGGATGCGGGCCTCACCGGACGAGATTGGATCTTGGAGAATGATGCCAAGGTGCATGAGGTCGCCGACCTCATTTACGCCAAACAAACGTTTGGCAAAGTCCGCTGGGTCCTCGCGGTCCCGGAGAAATCACCCATCCAAAGCGCGAAAGACCTGGAAGGAAAGATTGTCGCCACCGAGCTTGTGAAAGTGACCGAGCGTTATCTGGCGGCGCATGGCGTGAAGGCCAAAGTGGAATTTTCCTGGGGAGCCACCGAAGTGAAGCCTCCCGTGCTGGCCGACGCCATTGTCGAAGTCACCGAGACCGGCTCGTCGCTTCGCGCCAACGGGTTGCGCATTGTCGAAACGGTGCTGGAATCCAACACCAAATTCATTGCCAATCAAGCTGCGTGGGAGACACCGGCCAAACGCGAAAAAATGGAAACGCTGGTGATGCTCCTGCGGGGCGCCATCGAGGCCTCAGGCAAGGTCGGACTGATGCTCAACGTGCGACGAGCCGACCTGGAAGCCGTGCTCGCTGTGATGCCCGCGCTGAAGCGCCCCACGGTTTCCAATCTGAGCGATCCCGATTGGGTGGCGGTCAGTACCGTGATCGAAGAAAAAACCGTGCGCGAAATAATTCCGCGCCTGAAGGCGGCCAACGCCCAGGGAATTGTGGAATATCCCTTGAATAAAATTGTGATGTAGATGCTCAAAATCATTCAAAGCAACAATCGTGCGGCGATGGGCCGCCTGCGCAAAGCACGCACCGTCAGCCTGGAAAGCGCCGGGCCGGCGGTCCGCCGCATTGTGGAGGACGTTCGCCGCCAAGGTGACCGCGCCTTGGTTCGCCTGACAAAGAAATTTGATCGCGTCGATCTTCGCACGGAAGGGTTCACGGTCAGCGCGAATGAGATTCGGCAGGCATACCGCAGCATGCCGCTCGATTTCATTCAAGCCGTGCGCGTCGCAGCACGCAATATAAGAAACGTGGCCCGCCGTCAATTGCCGCGCGAGTGGCGAATGCAAACCGCCGCCGCCGTGGTGGTCAGGCAAATTGTCCGGCCGCATGAGCGCGTGGCCTGTTACGTTCCCGGCGGGCGTTTCCCCCTGCCCTCAACCGTGCTGATGAGCGTAATTCCCGCCCAAGTGGCTGGAGTGCGCGAAGTTTTCGTCACCTCGCCGCGCCCCGCGCCCGCGGTGCTGGTGGCTGCGAACATTCTGGGCGTGAAAACAATTTTCCGCCTGGGTGGAGCGCAGGCCATTGCCGCCTTTGCCTACGGAACTGAGAGTGTCCCGCGCGCCGATAAAATTGTGGGCCCGGGAAATCGCTACGTGGCCGCTGCCAAAAAGTTAGTGGCGCAGGATTGTGGAATTGATTTTGTGGCTGGTCCTACCGAATTGGTAATGGTTGGCTCCCGCGGACGCCCGGAATGGATAGCCGCGGACCTCGTTGCTCAGGCCGAGCACGACCCCGATGCCGCCGTCCTATTTATCACGCCATCCAAAAAGCTCGCGACCGATGTTCGATCCTCTACTGACGAACTGCTGAAGCGGCTTCGCTTGCCTGTCGCGGACGAGGCCCTACGGCGTCAAGGCGCTATCATTCTCACTCAAAGCATTTCTGAAGCGGTCGCGCTCGCCAATTCTTTCGCGCCCGAACATTTGACACTGCTCGATGGCGCCACTAATTTTCTTGATCAGATTCAATCCGCTGGGTCAATTTTCCTGGGCGGCTACAGCGCCGTGGCGGCCGGTGACTATGCCTCAGGGACCAATCATATTCTTCCCACCAGCGGCATGGCTCGGCTGCGAGGCGGATTGAGTGCCGCCGACTTCGTCAAGACGATCTCCGTCCAGGAGCTGAACCGCCGTGGCCTCGCGAGCCTTCGCAAGACGATTGTCCGCATGGCGAACACTGAAGGACTGCGGGCTCACGCCCATTCGATAGAGGCAAGGTTTGAGACAGACCGAGGTGAAGCGAAATGATTCGACCGCGTAAGGCCATCGAGCGCCTGCAAAAATACCGGCCACCCCTCGAGGGCCGTGGCGGCAAATTGCGCCTCGACTTCAACGAGAACACCGTTGGCTGCGCTCCGGAGCTCATTCGCGCGCTGCGCCGTTCTTTCACCGCGGAGAGCCTTACGTGGTACCCCGAATACGACCAGAGCCGAACGATCCTGGCTCGCTATTTCAAAGTCGACAAGAAAGAAATCTTGCTGACCAACGGCACTGACGACGCCATCAAAATGGTCTGCGATACATTTGTCGATCCCGGCGACGTCTTGTTGCAGCCCTCCCCCACTTTCCCTGTCTACAAGTTCTTTCATTCTGTGGCCGGAGGCCGGATCAATTCCATTCCCTACGAAGAGGATTTCAGCCTGCCTCTGGCCAAATTTCTGTCCGCACTCAAAAAGCCTACGCGCTGGCTGGCACTGGCCAATCCCAACAACCCCACCGGAACCACGATTTCCCAGTGCGATCTCAAGACTATCCTCCGGGCTGCGCCCAAGACCGTGGTGCTGGTGGACGAAGCCTATTTCGACTTTTCGGGCGAAACCGTTCTGCCGTGGATCAGGAAATACCCGAACCTTGTGGTGAGTCGCACTTTCTCGAAAGCCTTCGGGCTCGCGGCGCTGCGAATGGGCTGCCTTTTCGCAAATCCCGGGCTGGCCGACCTCCTGCAGCGCGGCCAGAATCCTTTCGCGGTGAATTCGCTGGCGCTCGCCGCGGCTTGCGAAGCCATCCGGCACACCTCATACGTTCGCCGGTACGCTGACGAAGTTCGCGTCAATCGCGCCGAGTTTTGCCGCTTGCTCAAAGCCATGGGGATTCCCTTCGTGCCCAGCTCCGCCAATTTTGTTCTGACGCGTGTGGGCGAGCATGCCCCGGAGATTGCGCGCCGCCTGCGCGAGCTCGGCATTCTGGTGCGCGATTGGAGCTACGACCTCCACCTGCGCGGCTACTTGCGTATCACCATCGGCTCCACCGCTCAAACACGCCGGCTGGTGAAGGCGCTGCGCGTGATGGAAAAATTCATGGACCGGCGGGACAACGCCCAAGCCTGGAAGAATTTCGTGGCCTATTCCTCGACGGGATGGTTTGCATGAAAAAACGCTCGGCACGCATCCACCGCAAGACAACGGAAACCGACATCCGCGCGCGCCTGAACCTTGATGGACGAGGGCGATACACGGTCTCCACCGGCATCCGCTTCCTCGATCACATGTTGGAACTCTTTGCGCGCCACGGTGGCTTTGACCTGGACCTCACGGCGCGCGGCGATCTGGACGTGGACCAGCACCACACCGTGGAGGATATCGGCATCGTGCTCGGCCAATTGGTGCGCGAGGCGCTGGGCGACAAAAAGGGAATCAACCGCGCGGGCTATTTTGTGATGCCCATGGACGAGACCTTGGCGGTCGCCGCCATAGACCTCAGCGGGCGCGCCTACCTGGTGATCGATGCCCGCATCAAGGCGAGCCGCGTGGGGGATTTGCAAACCGAGTTGTTGGAAGATTTCTTCCACGGGTTTGCCACCAGCGCCGGAGCCAACATCCATTTGAAGGTTGCTTACGGCCGCTCCAGCCATCACGCCGTGGAAGCGTTATTCAAAGCATTTGCACGCGCGCTGCGCTTTGCTTGCTCGCGCGACGCCCGCTTAAAGCGCCTGCTTCCCTCCACCAAGGGGCTTCTATGATCGCCCTGCTCGATTATGGCGCCGGCAACGTGGGCTCGGTAATGAAGGCCATCAACTATCTCGGCCATGCGGCGCAGCCTGTCGACAATCCGGAGCTGTTAGAGCGGGCCACGAAAATAATCTTCCCCGGCCAGGGGCACTTTGGACAAATGATGACGGCTCTTGGCAAGCGCGGCCTGCTGGGGCCGCTGAAAAAGATATTGTCGAGCGGCAAACCTTTCCTCGGAATCTGCCTCGGGCTTCAAGCGCTGTACGAAGGCAGCGAAGAAGCTCCTGAAATTCCTGGCCTTGGCCTTTTGCAGGGCCGTGTGAAGCGGTTTGAGGGAATATTCAAGGTTCCGCACGTGGGCTGGAGCCAATTGGAAATTCGCCGGGATTCAAAACTCCTGGCCGGGGTGCCAACAGATAGCTTTGTTTATTACTGCCATTCGTACTATGGCCCGGAGACAAGTCAAAGCGCCGCGGTCACCGACTATGGGCAAACGTTCGCGGCGGCCGTCCAGATAGACTCGGTTTGGGCGGTGCAGTTTCACCCGGAGAAATCGAGCGAAGTTGGCCTGACCGTACTTAAAAATTTTCTTGAAATGTGAGCGACATCTTAGATCTGGAAGTTAGTGATTACATTGTCGAATTGAGTGATTTGGCGATCGGGCGATTTAGTGATTGCAGGCACTTTTTCCTGCAATCACCCGATCGCTCAGTCACCCGATCATTCAATTTTTCAACTATGTTTGCCAAGCGAATCATTCCCTGTCTCGATTGCAAGGACGGACGAGTCGTGAAGGGCGTCCAGTTCGTCGACCTGCGCGATGCGGGCGATCCCGGAAAACTCGCGGAAATTTACAACCACGAGGGCGCGGACGAGCTCGTGATGTTGGATATTTCCGCGTCACAGGAGGGGCGAGCCACCCTAATGGATACGGTGAACCGTGTCGCGTCTCGGCTTTTCATTCCCCTCACCGTGGGCGGCGGAGTTCGAACCCTCGAAGACGCGCAGCGGCTTCTATCGGCTGGCGCCGATAAGGTTGCCGTCAACACGGCCGCGGTCGAGACACCTGACCTCATCAGCGAAATTGCCGCCCAATTCGGGAGCCAGGCGGTGGTGGTAGCGATTGATGCAAAGCTTTCTCGAGATGCAACAGTGGAAGACCAACCGTCGCTCTCCGGGGGAGCGGTTGTGAGCAGATTGGTTCGCGAGCCAGACGGGAGAATGCGACAGTCATGGGCATATCCGAGAGTTACCGTGAGGCGGCGCCCTGGGACGTCGCCATGGGATGTCGTGACTTATGGTGGGACCCACCAGACCGAATTTCGCGCCCTGGAATGGGCAGCGCGAGCAGAATCGCTCGGTGCGGGCGAGATATTGCTGACCTCCATGGACGCCGACGGGACGCAACGCGGGTTCGATTGTGAATTGACCGCCGCCATTTCGAAGGCGGTGCACATTCCAGTAATCGCCTCAGGCGGCGCGGGCGGACTCGAGCATTTCGCCGAGGTATTCCAGCGCGGCGCGGCGGACGCGGCACTGGCCGCGTCGATTTTTCATTTTGGCCAGCACTCGATCCGCAGCCTGAAGGAGTATCTAATGGCTCAGGGGGTGCCGGTGAGGCTGAGTAAAGCAGTCGAAAATCCGAAGTTGAATGGATGAATAGTGAATGGTGAATAGTAAATTTAGATTAGGGTTTGTCGCGTCTGCCCGAAGATTTCCAATTCACTATTCTATTTTCAAATGATCATCCCCTGCATCGATTTGATGGGCCGAAAAGTCGTTCAGCTGGTTCAGGGCAATCCCAAGCAGAAAGCTCTGGAATTGCCCGACGCCGTCACAGTGCTTGAAAAGTTCCACGAATTCCCCGAAATTCAGGTGATTGACCTGGACGCCGCCATGGGGCGTGAGGCGCAGTCTGACATTGTGCGCGAGTTGTGCGAGCGCAAGCCCTGCCGCGTGGGGGGTGGCATCCGGAGCGTGGAACGAGCGCGCCAGGCAGTGGACGACAACGCGCACAAGGTGATTGTGGGAAGCGCCGCCTTCGACTCGCGGGGAATTAACAAAAACTTCCTTCAGTCACTCGTGAGCGCTATCCCACGAGAAAAACTGATGATCGCAGTCGACTGCCTGGGCGACCGGGTGGCGATCCGGGGCTGGCGGGAGATCTTGCCGCTTACCTCCGGCGAAGCTCTGCCCCAACTCGAGCCCTACTGCTCGGAATTCCTGTGCACGTGCATCGAAGTGGAGGGGAAACTCCAGGGAACCAATCTCGACTGGTTCCGCAAATTGCGCGCCGCAACCACACTGCCCATCACCGCCGCGGGTGGCATTACCACGGATGAAGAAATCCAGGCTCTTAATGCTATGGGCATGAACGCCGCCTTGGGCATGTCTATCTACCGCCGATTCTTCCCTGAACTATTCGCGTAGCTTCCTCAGAACTGCCGGAGAAACTCGACCACCGTTCTCTCGGCCCAGCGGCCATCGTAGCCATTGGCCTCCGCCAGGAAAGCGCAGTGCCCGCCGCGCACGGTTTCGACGTACTTCACGAAATCGTTCGCGCGAAGTTTTGCGCGGGTTTCGGGCAAGAGCCGGATAAACGGGTCGTCGGTGGAATAGAGAACGAGCGAAGGGATGGCGATTCGCCCGGCGAGGCGCGAGGAGCTTACGCGGGCGTAATAATCGTCGGCATCTCGAAAACCGCTATAGGGCGCGGTGATCCGTTCATCAAATTGCCGAATGCTTCGAACACCTTTCAGGCGATTCAAATCGTACCGGCTCGGGAAGAGTTTCGCTTTGCGGGCGAAGAGCCGGGACAATCCTCTTACAAACTTAATCTCATAAACTCGATTGCTCCTGTTGTGCAGAGCATCGGCGGAGGGTGCGAGGTCCATCACCGGACTCACGGTGGCCGAGGCGACCACTTCGGCTGGCTTAGCCGCTCCCCATTCGCCCACTAGGTTTAGCACCAGATTCCCGCCCATGGAGAACCCGGCCAGAGCAATCCGAGTCAGACCGTCCTTCTGAATCAGTTCCTCCACCACCGCGGCGAGGTCCCGGGAGAATCCCGAGTGATAGAGGGTGGGCGTGAGTTTTTCCGTGCCACCGCAATTGCGCATGTTCATCCGCACCACATTCATGCCCGCTGCCAGAGCCTTTGCCGTGGTCCCCAGCATGTAGGACGACTCGCTGGAACCCTCGAGGCCGTGGACGATGATCGCCGTCATGGCGGAGGTTTTGTCCGGTTGCCAGTGGCAATCGCAAATGAGTTTGGTATCCTCGGCGACTTGAAAGATGCGCCGCTCAGGCGCGGGGAGAGGATCTTTCCGGCGCATGAAGTAACTGGCGATAGTCTGCGCGTGACCGTTGCGCAGCCAGCGGCGCGGCACGAAGGGAATAAGTTCAGGGGCGAGTTCGTTCATGTGTGCAAGCCGCGAGAACGGCAGGCAAACCTCATCGCGCCGGGGTCCGATGCAAATCAGTCCACGTAAATGCGAGGGACGCGTTTGCCGATGGTGCAGAGAATTTCGTAAGGAACGGTGCCGATTTGCCGCGCGATGTCGAGCGCGTTGATCGATGTTTCCCCGGAGTTGCCGATCAAAATGATTTCGTCACCCACCGCGACGCCGGGAATGTCCGTGACGTCGAAGAGGGTCAGGTCCATGCTGATATTCCCCACGATGCGAGCGCGATGGCCGCGCACGATGGCGTGGCCGCGATTGGACAGCGCCCGGTTCAGACCGTCCGCATAGCCCACCGGGACCGTTGCGATACGCGAGGGCCGCCGGGTATGAAAGGCGGCGCTGTAGCCGAGAGGGGTTCCGCTGGGAACGTCTTTCATATAGACCACGCGCGACTTGAAGGTGAGCACAGGCTCGAATTCGCCTGTCTTCGCCGCCTGCTCGCCCGAGGGGTGGATGATGGGCAGGCAATATCCGAAGAGCAACGCCCCAACCCTCACCAGGTTTTCAGGAATGTCGTGGCGCGTGAGCAGGGCCGCGGCATTCGACACGTGAATCCATTCGGGATCGATTTTGTGCGCCCGCAGTGTCTTCAGGGCTTCATGGAAGCGCGCCAGTTGCTCGTCCGTCTGTGATGCAACCAAGTCTTCGGCCGAGGCGAGATGGGTGAACACGCCCGTCATCCGCAAGCCCTGCAATTTGTGATAGTGCTCGATGAAGGAAACCAGGCGGTCGGGGGGGAGGCCAAGGCGGCCCATGCCCGTATCGATTTTCAAGTGGAATTCGATAGGCTTGCTGTAGCGCGCTGCGACTTCTGCGTAAGTGTCGAGGCGGGCTGTGGAGGACACCGAAGGGGTCAGGCGATATTCGATGAGGTCCGCGGGGTCGCTCATGTAAAGGCCGCCCAACAACAGGACGGGTTGTTCAACGCCCGCGGCGCGCAACTCCTGAGCTTCTTCAACCGTGGCAGTCCCAAACCAGTCCACTCCACATTCCGCCAGACACTTGGCCACGGCCACGGCGCCGTGCCCATAAGCGTCCGCTTTGATCACCGCCATCACTTTGCGGTCCCCAGCCAATTCGCGGACGCGTTCAAAGTTGCGACGAAGTCTTCCCAGCGAAATTTCAACCCAGGTCGGGCGGAGAAGTTTGACGGCCTGTGAATTCAATTGAATTCCCTCGTTACGATCTGCAAATATACCGCCGGCAGAGGGTCAGCCATGACAGGCAGGAAGAATCGAGCAAGGCACGGGAGCAGTTTCATCTCAGGCTTGATCCATGTCCGTCCCGCGGGCAGAGTAGTTCTCAAACCGGACGTAAGGCTTCAGAAAAACAAGCTTGAAAGGACCGGTGGGCCCATTGCGTTGTTTACCGATGTTCAGGTCAACCAGGACTCCGGGGTCCTCGCCTTCGCCATCGTCGGAAGCACTGCCCCGGTGAATGAAAATCACCACGTCAGCGTCCTGTTCGATGGAGCCGGAGTCGCGCAGGTCCGAAAGTTGCGGCTCGCGTCCTTTGCCGGCTTCGGGCGCACGGCTCAATTGCGACAAGGCAATCACGGGCACGTGAAGCTCTTTGGCAATGCTCTTCAAGCCGCGCGAAATAAAGGAAACTTCCTGCGTACGGTTTTCGAACCGTCCGTGCCCCGTCGCCAACTGGAGATAATCGACAATCAAAAGGTCGAGCCCCTTCTCAGCTTTCAGCCGCCGCGCTTTGGCGCGGATTTGCATGATGCTCAAGGCTGGGCTATCTTCGATGAAAATCGGAGCTTCCACCAGGCGCCCCATCGCCATGGTCATTTTGTTCCAGTCATCCTTACTGCTGAATCCTGTGCGCAATTTGTGGCTGTTGATCCGCGCCTCGGAGCATAGGAGCCGGGTGAGCAGCGACTCTTTGCTCATTTCAAGCGAAAAGACGCCCACCACTTTTTTGTGCTCGACCGCGGCAAAGGCCGCGATGTTGAGCGCCAGCGCGGTTTTGCCGAGCGAGGGCCGCGCAGCCACAATGATCAATTCGCCGGGCTGCAGGCCGGAGGTCATGTTATCCAGTTCAACAAAGCCTGTTTCGACGCCGGTTACGCGCTGGCCACGATCGAAGAGAACGTCGATGGTCCCGAAGCTCGCCTTGACGATTTCCTTGACGTTAAGGAAACCGGACTGAACTTTCTCGCCCGCAATCTCAAAAATTTCGCTCTGCGCGAGGTCGATCAGAACGTCGGGATCGTCGATGCCCTCAAAGCACCGGGAAATGACGTTGTTCGAAGCAGTGATGAGACGGCGAAGAATCGATTTCTCTTTGACGATGCGGGAGTACTCGTTGACCGCCGAATAATTGCCGACCGGCACGCCGTCGGTGAGCGAAGCCAGGTAACTGGCGCCCCCGACTTTTTCCAGCAAATCTTCTTTGGAAAGTTCATCCGACAGGGTGACGAGGTCAATGGTGCGGTTCTTCTCGGAGAGGTCCAGCATTTTCCCGAAGGCCAGGCGGTTGGCCTCGGAGAAAAAATCGTCCTTGTTCACAATCCCGATGGCGAGATTCAGCGCGCCATTATCAAGAATGATGGAGCCCAGCAAGGCGCGTTCGGCTTCCAGGCTGTGAGGCGATTTAATATCGGAGAAAGTGCTGGTCGCCATGGAATGTAAAAAGACCCCGACGCTTGAGTTTCAAATTTGAGAGAGATTATATCAGTTGAGGTGGAAAGGAGAATTAAATTTTGCCCGGTTCGCACGAAGCCCAGGGGGGTGTCCGCTCCCCCGTATCCATGAACCCCATCCGGTATGGATGAGGTTCAACATGCGCCAGCCGCACTACCCGGCTGCCGGTGGCGGAGCGGGCGCTGCTGCTTCTGCCTCGGCTTCGACTTTGACTTTGATGGTGGCCACGACCTCACGATGGAGCTTGATGGGTACATCGTACTCGCCAAGTAATTTGAGGGGGTTTTCGAGCTGAATCTTGCGGCGGTCGATCTTGTACCCCTTGGCAGCAAGACCCTCTGCGACGTCCATCGCCGTGACCGAACCGAACAAGGTCCCCTGTTCTCCCGACTTGCGCTTGAATGCGAGAGAAACGCCCTCCATCAGCTTCGCCAAATCCTGCGCGTCGGCCTTTTCCTTGGCTTCTTCCTTAAGAAAACGTACGCGCTGCTGGTCAAACCATTTGCGGTTCTGGTCATTGGCGGCCACGGCCATTTTTTGCGGCAACAGGTAGTTGCGCCCGTAGCCGTC
>JBGPCF010000122.1:0-20568 GCA_041481635.1 Terriglobia bacterium | reverse complement strand
CTCTTGCCGGAGCAGAAGGCGGTGCGCGTCGCGCGCTACCACGTGGGATTGTGCCAGGCACAACTGGGAGATCAGGCCGGAGCTATCAAGACTCTGACGCAGGCGGGCGCGGATTCAGACCCTCAGGTCGGATCGCTCGCCCGATTTGCTTTGGCCGAACAATTGGTGATGGCCGGCAAAACGACAGATGGCGTGAAGATATTTCAAGACTTGGTTGACCACCCCACCGACACAGTTCCCAAGGCCACCGCGCAGATGGCTCTGGCGGACGCCCTGCGCGCCACTCAGCCCGCGCAAGCCCGGCAGCTTTACGAACGCATGCAGAAGGAATACGCAACCGACATCGAACTGGCAGAGTCGATCAGGCAACAACTCGCCAGCCTACCCAAGTAGTTCGAGGCGGTGTGCCTCGACCAATCCATGGCGGATATCACACGTGAGACCCTTGAAACCGACGTGCTGATTGTGGGTGCGGGGCCGGCGGGGCTCAGTTGTGCCTTGCGCCTCGCCCAGCTCATCAATGAACACAACGAACAGCCGCACGGCACAGCAGACCCGGCCAAGTCCGCGCCCATTCTAAGCACGGAGAATATTTACGTTCTCGAGAAGGCCGAGGAAATTGGCGCGCATTGCCTTTCTGGTGCCGTCCTCGACCCGCGCGCCTTGCGCGAGCTCGTTCCGGATTTTGAAAAGCAAGGTGCGCCGCTGGAAACGCCGGTGACGCGCGACTCGGTCTATTATTTGACGCGCAACGGGCAATTCAAGTTCCCCATCAATCCTCCTTTCCTCCAAAACCATGGGAATTACATCGTCTCGCTGAACAAGCTCGTCAAATGGCTGGGAGAGCGTGTTGAGAAGGCGGGTGTGAACCTTTTCGCCGGCTTTGCGGGCATGGAAGTGCTCTACGACGGCAAGCGCGTTATGGGCGTGCGCACGGAAGACAAGGGCGTGGACAAGAACGGCGGCCACAAGGGAAATTTTCAGCCGGGCTACGACCTGCACGCGAAAATTACCGTCTTCGCAGAAGGGCCGCGGGGCTCACTCGCCAAGCAGGTGATCGCGAAGCTCGGCCTCAATGAGGGCCGCAACCCGCAGAGTTATACGGTGGGTGTGAAGGAATTGTGGGAGATTCCCGAAGGTCGCATTCAGCGCGGCGAGGTGATTCACACCGCTGGCTGGCCGCTCAGCTCGCGGCAATTCGGCGGCGGGTTCATTTATGCCCTTTCGGACACTCGCGTCTCCTTGGGCCTCGTGGCAGGGCTCGATTATGAAGACCCACGCTTTGACCCTCACAACGCTTTCCAGCAATTGAAGACGCATCCGCGCGTGCGACAGATTCTCGAGGGCGGGCAGATGATTCGCTACGGAGCAAAAACCATTCCCGAGGGGGGATATTTTGCCATTCCCTCCACCGCCATGGACGGCGCGCTGATGGTGGGCGATTCAGCCGGGTTCCTGAATTCGCAGAGGCTGAAGGGCGTGCACCTGGCGATGAAGTCCGGGATGCTGGCGGCCGAAACTATTTTTGAGGCGTTACTGAAGGCAGACACGTTGATCGCCACCCTCGGGTGGTTTGAAGATAAGTGGCGAAGCAGCTGGGTAAAAGACGAGTTGTGGAAGGTTCGGAATTTCCATCAGGGATTCGAGCACGGCTTTTGGCGCGGGAGCATCCACGGAGCGCTGCAATTCCTGACTGGCGGGCGCGGACTGCGCGCGCGGTACCCATCGCGGCCCGACCACGAGCGCATGAGGCGTCTGGCTGAATTCGCCGATCGCCCCGAGGAGCGCGTGAAATCAGACGGCAAGCTAACCTTCGACAAACTCTCCGACGTCTACCATTCCTCAACCCACCACGAAGAGGACCAACCGTCGCACCTGAAGATCGCGGACTCCGACATTTGTAACAACCGCTGCACGCAGGAATATGGCAACCCTTGCCGGTTCTTTTGTCCCGCCTCCGTCTACGAAATGGAAGACAATGCAGGCGGGTCAGGCAAGCACTTGAAGCTCAACCCCTCGAATTGCGTCCATTGCAAGACCTGCGACATTGCTGACCCGTATCAGATCATCACCTGGGTATGTCCCGAAGGCGGTGGCGGTCCGCACTACGACGGCATGTGACTCGCTACGCTCATTCCCCGCTGAACTTTGCTTCCCACGAAGATTCGCCGCACACCGCGCTATAATCAACCTGGCAATCTATGGCGGACACTCCGGAAAAAATCGCGCCCGCGCCGGAAGCGGTTGACACTGGCGGTGAAACAACTCCGGGAACAAAGATGGCCGGAGAGGCACGTGTTTTCACTCGCTGGGAGCGATTCCAGATTTTTCTCGCGAGCTGGGTGGGCTATCTGGCCCTCCGGTTGGTGGGGCCGAGTATTCATTGGGAAACCGTCGGCTGGGAAAATTACGAGGCGGCGCAACGGCTGGGCAAGAGCCTGATCTTTGCCATCTGGCACTGTGAGATTTTTTCGGCCACCTGGTTTTGGAGAAAACGCGGGATTGTGGTGATGACCAGTCAGAATTTTGATGGCGAGTACATCGCGCGCATCATTCAAATGCACGGGTTCGGCGTGGCTCGGGGGTCAAGCAGCCGCAGGGCGTCGCGCGCTCTGGTGGAAATGATTCGCGCGGTGAGGAAAGGCAGCGAGGCTGGCTTCACGGTGGATGGACCGCGAGGGCCGCGCCATGTCGCCAAGCCGGGCGTCGTGCTGCTCGCCAAGGCGACCGGAGCGCCGATCCTATGCTTCCACATTGTCCCGCATCGCGCCTGGGTGCTCCGCAAGAGTTGGGATCGTACCGAGATCCCTCGTCCGTTCACTCGCGCCACTGTCTTCATCGCACCGCCCATACTGGTTTCCCCCGAAGCGGGCGAAGAAGAGCAGGCGTCCAAGCTCCGCGAAGTTCAGGAAACTTTCGACGGGCTGGCCAAACAGGCAGAGACAAGGGACGGCTGGTCAAATAGCAAAAGGCAAATGGCAAATGGCAAAAGTTAAGACCAGCCACTTTGCGCCGGTGCCGCAATGTTTTCTTATTGGCCGACAGCGAGACGCTGGAGTGTCGGGAACAGGCTCTCAACCTGGGTCCTCGTTTGCTCAATACTCCCCGAACAATCAATGAGGAAGTCAGCGCGGCGGCGCTTTTCTTCCGCGGGCATTTGTGACGCTATTCGCTGCTCGGCGGCTTGGCGAGAGATGCCGGTCTTTGCCATGAGGCGCTCGATTTGTTGCTCGGGCCGGCACCAGGCGACAATCACTTTGCGGAAATTGGCGCCGATCCGCGCCTCGAAAATCAGCGCGGCATCCACCAGGATGACATCTTTAGGGTGCGCGGCCGCGTGTTCTTCCGCCAGTTGTTTGACCCACGCGATGATTTTCGGGTGCACAATGGCGTTCAGATCCTTGAGTTTTATGGGGTCGGAAAAAACCAGGGCGCCAAGCTGCTTGCGGTCGATTTCCCCTGAAGAATTCAGGATATCATCGCCAAAACGATGAACAATTTCCTGGAAGGCTGAGAGCGAACTGCCGAGGAGTTCGTGACCAATATGGTCGGCGTCGATGATTCTGGCGCCCAGGCCCTCAAACATTCGCGCTGCGGTGCTCTTGCCCGAAGCGACACTGCCCGTCAGTCCAAAGTAGCTCATTCGTGTTCAGTGCGAAGTCGCCCTGGCCGGCGACATTTCACTTGTCGGTGGTCTTGGCCCTTCTGGCCCGCGCCGCCCGAACCGTGTTGGCCATGAGCATGGCGATGGTCAAGGGGCCCACACCACCCGGTACGGGCGTATAAGCGCCAGGAATTTCCTTCAAGTCTTCGGGTTGAACGTCACCTACCAGCACCGACCCTTTGGCTTCCAGGTCGCGGAGAGCGCCTGATGGGTCGTGGAAAACTTGGCGAACCGCTTCCGCTGTCGTCAGGCGATTCATCCCCACATCAATCACCGTGGCGCCAGGCTTGATGAAATCGGCGGTGACCAGCGCCGCCTTGCCGATGGCGGCCACCAGGATATCGCCCTCGCGAGCCACCGCGGCGAGGTCGCGCGTGCGCGAGTGGCAGATAGTAACGGTGGCGTGTTGGTGGAGCAGAAGCATGGCCACCGGTTTGCCAACAATATCGCTCCGCCCAATCACCACAGCGCGCGCACCTTTGATGGGGATTTGGCTTCGCGTCAGAATCTCGATGATGCCCGCCGGCGTGCATGGGACAAGCCCGGGCCGCCCGCTCACCAGATTGCCAATGTTGACAGGGTGGAAGCCGTCCACGTCCTTCGCCGGGTCGACGGCCATCAGAACATTCTTGGAATCAATCTGCGGTGGAAGTGGAAGCTGGACCAGGATGCCGTCAATTTCGTCGCGGTGATTAAGGTCATTCACCAGTTCCAAGAGCTGATCGGTGGTCGAGTGGGCAGGCAATTCAATTTTTTCACTGTACAATCCAAGCGCGGCGCACGTCTTCACTTTGTTTCGAACGTATATTTGCGACGCAGGGTCCTCACCGGTCAAGACAGCCGCAAGGCCTGGCGTGATGCCCGCTCGCTTCAGCGCGTCGATTTCCTGGACAAGCTCCGCCTTGATTTCGTCGCGAATTTTATTTCCGTCAAGAACGCGTCCGCTCACTCGATTCTCCTCGGGTCAGCTCTTGCTTCGAGTTTAGCACACACGCGCCGGGCGGGAGGCGGGGGGCACCTCGTGGTTTTAGCCCCCGGGCCGTCCACATTTCGTTCCCCCACAGCAGGGTTCGATTCTATTCAACCGGTTGGTATAGAAGGCCTTCACGGCTCAATTCTAATGGTATGATATATAGGGAGAGTCCCCTGCCCGGCTCTTTGGGCGGCGGGGAAACGATAATCCTGAAAAGGGCACAAGGCCCGAAAATCCAGCGGACGGTGAATTGTGGACGATCCTATCTCAGCTCCTGAAATCGAGAAGCGCCCGCCGGCGGAAGTGAAGCCGATTTACGACATCACTGGGATCATGAAGCTCCTGCCCCACCGCTACCCCTTTTTGCTGGTAGATCGAATCACCGAGCTCGAGCCTGACAAGCGCGTGGTGGGGCTCAAAAACGTGACCATCAACGAGCAGTACTTTCAGGGACATTTTCCGGGGATGCCGGTGATGCCGGGGGTTTTGATCATCGAGTCCATGGCCCAGGTCGCAGGCGTGATGATTTACCGCGAGATTGCGGAACCCAAAAAGAAACTGATTTATTTTACCGGCATCGAAAGGGCCCGGTTCCGCCGCCCGGTTGTGCCGGGCGACCAGTTACGCATTGAGATGGACCTGCTGAACCGGCGCAACAACTTCGGCAAGCTGCAAGGCCGGGCGACCGTGGAGGGCAAGCTGGCCGCGGAGGCCATCGTGACCTTCGCGATTGTCGATAATCCCTCTTCATGAAAGTTCATCCCACAGTGGTCATCCATTCCGGAGCCCAAGTCGCCAGCAGCGTGAGCGTGGGACCCTACACCGTGATCGGTGAAGGGGTCGAGTTGGGCGACGACTGCGAAGTGATGTCCCATGTGGTGCTGGGCGGCCCGGCCCGGTTTGGAAAGAGGAACCGCATTTTCTCCTTCGCTTCCCTGGGCCTCGATCCCCAGGATGTGAAATATCACGGTGAGCCGACGCGCCTGGAAGTCGGCGACGGCAACACTTTCCGGGAATTTGTGACCGCCAATCGAGGTACAACGGGTGGGGGCGGCGTGACGCGGATCGGCAACGACAATCTGCTGATGGCTTACGTGCACATCGCACACGACTGCCAGTTGGGCAACCGAATCATCATGGCGAACGGCGCGTCTTTGGCGGGCCACGTTACCATCAACGACCACGCGACGGTGGGAGCGTTTTGCGGCATCCATCAATTTACTCGAATTGGCGCGTACGCTTTTCTGGGAGCCTACAGCATCGTCAACAAGGACATCCTTCCGTATGCCAAAACGACCGCCGATCGCCCTCTGGTGGTTCTGGGCGCCAACCGGATTGGCCTGGAGCGTCAGGGGCTTGCGAAGGCTGATATCGACGAGCTCGATGCGGCGTTCCGCTTGCTTTCGCGCTCCAAGCTCAACACCACGCAGGCGCTTGAGGCGATTGAGGCGCGCGGGTTTGGTTCGCTGGAAGTCAAAGCTCTGGTGGAATTCATCAAGACGGCTGAGCGCGGAGTTGTGAAATAGAAGGTTTGAGTTATTTCGCCAGATGACTCAACCGGCCGAAGGCTCGATGACCCAATCACTCCATGATCCCATGACGAATGCAGCCGGACCTCCAGAGGCCAACGACCGTTATGCCGTCATTGCGGGCAACGGGCACTTCCCTTTCCTGGTGCTGGAGGCGGCACGTGACCAAGCCATCTATCCCCTCGTCGTCGCCATCAAAGAGGAAGCGTCGCCGGAGCTCGCCCAAGCCACCGATGCAATTCACTGGCTCAGTTTGGGCGAAGTTTCAAAACTTCTCGATCTCCTCAAAGCCGAGCGCGTGAACAAAGTGGTTCTGGCCGGGCAGGTCAAGCACGCGCAGTTGTTCAGCTCGATCCGGCCTGACGGGCTGGTGCAGCGGGTTTTGGGAGGCCTGCACCGAAAGAACACGGACGCTCTGATTGGAGTTTTCGTGAAAATGCTGGAGGGGCGCGGCATTCAAGTGGTGGACTCTACCCTCTTCCTAAAGCCACTGCTGCCCGATGAGGGCACGCTCACCGAGCGCGCGCCTGACGAGAGCGAACTGGCTGACATCGAGTACGGCCGCGAGATTGCGAAGAAAATTGCGGGGCTCGACATCGGCCAGACCGTCGTGGTGGCCGACCGGGCGTGCGTCGCAGTGGAAGCCATGGAAGGCACGGATGCCGCCATCGAGCGCGCCGCCAGGCTGAGTAACGGGCGGCGGCTGGCAGTCGTCAAAGTAAGTAAGCCGCGACAGGACATGCGCTTTGACGTTCCGGTGGTCGGCCTGCGCACCATTGAAGTGATGAGCCGCTCGAATGCGCGCGCGCTCGCCGTGGACGCGGGAAAGACCCTTTTCTTTGAGCGGGCGCGGTTGCTCGAGGAGGCGAACCGGGCGGGCATTGCAATTGTGGGCATGAAACACGATTAGATCGGGCCATCGAATGGCCGGTTTTTCGAATTTGGAATGGCCGGTGGCTCGAAGGGTCTATGGGGCTTTCACAAGAAAAGATTCCTGTCGTGGTCATTGGCGTCGGCGAACACGGCAAGAGCCACGCGCGGCACTTCAAAGAAATCGAAGGCGTGGAACTCGCCGGGGTCTATGACCTGAATGCCGACCGCAGCCGCCAGGTCGCTGCGGAATTTGGAGTGCGGTCGTTTGAGAATATTGAAGAGGCTCTGGGCGCCGTCCGGGCGGTAAGCGTGGTGATACCCACCACCAATCACGCGCAGGTGGTCCACCAGGCCTTTGACAAAGGCATTGACGTTCTGGTTGAGAAGCCCATCACCCGGACGGTGGAGGAAGCAGACGCGTTGGTGGCACGCGCTGCGGCTGAGGGGCGCATCCTACAAGTTGGACATCTCGAACGGTTCAACCCCGGCGTGGTGGCGGCGCGCGCACAGACCCGTAACCCGGTCTTTTTCGAGATCCACCGGTTGGGAGTTTTCAGCCCGCGCAGCCTGGATGTGGATGTGGTGTTCGACCTCATGATTCATGACCTCGATCTCGTCCTCTGGATGGTGAATTCGCCGGTGAGCGAGGTACGCGCCGTGGGCCTGCCCGTCCTTTCGGATAAAGTGGATATTGCGAATGCACGCGTGGAATTCCAGAACGGGACGGTGGCCAATTTTACGGCGAGCCGGGCAAGCACCGAGCGGGTGAGGAAGTTCCGCTACTTCCAGCCCAACGAGTACATCTCGATCGATTTTTCGCGACGCGACGCCCTGGCCTTGCGGGTGGACCGAGACGGCCCCACTCCGCAGATCGGTTTCCGCAAGCTCGAAACGCCCCCTGCAGAACCACTCAGGGCAGAGCTGGAGGCGTTCATCGAATCGGTGCGGACCAGGTCTCGGCCGCTGGTAGGTGGGCCCGAGGGGCGCGCCGCATTGGCACTAGCCGAAAAGGTCATGATTTGCATCGAACAACATGCAGCCCAAGTGAACGCTCCTTTGAACCGATCGGTGGGCTCCAGCGGAGAGATGTAAGAGCATTGGAATTGCGGCACGGATTTCTTAAGGTCGGTTTTTGATGGCTTATAAAATTGACGAACCCCCCATTCATCTGCTTGAAGAGCTGGAAGCGGAAGCTTCGCGATGGCGGCGCCGCACCATGTTTCTGCTTTCCATTTTGCTCCACGCCGTCATGATTATCGTGGCGCTGGTGGCGCCCCAACTCTTCCGCAGAGGGGCGCAGCTCATGGGGATCAACCTCGAGCAACGCCCGAAGCCCGAAAGTACATTCCTATACTTGCCTCCCGATGCTCTGAAGCAGCCGCGGCCGGATACCAATAAGCTCTCCGACCAGAATCGAATTGCCCGGGGGAAGGCGCCGAAAATCGATCCCAACGGGCTGAAAATGCCTTATTCGCTCGGAAACACGCCCCTGCCGGAAGTGGCCAAGGGAGGCCCTCCAACTCCACCACCTTCGCCGCCCACCCCGCCGCCTCCCAAGCCGTCTGGGACGCAGGCCTCGGGCGGGCCAGCCACCCCCAAGAACGAGGAGAGTAAACTCCAATTGTCGGATGTCCCCACCCAGCCGACTGGAGATCAGCACTCGCAGTTGCGTTTGCCCGGCACTACGCCGGGCGAAGCCATCATGCAAGCCAGCCGCTCCGTAGCGCGTGGGCGGGCCAGCGGCGCCATTGGCTCGGGTGGAGATTCCGATGGTCAGTTCAACAACCTGCATTCCAATTTCTCCATTGGTGGCGCGCAGATTCTTTCGGACACGCAAGGGGTTGACTTCGGGCCTTACTTGGCGCGCGTGGTTTACAGCGTCAAGCGGAACTGGTATTCCGTGATCCCCATCACCGCGCAAATGGGACAGCAAGGGCGGGTGGCCCTCGTCTTTGAGATCGTCAAGGACGGGTCGGTGCCCCAGGTCCGCCTAGTCGGTTCCTCGGGGTCGGAGCCCCTCGATCGCGCCGCCATCTCCGCCATCAACATGTCCAACCCGTTCCCACAATTGCCAGCCGAATTTACCGGCAACCATCTCGTCCTCCAATTCATCTTCTTGTACAACTTAGGAACTGGCCCTTGAAGCGTGGGGCCCGAGAGGATAGAATTCCATGGTGAGGAGGAAACCCGCGAGGGAACCAAGCGCACCTGCCCGCCCCGCTGATTCTTCCGCAATCCGCGCCGGAGCGCGTTCCGGACAGCCTTTTTCACCAGCCTGCGTGGCCGATGCTTCGTCCTTCACGAGCTCAGATTCTCGGATGCTTTCTTTTGCTCGCGGCGATTCTTTGTCTGCTACTCTTCCGCTATCTGCGGTTGCTATGGTGGAACCGCTGAATCCTGGAACCGAGCACGCCCGGCCCGAGTCCGATTACCCGTTGGTGGTGATAGTGGGACCGACGGCTGCGGGGAAATCTGCTCTGGCGCTTGCCCTCGCGGAATGTTGGGACGGAGAAGTTGTGAATTTCGATTCCATGCAGCTCTACCGCGGGTTTAACATCGGGACGGGCAAGCTGGCACCCGAAGAACGGCGCGGCATTCCCCACCACCTGCTGGATAGTGTCGACCCCGATCAAGTGTTTACGGCGGGCGATTATGCGAGGGAGGCTGCACAAGCGCTCGCCACCATTCGCGGACGCGCCAAATTGCCCATCCTTGTGGGAGGGACGGGCCTTTACCTTCGCGCGCTGCTGGTGGGATTGTTTGAAGGCCCGGGGCGCTCTGAGCCTCTGCGCGCCCGGTTGAGCAAGATGGCGGAGCGGCATGGCCGGGAATTTCTTCACCGCTTGTTGAGGCGGCTCGACCCGGAGACCGCGATGAAAATTCAGCCGCGGGATGCGCAAAAAAACATCCGCGCCATTGAAGTGTGCCTGCTGGCCCGGCGACCGTTCTCGGCCCTCCTTGCGGAGGGCCGAACGGGATTACAGGGCTTCCGCGCGGTCAAGGTCGGACTCAACCCCGACCAGGCTGTGCTCGACCGCCGCATCAACGCGCGAGTGGAAAGTATGTTCGCGAGAGGGCTAACGGAGGAAGCCCAAGCTTTATTCGAAGGCAAGAATTCGCCCTTGCTCGAAGCAACCCCACGGCACGGACCCTACGGCTCGCTGGGCTATCCCCAAGCCATGGCCGCCGTTCGCGGAAGAATCAAAAGGGAGGAGGCGATTCAGGAAACGCAGACGGCCACTCGCCGGTATGCCAAACGCCAGAGAACTTGGTTCCGGCGCGAACCTGGCGTGCAATGGTTTGCGGGTTGCGGCGACGACCCTGCGATTCAGCAAGACGTTTTCAATTATCTCGCCGGGGTTTGTATCAAGCCGGCGCCGGCCAGAGCCGGAGCGGCGAAGCCCAATATAGGGCCGGCCGCTTAGACTGCATAGAGGGAGAATAAAATGGACACTACCAGACCCGATAGAGGAAAACACATGGAGAAGCAGCCGCAGAATATTCAGGATGGCTTCCTCAATTCCGCGCGCAAGGAAAAGCTCGCGGTCACAATATATCTTTTGAGCGGCGTCAAGCTGACGGGACGCATTCGCAGTTTTGACAAGTTTTCGGTGGTCCTGGAAAGCAACAGTCAGGAACAATTGATTTTCAAGCACGCTATTTCGACCGTCGTCCTGCCCCGGGCCAATACTGCCGCTGCCTCCGCTCCCGCGCCCGCGTCGGCAACCGAAGGATAAAAGTATTCGACGCCCGACCACCATCGAAAGGGCTTTCCTCGCGGGCTGGACATCCCATCGTCGTTCCGGCCTGGCTCCCGGCGCTTCGATCGCCATAGAAGGGCTGGCCGCCCAGCTCGAGGATGCCGAACTGCAGGAACTCGCCGAACTGGCCACCAGTGCGGGCGCCAAGGTGGTTGGATCGGTATTGCAGCGCACCCACGAGCCTGACCCCACCACCCTGGTGGGGCGTGGCAAGGTGCAGGAGATTCGCGGCCTGGCGCATGGCGCGGGCGCGGACCTCGTAATCTTCGACAACGACCTCACACCATCCCAGCTTCGCAACCTCGAAGAAGCCCTTGAGTTGAAGGTGATCGATCGCACCCAACTCATTCTCGATATTTTTGCGCGGCGGGCGCAAAGCCGCGAAGGCCAGTTGCAGGTTGAGCTGGCGCAATTGAATTACCTCCTCCCGCGCCTTACGGGCCACGGCACCGTGCTCTCCCGGCTGGGCGGCGGCATCGGAACGCGCGGACCGGGCGAACAGAAGTTGGAAACGGACCGCCGGCGCATCCGCATCCGGATCCAGAAATTAAAAGAGTCTACCGAGCGCGTGCGCTCACAACGCGCCCTCCACCGCGACCATCGCAGCGAACGCCAGTTTATGACTGTAGCCCTGGTGGGTTATACCAACGCAGGTAAATCAACTTTGTTTAATGCCCTGACGCGCTCCCGAGTCACCACCTCATCGCGCCTTTTCGCCACTCTGGACCCCACCGTTCGGTCGCTTCCCCTCGAATCGCGCCGCCCCGTTCTGCTTTCCGATACGGTGGGCTTCATCCAAAAACTTCCCCCGCATCTGGTGACGGCGTTCCGCGCCACGCTGGAAGAACTGGAGAGCGCGAACCTCCTTCTCCTTGTGACGGACGCCTCGAATCCACAGCACGCGCTACAGGACGCTGCCGTGGAAGGCATGCTTGAGACGCTTGACCTTGTCACTACCCCCCGGATCCATGTGTGGAACAAAATCGATTTGCCGGAAGCCGCGGCGGCTCTGAGGTTCGCAGTTGCCCGCGATTCAGTGGCAGGCCATGGGGGGGGTGTCGCGGTCTCGGCGCGCACGGGCGAAGGCCTCACTACACTCATGCGCCACATTGATGAGAGCCTGGGAAACGATCCTGTAGTCGAAGCTGATTTCGAGTTCTCCAGTGCAGACAGCAAACGCCTGGCGCTGATTCATAGCTCCGGAACCGTCCTTTCAAAACGCTTCAAAGGCAACCGCGTTTTCGTGCGCGCACGGGTAACGGAGTCGCTCAAGAAACAACTTCAGCACGCTGACTCCCGGGGCGAATAAAAGGAACAAGAGGGCTCGAAAACCTCGACTTTTCGAGGGTTTGAGGGCTGTGGAAAACTTTGTGGAAAACCTGCAAAGGGGTCATAAGAGAGGATGGACAGCTCAAGCCCGCATGAAATGCGGGCGGGATTGATGTCGCCCGGATAAGTGGCTGAACCATAAGGTGTTATCGGGCGCCCGCAACCCTGTTTCGTCATTGCATAAGGGGTTGCCAAGCCTTGAAAGACCATCGGACAAAAGTGCGACTTTTGCACAATTATGGGGCATGGCCAAGGCTTACCAATGTAGCCCCCCACCCCTTGCCGGACCGCATAAAATCAGAGTGAATTTGAACTAGCCTCGCCCCGTAGCAAGCACTCTGATTCAAACTTGGCAATACTGAAGAAATTAAACAGAGAATTTAGATGTGTGTAGTTTCGCACCTTTGCCTTGCAATCCTCAGCGTAACATTTTCTAAAATTCGTAACGCTCTTTGCTTAGGTAATGTGCTGATGTAACGCAAAGCGCGTTGACACCGTCAAAAGCCTTGGATATATTGACAAAGAGGCGCCAGAGGAACTGCCCGCCCAACTGGACGGCCGTCCAGGCTGGCGAATCTTTCCGATTTTTCTCCACTGAGGATCGAGACCGTAGGCGAATGAACTTTCCAATTTCGCTCACTCTACTTCGAATCTTCTTTGTGCCCTTGCTCGTGGTCTTACTCCTGACCAAGAGCGAGAATCTGGATTTGTGGGCAGTGGGCGTTTTTCTGCTCGCGGCGATCACCGATTTCCTGGACGGGTACCTGGCGCGCAGGCACAGGCAGATCACACGGCTGGGCGTTCTGCTCGACCCCATGGCGGACAAACTGCTCACCTGCTCCGCATTTATTTCTCTGGTCGAGCTCGGCTATGTTCCCGCATGGATGGTGGTTATCATCGTGGGCCGGGAGTTTGTTGTTTCGGGTCTGCGCGCCGCCGCTGCCGCCGAAGGGTTTGTGCTCCAGGCTTCGGAGCTGGGGAAAACCAAAATGGTTCTGCAGGTGGCGGCGATCACCGCCCTCGTGCTCGAGCACCACTACCTGTCGCTGGGACAATTGCATACGGGAATCATTTTGCTGTGGCTGGTAATGTTTTTCGCCCTCGTTTCCGCAGCGCAATACTTCTGGAGTTTTTGGAAGAAGTTGGATTCGGGGGTGAATCATGGCGCGTCTCACGCGGTGATTATCCGCATGGGAGAAAAAGAGCAGGAAGAAAAGGAGCAACAAGCAAGAGATGTTGCCGCTCACTGATGCCCAGCAACAAAGTCTGCTCCGGCTGGCCAGGGCCTCCATGGATTTGGGTGTGCGCGGTCTCCGGCCGGAGGACATATCTTCTCCTTCCGATTGGCCCACCGTGTGTTTTGGCGTGTTCGTCAGTTTGCATAAAGGTGAGCGCTTGCGCGGGTGCATCGGGCACATTGAAGCGCTCAAACCTCTCGCTCAAACGGTCCGCGAATGCGCATTAGCCTCTGCTCTCTGTGATCCACGCTTTGAGCCCGTGACCGCGGACGAATTGCCCGGCCTGCGGATTGAGATTTCCGTGCTCTCCCCTTTCGTCGAGATTACTCCCGAGCAGGTGGAAGTAGGCGTGCACGGCCTGCTTATTTCGCGCGGCTCCCGCCGCGGATTGCTGCTGCCTCAAGTGGCCGTCCAGTGGGAATGGGACCGCGAACGCTTCCTCAGTGAGACTTGCCGAAAAGCCGGATTGGACGGAGATGCGTGGCAGCACGGCGCGAAGATTCAAGCTTTTACCGCGCAGGTCTTTGCAGAGCCCGCCGTCCCTGTGCACTCCTCCCCTCACGCGGCTTAACGTCTCTCCACAGCCCTTTAACAAACCGGAACCCCGCGTTACTGGTGGCGCAGTCCGGGCAGCGAGCCTGTGTAGTAATCGAGCGGCTTAAAGGCCTCGCGTAGCGCCGCCTGGTATTGGTGCACGTCGTAGCCTCTCCAACCTTCCCAGAGCGTCCAGGCGCGGACGCGGTCATCGGGAAATTTTGCCCCGGCATCGGTGATGATGTACTGCACGTTTTCGCCCGGACGCAAATGCACGCCCGCCTGGTCGAGCTGTTTCGCCACGATGGCCGTGGCGCTCGCCTGCTTGTACTCACCGGGAGCGCGGGTGAGCCGCCGGCTGATGACAAAATCTTCCACGCGCAAGCCGCCGTCTTCCACGCGCGCCAGATAGCGGTCGAGCACCTCGCGGGCGTCCTGGAGCTTCCGGCAATAGCTCTCAAAATCGCGCGCTTCAGCCAGAATGCCCAGGGCCTCCATTTGCATTCTCACCACCAGCGGCGGCGTGTCGTGCCGGCGGCACTCCAGCCCGCGCACCTTCAGCTCGCCCTCTTCCGATACGCAGAAAAACCGGTTCGGCACCGGCACCTCGGGCGACAGCTTGGAGGGCAGAAAGACCACGTAGCGATAAACAGCTTCCAGTGCCATGGGCAGATTCGTGATCTGCTCGATTTCCCGCGTCAGGCGCTCGTAGTCCTCGCGGCGCGCGCCGTCCTTCTGCACGTAGAGCGAATCCACCAGCGCGTGCAGCACGCGGTAGCCCTGCTGTTCGGCGGTCTCCTTGGCCACCAGAAGTTTTTCCCGCGCCAGCGCGTTGATGGCCTCGTGCGCCTCGATCTTGCCGAAGCGCGCGTTCTTGTAGCCGGTGTAACCGAAGCAACAAACCAGCAGCCACTTGAGCGACGAGCGGCGCAGTTTGTAATCGCGGGGATTGGGCGCTGAGGATTCCACGCTTGAAGGTTCGGCGTTCGGGATAGGAAATTCGAGGTCGGAAATGGTCGACGCCGGATTCCGCACCTCGAGTTTCGGGCGCTCATTCATTCGCTGCTTGTATTGCTGGCGCTTCTCGATCAGGCGCTCGACCACGCGGCTGGTGATGCCCCGGCGCCGCTGGCAGACGTGATAGCCGAGTTCGGGAATGCGCGGCGCCTGCGGGCAGCACGGGCAGTTCACGGTTTCCGGCGACACGTTGAAGCGTGCCATGATGCTCGGAAACTCGCTCACAAAGTCGAGTTCGCCGACGTTGGAAAAAAATCCCAGGCGCGGCGGAAAAACCAGGCCGCCGCGGTCCGCCCTCAGCAGTTCGTCCGGATGCTTGGGGCTTTCGGGCTCGGCCTTCTGTTCCGGGATCAGCGTGCCGTCGCGGTAGGCGAGTTCCATCTGCATGTAGGAAATCCCCGTGCCCGTGGTGGTGCGCGCGCAATACTGCACGGGAAGCTTGGTGACGCGCGCCAGCTCCCACAGGCCGTCGAGTTCGCACTGGTCGGCGATGAACGAGTTCTGCGTGTCCACGTGAAGGCGCCCGCGCAGCGTGGTGGTGCTCTCTTTGAACAGAACCCGCCCGTAACTCATGTAGCTGCGCGCCCGGCTCCGCTCCACGGGAGCATGTTCGCGGTTGAGGGAGAGCTCGATGTGGTTTCTCTGCGCCTGCCGGAGCAGTCCGGGAAACAGCGTGGCATCGCCCCACTCGCTCACGATCAGGTCAGGATCGTGGGTGCGTAGGAGGCGCTCAAAGCCCATCACGACGGGCTCTTCCGAATCGTCGAGCACGCGCCACTCGCCGTCGATCGCTACTTCCAAAGTGCCGTGCCGGCCGTGCTGCGGATTCACGCGCGACAGCCCTTCCAGCCGCGCCTGCATGATGGTGAGTGGAGGCAACTCGTAATCGATGGCCCACTCGTCATCGAGACAATTGATGGAGTGGACTTCGGGAGTCGGGAGTCGGGTGTCGGGCGTCAGGACAGAAAATCTCTCTTCCGCGAATCCCGAATCCCGAACCCCGAATCCCCGTTGCGTTACGACGGAGCCCTCCCCTATTTCGACGTCCACCTTAGCCAACGGGAACACATTTTTGTCCCAGCAGTACACCGGCGCCAACATCAGGTCAGAGTTATAGAGTTGCAGGCTTGAATCCGAGTGGCGCACCAGCCGCGCCAGGGCCGCGAACTGGGTGGGGAAGCGGACCGTAACCTGAAGGATGACGAGCGGCCGCCCATCCCAAATATGGGTGCGCTCGGTGAGCGCGCAGGTGGCCCGGCCCGCGGCGCGAGTGGCAAGCGTCTGCGCCAGGCTGCGCAACTGCGCTTCCGAGCCGTGCACGTAGAAGCAGGGCTTGAACGAGCGGTCAATCAATCGGAGGCGTTTCCGGCTCCCCTCCCGCCCGTTGGACGGGATCAGCCACAGCGTCATTCCTTCGGGCGACGGGTAGAGGTCGAGGAGCCATCCACTGAGTCTCAAGGTTTATCCCCATCAGCGCTTCGAGAGCGCGCAGTCGAATTTCGTGATCGAGTGCAATCGTCACGTTGATCGCGTCCATGGTGTGGACGGGAAACTCATAGGTGCAGGCCTGAGTGTAGAGTCGAACCCGGTTGAACATCGTCTCGAGGTAGGCGCGCTCTTCCCGGCGCAAGGCGCGGCCAAAGACGCGCTCCCAAGACACCAGTTCCTGCTCAATCAAGTCGCGGAATGTCGCAATCGTTCGGCCCATGGTGAATCTCGAAAGATTGATTCATTGAGCCATCGGGCCATTGAGTCATTGCCAAGGCAACATTCGAAATCGCAAATACGACAACGGATTTTCGGTTTCGCTCTTCGCCTTTTCTTTCAATGGCTCAATGATCCAATCGCTCAATGACTCAATTCTTCCAAAGGCTCAATTCCTTTAGCGGACAACGAACGCATACACAAAAGTTTTGCCCGCCCTTGTTCGTCCGAACTGAACTTCCACTCTTCGGTGGCCGCCGCACACGTTTGCTGGAAAAAGCGCTTGCGCGACGGTGACGGCGCAAAATCGGACGAAGAAGAAAAAACCGCGACCGCGAGTTGTAGCGGCGGTCGAGTTTCTTTCAACCCGCCATGCGCGGGACCGCCGCTTGTCACTCGCCACTTGCCATCCACCACTGGGCGGACATCGCCGCTACAATAGCGCCGGAGATCGCCGAGCGCCCGCTCAAACGCCACGCGCGCGTCCCAATCGCGCACGTCACCGTCAAAGTAGAGGTCGGGCAAAGCCGTCACCACCAGAACCTGGGCGGGGAAATCGGCGAGGAACCGCGGCACGCGTGCGATCAATTCCGTGAGCTGAAAACAGGTGAAGGCGCGGGCAATTTGAATCCGCCGGCTGAATTGCTCAAACGTCACGCCACGCTCGCGCGCCAGGCGGGCCAGCAGGCGCGGGTCCGCCGAGTTCGCCCCGTCGAGAAAGAGAATGCGCTTGCCCTCCATCAACAGGCGCGGCAGGAAGTAGTGGCTGAGCCGCGCCGTCTCCCCGCAGCCATGAAAAACCGCCAACCCCCGCGACGGGAAGGTCCATGGCCTGGGCGCGGGCAGCGAAGGTGTGCTGCCCCTCTCGCGGCCGGGTTTGCCTCGCCCCTCGATTTTCGCCGCCAGGAGTGCCGCAGCCTCATCGGCCATAAAAAGACCCCGTCCCGCAAGCTTTTTCAGACACCCCAAGCATAGGCGAACAAAAAGCGAAAGTCAAGGGCTTCGTAACCCGGCGCGGCGTGCCCGAAATACGGCGGGGAATTCGCGGCCCTTACGATTCTGCGGCGAGGATCTTGCGGCAAATACGAATGAGACGCGCGTGAGGGATTTGCTGGCTGGCGGGCAGCATCACCAATTCGCCCCGGCGAAAGCTGCTGTAATACCAGCGGCCGAGCAAACTCAAATGTTCCCAGGGAGGAACCGCAGGCTTGGCAGGCCGATCGGCCGTACCACTCTCCCCTGCAAGCGAGTCGAGCAAGTTGTGGAGTTGCTCGTCGAGAGAAACCGGAGAGGAAACGTTCTCGTCCAGGCTCAGCGTAGCCGGCCCGCGAAGCTCGCCCGCGCAAACGCGGAAGAAGACCACGCTGTTCGGCTCCGCCCCGCGCTCTACCACCAGGGCATGGAACTCACGCAGGTTGCGCGCCAGGTCGGGCTTCTGGCGAATGACTTCGTGGACCTTTTCGAGCCTGCGGTGGATTTTGGCGGCTTGCTCAAATTCGAGCGAATCCGCAGCCTGCATACGTTCGCCTTCCAAAGCGCGCACCAGCGATTGGCCGCCGGCGTCGAGGAACGCAACCACCTGGCTCACCTCGCTCGCGTACTCCTGGTCGGTGCAACCGGCAAAGCACGGCGCCAGGCACATGTGCATTTGAGAATAAATGCAGCCGGGATGGGCGGGGTCGGGATTCAAATCCTCAACGCACCTCCGAATCTTGAAGAAGTCCAGAAACTCGGCCGACCAGCGCTCCGCTTCCACTCGAGAACGGAACGGACCATAGTAGATGGCGTTGTCCCTGGCAATCCGGCGAGTGGGAAACAATCGAGGAAAGCGATTCGAGAGGTTCAGCTTGAGCAGCGCGGGGGGTTTCAGTCGCAGACGCTGGCGGTAGAGTTTGGGAAAGTGAGACTTGTTCATCAGGTAGAGCAGCCAGCGCGCTTCAAAGCCCGAGCCTACGCAACTGTACTCAATGCGGCCGGCGACTTCGCGCAGGTTGAGCCTTCGGGAACTCGAGGCGGGCCTGCCCAACAGGCGCGTCAGGCGGCGGCGCAAGTCCGAGGTCCGGCTGAGATAGGGAGGCGCCTCCACCCCTTCGCCCTCTTTGGAGAAAATCGCGAATACGGCAGGCTTGGGCGGGATGGATTCGAAGAAAGTGCCCTCGTTTGAGCTTGGATCGAATTGTACCGATAACTGAAATGCCATTCTCATTCAGCCCCGCTTGGATTCTAGCGGCCGCTTCAAGAGGGGGTCAAGGCAGAAGGGTGGCAACCCTCCGTTTGTGGCGGTAACAAGTGAAGTGCTAACTGGCTGCTTTTATGGTACCTTGAGCATGCCATATGGCACCTTTTGTGGGTGGACAAGGGTTCGCCGGTTTGGTAGGTTACAGTCACAAATATCACCCCAATCGGCACCAAGCCTTCGGGAGACAAGAATCCCGTAAGGTGAGGGGCTTGGTTCGAGACGTTGGGTTGTGCCCCATGGGTGAAAACGCAGGAAGCGAATGAAGATCAAGTTTTGGGGGGTGAGGGGGTCGACGCCCACTCCGGAGCGGCGAAACTCCCGCTATGGTGGCAACTCGCCATGCATTGAGGTGAGGCTCGCCAACGGCACGATCATCATTCTGGATTGCGGCAGCGGGTTGCGCGGGCTCGGGAAAAGTTTGCTGCGCGAGTTCGCGGAGCGCCCCCTGCACGCTTATATTTTCGTAACACATTTCCACTGGGACCATATCCAGGGCATTCCTTTTTTCCTTCCTCTCTACAAGAAAGGCAACACCTTTCTATTCCATTCCGTATCGCGCAAAGGACTCGAGCTCGAAGGCGCCATTGAAGGCCAGATGTCCACTCCATATTTTCCGGTCGATATGGGCGTGATGGGCTCCACGCGGCATTTCTACGACTTGGATGAACACCCGATCAATGTGAATGGCGCGATTGTGAGCTCAGCCCCGTTGAATCATCCTCAGGAGTGTGTGGGCTACCGCGTGGAAGCGGACGGCGCCGTGTTCGTGCTGGCCACTGATACCGAACCGGGCTCGCCCAAGCATGATCGTTCCGTGCGCGAGCTGGCGAGGGGCGCGGACGTCTTCGTTTACGACTCCCAATACACGCCCGAGCAACTGCTGGGGGAGAAGAAAGGCTGGGGACACAGTTCGTGGCTCGAAGGGACGCGCATCGCGCACGAAGTGGGAGTGAAGCGGCTGGTCTTGTTCCACCACGATCCCGACAACGACGATATCTTCGTGGACGGTTTGGTGGAGCGTGCGCAGCAGGAATTTCCTTTTGTCTACGGTGCTTCCGAGGAATTGGAAATCGAACTTCCCGAGGGCGAGTTCCGCCGAACCGGTTTGGTGGAGGCTTCGGAGCGGCGGGTCGACAAGCGCTATCAGATTGAGTTGCCCTTACGCATCGCATGGGAAGGTTATGACGGGGAGCGCCAGGAATCGCCGGGAATCATCCGCGATATTTCGAAGTCAGGCATCCAGTTCATCGCCCCCGCCGAAGTTCGCGCCGACCAACCGATTGAGTTGGAAATGGTTTTGCCCGATGAACTCACTCACCGGGGCGATGTGGTTTTCTCTTATATCGCCAAGCCCCTGCGCAGCCGGCAAGCCACGGGTTCAATCGGCAAGTTTGCAAAAGCCCAAGCCGTTGCCGCAACCCTCGAGGTTCCCAAGCGTCCTTCTCCGGCCCGCAAAGCCAGGCCAGCCGCACGCAAGAAGAAGCAGAAGCGTAAGTAATCGGTCCACCCATCGAGTCAAACCCTGCCACAAACCTCGATCACGCAGGCCAAGTGAGCAGCACGGATGCGCCCTCATCGAAAGCAGACCTTAGAGCGTTTTTAATTTAAGTGTATACAATATATGCTATGATGCCTCTGCCGGTAGAGGGGAGGCGGAGATGCAATCCTATTCACAGGACTTGCGGGATCGGGTGTTATGGGCATTGG
>JBGPCF010000121.1:0-20614 GCA_041481635.1 Terriglobia bacterium | reverse complement strand
GCCTCCCAGGTGGATCATCGCCTCGCGCGCCTCAATGGGCCGGGTCTCGGGGTCCTTCATATCTTTCCCCTGATAGCTGACGTCCAGGTAATCGTCGTCTTCCGCTGGACGTTCTGGAACAGGCTCAAAGGTGGCGGCCCGCTCGCGCAGTTTTTCCAGCGTCTGGTCAATGTCCGCATCGGCCACAGTTGCCGCGTCCTCTTCCACCTCCAGGTCCTTGTAGTCCTTCAACTCAAATGAAGGATAGACCTCAAACGTCGCCTTGACGGTGAGTGGCTTGTCGTCCTCAAATTTCAGGTCTTCAAAATGAGGCTCTCCCACCACTGACAGTTTCTGGTCTTTCACCAGGTTGCCGAAAAACTTCGGCAACAGCGTCTGGACCACCTCACTCTTTATATCGTCACGAAAGCGGGTTCGGATGAGGGATGCGGGGGCGCGTCCCGGGCGGAATCCTGGAATTCGCGCCACGCGCGTGTACTGGGCCGTGACCGTGTCGGATTCTTTCCGCAGCACGTCCACGGGGATTTCAATCATCAATTCTTTCTTGCAGGTTTCTGCCTCCACGGCTCCTCGTTGGTAAGATTAGAGAGTTAATAGATTGGCGGGATAAGCCCCTTTTCTTAATTCGAACCCAAAAACTTGGCAAAGGGAATTCGTGAATCTGACTTCAGAAGACATGCGGGCTGCCTTGGCCCCTATGGAATTCTTAGTATAGCACAAGGGGTTTATGTGTCAACGATGCTCGGACGATGCTCGGACGGATTTAATGTAGAGCCGAACTTAAGATCGGCATCTTGGATTTTTCGCAAGTGCCGCTGTTCTTTCTTGCTCAACAATTGAGACAGTGGTACGTGCGCTGCCATTCTTGGATCCTTGCCAAACAAAGTCCTCAAGGATTATCATTCCAGTAATGTCTGGCCCTCAACCATCGAAATCGTCCTATCCCAAGAAGTGGCGGGATATGTCTCTCGAACTCAAATTCTTCACTGTCTACCACTGCTCCATGATGGCCTTGCTCTTGTTTGGAGGCATGCTCTCACTAAAGTTTGAACTTCTAATTACAATGGGCTTAGCCGCAGTTTTCATTACGCTATCACAAAAAAGACGGC
Organism: Terriglobia bacterium; assembly: GCA_041481635.1. GTDB lineage: Bacteria > Acidobacteriota > Terriglobia > UBA7540 > UBA7540 > DASYXZ01. Next base: position 19,505 of record JBGPCF010000121.1, on the reverse strand, counting down.
TCGCCACGGGCTGGCGATGGCACAAACCTGGCTCAAGAGAATACGTGTGGGCGGTTTTGAGCGTCCCCTTAGGCGGCGCGTTTCTCTATGCTGCAACGCCTCAATTCCCCCCATCGGATCCCAGATTTCTTCCTTGGTACCTGGGAGGCTTGGGAATTTTTGTCTTCAATGACCTTACTACCTTGAATGTGGTTCGAATGTCTGAGGTAGATTTTATTAATGACTGCCAGGAACCTTCCTCACAGATCGGAGCGCTCCAAGAAGAACCCAGCGCCCCGGAATTATTGTGGAAGAAAATCGTGCGCTGGACCTTTTCGATTCTTTTTTTCGTTGTGTGGCTGGAATTCCTGGCATTCTTCTACTACTTTGGCGTCAGTTTCAAAGGCGGATCTCCCACCCCGACCATCACTCGCACTGAACTTCTCACCAATCATGGAGAAACACGCTACGTCAAACCCGAGGAAAAAAAGATTAATGACTGGCTTGAAGCGACGGCTACGGTCGGCATCCCTGCCATGATGCTTGCTGGTGTAATCCTGCACTTCGTCGTTGGCGTAAGAATCATCAAAGATGCGCCCACCTTAAAGAAGTGGTGGCGCCAACACACCGAATCGTAACTCTCGTAAAGTAATTGGCCCAGGTGCCCAATACCCAAGAAGTTTGCGGGCCGTTTTTCTTTTTTGGTTTACAATTGATATAAGCCACTGTACGTCACCGCGCGGAGAGATGGGTGAGTGGTTGAAACCGGCGGTCTTGAAAACCGTTAGCGCTGAAAGGTGCTCGGGGGTTCGAATCCCTCTCTCTCCGCCATTCCTTCCAAACTTTGTGACGGCCTGGCTCGGACAATCAATAGTGGTAGCGGCGCCTGGATTCCTAGCGACTCGAGTACGTGGAATCCCCTGTTTTCCTTTCTGCTTTTCCGAAGAGCCCTTGTTACATCTTGCTGGCGGCTACTGGAGTTTTGCGTACTCGGCTTTGGCTTCTTTCAGGATGGGAATGTCGGGGTCGGCGTCTTTCCACAACGCGAGGAAGTCCTGATAGGCGGAGCGTGCTTTAGCCGTGTCCCCTTCGAGCGCGTGGGCGCGGCCGAGGTAGAGACGCGCGAGAGCGCCAATGGGAAGATTGGTCACGATTCCCCTATGGTCGATCATCGCTTGAAATTGAGCTGCGGCCTTCGCGCCCTGACGGGTTTGCAGAAAAGCCTGGCCGCGAACGAAGACAGGATACAAGCCCGCGACGGGTGTTGCTCCACCCAGCTCGTAAGGTACGGCCGTTTGCAGAAGAGCCAGCGCCTTATCCGAATTATTGCGGCGCAACTCCATTTGAGCGCGAATGGTGGGCTGCCAATAAATCTGCTGGAGAGAATTCACAGGAAATTCTTTATTCAGCTTGTCGGCCAGCGACGTGGCGCGAGGCACATCGCCAATCCGCGCAAAGGTCATCGCGGCCAACACCTCCACATCCCGTGTGGAGGCGAGGTCCAGGGCCGCTTGCGCATCCTGACGAGCCGCGCCTGCGTTACCGAATTCCGCTTCCCTCAGAGCGGCGTTGCCTTGCCAGATAGCGGCGGTCTCCTTGGCGCCATTATGGCTGGCGGAGTCGACGGCGCGGCGCGAGAGTTCTTGCGCCTTCGTGAGGTGCCCGAAATATGCCTTGGTGTCCGAATCCCCTGAGAGGAATTGGTCATCGGCGCTGGGCTTGCCCGTTGCCCAGTCGACCTGCTTCTGCATACCCGCGGTATCATTTTGGAGAAAGGCCAGCGTGTACATATTGGCGCGTAGAGAGGGGTCATCCAGCTTGAGCGCCAGGGCCTGATCAATAACGGATTTACTTTCATCGAGACGATTCACATTGATATATGATTGGGCCAAGTTGCTGTAAACGATTACGTCATTCGGCTCAGCCTCCTGGGCCAGCCGCGTTTCAGAAATTGATTTTTCGTACAGTCCTTGTGTGGAATAGATCGCCCCGGAATTCAGGTAGGGAATGAAATCCTTGGGAAATTCCCTCTCCCAGAGAAGATAATTCTCCAGCGCCTTGTCCAACTCTCCCGTGACTTCGTTATAGTAGTGCGCCGTGATGTAAAGCTTTTCCCGCTCGCTCGTGCGGTCGCGCAGCTCGTATGCCTTCTTGATATTCTCGATGGCCAGGCCCACCTGTCCGAGGTTATTGTAAATGACGCCCAGCTTCGTAAAGGCGACGGCGAAATTCGGGTCGAGGACGGTCGCTTGTTTGAAGAACGCAATGGATTCGGCGTCGCCTCTGCCGTAATTCGTTTGCACACCCATGCTGTAAGCCTTGAGAGCTTCCAGTGAAGAAGTGGTGGCGGCTTCGATGGGAACGTTGAATTTCTGAATCGAGCTGAGGGATTCGCCGAGCTTGCCGCGAATTTCCGAGCCGACCTTGCCCAATGTGTCCAGCACGTGATCCTTGCTGTCGGCATGAGCGGAGGCGGTTGCGAATGTGTCGCCGGTAGTGCAATTGACGGCATTCAGAATTACGTTGAAGGTGCTGCCCACCTGTGCGATGGAGCCCGCAAGAACGGCCTTGCCGCCATCGCGCTGGCAGATTTCCTTGGCCATGCTTTGGGTAACCCGATGGTCCGGAGCTGTCCCCATCAGTTGCAGCGTGGCGCGCACTTTTCCATCGGAAAGAATATTCAAGAAGGGAGATTGGCCGAGTTGTGCCGCGAGCGCCTGGCGAAGGCTGTCGTCGAATACGGGATCACCGGTGGTGTTGGCGAAATCAGCGAGGACGATCGTATCTTTTTCGGTCAGCGCGGGCGCGCGATGGAAATAGTAGTACGCGCTTGCGGCGAGCGCCACTACGGCGACCGCGGCAATTGCGCATGCCGCGTAGAAAGGCCGCCTGGACCGCCAGGCGGGGGTCGAGTCGCTTGATTGCTCTGTCCTACCGTAGGTGGGCTGCTGATCTGTCACGGCAGGCGACCGATCCACTGCTGATGTCTTCCCGGAACCGTGCATCAACCTTGCGGCGGGGTCCACACTCGCAGTGGGCGCGGCTTCTACACTCGCTGGCCCAATTGCGCTCGTTCCCTCAACGGAGGAGAGTTCTGATTTCGCACCCAAACGGCCGGAATCTGTGTCTCGTTTAAGCCGCCGCAGTTCGGCGCGCATGTCCGATGCGTGCTGGTACCGCAGTTCCCGATCCTTTTCCAGAGCCCTGTTAATGATTCGCTCCAATTCGAGAGGCATATCTGGATTCAGGCGGATCGGAGCCACCGGCGTCTTGTGGAGAATGGAATCAGATATAGCTGCCGAGCTGTCACCACGAAAGGGAAGCACACCCGTGGCCATCTCATAAAGCACCACCCCAAAGGAGAACAAATCGGTGCGTGCGTCGAGCTCCTTGGCCAGCACTTGTTCCGGCGACATGTAAGCTGCCGTTCCAACCACCGCGCCCGGGCTGGTGAGGTGCTCTTCGCCGACAGCTCTTGCCGCTTCCGTGGGGAGGGTTACATCCGCGGCGAATGCTTCACGTTTCAGCGCTACTTTGGCCAGACCGAAGTCCAAAACCTTCGCGTGTCCACGCTTGGTGATAAAAATGTTCGCCGGTTTGATGTCGCGGTGGACTATGCTTTCGGAGTGAGCGGTTTCCAGCGCCTCCGCCACCTCAATCGCAATCTCCAGTAATTGTTCTAATTCCAACGGACGGCCCGTGACCAGGTGCTTTAGCGTCGCGCCATCCAAATACTCCATGACGATAAAGGGATGACCATCCTGCTGGCCGACTTCATAGATTGTGCAAATGTTGGGGTGATTTAATGCTGAAGCCGACCGCGCTTCCCGGCGAAATCGTTCAAGCGTCTGGGGATCTTTCACCAGATCCTCAGGCAGAAATTTGATGGCGACAAAGCGGCCGAGTTCAGTGTCCTCAGCTTTATAGACTACCCCCATCCCGCCGCCGCCGGCTTTTTCGAGGATGCGATAATGGGAAATTGTGCGCCCGATCAGGGATAGTGCGTCCGCCATGTGTGTGGATTTTAAGTTGAGTTCCGAGCAAAGTCAATGAAGCGATGCCACAGGCAGCAAAATCCTGCCCGAAACTCAACTGACCGCAATATTGTGAAGGCTCTAACTTACGGAACACAAGAACGAAGAGAATGGTAGGCCAGGGGAGATTGGAACTCCCGGCCTGCGGTTTAATTCCCGTTAGCTCTGATAGGTGCTCGGGGGCTCAAATCCCTCACTCTCCGCCATTCTTTCCAAGCTTTGTGACGGCTTCTGATGTAAGAAAAAATTGAGCTCCCTTGGGCGCAAGTGAAAGTATACTTTCCACCGGCGAGAACCAAAAAATCAAATCCGGTTAAGCATAATCGGCGAGGGATTTGCGCGATGAGAACCCAAACAATTCTGTATGGTCTTCTCTCAGGCTGCCTGTTGCTCGCGGGGTGCAGCGGGCGGCAGGGCAGCCACGAAAACGAAGAGCAAGTGCTTGCCAAATATCGCCCGCGTGCCGACGCCTTGAGCGAAACCCTCCACAGAGTGGCGCCGAATCTACCGAAACGGGTGAACCCCAAAAGCAATTCTTCCATCCCCAAGCTCGATCCGCCGATGTCCCTCCGGTTTGGAAAAGATGAGAACTCTCATATCGTGGCGGAGCCTCAACTGCTCGATATCCAATCAACCCCCCAATTCGATGCCTGGACGGGTGATAGTTTGGTGTTATTCCTTCGATGGCTTGACGCTAGGAAAGGGAAGCCCTCCTCCGAACTTCAAGGTGATCCATTGTACAGCAGCCAGGACGCCGAAAGGTTTCTCGCCACCAAGTACATTGTCGTTTTGAGGGTGGCGGACTACGCACCGCCGAAGGCAATAGATCCCAATGATCTCAAGGCAGGTTATAAGGGCGGCCGTGCCGCTCTGGATATTTTTGTGGTGAGTCTGGACTCCGCGCAGGTGGTTGCCGCCTTCAGCGTATCAGCGGCCACCAGCAAGGAGGTATGGATTGAATACGCCAAGAAAGATCCGACTTCCGAGGTGGCAAAACAGATGGAGGGGGCGGCTCTGAGGTCCATGGAAAATGACGCTCAAGCCGCGATAGTCCAAGCGTTGAAAGATAAATTGGATTGTTTGACGATGTGATAAATATCACCAGTGTTCGGGGTGGCGCCCCGATGGATCGGGGCGTTTTCATTGATCCAAAACAGGACGCGTCTTCTTATGAATATCGCCCTCGGATGAGACACTGTAAACCCATACATCGCAAGAAACGCGACGTACGGGCCACCCGCGAGTTCTCGCCTGGCAGGTGAGATGAATGAAGCCGCCGGGAAGCGTGAAGCATCTAAGAGGCGAAATCCAGGAATTCCCTTATAACCGCAAAGGACATCGCTCAAGAAGATATTCGTAAGGTGAAGTAAATGATAGCGGCGCTCAAGGATTCCCACAAAGCAATGCTCCGAAAAGAACTGGTTCCGTTGGAAAAGCGATTGGCGAGTCTGTAGGCACGGGAAGCCCAGAAGCGCCGAGAGCGGCGGAGGACGCTTGTTGAAAGCATGGATGCAGTTTCTCTACCCTGGCCATCGCAAGAATCCCCGTGCGCTACGAATCCCACTTGAAACCCCGTTGCGCTTCCGGCGAATGAGCGAAAATAGCTGGTCACATGGAATCGCGGCGAATATCAGCTGCTCCGGCGTGCTCCTTCGGTCAGACCAAAATATAGATGTTCAGACGGCAATCCAGATGATGTACATGCTCCCGGTTACAAGCGAAGCCACGAGCGGGTTATCAGTGTTTTGTAAGGGAGAAGTCGTTCGCGCCGCAACGCCTCCAAGCGGACGCGGCAAGTTTCATTGTGGCGTGAAGATTCTGGACTACTACCCAGGAACGCGGTGGATACCTGACCTTCGGCGAATCGTACCCTAGAACGGTGCGGCAGAACTCTCTTGCACAAAATCTTTTCATGTCTCCCCAACCTTGCGTCAACTTGAGGTTTTGGAGACCCGAGGGTGCCGTTTCCCGCTGAGAATAGGGACTGCATGGAGCGTGTTAGTCCTTCCCGCTATTTGAGTCATTTTTCCTGACCCAAAAACTGAGCATCAGAGAATCAGCCAGGTCGGGCTCGTTGATTAAGGCGCGCGGGTGGCGCCTACGTTCCGAACTGTGGAATGTAGGCGACTTTATTGATTTAGATCGAGGGCACGTCTTCTATTGAATGCCGCGCCCGCACGAGGTATTGCAAACACACACAGCGCAAGAAACGCGACGTATGGGTCACCCGCGATTCGGGTTTATGGGTTTCTGTGATGCGAGCCGTCACGTTTTCGGCGGGACCACCGAGCTAATCTTCTCGACGACGAAACTGATGCGAACCATGAAATATTGCTGGCAATCGGGGCATTGGATATTGTTGGTGGGAAGTGACAATTTGTAGGGGTCGAATCCAAACTGGTGGTCACAATGCGGACAACGCAGCAGCAACCAAGCTCCGTCAATCATCCTAGACTCCCTTTTTATCTCTACGCGAAAACCATACGCCTGCCGCCTTTGTGCGTCAAGTTTAGGTCGACACAGCCGCCCTCCGAACTGAACAACGCCCCAGTTAAGAAAGTTTCGAGATCCTGTTAGGGTAGAGGCCTTTTCAGGCGCTCTCCTCATACGGGAAGCGTCTTCGGGCTACGCGGTAGTGTTCGCGGCCCATGAGAAACATCTGACTCCCACCGATCCAGCTTCATTCACTGAATCAGGTACTGCGCGAATTTTCCATCGGCGATAGAAAATGTCGACAGGCTCAAAGTCTTGCCGGAAGAAAAATGAATTCGAAATCCGCGAAACGTCATGCCTCCTCTCAGACCCATGGCGGTTTGCTGGAAATTGTCGGGAGCGCCGAGGGGCTTCAAACTGGACGCGGCATCGGCCAGGACCTGGGGGGTGAAGTACGAGATGGCGTCCGAAGTCAGCAATGATTTGTCGACTTTCCCTTCCTGCAACTGGCTGAAGATTTGGCGGGCTAGTTCGAGTTGCTGTGCGGCTTGCGGGTCTTGTTTTTCCGCCAGGAGCAGGGGCCCAACCTGATTGGTGATGGAGCCGGCGACATCAGAACCGTCGAGGTTGGTCAACACAACTACTGCGGCGCCCTGATCGAGCCACACCGTGTTGCTGCTGAGGAAACCCGAGACTGCGCCTCCGTGTCCAAGGCGAGGGTGTCCAGCGGCATTGGATACGCCCACGCCTAAAGCGTAGTTGGTGGGCGCTCCGTTTTTGAGGCGCACCGGGGTAATAAACTCCTTCATGGAGGCGGGCTTGAGGAGCTTCCCTTCCATCAAGGACTGATCCCACAGGGCGAGGTCGCGCGGCGTCGCCGCGATTTCACCCGCTGCAAAGAGCCAGCCGCGCGCCTCCGGTTGAGCGGGGCGAACCGGGGCCAGCCCAAACCGCGTGTAGCCAGCCGCGTTCGCATCTGCGAGCGGTTGTGCGTCCAGATCAATCGGGCTGTGCATGCCGAGCGGGTCGAAAATTCGGCTCTTCAGGAAGGACCAGAGCGTCCCTCCAGTCACTTTTTCTAAAATGCGTCCGGCGACGGCGTAGTTGGTGTTGCTGTACTGCCACTGCGTGCCCGGCTCAAAATCCAGCGGGATTTTGGCCCAGCGCTCGAGGATCCCGTCCGCGGTGACGGGTACTTGCATGAACGGGGCCACATAATCCAATGGATAGTAGTCCTGATATCCCGAAGTGTGCGACAAGAGTTGCCGGATGGTGATGTCGTTGGCGCGCGTCAGGTCGGGCAGGTAGCGGCCGACGCGATCGTCGAGCGAAAGCTTGCCGTCCTGAACCAGCAACAGAATCGCACCCGCAAGGAACTGCTTGCTGACCGACCCGATGCAATAGCGCATTTCCGGGCTGGCTGGCGTATCAGGGTCAATGCGCGCGTTGCCGTAAGCCTTGACGTACGCGATCTGGCCATCCTTAATGACCGCGATCGACGCGCTGGGAGTCCCTGAATCGGCCAGAGCTTTCGCAGCGATGGTGTCAATGCTGCTCGTGGCTGATGGCGGCAATTGGCTTTGAGCATGAATGGAAACTAACAACACGATCGCGGCCAGGAAAATTGTTCGATTGATTTTCAGCATAGGTTTTGTCCTTTCGTGCTGGCGAATCATACCAGACCTCGCTTGACTTCGACCTCCTCAAGCTTTAGCATCGCGGCAATTCCAAAGTAGCGGGGAAAACGCCCTACTGGGGCTCCAACAACATGGATAAAGCCTTTCAGGAAAAACTCACCCAGCTCAAAGCGCAATTGGGCAAAGTGATTCTAGGCAAAGCTGAGGTGATTGAAAACCTGGTCATCGCGCTCTTAAGCGGAGGGCATATCCTGATGGAAGACGTGCCCGGCGTGGGGAAGACCACTTTGGCGAAGTCCCTGGCCAAATCGATTTCCGCGGACTTCAAGCGAGTTCAATTCACCCCTGACCTTTTGCCCACGGATATTCTGGGGTCGTCCATCTACAATCCGCGCGACGGCACCTTCACATTTAAGGAAGGGCCGATCTTCACCAATATCCTCCTGGCGGACGAAATCAACCGCGCCTCGCCGCGCACCCAGTCGAGCCTTCTGGAAGCCATGAGCGAACACCAAGCCTCAATTGAAGGGAAGACTTACCCACTGCCGGCACCCTTTCTCGTGATCGCCACGCAAAACCCGGTGGAGTATCACGGAACTTATCCGCTGCCCGAGGCGCAACTCGATCGCTTTGGCATGAAAATCAATTTGGGTTACCCCGCCAAGCATCATGAGGTGGACGTTCTCTACAGCCAATTTCATCACCACCCGCTCGATGACATCGCACCGATGGTCGACCGCGCAGCGATCCTTGAATTGCAGACGGCCGTGCGCGCGGTGAAGGTTGACGTCCGAATTGCACGCTACATTGTGGACCTGGCCGACGCTTCGCGCCATAACAGCAGCGTGAAGGTGGGATGCTCGCCGCGCGGGACGCTCACCCTGCTTCAAACCACGCAGGCGCGAGCTTTCGTCCAGGGGCGCGACTATACCATTCCGGAAGATGTGAAAGCCGTGGCGATCCCCACATTGGCCCACCGGCTGGCGCTCGACACCAAATCAAAATACTCCGGGGTGGCGAAAGAAGATGTAGTGCGCGAAATCCTGGACAAGGTTCCGGTGGGCGTTTGAGGCTTCAGCGGAGGCAAGCGAATTGGAAAAATACGATTATGAGAGCGTCCGCTTCCTCGCCAAACTGGTACAACAGTACCGGGAGCGGCTCACCGCGCGAGGCCGCTATTTTTTGTGGGTCGTCGCGGCGCTCGCCCTGTTGGGCTTGGATACTTTAAGCAGCCAAATCTTTGCGCTCTTCGCCGTGATCGCCGCGATGTGCATCGTGGCCAGTGTCTTCGCCTTTTTCCCTCGCCCGAAAGTCCGGATCGAATGCATTCTCCCCCAGCGCGCCACGGCGCTCACACCCCTGTCGTTCAAGGCCCGCGTGCTCAATGAGACACAAAAGAACCTTCAAGACCTGCAGTTTTCATTTCCACGCACAATCAAAAACGGAGAGTACATTTCTTTTGCGCCCCGGGAGACTTTCCTGTCCGTGAATGCGGGAAAAGCGGCTGAAGTTACAGTGGAATTTCAGGCACTGCGGCGCGGCCGTTACCTCTTGCGCGGCCCCGCGGTGCGGGCCACCGATCCGTTGCGCCTCGCCACCACGCGCGAAGTGGCGCTCGAAGACCAGATTCTCCTGGTTTACCCACGGTTTTATTCCATGGACTATTTTATCGTTCCGCTCGGCAGGCGCTACCAGCCCGGCGGGATTCCTTTGTCATCAAGCCTGGGCGATGCCATCGAGTTTGTGGGGACGCGCGAGTACCGGGAAGGGGACCCCGTCAAAAATATTCACTGGAGGTCGTGGGCCCGTCGAGGGGAACCCGTAGTGAAGGAATTCGAAGAGGAGTACTTCTGCCGCATTGCCATCATCCTGGACACGTTCCTTCCTGAACGCCCGCGTCCCGGCGATCACAATGCCTTCGAGGCTGCGGTTTCAGTGGTGGCTTCCATCGCCGATTACTTCAGCCGCAGCGAGTACATTGTGGACATTCTGGCTGCGGGGCCGGACATCTACGAAGTGAGCGCGGGACGAAGCCTCGCCTATCTTGAGAATATATTGGACGTTCTGGCTTGCCTGGATCCATGCGCGCAGCCTCCGTTTGAAGGCATTGGCCTCGCACTGTTTGACAAGCTGGCGCAGATTACCACGGTGGTCGCCGTGCTGCTGGATTGGGACAAGCCTCGACAGGATTTTTTGCGCAGGGTCAAATCTCTGGGAACGTCAGTTCGCGCCATCGTGGTCCATGAAGGCGCCACTCAAATCCCTTGGCAGAATGTGGGTGAGGAACTGGGCGAGGTCAGCCTGATGACACCCGCCGAGGTCGAACGATTTCTACTTTCCGCCCGCGTCAGTGCAGATATCAAAGCGAGTTCTGCGGAGGCGCCATAAAGATGGCCAAGCCGGCGCCACATTCGGCATTCGATCAAGTCGCTCTGTCCATTACCACTGCGGCGGCGGTTGGGAGCTTTGCCTTCTCACTCAAAGCGCAATGGGCGTGGGTGTTTGTCATTCCGTGCGTTGTGTCCCTCTTTTGGAGAATCCAGCGCCTCCCCACTCGATTAATCGTCTGGACCCGGTACGCAGCTTGGATTGCACTGGCTGGAGCGTTGTTGATCGGCTTGCTCCATAGAACCTACCCCGTCCTTTCTGATGAGGCCGCCCAGCGCCCCATGCTGATTGCAGGATTCTGTCTTGCTTTCTTCGCGTGTTTGTTCCTGATTGGGACGAACGTGTGGCGTCCGGCGGAATCACTTGTTCCCTCAGTGCTGGGAGTTTTCTTGATTGCTGCCTTTAACCCACTTGCTCAGCACCTGCATGTGTTGGTCGCGCTGGCGGGATTCAGCGCCTTTGCCTATCTGTTGATGTCTGGAAGAACATTTGAATCGTCCAGTGAGGCTCGTCGCTTGCTCGTTGGGCAGTTCACCCGCATCGGCGTCTCTGCCCTGGCAGTTTTTCTAATAGCCGGCTCGATCATCCAGGTATTGCCGTGGCTGCAAGTCAGGGTGGTGCAAGCCACGAATCGATTTTCGGGGCCACAATTCAATTATTACGCCGGCTTGTCACGTGATTCGACACTGGGCGATCTGGCGGAACTCCACCTCTCGCAGAAAATGGTGATGCGCATTTGGACTTCTCTTCCGCAAAAACTGCGCGGGCGTGTCTTCACCAGGTTTGACGGCCGGGCTTGGCACGCGATTGTTTCCAAGCAGGAAAATCTGATGCCTGAGTCCACGGGGCCTTCGGGCGGGTCAGCCGATATTCAAAACAGTGATCGGGCAACATGGCTGAATGGGTTTGCAGGCAATTCCTTCGGCTTGCCTGGTCGCCACCCGAAGCAGGGAATCGACTCGGGTGAGGTTCGCACCAAGATCGTCCAAATAGTCTTTAACGATGGCCTGCTGGTTTCACCCGGCAATAAAGTTTTGGTGCGTCTCTCCGCCCCCTACCTCCGTGTAGATACTTTTGAGAACTTATCGCCGCCGCCCCAATCTTCCGTCGAGATCTATGGAGTAGTAAATCGCGCGATGGGCGGGGTCGTCCAGGAAGGCGCCGCTACTGAGGAGTCGATGGCGCAGTGTCTCATTCTCCCAGACCAGACTGATGGGCGGCTCAAGGAAGTTGCCCGACGATTGGCGCTGGGGGCTGGCTCGCCGGCGGAGCGAGTCCAACGGACTTTGAATTACCTCCAGTCGCAGTGTCATTACAGCCTGAAGGTCGGGGAATTTCATTCCCAACAGCCGGTGGCGGAGTTTCTTTTCGAGAAGAAGCAGGGCTACTGCGAGTATTTTGCCAGCGCTGCTGCTGTGTTGCTCAGGCTGGAGGGTGTGCCGGCCCGTTACGTCACCGGTTTTAATGTTCAAGAGGGAAACCGGCAAGGAAGCCACTATGTCGTGCGCGAATCGGATGCCCACGCGTGGGACGAGGTGTATTTGCCGGACAAAGGATGGGTGGAGATCGATCCGACTCCGGAATCGGAATACGCTGCCTTGCACTCGGACCTAAAAGGCGGGTGGTTGGCAACGGCTGTGGAAGGCTTGGCGGCGATGCTGGAGGAGGTCTCCGCTCGAATCGCTCAGGGTGACTGGCTCGCGCGACGCTTCGATGGATCGGAAATCAGTTTAAACTGCTTCTCGGCTGGGCCCTCATCGAATGGCTGCCTTTCAGTCTGCTTCTTTTTGTACTGGTCGTGGCATGGGCGGTTTTGAGAGCTCGGAGGAAAAAACCCTCAACATCGGAGCGAGCGCACAAAGTTCCTCTACCGGACACCTGTCCTACTCCGGCGGAGCTTGTCGAATTGATGCACCGGCTGGACACTCTTTGGGCACGCGAAGGATTCCAGCGGCCCCCATCTCGTGCGCCGCTGGAGCACTTGGGAAGTATCCCCACGGGCAAGATCTCACCATCGCTGCGTCAATCCAGTCGGCGAATCATCGAGAGTTATTATCAAACATCGTTTGGCGGCGCGCCCTTTAGTCCCTCTGAAGCCAGGGAATTGAGGCAAGCGCTGGAACAGGCGAATGCGAATCGGGCCTCCTGAAAACTTCCCATTCCATTCTTCTTCCTTGCCTTATTCGGGCAATTCACTATATTTTTGAATAGACCTCTAAATGGCAGGCGAGAATCCAACAGATTGGGATAACCCAGGCCAGCGCTTCCATCATCTGAAGTATAAGCTTGAGGACCCACAAGGGAATGGGTGCGGTGGCTGGAGATTGGCCAATGGATTAGAGGCAGTTTGTCTGGGACAGATGCCCGCTTGGGCCGGACGCGAGAATTCTATCAGGGGAGAGATGGATGCTTAAACGGATGGTGGCGATGGCCATTGTGGCAGGGCTGGGAATGTGGGTCGTCTCCAGTTGCAACAATAATACTAAAACGACTGCTCCAGCGGCCAACGGAACAGTGATCACCTTTGTAAGCGATGTCCCGTTTTGTGGGATGGTGAACTTTCATGCCACCATTACTGGCCTCGGCCTGCGCGTGCAAGGTACTAACGAGGTAGCCCAAGTGTTTGGAACGCCCGCCGCCAGGCAGCCCTTTTATAAGGTCCCTTTCGGGAAGATGCGGGACTCTTCCGCCATACTGGATATAGGCAGCCTTGCCGCGCTAACATATGATCAGGCCACGGTTCAATTCCAAATCGCAAACATTATTACCTTTGATCCTACCGTAAGCCCTCCAATAAATAGTGTGGGTGTGGCGCTCTCGCCATCCACAGTGCGGGTCAACATCAACCCACCCCTCGTCATTCCTGCCAAAGGTATCGTGGGCTTGCACATCGATTTTAACATCTTAAAGTCCATTGCCTTGGATCAGCAGGGGCAGATTCTTCCGCACATGACCCCGGTCCTGACTGTGACCCCGGTGACCGCGTCGGCTACCAATGGATTTGCCGAATTGGATGATCTCAACGGCTTTGTCACCAGCGTCCTCACCACCTCCACGGGGGCGGGGTTTGCGGGAGGTTTCGGGTTCCAGACTCTGTCGGGAAGCGGTCCGCTCGTTATCGCAAACCTTACGAATTCGACCCAGGTCTGCGGACTGGTCACTCCCAACAACCCGGATGGGAGTTGCGTTCAACTTGTCCCGGCCACAGGCAATCCCCCAATCCTATTGAGTCAACTTCCGACAGGGAGCTTTATCTCATTGGATGGGTACGTGGATTTGCACGGGAACCTGGTCGCCAATACTATCGAGGTGGAGGATCGAGAGATTCTCGAGCAGAATCACTTGGGCTTTATCGGGACAGTGTTGCCCAACTCGATTACCAGGGACGCCAACGGTGACGTTACGCAGTTCAGCCTCTATATCAGCGAATCAGAGCCGGACAGTGAATTCAATGTGCCCGAAGACTCCACGGTAGTCGTGAATCTTTCGTCTTCCACCCTTTATCAATTCTCCGGGCGGACAACAAACTTTGCCGGCCTCCCATTTGATGCAACATCGATTCAGGAGGGGCAAGACGTGGTGGTCCATGGTGTTTTCTCGAAAGCAGGCACGGCCTCCCCAATCACCGTCGCTGCGGATAAGGTCTACCTCAAAACTCAATCGCATCAGGGGAACTTTTCGTCGCTGGTCGCCGCTGGTGCAGACGACAAGACTGGGGCCTTTTGGCTCACATCATGCTCCACGCTGTTTGAAGGTGCGCCTATTCTGGTGTTGACCAACGGACCGGGAGGAGTACTGACCAGCGCCGATCAATCCACCAACTTTGTCCAGACCACCTTTGTGAACATGACGGGCCTCAGCGCCCTCTCGCCCCAACCATCGCTACTCGTGAAGGGACTGCTCTTCTACGACCCTCAGGGCGGAGTGGTCAATGGCGTGACCGTTCCTCCCAGAACCCTGGTGCTTCTCGCGAAACAAGTCCATCAACTTGACTGATGGCATGGCCTCGAAATTCACGCCAACGTTCGTAATGCGCAGTTTTGGCCGGGGCGGGACTTTTGGCAAATTGGGTTGGCTGTAAGTTGCTAACATTGCTGGGGATGAAAAACGTTGTTGCATTGGTTTCATTGGTAACGTTGGTGTCATTCTTCCGGCAGGCCTTCGAATGCTAACGTTATATATAATACTATAAATAGAATTTTTGCTTCCCTAACACCCAGTCCCCGTCCATCTTCCGCCTTGCCCACCTCCGGCCGACTCTCGGGCAGGATTCAGCCTTCGGCGGCGCCCGTAGGATCGGCAAGGGCAGCAATTTTGCCCCCGGCAACGGGCCCGGCAGCGCCGAGGCAAAGACTGACAAAGAAAAGGGGACAGAGCGAGATTCCTCGCTCGCCGCGGTGACCTCGGAATGACAGTCGCCCGTGATTGTCGCCCTTTGCCGTCATCCTTGGGCCATCGCTGCCAATCCGGCCCTTCGTTGTCATTCCGAGCGAAGCGAGGAATCTCGCCCTGTGCCTCTGGGTAAGCTCCGAGAGGAATCCCGCTCTGGCTCTCTGGGTAAACTTCGCGAGGCATCTCGCTCCGGGCTTTGACGCCCCATGGGTCGTCCAAAGTGGAGTGAAGAGCCTGCCCCATTCACCGCGCTCAGGATAAGCTCCAAGTTCCGCGAAGGGATCTCGCCCCGCCTTTCTGGGTTGACTCCGCGAGGCATCTCGCACTGTTACTTCGCCAGAACCTCAGGGCGAGATTCTTCGTCCGTCAGATGACGGATTCAGAATGACAATTTTGGATGTGTCCGCCCCTGCCTGAGCATTCACGTGTGCGTCCTGCCCGCCCTAATTGTCATCCCGATCCGTCAGCCGACGGAGAGGGACCTCGCACCGCCTTTCTCGCCCCTTCCCCCGTATACGCTCTTCCGCATTTCCCAATCCAAAATCCCCAGCCTGAGCCGGCGTCCCCCAAATCTAAAATCCAAAATCGCCTCGCCCCTAGCTTTCTGAATCCTGAATCTCCGATTGCTGGAGTCTCCGATATCAGGAGTCCGAGGACTCCATCGGAGTCCACAATTCGGACCGGTGGACTCCATCGGAGTCCTGAAACCGGACCTGAATCCTTCTTCCCGTATGCCGTCTACAGTCTACCGTCTACTTTCTCCCTGCCGTGATAAGCTGACATCTGATGAGCCCGTCGGTTTACATTATTGCGGGGCCCAACGGAGCGGGCAAAACAACCTTCGCTCGCAAGTTTCTGCCTCGATACGCCGATTGCAAGAACTTCGTCAACGCAGATCTGATCGCTCAAGGCCTGTCGCCTTTTTCGCCGGAGGCCGCGGCATTTCCCGCCGGGCGGGTCATGCTGGAAGAAATCCGCCGGTTCGCGGAACGGCGGGTGGATTTTGGTTTTGAGACCACGCTCTCGGGAACCACTTACTTGAACCTAATGCGCCGTCTAAGACGGCAAGGTTATGCCATTCACATTTTCTTTCTTTGGGTTCCGGGAGTTGAGCTTGCGCTGTCCAGAGTCCGGGACAGAGTTTTGGAAGGTGGTCATAACGTGCCCGAGCCAATCGTTCGGCGCAGGTACCGGCGCTCCATCAAGAACTTTCTCTCAGTTTATCGAAGCGAGGTAGATTTCTGGACGCTCTTTGACAATTCCGGCAATGTGCCTACAATCATCGCCTTTGAAAAGCAAGGGAAACTGCATATAATAGAAGGGGAGTTGTACGAAATTCTCGGCCGGAGTTATAGAGCACTATGAGTGTCCAAGCCGCAAACCTTCTTGACCTCCCGCTGGAAATCCGCGCTGAAATGGCGATGAAGGAAGCTGTGGACGAGGTGATGGAAGACCACATCCGCTCCGGGCGTCCCATCCATATCTGGCGCGACGGACGCGTGGTGGAAGTTTCCGCCGACGAGCTCCGCGCCCAGCGCACGCCTTCCCAGTCCCTAACACCCAGCACCTAGCGCCTTCCCACTGCCTCCTGACTTCTGTCTCCTGACTCCTGACTTTTCCCTTGCCCCTTTCCTTCCTCCTGACTTCTGACTCCTGACTCCTGACTTCTCCGTTTCCCATTCATAATTCTTCATTCATCATTTCTTCCCAGCCCCCAGCCCCTGTCCTTTCTTCCCTAGCCCCTAATCCCTAACCCCTAGCCCCTGTTCTTCCAGTCCCTAGTCCCTGTCTTTCCGTCCCCTTCTTTCCGCCCTCTGGCTCCCGTCTCTTGTTTGCATGTGTTAGAATCTCTTCATGGCTAAAGACGTCATCCATATTTCGGACTCAGAGGCCACGAGCGATTTTGGTGCTGTACTCGACCGCGTACGCCATGGCACGGAAGTGGTGATTGAAAACAACACCCGGCCAGTTGCCGTGGTTATCCCCGCCGAGCCTTCTGTCCGGTTGCTGTCAGAATCTCTTCGCCTAGCCCGCGAGCATGGCTCGACGGCAACACTCGATGAGGACTTCGCCAAAGATGTGGAGGCGGCGATCGAGAGCCACCGCGAACCGCTGAACCCGCCCGCATGGGACTGATCCTCGACTCCAGCGTGGTCATCGATGCGGAACGGCGCGGGGAAACCGTCGAGCAACTGATCCAGCGCGTCGTGACCGCGGCAGGCGATCAGGAAGCGGCGCTCTCCGCCGTGGGCCTGACCGAACTCATCCACGGCCTGTATCGGGCGAAAACTCCTTCCCTGCGACTTCGCCGTCAATCCTTTCTTGACGAGCTCCTGACCGACCTGACCGTATATCCCTACACGAAACAGACCGCTCTCCTGGCTGGCCAACTGGATGGAGAGCAGCAGAGCAAAGGTGTGGTCATCCCCTTCGCAGACCTGTTGATCGGTGCGACGGCATTGTCACTTGGTTATTCTGTGCTGACCGCTAACCTTCGGCACTACCGGTTGATTCCTGGCTTGGCAGTGCTCCAACTCTGACCGCCGTTTCATTCTATCCTTCATCGCGGCTGCCCTTGCTCGCCTTGAATCGATCAAGCCCGGCGAGATCATCAATGTGGGCTAGCACCGTCCCGCTGGCTGATGGCTTCTTCGCTCTTCCATTCATAATTCATAATTCATCATTTCTTCCCAGCCTCTTTCCTTCCTCCTGACTTCTGACTCCTGACTCCTGACTTTTCCCTTGCCCCTTTCCTTCCTCCTGACTACTGACTCCTGGCTCCTGACTCCTGACTTCTGTCTCCTGCCTTCTTCCCCCCGTCTACCGCCTATTGTCTACATTTTCCTGCCTTTGCCACTTTCCGCGCGGCGCGTTTTGATTTTTTGCCGCGATGAGGTAGAATCCGGGGAGCGAGATCATGACCATGGCGAACTTTGACCGAATCACAACCGACCCGGCTCGCATGAATGGTGAGCCTTGCATTCGCAACATGCGACTGACAGTCCGCCGTGTGATCGAAGCACTGGCCGCCTATCCCGACCGGGCCGAGCTCAAGCGCGAGTACCCGGAGCTTGAAGACGAAGACATTCGCCAGGCGCTCGTTGCCTTTTCTTCCATTCATCATTCATAATTCACAATTCATAATTTCTTCATTCCCCCAGTCCCTAGTCCTCGATCTTCCATTCATAATTCACAATTCACCATTTCTTCCCGCCCCTTTCCTTCCTCCTGACTTCTGACTCCTGTCTCCTGACTCCCGACTTTTTCCATGCCCCTTGCCTTACTCTTTCATTAGATGTATACCGGATGGGTAACGGGGCGGTGAAGCAAACGGCCGCACACATCTCAAACGACGCGACGTGTCCGCCACCCGCGAATGGAAAAACCAAACCCTCCGACTTTTTACACAAGCAGCTTGACGTCACCTTCGAAATCTTAATGTTTGACTCGGTGGCAATCTACGAGTAAGCTTGCGCCCATCTCTTCTACTTAACGGGCAAAAACCAATTTCCGGAGGTCTCGCGATGAATCCCTCTCGACTCTCTGTGACGACACTTGGAGTGTGTTTGCTATTGGCAGTGGAAGTGTGCGGCCAGACTCAGCGGCCAACCGCGATTCGACCGGGTGAGCCATCCCCTACAGTTGTTCGGCCAGTTGAGCCCGATTCTCCCGCCACCAACTCGACCCTTGCGGCCGGGCCTCAGGCGGTGGTCCCTCGGTTGATGAAGTTCAGCGGCGCGCTGCACGATGGGACCGGCAAGCCGCTGACCGGCACGGTCGATGTCACCTTCTCTTTATACAGCACTGAAGCGGGCGGCAATCCTCTTTGGTTTGAAACCCAGAGCGTGCAATCCGACGAACTGGGCCGCTACACCGCCCTGCTCGGCTCGATGCACACGGATGGGCTTCCCGTCGACTTGTTCACCTCCGGCGAGGTGCGCTGGCTTGGAATCCAAATGGGCGCGGAGGCCGAGCAGCAACCGCGTGTCTTGCTGGTGAGCGTTCCCTATGCATTGAAGGCCGGCGACGCAGAAACGTTGGGCGGCAAACCGGCTTCGGCCTACATGCTCTCCGACACACAGAATGGAACGGTCTCGGCCAGCACTACCACGACTTCGACAACGGGTACAGCGCAGACTGGGACGAGCGACAAAACTCAGAAGGGCCGCAAGGCCAATGCTTCGCCATTGGTAGCCTGCCCGAGCTTGACCAGCGACGGCACGGCCACGGCGAATTCCATCACCATGTTCACCACCGCGTGCAATATCGAGAACTCGGTCATCACTCAGGTGGGCGGCAACGTGGGCATCGGGACCGCCAGTCCCCAGACCCTGTTGCACCTCCAGAACGGGAGTCTGATGCTGCGCGACGGGGGGGCCTGGCCTTTGACTATGGAGCAGAGCTTTGGGAGCGTCTTCGTCATCACCAACGGTGGGACCAACCAAATGTCGTTCGACTATAACGGCAACCTGGGCGTCGGCACCACCAGTCCCCTCGCGCGTGTGCACATCCAGAACGGTAGTCTGATTCTGCGCGATGGGGGGGCCTGGCCTTTGACTATGGAGCAGGGCTTTGGGAGCATCTTCACCATCACCAACGGTGGGAACAAGCAGTTGGCGTTCGACTATAACGGCAACCTGGG
>JBGPCF010000120.1:0-21097 GCA_041481635.1 Terriglobia bacterium | reverse complement strand
GGAAACCAGGCGGTGGGAATGTAACCCAGCACGCGTAACCGTACTGCGTCCAACACGGCCACCGCATTGATCCCGGCGCAGGCCACATACACGCGCGTTTCGTCCGGGCTCATCGCCAAGCCGAAAGGCAGGACCCCGCGCAAACCCTTGACCGAAGCCGCGGGCTCCAGCAACAACGACTTCTCATTTTTTCCCGAGCGCACATCGATGACGGTAATGCTGTCCTGAACGCTGTTCGACACAAATACTCTTTTGCGCCCCGCAACAACGCCCCCGGGACTGCTTCCGCCCAACGATTCTCTTCCAATCGGAAGCCCTGTCTTAACCTTTTGAGTGACAACCGGTTCACCCGGGTTGGAGACGTCAATCGTCCAAAGCGAATTGGATTCAGGAACGTTGGGGTCGCCCAAGCCGGGAATATTCAATGATCCATTTTGAACGCCTTGCTCAGCCTCCTTGGATGGATATCCGAAGGGGGGAAAATCGAGGCCGGTGCCTTGAGCGTCTTTCTCGTCGTAGCCGGGAACCAGGGAGTAAGAAAACGTACCGGCGTTGGCAACGTACAGGTGCTGGCCTTCGGGCGCGAGGCTTAAGGCGAATGGCAATCGCCCCACCGGAACGCTGGAAATGATTTGCCGGGACGATGTGTCCACAACCACCACGCGGAAATGGGCGATGTCCAGCACATATAGATACCTGCCGTCGGGCGAAAGCGCCAAATCACCCGTCAGGCTGTTGCTGAAATGCGCGCCCTTGAAGTCGCCGTCCAGGCTCACTAAGCCCTCGCGCTGATGTTGCGCCATGTCAAAGACACCGACACGGCCGTTGTTGCCTTCGGAAACGAAGAGGGTTTTAGCGTTCGAGGAGATCGCAATTCCCATGTACACACTATCCGGGTCGGCGTCCTGAGACTTGTAGCCCGGCGGGATTTGCGTGACGGTGACCTGAGTCTCGGCAAGGTCGGTAAGCAGGGAAACAGAAAACGGCGCTGTGCCGCTGTTCACTGTCACCAGAATTTTGCCGTCTCGGCTGAGCGCCAAACCGTAGGGGTGGGGCGCAACCCTTACCTGCGTGCCGCGCGGCGTAATCAAGCGGCCGTTGGGCAGAACCGTTTCGCCGACAGGATCGATCGTTGTCGGGCGTCCACCCGCCGGTGCCTGGAGTTTGGCCGTTGAAGAAACCGCGCGCCGCTTGGCTGAGAACATGATCACCGGAAAGCTTGCAAGTAAAATGAGGCACACGATCATTGGAATGAATTTGTTGGTCACGGCCGCTCCTTCTTCAGGACGCGTAATATACAACACGATGCAAGTTTTGACAGCAAGTTGGGTCATCGATTGATGCGGCACGGGGGCCTAAAGGTCGCCCACAAATTAGCGAGCGCCAAACTGGGCCGAACCAAAAGCCGCCGGACTGTAGCGAACACATTTTGCGTCACGGAACGCGTGCGATCTTATTAAGTGGAATCGGGGGTGAGTGTCTTGCTAGAAATTCACGAATTCAGCGGACAGGTGCCCGCTCGTTCCGTGGAGTACACAGGATCAGCAAACCTCCGACAAGTGCAGCGCCCATCATGAGGGCCAGCCCGGAGAAAAAAGATCCCGTGCGAGTGTTCAGGTAACCGAACAGGAAAGGGCCTGCAAAGCCCGCGGCGCTGCCCACCGTGTTGATTAATCCCACAGCGGCCGCCGCGGCCGACTGGCTCAGGATTTCGGTGGGGATCGCCCAGAACGTGGGGAGATAGGCAATCGCCACGGCTGCCATAGAAAACAGTAAGACGGAGAGTGGGATTGACCGAGGTTGAAAGAGGAGCCCCAGAAATCCAATTGCCCCAATGAACATTGGGACTGCGGAGTGCCAGCGCCGTTCGCTGGTCTTGTCCGAATGCCATCCATTCACCTGCATCACCACAAACCCGACCGCGTACGGAATTGCCCCGAGCAGGCCCAGCCGAAAGTCCGAAAGCCCGGATTGACGTTTCATCATGGTCGGGAGCCAGAACACGATCGTGTAAAGTGGCAAATAATTGAAAAAGGTCATCGAGGCCAGCAGCAAAACATTACGCGACTTAAGCGCCTGCCCAATTGTAGTGGCTTGCGCGTTGACAGGCTTTTCATCCTCCAACGTCTGTTTAATCCATCGCTTTCGCTCGGGAGCAAGCCATGCCGCTTCATTGGGCCAATCGGTGAGAAAGAAAAATGCAACGGAGCCCAGCAAGATGGCTGGCATCCCTTCCAGGACAAACAGCCAGCGCCAGCCCGTAAAGCCGAACCACGCGTGGCCTAGAATCCAGCCCGCGATGGGCGAGCCAATCACGAATGATAGCGGAATCGCACCCATGAAATTGCTGGTCGCCTTAGCGCGGTCCTCAATAATGAACCAGTGGCTCAGGTAGACGATCACGCCTGGGAAAAAGCCAGCCTCGGCCGCGCCCAGTACGAAGCGCGCAAAATAGAGTTGACCGGGAGTGTGAACCAGCCCTGTCAGCGCGGTGAGCATTCCCCAAATAATCATGGTTGAGGAGATCATCCGCCGGGCGCTCCATCGCTCCACCAGCAGAGCACCGGGAATCTGCAATGCGAGGTAGCTGATGAAAAAAACACCCGTGCCCAAACCAATCACGCGGTCGCTGAAGCCCAGGTCACGGGTCATGCCGACCGCGGCATAGGCCAGGCTGGCGCGGTCAAGATAATTGACGATGTACAGGATAAAAAGAAAGGGAAGCAGCCGTGCGGCGATGTGGTGCCGCGTGTGGTCCGCAACCGCAATCTCAGCGGGCGTGATCGCGCGCGCGAGAGCTACTGCCATTTAGTTGTCACCGGTGGAAAGAGTTAGAAGCCGGGGCAGTATACAGGATTCTTGATGGAAAATGTATCGATGTCCGGCAGGCTCACCGATCGAGCCCCGCCGTTTACTTCAGCCCTTCGACAAGATACAAGTCAGACAGCAGACGGATATAACCGAAGGCGTATGTTTTGGTATCGCGCGAAAGCAGCAGGCCGCGCAAGCTGTCAACGCCTGTCGGGTCCGAGGGCTCGACCGCTTTCCAGGGAGTTCGCTTGCCGCTGCTGAGTTCCACCCGAACGATGTGTGCCGGCAACTCGCCGGGGCGATAGACGTAAATCGACCGGCCGTCAGCATCCCATCCCGTCGGTAACTCTCCGGCCAGCATCCCAGGGACCGGTCGAGCGTTGCCTCCCGATGTGGGATAAAGGTAGCATTGCTGGTCAGGTCCGACGGCGGCCACCCATTGCCCATCGGGCGAGGCAATCGCATTGCTGTGGACTCCTTCGGGCGTGATGGGCCGCGCCTGGGTTTCCGAAAGTCCTTGAACATAGAGCCGCGGCGCGTGGCCCGCCTCGTTGCCCAGAAACACCACACGATTGCCATCGGAGAGCCAGCGCCCTGAAACGTGGTTGATGGAGTCGTTAGTGAAGGGTTTGGGTTTGCCGGGCCCTGTGGGCAGCAGCACCAACTGCGCCGGAGAGCCTGAAGGCCGGGAGAGAACCCATTTGCCGTCCGGTGACAACGCGAGGCCGCTGCCTTCGCCCAGCCGCACGGCGGGGGAGCCATCGGTCCCTCGCAGATAAACGGCGTACTTCGGCCCGCCGCCTTCACCCGCTTCGGTGAGGAGCAAGAATCGCCCGTCCGCAGAGAGGTCGCCGGGCACGGACCAGTCGAGCCACGAGAGATCACGATCCTTGGTTTCACCCGCGCGCTGGCAAAGAACGCCGGCGCGGTCGTTGCCCCGCGTCAAGAGCACGCTGCCATTGCGCCCGATGTCGAGCAGTGTCAATTCACCGGGCACTCTTGCCAACAGGCGCTCGTGCCCGGAAAGATCGACTGCGAAGAGCGAGCGATCACCTCCAGTCCTCGTTGCGGTGAACCAGATCTCGTCGCCGGTTGGAGTCCAAGCCAGACCCTGCACGCTGTCCCACCCGCTGGAGAGAATCGTCTTGTGGCTGGAGAGATCCACCACCGCCACGGAGCCGCCATCGTCGCCGAGCTGAGGGTGATCCATGAACGCGACCCGGTCGCCCTTGGGCGAGACATGCGGATGGCTGATCCATCCGTCAGCGGTGTAGAGCGGTGTGTCAATGGGGAAATCCAAACGGTCGCGCCCATTCACTTCACGCACCACGGCCAGGCTGTCCCCGTCGGGCGACCAGTCTGCCCACTCGATGCCGTCAAGAACCTCACGAGGCGCGCCGCCGACCAGTGGTACGCGGGCGAGGGTTCCGGAGTTCACAAAAGGCCTGGCCACACGGCTTTTGAGCGTTAGCGCCAGTTCGCCGTTGCGCGAGATGGAGAGGACTTCCGCCCCGGCCGGTTCCAGCACCTGGGACTCGGGGCTTTCGGGTCGCGTGGTGAACATCTGGAGCGCCGTACCTTCCCAGGCAGCACTGTAGACCACCGTCTGGCCGTCGGGCGCAAAACGCGCCGAGCGAACGATGCCGCGGCGGAATGTCAGCGGGTGGTAGATGGGAAGCACAGCGGGAGCCGTGGAGCGATGCAGCGCCAACGCTCCAATGGCGAGACCAACGGCAAGCATCACGATTCCAGTCACTGCGGCGAAGCGAAATCCTCTCGTGCCTGGAGCCGCAGCCAACGGTGCCGACGTCTCAGCGACTCGCGCCGCTGAAGAGCCGTCACTATCCCGCGTCAGGCTGCGAACAGAACCGCGCGCCGAGTCGAGGTCGCGCTTCAACCGCCTCAAGTCGGCGCGCATTTCGGCGGCGCTTTGGCAGCGCACCTCGCGATCCTTCTCCAGCGCCTTGCTGATGATTTCTTCGAGCTTGGGTGGCACCTGAGCGTTCAACTGAACCGGACCCGTTGGGGTTTTGTTGATGATGGCGTTGAACAGCGCCGCCGAACTGTTGCCCTGGAAGGGCATGACGCCGGTGGCCATTTCGTAAAGCACCACGCCAAACGAAAACAAGTCCGTGCGGGCATCGAGCGGTTCGCCAAGAGCCTGCTCGGGCGACATGTACGCCACTGTGCCCATCGCCATGCCCGGCGTGGTGAGAAAATCCTCTTGTGCGCCGGCGGCGGTCACTTGACCTGAGGCTCCGATTCCTTCGGCGACACGGCGCGGTTGCAGTGCGAGTTTGGCCAGTCCGAAATCCAGGATTTTCGCCTGTCCCCGGTCAGTAACAAAAATGTTGGCAGGCTTGATGTCGCGGTGAACGATGCCCTTGACGTGGGCGGCTTCAAGCGCGTCTGCGATCTGGATGGCGATATCGAGCAGGCGTTCTATTTTGATGGGCTTGCCTTCAATCAGGTGCTTGAGCGTCTGCCCCTCGAGCAGCTCCATCGCAAGGAATGTCTGCCCGTCGGCCTCGTCGACTTCGTATATGGTGCAAATGTTGGGGTGATTGAGGGCAGATGCTGCCTGCGCTTCACGCTGGAAACGCTCGAGGGCCGTGCGGTCCTTGGCTAACTCCTCCGGCAGGAACTTGAGCGCGACGGAGCGCCGAAGTTTGGAGTCCTCAGCCTTATAGACCACCCCCATGCCGCCGCCGCCCAGCTTCTCCACGATACGGTAGTGCGATATGGTTTTATCGATCATTCCTCAACTCACTGAATATGAATTCGAATGCGTTTTGATTTGGGTCAATCTTGTGATGCCGTAATCAGCATGCCGCCGCGCGGTAAGGAATCGAGTCTCAGGCCCCAGATACGAGTTTCCAATTTGGCGTCAAACCGCTTTACACGATACACCAACGAGGGATTCCATCGCACTTGTTTTCTTTGGCAAGGCCCAGAGAAGAGGTCGAGGTCTTCAAATCTTGGCCCGGTAGTCACCAAGTGAGTTATTCCAAGCTATCGACCAAGCCTCTGAGTTGCCGCGCCTGGTAACCTAAATGTATTATAAAAATAGCTTTCAATGCCTTGAGGAATGCTGGACATTAGGAATTGGAAAATCGAAAACCGGCAAATGCAAATCAAAGGTTGGCAATCATTCTTGTGCAAATCGAATCCAGGGAAAGAAGAGAGAAACCATGTCAAACTATTTGAAACGAATTCATGAAAACTCATTCCGGCAGACCGGCTGCCGCGAATTCATCAGAATGGTGCTAGGCATCGTGGCGATGTTTGGGCCGATGTTGAACTCAGAGGGCGCGATGAATAACGATCCGGTACGCTACCTGCCCGACCTGAAAGTGTGGTTGTTGAACACTGACCGGACTTCCTACGCTGTGGGAGTGAACCAGCGCGGCGAGTTGCAGAGCATTTACTGGGGCGAGAAATTGGTTGGCGACGGCGACCTGGCGGCCGCCCGTTTGCGTCCCGAGCATGCCTCGTTTGACTCGCCAGAGACCATGACCAACATGGAGTACCCAGCCTGGGGCGCGCGCTACTACAATGAGCCGAGCTTGAAGGTTACGCTGGCCGATGGAGACCGCGACCTGGTTCTGCATTACGTGTCACACGAGATTCATAGCGACACCCTGGTGATTCGCCTGAAAGATATCCAGTACGACCTGTTCGTGAACCTCACTTACAAAGTTTTTGCGCACGAGGACATCATCCGCAAGGAAGCTTCAATTGAGAATCGCACGCCGCAATTGGTGACCGTGGAAAGCGCTCAGTCTGGCGCGTGGACCGTTCCCGCGAGCGAGGGCTACCGGCTCACTTACCTTACCGGACGTTGGGCGGGCGAGACGCAGATGATTCGAGAACCCATCAACCCGGGAAAGAAAGTTCTGGACAGCCGCCGCGGCAACACCAGCCACCAGTTGAATCCGTGGTTTGCCATCGACGCGGGCGGCACTGCGGATGAAGAGCACGGGCGCGTTTGGTTCGGCGCGCTGGGTTGGAGCGGAAACTGGAAATTGGTGGTGGAGGACACGCCCCCGGCGCACCAGGTGCGGGTGACGGGCGGCTACAACGATTTTGATTTTGCCTGGCCCCTGAAGCCGGGCGAGAGCTTGACCACGCCACCTTACTACGGCGGATACACCCGGCACGGCTTCGGCGAAGCTTCAAGGCTGATGCATCGCCTGGAGGTTCGCGAAATCTTGCCTGACCACGCAACCCCGCACGTACGGCCCGTCCTCTACAATTCGTGGGAGGCCACCGAATTCAACATCAACGAGGCAGGGCAGGAGGCGCTGGCCGACCGGGCCGCCAAGCTCGGTGTGGAACTCTTTGTGATGGACGACGGTTGGTTCGGCCAGCGTACCAACGATCACGCTGGCCTTGGCGATTGGTACGTGAACCCCAAGAAATTTCCCAACGGCTTGAAGCCGCTGATCAGCCACGTGAACAACCTGGGCATGGACTTCGGATTGTGGTTTGAGCCGGAGATGGTGAATCCGGATAGCGACCTCTACCGCAAGCACCCCGACTGGGCGATGCATTTTGAGGGACGTCCGCGCAGTGAGGCGCGCAACCAGCTTGTCCTGAACATGGCGCGCGACGATGTAAAGGAATATATCTTTACGGTTCTGGATAAAGTCCTATCTGAAAACAATATTAAATATATCAAGTGGGACATGAACCGCCATTTTGGCGAGCCGGGTTGGCCGGAGGCGCCGGTGGCCGAGCAGAAGAAAATCTGGGTGAAGTACACGCGCAACGTCTACGAAATCATCGACCGCTTGCGCGCCGCGCACCCACAGCTCGAAATCGAATCGTGCTCAGGGGGCGGCGGACGGGTGGACCTCGGCATCCTGCAGCGGGTGAACGAGGTGTGGACTTCTGACAACACGGAGGCCTTTGACCGGCTGCGCATTCAGGAAGGCTTCAGCATGGCCTACGCTCCCAAGATCATGTCCGCCTGGGTGACCGACGTGCCCAACATGAACGGGCGCTCCACGCCGCTCAAGTTCCGCTTCCTGGTGGCCATGCAGGGCGCGCTGGGCATTGGCTCCAACCTGAATAAATTTTCCGCTGATGAAGTCGACATAGCAACAAAGATGGTCGCCTACTACAAGAGCATCCGCGAAACTGTGCAGCACGGAAATCTCTACCGCCTTTATTCTCCCCGCCAGGGCGAATTGACCGCCAACCAATACGTGTCCGAAGACGGCAAGCAGGCGGTGCTGTTTGCCTTCCTCCACTCTGAACAGTTTGTAAGGCCAGCGCCCACCATTTACCTTCGCGGGCTGGAGGAAAACGCGCGCTACCGCATCAAGACCATCGACAACAAGCTGATCAATCTGGAGGGTGTGGGCCGCGTGCCCACTGGTGCGGAGATCACTCTCAGCGGCGCTTACCTGATGCACCACGGGCTCAACTTCGCGTTGACGGGCGATTTTGACAGCACTTCGTTGGCTTTGGAAAAGAAGGAGTAGGAAAGTCAGGAAACTCGTTGGCGGAGGGTTTCCAATGTCTGGATCAATTCCAGGATCTTCTGCTTCGAGAGACCCTGGAATTGTTGAATAGGAATTTTGTTAATAGGCCCCTCGAGTTCATCCAATTTGCGCAGTCCCTCCGCCGTAATCGACGTAGTCACCAACCGTCGGTCTCTCCCATCGCGCGAACGTTTCACCAGACCGCGCTTCTCCATGCGGTCCACCAGGCGGGTAATGTCGGGGTCCTTCTTTATCGCGCGCTCGCCAATCTCCGAGCAAGTGGCACCCCGCTTACCGGCCCCGCGCAGGATGCGGAGCAAATTGTACTGTGTGCCGGTCAGGCCGTGCGGCTTCAGCAAATCCTCGAAGTCGCGCGTAAGGGCATCGGCCGTTCGGACGATATTCAGGAAGGCCTCTTCTTCCACGCTCGCGTGTGGCCTTCGCTGATGGATCTCATCTCTTACTTTGCCGGCCATATCCGTGCCCCCTTACTTGTGTGCCGATGCCCTCGAATTCGTTAGGCGTTCGCCGGCCTAGCCGCCTTGAGCGAACGCAATCCGCTCAGGCCCCGATCGAGTGATAATGCGCCCGAACCTTTAATAAGAATCGCCAGGCCCAAAGCGATGGCCAGGAGGTGGTACTCAATACCTTCGCCCTTCTGATTGCCGGCCCAATTCATGAAAAGCCCATATTGAAGATGGACCATGGAAACCGCCACCACCATGTTGGAAATGATCCCGAAGGCCGCGATTCGTCCCAGGAGTCCAAAAATCAGTCCCAGCCCTCCGAGGAATTCCGCGGCGATGGCGAGAAAGGCGAAGGGCGCCGGAATGCCCATCTGCTTGGTGAAGAAGCCCATAGTTCCAGTGTAACCGTAACCGCCAAACCAGCCCAAGACCTTCTGCGCGCCGTGGGCAAAGAAAATCACTCCCAGCACCAGGCGCAGCGCCGTCAGAGTGAGGTCGTCAGTGGTATTGATGATTTTTCGGAACATAAAATTCTCCTTTTTTTGTTTTCAATTTTTACGAACCTCTTTCATTCATCGCTGAATCAAGCGCTTCGTTATCGTAAAGCAAAACTGTGCATCGATATGTTGCCGTATTGAAATCCGTCAAAGATGGATTCCACTTTTTTGTAGGGTTGCGCGGCGCCCAGCACCACGAAGAGCGGCGCAAAGTGCTCCGGAGTGGGCACCGCACGGGCGGCGTGCGGCGCCTGCCGCGAATAATTCATGAGGGCGGCGAAATCCTGACGGCGTATCGCATCTTTGACCCAACTCTCAAAGTCGCTGGCCCAACCCTCGACTGGCCCCTCTTTGCGGTCGGGCCGGAACAGGCTCAGGTTGTGGACCACTCCGCCGCTGCCCAGAATCAGAACGTTCTTTTTCCGGAATTGAGCCAGCGCGCCGCCCACCTTGAACAACTGTTCCGGCTTCGAACTTATGGGCAGGGAGATTTGGACCACCGGAACGCGCGCTCCGGGGAACATCAAGCGCAGCGGGATCCACACTCCGTGATCCCATCCGCGCTGGGGATCGAGATTGGCCAACAGGCCGGACTCCCGCAAGGCATCTTCCACCGCCGTCGCGAGCGCTGGCGACCCGGGCGCATCGTATTTCAACTGGTAGAGCGGGGCAGGAAAGCCGGCGAAATCGTAAATGAGTTTGGGACGCTGCGCCGCTAAAATCCGAACACCCAAAGATTCTTCCCAGTGTGCCGAAATTACCAGAATCGCTGCGGGGTTGAGCGAGCGCCCGAATTTCTCCAGCACGTCGGCGTACGGGCCGCGCTCCAGGGCGACCATGGGCGAACCGTGTGATACGAAAGCCACTGGCATCGCAACTTTTCGCTCGCTCACTTCGCCCGGCTTGTAATCAATCTGGGAACTCATTGTATCGCCTCCGACTTATTTCATTACAACGATAGTCGTTATAACAGATGATTGATGCCGCAAAAAGGTTTCAGAGTTTTTTCGAGGTTAGCGAGACCTCTTGGAGATGAGGTTAATCGGGCCGGTCAGTTGGTGGTGAGTGCAGCATCTTGTGGCGACCCACCTTGGGCCACGGAGGGTTAAGTTATTGTTTTGGCTGAAACAGGGTCGGAGCGTTGCGTCCGACCGCGCTCAGAGGTATATTGCCGCCCGGTCGACGTTAACTGACCTCTGTCCGCAACTGGACTCTTGTATTCGGCGCTGCGGCAGGGGCAGACGAGGGGTGAACTCTTGAGCCCATGGGCCGAGCAGGCCAAGTTCTGGCGAACTATCCCACCACTTTCCACCGCCATATTCCTGGCGGCCGTGTTCTGCGTATTCGCCGCCGTGGGTTTTCTCAGCATGGGCGTGAACCTGGACATGACATCGCCACGGCAAATAATTTTGGCGGTTATAATTTCGGGAGGGTTTGCCGTCGGCTATGCCCTTGTCGCCACCCGGCAAATCCCGAAGCTTTTGTTGATTCTGATTCCCGCCCACATCGCCGCCATCTCCTCGCTGTCCCTGCTGGATCAACACCCTGCCGCGGTTATCAATATTCCACAAGCCCTGCACGTGAAAATCTTGCTCGGCAACATTGGAGGCATGTTCCTGGTTGTCGGGGGATACGTCCTGTTCCTTTCTTTTTTTCAGCTAGAGGGCAAACGGTATTTCAAGGCTTACACGGAAATCAGGCTGGCCAGTGAAATCCACCGGGCGCTGGTCCCTTCCTTTGCGATGCAGATCGGAGAATTTGAATTGCACGGAGTCTCTCATCCCAGCGGCGAGGTGGGCGGGGATTTGGTGGACGTGATCAGCGAGGACAACCGGTGGTTCGGCTACGTCGCCGACGTCTCAGACCATGGAGTTCCTGCGGGCGTCCTGATGGCCATGGTTAAGAGCGCCATCCGAATGCATTGGGTTCAGGGTCAGAGCGCATCCAGCCTGATGGAACCCCTGAACTCCGTGATCAGAGCCTTGAAGGCGCCGAAAATGTTTGTCACCTGCGCTTACCTGCAGTCTGACGGCGGGACTTCCCTCCGTTTTTCGCTGGCGGGCCACCTGCCCATACTCCACTTCCAAGCCGCCACAGGAATGGTGGCTGAAAAATCCGTCGAAGACTTTCCATTGGGATTCTTTCCCCAGCCGCCGTTCGAGGTCTCGAAGATCCAGTGTTCCCCAGGTGACGTACTGGTGATTTTGACGGATGGCCTTACCGAAGTCTTTGACCGCCACGAGAAGGAATAGGGTTTGGAGCCTTTGAAGCGCGCCCTCCGGGAATCCGGCGGCGAGCCGCTGGAACAAATCGCGCTCCGCTTGCAACAAACGGCTCGCCAGCACGGGCCTCAGTCCGCCGATCAAACCATGCTCATCGTTCGCCGGTTGCCTCAGATACGCGGACCTGGAAAAGACAGTAATTAGTAGGTGGTTAATGGAAGAAAAGGACCGGTACTAGGTCCTACGGGCTGCGGACTGGTGAAAAGGAAACCAGGCAGAGCGAGATCCCTCGCTGCTCTCGGGATGACAGCAAAGGGTTCGGTCGGGTAAGTTCGCAGATTGCGTAGATTGCTCACATCGAAGCCGTCCAAGATTAAATCTTTGCCTGGCACTTTCCACTCTGCACTCGCCACACGTCATGGCGGCCGTCCCCGCGCATTTCGTACGGTCGATCACTGACCACAGAAAACTGACGACGCCTTTTTTCAAACCGCGTGACACACTCGCCAAATCGGATATCGACAGATTGTAAACGAGGAATGAGTCCACAGATTACGCAGATTGCTCAGAGCAGGAGGACAGCCGCTGCGAAGCGCGAGATGTCTGATTCCGCGCCACCAATTAAACAAGCTTGGCTGATTACTGAAGACCGAGAAATGGCGACTTCTTACAACCAGTGTGACACACTTCCCTCCATCGGTTATCGTCAAAATCAGAGCAGGACGTGAATCCGCAGTTTTCCCAGAGTAGGAAATTAATCTAGTTTTCGGCTCTGGATAGGAAATCTGAGTTAATCTAAACCTTTCAATCTGTGCTACCGGGGCTGAACTTCGGCAATAGCCAGATTAATCAAGGGAGGATTCATATGGCATACTCTCGTGGGAATTCTAATTTGCAGATTCATTCCCCCGCATATCTTGGATCCCATCCCAAAGCCAAGTCCGTGCGACGGCGCGTGCTGGCCATGGGCACCGCACTTGCCGTCCTATCGGGCGCGGGCGCTGTGCGGGCGCAAGGGCAAACCGAGGAGCCCTCCGTGTCGCTCCAGCTCGTGCACCCGGCGGGCGGGGAGAACCCCGGGCCTCCCATTACCCTGACACTTCGCGACGCCCTGGAGCGGGCGCAGAAATACGACGCGGCGTTTTCCTCCGCCATGACGGATGCCAAGCTCGCGCACGAGGATCGGAATCAGGCCCGCGCGGCGCTGCTGCCCACCACCAGCTTCACCACTCAGGAACTGTTGACCAAAGGGAACGGCGTGCTTCCATCCGGGCGGTTCGTCACCAACGACGGCATCCACGTTTACCGGGCCTGGGGCGTTCTACATGAAGACCTCTCGCCCAACACTTACCTGATGACCGGATACCGACGGGCCACTGCGGCGGAGGCGCTGGCGCACGCGAAGGCTGAGATTGCGCGGCGCGGGCTGCGGGTGACGGTGACCAAAGACTTTTATGCTGTGATTGTGGCGCAGCGAAAGTACTCGACCGCGCAACAGGCGCTGGATCAGGCCAAGCGCGTGCTCGCCATCAGCCGTGACCTGGAGCAAGGTGGTGAGGTGGCTCACAGCGACGTCATCAAATCCGAGATTCAGTTCGAGCAGCAAAAACAGGCTTTTCAGGAGGCGGAGCTGGCCATGGACAACACGCGCCTGAGCCTGGCGGTGCTGGTTTCTCCCAGCTTGAATGGGAACATCACGGCCGTGGACGATCTCAGCTCAGCACAGGACTTGCCGCCGTTCAACGATGCGCGTGCCATGGCGGAGCGTGAGAATCCCGACCTACGCGCGGCATTGGAAGCCATGCGGCAAGCGAGTTCGGACGTTGCGGCGGCGCGCGGCAGCTTTTTGCCGTCGCTGAGCATCGATGTGGACTATGGCATCGAGGCCAACGTTTTTGCCCTCCGCAGCGTGGTCAGTGCCGATCCCAAGGACGGCGTTCTCCCAAATCTCGGACACTTCATCACAGCGAATCTGACTTTGCCGCTCTGGGACTGGGGAACCCTGCGCAGCAAATTGCATCAAGCGGAGTTTAAGCGGCAACAAGCGCGCGTGGATTTAAGCCAGACGCAACGAATGGTCCTTAGCAATCTGTATACGTATTACAATGAGGCGACCGCGGCGCGCGCCGAGCAGCAGGAGCTGCACCATGTGGCAGAGTTGGCGGCCGAGAGCTTGCGGCTGATCACGCTGCGTTATCAGGCCGGAGAATCGACGATGGTGGAATTGGTTGACGCTCAAAATACGCTGACCCAGGCCCGCAATGCCGACGATGACGGGCAGCTCCGTTATCGCGTCGCATTGGCGAATCTGCAAACCCTGACGGGAAACTTCTAGAATATGGAGAACGTCAACAGGAAGATGAGGAGCAAGCTGGGCACAGCCGCCCGGACTTTCATGGTCCAGCACAAAGGCAATCAATTGGGGCAACGATTTTGGGGGCACGGTGAGGGCGCGTCGTGGCCGCTGGCCTGCGCCTTGCTTGCGATGAGCCTGGCGGGGTCAAGTTGCTCCACCAAGGATGAAGGCGAGGTCGCGCCCACGGTAGCGGTCCAGGTGGCCATTGCGGAAAAAACCAGTATCCAACACAAGGTGAGTGCCGACGCCGTGCTGTATCCGCTGGATCAAGCGACCATCGTGCCCAAGATCAGCGCGCCCATCGTCAAGTATTACGTCCATCGCGGCAGCCGCGTGCACGCCGGCGAATTGATGGCGGAACTGGAAAGCAAGGATCTGGCCGCAGCCGCCACCGAGAATAAGGGCGGGTACGAGCAAGCCCAAGCAACTTTCCAAGAGGCCACCAAGGCGACGGTGCCGGAAGAAGTGAAAAAGGCGGAACTGGACCTCAAAGGGGCCGAGGAGGTATTCAACGCCCAGCAAAAGGTTTATGACAGCCGGCAGAACCTATACAAACAGGGCGCCATTGCCCGCAAGGAAGTGGATGATGCCTTGGTGGCGTATACCCAGGCTAAAAACCAATATGAAATTGCAAAACAGCATCTGGAATCCGTGAATTCGGTCACGCGACAGGCGGGCCTGAAAACAGCTTCCGGGCAGTTGACCGCCGCGCAAGGCAAGTATCAGGGCGCGCAGGCGCAACTGAGCTATTCCCAGATTCGCAGCCCCATCAACGGCGTGGTCACCGACCGCCCGCTGAATCCCGGGGAAATACCGGCGCAGGGCTCTCCCATCATCATCGTAATGGATACTTCGCAAGTGGTGGCGCGCGCGCACATCGCCCAGCAGGACGCCACAGGCCTGCACGTTGGGGACGCCGCCACGATCACCGTGCCGGGAATCAGCGACCCGTTTCCCGCCAAAGTCACGATTGTGAGTCCGGCGCTCGACCCCAACAGCACCACGGTGGAAGTCTGGGTGCAGGCTCCCAACCGCGAGCAACGGCTCAAACCTGGCGCGAGCGTGCGGGTAAACATTGTGGCCGAAACGGTGAAAGAGGCGATCGTCATTCCCGCCGCCGCGTTGCTTACCGCGCCTGATGGCAAAACCTCCGTCATCCTTGCCCAGGGTGACAAGCCGGTGCAGAAGGCGGTGAAGGCGGGCATCCGGGATGGCGGCGACGTGCAGATCATCGAGGGTCTCGCGGGCGGCGAAAAAGTTGTGACGGTGGGCGCGTTTGAAATTTCCCGCGAAGACCCGGACGTGCTGGCGAAGACGAAGCTCGTAATCCAGGCTCCCAAGAAAGACGAGGAGGAAAAAGGCGCGAAAGAATCCGAACCCTGAGCAATTTCCCAAGTCCTCCGGCGCAGCATCGACCACTGATCCATGGCCAACTCGGAACAACAAAGCCACAACGCGGACCCGCTGGCGTCGTATTGGGTGGCGCGGCATTCCAAATCCGTCATTTTTCTGATCCTCACCCTGGCCGCCGTGGGGTTATACGTGGGCTTCACGATTCCCGTCGCGGTGTTTCCCTCCACCAACTTTCCCCGCGTGATTATTGGCGTGGACAACGGCGTGATGCCCATCGACCAGATGATGGTGACCATCACGCGTCCCCTCGAAGAAGCTGTCAACAGCGTGGAGGGGCTGGAAAGCGTTCAATCGATTACCAGCCGTGGCTCGGCGGAAATCGACCTGTACTTCAATTGGAATGTGGACATGTTCCGCACGCTGCAGAGCGTGGATGCCGCCGTGGCGCGCGTGCAAACCACGCTCCCATCCACCGCCAGGATTGAGTCGCACCGGCTCAACTTCGCCAGCTTTCCCATCATCGGCTACAGCCTGACATCCGACAAAGTGCCCCAGACCCAGTTGTGGGAGTTGGCAACTTACGAAATCAAGCCGCGCTTGAACCGCTTGAATGGCGTGGCCACGGTTATTGTGCAGGGCGGCGAGCAACCGGAATTTGAATTGACCGTCGACCCATCCAAGCTGCTGCGCGCCAAAGTGACGGTGCCGGATATTCTCGAAGCGGTGCGCCGCACCAACCTGGTCGATTCGCCCGGCCTGCTCGAACACAACCATCAATTGTTTCTCGGGCTTATCACGGCGCAGGTCCAGAGCCCCGATGAAATCGGGGACATCGTGATCAGAAACGTAAACGATATCCCCGTTCGTCTGCGCGACGTGGGCAGCGTGGGCCCCTCGGTGGCGCCGGTCTACACCATCGTGACGGCGGACGGCAAGCCGGCCGTGCTGCTCAGCCTGAACCGCCAGCCGGACAGCAACACGGTGGCGGTGGCCGATGAGGTGCACGCCGAGATCGAGCAAATCCGCAAGTCGCTACCGGCGAGCGTCAACCTGCGCGTCTATTACGATCAATCTGAAATCATCAACGAGTCCATCGCCAGCGTTCGCGACGCCATCATCGTTGGGCTCATCCTGGCTTGCATCATTCTGGTGGTTTTCCTGCGCGACTGGGGCTCATCGCTGGTGGCCGGGATGGTGATACCTGTCACGTTGCTCGTCACCTTCATCGCGCTGAAGGTGCTCGGCGAGAGTTTCAACATCATGACCCTGGGCGGTCTGGCGGCCGCCGTTGGCCTGGTGATTGACGACGCGATTGTGGTGGTCGAAAATATCGTGCTGCATCGCGAAGCGGGTGAGGGGCGCCTGGAGGCCATCCAGAGTGCACTCAAGGAAATCTCTGTCCCGCTGGTAGGCTCCACGGTGACGCCCGTGGTGGTGTTTCTGCCCTTGGTGGTGATTACCGGCGTGACGGGTACGTTCTTTAGCGCGCTGGCCGTCACCATGGCTGTGTCGCTATTCACTTCACTGGCTCTGGCTTTGGTGTGGACGCCCACGCTGAGCCTCTACTTCCTGCGCAAGAAGAGCAAGCCCGGATCAGAGAATGAAGGCCCGGAGGCCGTTGGAAGCAGATCCTCCGCCGCGGCCACCGAGGACGACGAGTTGAAAAAGTTGATGGCCGCCGAAGAAGCGTCCATGAAAGGTTTCTTTGGCAAAGTCATCACCTTCTACGAAAGGTGGATGCGCCGCGCCCTGGAGCATCCGGTTTGGCTGACGGCCATGTGCGCCATCCTGGTGGTGGTGTCTTACGCGTGCTACCAGAACCTGGGGACCGATCTCCTTCCGGCGATGGATGAAGGCGGGTTCATCCTGGATTACGTGGTGCCCGCAGGTGCGTCACTGGAGGAAACGAATCGCGTGGTCTCGCACATGGAGCAAATTGTCCGTTCGACGCCTGAGGTGGAAAGCACCTCACGCCGCACCGGCTTGCAGCTTGGGCTTGCCACCGTCACTGAAGCGAACACCGGGGACATTTCAGTGAAGTTGAAGCCAAAACGCAGCCGGGACATCTTCGAAATCATCAGCGAGATTCGGGGAAAGATCAAGAAGGCCGAACCCTCGGTGGACATAGACTGCCCACAAACACTTCAGGACATGATAGGCGACTTGACGGGTAACCCCCACCCCGTCCAAATCATGATGTTTTCGCCCAATGCCAATCTGCTGGCAGAGTGGGCGCCTCGGGTGGGCGATGCGATCGGTAAAATCAAAATCGGAAACAAAACTCCCGTGGTGGATATTAAGAACGGCATCGAAGACACCACCAGCGGCCCCGCAGTGGTGTACCGCGTGAATCCAGCGACCGCGGCGCGCGCGGGCTTCACGCCGGAGGAAATTACGACCGACGCGGCAGCAATGCTGGAAGGCGAGCCCTCGCCCACGCCGATTGTCGTGAACGACCGCCTCTACAACTTGCGCGTGCGATTTCCCAAGGCCAACCGGGCTTCGCTCGACGCCATGAGCAACACCATGCTTATCAGCTCGGCGGGCAACACGGCGACTCTGAGTTCGCTCGCCACGCTCACCGAGCTTCCCGGGCAGACGGAAATCACTCGGGTCAATCTCCAGCGCGAAGTTTCTGTGACGGCCCGCCTGGAAGGTGTGGACCTCGGCACGGGCGTCGCCGCGGTGAAGAAGGCCGTCGCTGATTTGAAGCTGCCTTCCTCAATTCGTGTTGCGTACGGAGGCACCTACAAAGAAGAGCAACGGTCAGCGCGCGATTTGGAAACCGTGCTGGTGCTGGCGTTGGTCCTGGTGTTTCTGGTTTTGCTCTTCGAGTTCCGCCAGTTTTCAGCGCCGGTCGCCATCCTGACCTCGGCCGTGCTCTCCACTTCCGGCGTTTTCTTCGCCCTGTTGATCACCGGAGTGACGTTCAACATGTCGTCGCGCATGGGATTGATCATGGTGGTGGGCATTGTGGCCAAGAACGGTATCCTGTTGCTCGATGCCGACCAGAAATTCCGTCATGCGGGATTCGCACCCGAAGAGGCGATGATTCAGGCGGGCCGGCGCCGGCTGCGTCCCATCGCCATGACGGCGCTGGCAGCCGTGGCGGGCATGCTGCCTCTGGCGCTGGCTTTCGGCGCGGGCTCCCAAATGCTCAAGCCGCTGGCCATCGCCGTGATTGGCGGCATCCTGATTTCCATGGTCCTGTCGCTGATTGTAACGCCCGCGATTTATTTCTATATGTCACGCCGCGCGAAATAGAGTTCGATCGCAGGGCTCAATGAGGCCGGCCTGAGATAGGGTAACGGGCGGTTGCCTCCGGAATTGCCCCGGAGTTGCGATTAAGGAAATACAAAGCGCGGAGACCTGATTTTTTGAAATTAGGCCTGTTCCCATGATGTCCATAACCGAGCCTCAGTCCAAAACGAAGACTCTTTGTTAAGGTGGAAATGATGAACTCACCTTGGAGGATGAGATTAGTCACAACAGTGGCTTGTGCAATGTTGCTGGGCCTTGCCTCGGGCGGGAGTTTGCGCGCAGCCGGTCCCGCACAGGCTACTGTCACGAATGGTCATATCCTTTTGAAGGTGTACCTGCCCGAGGCCCGGAACGGCTACTACAGAGGGACCCGATTTGATTGGTCAGGCGTGATTGCCAGCCTGGAGTATCAGGGACATTCATACTACGGCCCCTGGTTCGACGGGGTAGATCCGAAAGTTCATGACTATCGTTACGCCGGAGCGGAAATCGTGGCCTCGCCGTGCTCTGGAGCCGTAGGTCCCGTTGAGGAATTCCAGACTGATGGGACAGCCCTGGGATGGGACGAAGCGAGCATTGGCGGGACGTTCATCAAAATCGGCGTAGGGGTGCTCCGAAAGGACGAGGGCAACTATGATTACGTCAAGCAATACGAGATCGTGGATCATGGAGAATGGACGGTCAAGCAGCATCGCGACTCGGTGGAATTCACCCAGAAGCTGATCGATCCGGGTTCGGGCTTCGGTTATATCTACCGGAAGACCGTGAGGCTTACAAAAGGGAAACCAGAAATGATATTGGAGCATAGTTTGAAAAACATCGGCCGCCGCCCCATACGGTCCACCGTGTACGATCACAATTTTCTCGTACTCGACAAGCAGCCTCCTGGTCCCGACTTCACCATCACGCTTCCGTTCACGATTCACTCACCCCACCCGCCCAGAGCCGAACTTGCTGAAATCCGTGGAAACCAGATTGTTTACTTGAAGGTGCTTCAGAACGAAGATCAAGTAGAGACACCCGTGGAGGGGTTCGGCAACAACCCCAGGGATAACGAAATCCGCATTGAGAACCGTAGGGTTGGGGCTGGCATGACGATCAACGGAGACCATCCGTTATCAAGCATGAACCTGTGGTCAATCCGGACAGTGCTGGCGATGGAACCGTTCATCACGATGAACATTGAACCGGGCGACGAATTCAAATGGAAGTGGTCGTACCAGTATTACACTCTTCCGTCGAACCCGAAGTGAGCATGGGCGGCGTCCCCCCGCGCAAGACTTACGGGCCATCAGGCGCCGGCGGCCGATCCACTTCCCATAGACTCCACGGCCAGATCCTTCAACGCCCGGCGCTGCACCTTCCCGGTGAGTCCTTTGGGGAGGGTCGGAAGAAACAAAACGCGCTCCGGGGTTTTGTAGTCGGCGATGCGGCTGCGGACCAGGTGACGTAGCTCCTGCTCGCTGGCGGTCAATCCTTCGCGCAAGGCGACGAACGCAATCACCTTTTCACCGTGGACTGGGTCGGGCATGCCGATGACGCCAGCCTCGAGGACAGCCGGGTGGTGATACAACGCCTCTTCCACTTCCTGCGGCGAGATGTTGGAGCCACCACGGATGATGATCTGTTTGGCGCGCCCTTCGAACCAGAAGTAACCGTCGGCATCGCGCCTTACCAGATCACCGGTGCGCAGCCAGCCATCGGTGAATGTTGCCTCGGTGTTTCGCGGGTCGTCCCAATAGCCCACGCAATTGGCGGGGCTCTGTACCTGCAGTTCGCCCACCTGGCCGTCGGGCACTAACTTGCCGTGAAGATCCGCCACGCGGGCATCCACAAGGTCCATCGCGGGGCCTACTGACCCGGTCCGCGGCGCGCCTTCGCGAATGCAGGTGATGGGCACAGACTCCGTCATCCCATAGAGTTCCCGGACTGGGACGCCAAAGAGGGCGCGAAAGCGTTCCTGCAAAGTCACGGGCACCGTGTCGCCGCCCGCGAGGCACAATCGCATCGAACTGACGTCGCGCGGATTGCGGCCTTGTTCTTCCACCACGAACCGCAACATGGCGGGCAGGATCAGGAGGCACGAGCAGTGCCAGCGTTCAATCATGTCCAGGGATTGAACGGGATCGAACAATGGCAGTAATACCACCGTTGCGCCGCAGGATATTCCCGGCAGCAACACGCAACTGAGCGCCGCAATGTGCACCATTTGAGTTGCCGCCAGCAGGGTGTGGGTTTCGTCCAGGCCCAGGGACGCCATCAGCTCGGTGGCGCCGATCAGCGAGACGTGCGTGTGCATCACTCCTTTGGGCCGCGCCGTGGTGCCCGAAGTGTACAAAATCGCCGCGACCTGATCGGCAGTGACCTCGGGCAAGGCGACGCTCCCCGATTCCGTGGTTTCGAGCTGCGGAAGCGCCGTGTAGATGCGCTGCAAATCGGGACACTCCGCCCGCACTTCCTCGCAGAGGGGCGCCAATTCGGGCTGGCTGAAACACAGCTTGGCCTTGGAGTGTCCGAGGATGTAGGCGATCTCGGGGGCCTTCAGCCGGTTGTTCACCGGCACTGCGATCAGCCCACTCTTGAAGCAGGCGAAATAGAGCTTCACCACTTCCACGGAATTGCACCAGTGGATTGCCACGCG
>JBGPCF010000119.1:0-21238 GCA_041481635.1 Terriglobia bacterium | reverse complement strand
TCCTAATCCCTAGGACGGTGCAAGCAGGGGACCTCTATGAAACGCGGCCTTACGATCTTGGTTTTATTTCTGCTCAACGGCCTAGTAAGCACGCCTGCCGGAGCTCAAGTTACATTTAACTTAACCAGCGTGCCCGTGTTTGCTGCTTCGGGTGACCCATCCGCGCCTTTGGGCTCAGTTTCTTTGACCGCCGGTAACAGTGCAACCATGAATGCGGGCTCCCAGCTTTTCTTTTCCTACCAAGTGGGGGCCTTGCTAGGGGGAGGGGCGAGCGTCACCTGTAGTGCCGCCGGGTGCGCCAGACCTACCAACTTCACTTTTGCCGTATCTGGAAACCAAGTTGCGATCACTTTTGTGACGGACGTGACTTTCAATGTGGGCAACTCGATCACTGTCAGCGGATTGGACTTCAATGCGACAGGCTATATGATGGGGACGCAGATCAGTGCCACTGCCTCGGCCATTGGCGCCGTTATAACCATTCCCGCCGTAGCCGCGGTCGCTCAAATAATCTCCCCCCCTTCCGTCGTCCTTTCGCCGACGAGTCTGAATTTCGGAAATGAGCTTGTGGGGATCGCCAGCTCATCGAAAACCGTGACGCTAAGCAACACGGGCGGGGGCTCATTGAACATCAGTAGCATTGCTGCAAGTCCAAGCGTCTTTGTCCAGAATAACACCTGCGGTAGCAGCGTAGCGGGCGGCGGTAACTGCACGATCTCTGTTGTCTTTGCACCTATAGCGGCGGGAGCTATCTTGGGTTCGCTGACCATTAACGACAATGCTCCGGGAAGTCCTCAGACAGTTGCTTTGCACGGAACCGGGCTAAACGGCCCAACCCTCTCCTCGCTCTCACCCTCCACTTTCGAAGCGGGGTCCCCGAGTATTGTCTTGACCGTTATCGGTGCCAATTTCATTTCCGGCTCAGTGGTGCGCTGGAACGGTTCGGACCTCGCCACAACCGATGTAAGCAATACCATCTTGACCGCGACTATCCCTGCCAGCTACCTTGCATCGCCGGTTTCAGCCCTCGTGACAGTGTTTAATCCTGGGCCTAGTGGTGGCATAATATCAAACCCTCTGACATTTTCCGCAACTGCTGCGGGTTCCTCGCCAATTCCCGCTGGCGCCGTGCAGACTGTCATTCCCCACAGCGCCTTCGGCGGGGGCTGGATCACTCGCTTATTTGTTGCCAACCTCACGAACTCTTATAACACGGTAACCATCAATCGCATCAATCAGACCGGAATCCTCGTCGATAGCAGGCCCACTATCCTTCCGCCCGCAGGGGAGATATATATGGCGGATAGCGAATCCCAGCGCAGCCTCCCGCTGACCATCAACTGGTTTGTCATTGGTTCGGATGGACCCGTGATCGCTTCTGTGCTGTTTGATTTCCAAGGGGCGGCGGCGCCTGCACCGGTGGACTTCAATACCGCCCTGGGAGCGCTTGCCTCGCCTCCTCTGTGGGCCTTCACAGCTCTCGCGCGCGTCACCACTCCTGGCGGCGACCTGGGCCTGGCCCTGGCCAATCTCAACATCAGTCCCATCACCGTGACCGTCAAGCTGTTCGACGCGGGGGGGAACCTGGTGGCGCAGGACTCAGTGACTCTGGGGCCGTTTGCGCAGACCGCCTTCGACCTGACGCAAGACGCGGCTTTCTCGAGCATTCTTCGGAGCACCAACGAATTTGTTGGGACGTTGACGGCGACGACGTCTGATGCAACCAAGCCGGTGAGCGCCCTGGTGGTGGGAGCCAATCTCAATCAGCTTTATTCATTGCCCGTAGTGTCGGGAGTGCCGAAATGACGCGGGCACGAACAGGGTCTTTTCTGAAACCCGTGCGGCTCTCACCGTGGCTTCTCTCGCAGAGGTCGTCTGCTGTGGTCGCCAAGCCGTCTTCGCTCAATCGAGCACACCCATTCCGGCGGGTGTGGTGCAGACGATTGTCCCCGATAGCGCATACGGCGGAGGTTGGATTACGCGCTTGTTTGTGGCGAACCTGACCCAGGCCCCGAATACGGTCACAATCAATCGCATCGACCAAAGCGGGAATGTGGTGCAAAGTACTACCACGGCGCTTGCCGCTGACGGGACACTGGAGATAGCCGACCCCGAATCCAATCGTACTCTGCCGCTGACCCTCAACTGGTTCGCGATAGGCTCGCAGGGTGCGGTGACGGATTCAGTGCTTTTTGATTTCCAGGGTGCAGCGGCGCCCACTCCGATGAACTTCAACACCGCCCTGGGTGCTTTGGCCTCTGCGCCGGTGACGTTCTTCACTGCCTTGGCGCGCGTCACCACTCCTGGCGGCGACTTGGGTCTGGCGGTCGCGAATCTGAACAGCACTTCCAACACTCTAACGATTAAGTTGTTCGACCAAGACGGCAACCTCGCGGCGCAGGACTCGGCAACCCTGGGGCCGTTCGCCCAGACGGCCTTCGATCTGACGCAAGGCCCGGCTTTCAAGAACATCCTGCAGAACACGAATGAATTTGACGGCACTCTGGAAGTTACTGCTTCCGATCCGACGAAGCCTGTGGCAGCCTTGGTGGTCGGAGCAAATCTGAACCAGCTATTTTCGCTCCCCGTTACTCCTGGCGCGGCAAAATGAACCAGCGGGCTTCCTTCCCAATCGTCCAGGCGGGAGGGCCTGCGGAGTTGTTCCCTACCCCTCCATTCTTGCATTTGTTTTTTCGACTTGGGCGAGCCGCAGGCTTACACAACAAGTCAGCGTTGCCTGCTTTGTCTAACGAGCTCACAACTTTGTTTGATTTCAAATCAGGAAGGGGACCGCCTGGCGACAGAAGGCGTGAAGGTCCGTGTTAGCGGGAGGCCGGAGAAACAACCGGGTTTGATTGCGGCTTTGTAGTGAAGAAATCGTTGTCTACTTCCACCTTGTGCTGGCTGATCTCTTTCTTAAAAGCCTCGCCGGCTTTTGACCTCCGAATCTCCGCTTGCAAGTCTTGCCGAACTTCCGAGAACGGTTTGATGCGCCGGTCTTCGACTTTGATCAGTTCAAGCCCGTAAGGAGTGGGGATGATATCGCTAACCTGTCCGGGATTCAGAGAAAAGGCAGCCTTGGCAAGGGGCGGAAGCAAATTCTGCCGGTTCATGTAACCCATGTCACCACCGGCATTGGCGGTGGACATGTCGTCGGAGTTTGCCTTGGCCAAAACGGCGAAGTCGGCTCCGGCCTGAACCTGCTTTCGCAGGTCCTCCAGTTTCCTACGGGCCTCCGCCTCAGGCAGAGGTGGACGACTTGACGGTGCGGTTAAATCTATGCTTTTGGTGTCGGTGCGGATGACAATGCGCCGTATGCGCGCTTCTTCCAATTCGAGCTTCTTCTTTTGGTAAAGGTCCTCGAGCTCCTGGTCTGAAACCGGGATCTTCTCTTCGAAATGCTTGCGTGCAGCGTCCGCCATAATGCTGGTGGTTGCGATACTGATGGCCTCCTTGACTTCGGGCAGGTCTTGGAGATTTTCTTTTTGTGCTTCCTCAGCCAGAACCTTCAGCTGCACCAGGTACTGAGGCAGAAGGGATCTGCCTGGGCCACGGTAGTAGGCACGGTATTGAGGTG
This sequence comes from Terriglobia bacterium, assembly GCA_041481635.1. Lineage (GTDB taxonomy): Bacteria > Acidobacteriota > Terriglobia > UBA7540 > UBA7540 > DASYXZ01. The sequence continues at coordinate 17,661 of JBGPCF010000119.1, read as the reverse complement.
GGAGAGAATCGATGAACTTTTCGACGTCGGCCCCTTTCATAGAGTAGTTATCCACGGTGATCACCACGCGGTTCTCGGGTTTAACGGGATTGCCCGGCGGGGGCGTGGAAGGCTGTTGTGCCCAGGCTCGGCCGGAACCCCAAACCAGCAGCAGGGTAAAGGCAGTCCTCATGGCAATTACCAATCGATGACTCATCGAAATCTCCTCAGTGGGCTGGGGAAGTTGCAATCGGCCGGGTTTTCCCTTTGTTCTTGGGCATGCCTTGCGCTTTCGGCGTCGCTGAATTTGTCCCTGTGCTTTTAGGAGGCTCGCGCGGCGGCGGAATCACGTAAGCAATGATGGTCAAATAGGTGATCAACCCTCCGGGGTTTGTCTTGACTACCACTGTTTGCGCGTATTCGCTGTCCAGCCCAACCGGGGCAAACTCAATGGCTAATTCACCCGACTCTCCGTGCTTGTACTCCTTCTTGTAGTTTTCTACGGTCAACAGAGGAGTTCCAGTAATCACATCAGTGATAGTCACGACGTGATCAGCTTCGTTAGTAAAGGGAAATCGCGCAACCTTTTTCTGAGCTTGGTCCATGTGCCCGAGATTGAAATGCTGCCCCTTGAACTTGAGTTCTCCAGGCTTGGGATTGTGCGTTGATGAATTTCTATTCGCAATGGCGGCCAGTGGCGACGTGGGGACGTCTTTGGGTAGCACGAGATACCATAGTCCATCCACAAGCCGCCAATTCGTGTTATAGGACATGGGCACCGGATTCGTGGAAACCTGGCCAAGGAAGGCGCGAATGCGCACCTCCACCGCGGCCGCCTGGCCGCTGGCATCCAGCTTCACCGAGTTAATCTCGAAGCTCAGGAAGGGACTTTTGGCGATCTTGCGAAAGGTCTCCTTGGACTCTGGCGTCATGTAGTCCTCTGCCTGAGTGTAACGGCCCAGTTGCACCAGACTGTAGTATTCCCCAACGCGCTTTCGCAGGGTCTCGGCCTGGCTCGTCTGAGCCGCAGAAGTTCCCTGGGGCAAGGCCCAACCCCCCGATAAGGTGAGAACCAGACCCATCAAGAATGTAGCGCCCTTTTGCACAGTTCACCCCGTCGATGAGATATCCAGACTTCCGTCACTAATGGCAAAGAAAAGTATACCATTAACGGGCCACTTGCGTCACGAATCCATGCCAGGTCAACGGATCCGTCCCAATCAAAAAAAAGAGGCAGCGCGTCCCTGCGCTGCCTCAAAAGAGGGATCTTCTACTCGGTCCTGGTGCTCGACGGTTGATCCTTCTATTCGTTGCTCAAAAAACAACTCACGCTCGTCCGGGTCGGAGTACGTAAAGTACGCTGCCTAGCAACAGGGCAACTCAGCTAGACTGACGAGGTGGCCCATTTGAGCCACCCCGCCGTCTTTACACATGGCCTTCGTACAACCCTGGTGCTAAACGGTTAGGCCAAACTCAGTCCCAGCGAGGTGTCCCTTGCGGGCCACCTCGCCGACCGAACCGATCTTCGACCTTGGTTCGCTAACTTACTGCGCCAGACCTTCACCGCTTTCAAAGTTCCCCCACGACCCGTCAGACGGTAGTCGACCAGCGGGGGTCTGAACGAGTGGGTCTGGGATGAGCAGCGCCACGTAACCCTGAGCGAGCGCCGAGGGCGTGCTAATGGTGTTCGTGATAAACGCGAAACCATGTCCATATTGGAAGTTGCAGACCGCGATCATATAGCCAGTGAAGTCGGCCGCACTGATCGCAGGTATGTTAGACAGGTTCGTGGCATACGTCGCGCCGGACGGAACGTTCGGTGTGGTCACTGTCACCGCCGTCAGCTTCGCGGGCGCAGTGCCCAGAGTGGTATCGTCGGTCGGGTAGAAGTTCAATATGCAAGTGCCCGACTGCGGGGCTGTCCCCCATACAGGAATCGGGGATGGACCTTCTGGGTCAGTAGAAGTATTGGCGATGGCAAATCCCGTATCGTAACTCGCGCCGGAGATAAACGCCATCCACGGGAAGAGCAGGTTTGTCCTGCAAGGGGCTATCGTCAGGAGTGCCGCCAGCGGAGTTAGCGGATCGTTGAAGCGTGGCTTGTGCGCCGCAGTAGCAAGAGGATAGGGTGCATTCACCGCCGGGGGAGGTGCTAACCCTACAGCGTCTGAAGCCTCCAGAGGAGGATTGAGGTTGACTTGGACGTTTGCCGTGCCTAGAGCCAAGGTGGCGGGCAGGGTCACGACGGGCACTATGGGGAACGTCTCCACGTTCGTGTCACTGGTTCCCTGCGAGATCGTCACAAACTCGTAGATTTGGTCCGTGGCGGTCGCGGTGGTTCTGCGCTCCAACGAGCCGGCGGAAACCGCGAGTGTGGAGGTATTGACGCCCGCCACTACGGCTGGCCAAGTGAGGACAACGCCGGTTGGGATACCCGTGACAATAATGTGAATCCAGGTATTGTTCGTCGCTCCTCCGTTTGGCAAACGGGCGTCAGCGGGCGCCAGCGTGCCGGCCAACGAAGTCACATGATGCACGAACGCGGCCGGGAACCCTTCGGTAACATTCACGGTTGGGAGAGGGACGGGCGGGGGGCCCGTGCAGAAGAGCACGATTCCGTCCTGTATGTCTACGACCAGGCCATTGGCCGACTTGGCCACTTCTCCCGTGTTGGGAATGCTGATCGTGGACGAACCGCTAGGCGTCACGTTGATGGTCGCAGTGATGGAAACCCCAGGCGCCACGCCGGCGCTGCTGAGGTCCACACGGCCCCGGACGCCCTGGACTTGGATGGAGGACGTGTTATTCGTCACGGAAAGACCGCCCGCCACCTGTACCGAAACGTGGCAACCATCCGCGAGGTTCGCCACTTGAGTGATTTGTGTATTACCAACGGCATTCACGAACGGTGCGGTGAGGACGAGCGACACGCCATTGCTGGTGTCATTGTCGCACCCGATACCGTTATAGACGTAATCAAACGTGGTACCCGCCGTCAGCGTAGCAGTGGGCGACACAGCCGTCAGCTTAACCGAGCCCAAAATTTCAGCCCGGCCGGTTCTAATCACAAACGTGGGTGTCGTGCTGACGCGATATTCAACCTGCGCCGACGCCACGCTTGCTCCAACAAGCACAAGCAAACTGAATAGCACCAAGTTACGTTTCATTGTCGAAGATCCTCCATGTGTATTTGAAATTCGTTCAAAGTTGCAGCACTTAGATATCTTACGCAAAAAGACTAACGACAGAACATTCTCTTCACTTCTGTCGGCGTGTCAAGCTATTTTTTGGCCTTTTTTCACTCTCGGGCGCCGCGCATTTGGTGACTACCTTATGGGGTGGCGCATCGGGAATGTCTAACTTCGTACGCAAAACTAACATCGGGCACTATGTATGTCAAGTCTTTTCTTCGCTATTTCTGCGGCGCTGCTCCCATGTCAGGCTCACTTGTCCTCGTTACAATTCAGCCCTCTTGAGAGTATGGAGTGAACATGATGGAAACAGGAAAGAGTTCTGGTAACGAAAGAAAGTGCAATGGGGTTCATTGAAACAAAGGCGTGGCCCTCTGGTCGGGTCCGCCCACATTGCGGAGTCGGGCGAGGGGCATTCCAGCAGTTTGTTGAAAAACGTTCTCCACCCGTGTCATTCCGATCCCGCAGACGCGGGAGAGGTCCGATTTGTGGATTCCGATGGAGTCTGCCGGACTCCTGAAATCGGAGACTGCGCCGATCGGAGAATCTCACTCTGAAATCACAAGCCATGCGAGATCCTCGTCAGTCCGTCAGCTGACGGACCTCCCCGGAATGACCGTGGGGCGCGCAACCAAAAGATAACTCGCAAAGGCACAGAGCCGCAAAGGTCCGCAAAGAAATTATAACATTTCGAGTTTACTTAATCTTTGCACCTTAGCGCCCTTGCGAGAGGCTGTTGATTTCTTTTCACAGCTTCGGCGCGATTTGATTGAGTAGCTTGAAAGTGTTCGCGCGTTTACATTAGCGGGTTAGTGAAAAACCGCCCACCACGATCCCGAGTTTTTTTCATCGCGCGGTTTGAAACTCAGGACAACACCGGGGACGCGAAGGCGCAGTTGAAACGCAATTACGGATTTATGAGTTTATCCTTCCTGTAACCCTTGCGAATGCCGAGCAAACCATCCCGAAGTTGGCGCGTAGCCTCACCCGCTTCTTCCACGCTCTTGATGATGTGAGGAGTAAGGAGAATGATGATTTCGGTCCGGGCTGTCGTATAGGTCGTCGACCCGAACAGGCCGCCCACCCAGGGGATGTCGCCCAGGAGGGGAATGCGGTTGGTTGTTGTGTTCACACTATCCTGGATGAGCCCACCGAGTGCGACCGTCTGCCTATCCCCCACGACCGCGTGAGTGGAAATCGTTCGCTTGAGGAAGCTGGGCGACTGGATAGTTCCCGCGGGAGGGGGAAGAGTGCTGCTGATTTCCTGATTGATTCTTAAAGAGACCAGGCCGGTGGAGGTGATGCGGGGGGTAACCGCGAGGATAATGCCGACATCCCTGTTCATGACGGTATTCGAGAAAACATTCGTCGCTCCCACCGCCACGCCACCCACCACGGCCTGCGAGGTCAAAATGGGGACCTCCGAGCCCACCTGGATTTTGGCCTCCGAATTATCGGTGGCCAGAAGGGTGGGAGCTGAAAGGACTCGGATGCGCGAGCGGTTTTCACTGGCGTTAAGAAATGCCATCAGCTCGCGTGTATCTCCGACCAACAATCCGGCGGAAGCCTGGAGCGTATTGCTGCCGGTGAAGGAGGCCAGGCCCTGCTTGTAGGCCGCGGAGCGCTGCTGGAGAAAATAGGTGAGACCAAAAGAAAGATCGCCACTCAGCGTGACCTCGTAGACCCGAGCCTCGATCATCACCTGGCGCGGTATGATGTCAAGATCAACCAGCGTTTTCGCAATCTCCGCGTACTGCTGCGCCGTACACTGGATGAGAAGGGCGTTGTTCACGGGGTCTACGGTGATCCGCGCCCCCCCATGTGGCGTCTGGCTCGTCACAACTTCGCCGGCAGAGCCAATGGTGTCCTGGCTCGCCGAGGAAGTTCCCGCACTTGCGCCTCCAGTGTTCGCTCCAGTGGTGTTTTCTGCGGTGGTGTTTGCTCCCCTCTCAGAGGCGTTTCTTTGAGACTGGAGGTTAGTCAGGAGGCGGGCCAGGTAGTTGGCCTCGGAATTTTGCACTCGATAGACGAAGGTCTGGATTCCACTCGGCGTCGCCGGCTGGTCAAGCTTTGCGATCCATTTCTCCACTTCTTCAAAGGCCGAGGGGTCAGCGGTGACGACCAATATAGAGTTGATGCGGTCTATGGCAAGAAAGCGCAGGGGCGTGGACTTTTCGGAAAGTGCGTATGCAGAAAAAATCGACTCGAGTTCCGGAATCATACCGGAAGCCACGTTGTTGGCCACCGGTACCAGCCGAATCCGCTGCTGGTCAAAGGTCGCGCTGTCAAACTGCTCAATGATTTCCATCAGGCGCTTGACGTTGAGGCTGGTGTCCTCGAGGATTAAGACGTTGCCCGCTGTGTGAACCGCGGCAACTCCGCCGTCGGTGAGAAAGGGTGTGAGCATCTTGGCCATGTCCCCCGCGAAAACGAATCGCAGCGGCATTATTTCCATGATCATGCGATCGTCTTTAGGGAGTCCCTTTCCTGTCGTATCGCTGAAGACCTCCTGAGGGAGTTTGGCCGCACGGTTCAGCGGAACGATGCGATAGAAGTCCCCGGTTTGGACCGCTGTGGCACCATTCATCTCGAGAACGGATTGCAGAATTGGAAACAAATCGTCGGGCTTCAGGTCTCCCATCGTCGTAATACTGACAGTTCCTTTAACCGCCGGGTCCACGATGTAATTGATCTTGAGTTGAGCAGCTATGATGCTGACAAACTGCAAGAGGTCCGCGTTCTCCAAGCGAAAACTCACACCACTCCCGGACGTCGTGGCGGGCGTAACGTCTTTTTGCGGCTCTGTCTTGGCTGGCCCGGTGGGGGTCTGCTGTGGAGTTGCCGTGGAAGGAGGAGTGACCTGCGGTGGGTTTTGAGGCGGGGTTATAGTGGAAGGAGGAGTGCGCTGTGTGGCCTTTTCAGTTTCGGTTTGCGGGGGATTAATGGGCTGTCTGGAAGGAGCGGTCGGGTGAGGATGGGGCCTACGTTGGCCAGGATCGATGCTGGCCGATTCCTTCGGTGGCATTTCGTTCTCAGATGATGGACTCGTCGACCCCGCGACGGATTTATCCTGACCTGCAAATGTGAAAGAGGCGAGGAGGGACGGCGCCAGCAGCGTGGCAGTCCCCAGCACGGCCCAGGCGAGTACCACCCCAATGGCCCGAAGGCTACACGGGAAGGGCCTGCCCATCAGAATGGATCTCATTAAATGTCGTTTGTCATTTGCTCGAAGTGAATTGTGCATACGGGAAACCTATTTCTCCTTACCTGTCGTTTTCATTCCCTTTCTAAGGTTTGGCCGGTACAACGTCTCTCCACTGGATTGAGCGCCCAAACATAGTCTGGAGCTCAACCTTTATTTTTCCGCCCATCACGGTGCCCACAGGAAGGTCGGGTGTCGCGCCCGGTGGCGCGCCGAAACCAGCAAAGCCTGTAGATTTGCTGTTACCGCCCGTCGGGGCCACTGTAGTTACCTGGGCTGTAGGCGTCGCACCTCCCTGGCCGCCCGTTGGTGCGCTCCGGCCCGGCGCGGTTATTTCCCTAATGTGAGGAACCCGCCTTGCTGATTCCGAAACGTCGATTGAAACTTTTTTCTCGCCCCACTCCACAATCACCTGGGAGCCGGCAATCGACACCAGCTTGTAACCGCCGATGACGTCTCCCGGGACGACCCGCTTCATTGGGCCCGGTGGCTGATCTCCCGGGCTCATCAGCGAAAAACTTCCATCCCCCAAATTCATGTTTCCGTAAAGGTACGGAAGCTCCGGCATTTTGACGTTTTCGGCCGCCGATTCATTGGAACGATCCGGCCGAAAGAGATTACGGTTCACTATCTCGGCGAAATTCTGCGCCTCCACGTTGCGGGTCCGAGAAGCGGAAGGCACTGCGGGCTCCGCCTGTGCGACCCCGCTATAAATCCACCCGACGCGGCTCTGGTAATTTTTCCATTGACGATGCAAGTACCAGCCCAAAGCCGCGTTCGCGGCAACCAGCATCAGAAACACGATGATTTGTTCGTGACGTCTCGAAAACATGGCGATGTCCTCTAGTGTTTTTGTCCTTGCGTACCCTCTGTGAGCTTGGCCTTCGAAATGGGCGCGCCGATCGTGAGCTCCACGTTCAGCCGCTTTTGAGCGTCGCCCTGCAAAGCCAAAAGCCTCATGCGTGTTGCCGACATCACCTTGGGGGAATTGGCGAGGGCAACCATGAATGCGACGAATTTATCCATTGAACAGCGCAGTTGGGCCCGGCCTACCACCAAGGAGTACCCGCCCCCTAGATCTTCGGTACGCAAGAATTCGCTGCTCGCGAGTTCGACGCCCTGACCATCCGCTAACTCCCGCACCAACCGCTGCCACTCGGCATTGGCTAACGAAGTTGATGGACTTTCGAGCAGCCCGGATTCCAGGACCTTCAAACGATCCCGTGTGGTGGTGAGTTTGGATTTTGCCACGGCCGATTCCCGCACCAGGCGTTGATAACGCTGCAAAGTTAACTCCTTGCTATCCGTGTCCCCCGCCGCTTTGGGCAGGCGATCCAACAGAGGCAATACAATGAATTGAAGCGCTAGGAACAATCCTACCCCGGCGGCGCCGACCGTTAATGCGATTCGATCTCTTCGCTGAATATTTGTGAGCATCAGATCCTTAGTGACGCGCCGGCTGTTTCAGTCGCATCCGAAGCCGGAGAGTCTCCTTGTTGTCAGCATCGCGCGTGATCGGTGACGTAAACTCAACGTGCGAAAAATAGGGTGAATTTTCCAGCGGCTGAACCAAATCCGCCGCGCGTTTGGAGTAGCCGATAATCACCACACTATCTTTGTCCACGTCTATTTCTTGCAACCAGGTTCCGTCGGGCAGGAGCTTGGTCAGCTCCTCCAGCACCTGCAACTTTTGCCAGGTGCGTTGTCGAGCGTCTTCCAATACATCTGCACTGGCCACCAGATCTTGCTCCTGCTGCATCTCCAGACGCACTCCTCCGGCCCGCGCCTCCCACTGATGAATTTGGCGGTCCAACGCGCGGGCGTAAAGCGCACCCTCGACCTGGCGATGGCTGCCTGCCACGATGGCCAACAAGACCGCAAGGCTTGCCAGAGCGTAGAGAATCCCCGGAGCCTTCCGCGCCGTGCGCCACCGTTTCTCGGCGGGGAGGAGGTTAATCGTCGGCACAGACTTCGATTTCAAATCGGCGTAAGACGCCCCTAGCGCCGGCCAGAATTTTCCCAGGTCCACGCCCACCGGCGTCGCGAAACCCAATTTAGGTGCCGGTAGAAAGGGAACTTCCGCGAGAAGTTTTGCGAAAGAGTCAGGCAAGGAATTCCATTTGAACATCGGGACTGACGTCGGGTCGGCTACGGGCAAGAACGCACGAACTGCGTGCAACTCTCTCTCCAATCGCTCGGCGACATCCTCGCCGGAACCCGTGGGAACATCTCGGGTCGCGCACAGATCGCCTCGGTGGAATCCGAGCAGTTCCACTCCATCGGGGCGGCCGGATATCACAATCGCTTCCCCGGGAATTACCGTCTTCAATATGGGGATGAGACAGGCAGCCGCGAGCGTCATAGAGCTCACTCGCAAGCCCAGGGCGATCAGCTCTTGATGGAGCTGGTCCAAGCTGGATTTTTCTGCAATTACCACCAGAACCTTGATTAGTTTCTTCTCTCGATTGCGCGAAACCACTGCACAGTCCCAATAGACCTCACTATCCTTGAAAGGGTGTAGCGTGTCGATTTGGAAGCCGACCACCTTGGTCACCTCCCGCTCCGTCTCGGCTGGAAGGTCCATGAACCGCACCAATAAGCTGCGGCGCGGCAGGCAAACGTTCATCCGCGCGTCGCGGATCCGATGTTTGTCCATGAACTTCGCCACTGCGGGGCGGGCCTCATCCGGAGGTCCCGCCACCTGCAACCGATCCACGACACGGAACCGTCCGAAGCGTTTGCCCAAAACCACCAGGCTCAACCCTTCTTCGGTCCAGTCCAATCCAATTGAGACCTTCGAAAACATCAGGCACCTTCCTTCAGGTGTTCCACTACTCGTTCCAATCGTCGTCGTACCAGGAAACGATTCGATACTTTCGCGTCCCTTCAGATACAAGCTGAACGACTGCCTCGACGGTGCGGCGGACAGGAGAACCATCGAGCTCTCCGGTGGAAACAATGCTGTAGATGTTGCCTTCCGCGGTCGTGAGGTAAGGCAGCGCCTCATCCGGCAGAGATCCGGAGATGCGATCGTTGACTTCGCCCACCGTCTTGAACGGTTCACGCTTTCGTTGCCCGATAATCGCCTGCGCGAGATCCACGTCGATGCCGGGCACGCTTCTCAAAGCGGCCTCAGACGCATAATTGATATTGAGCTGCGCCTGTCCAGATCTAACCGACAAATCTCGCGCGGCCCCCAATCCTCGTCGCACCTTTCCCATTGTGTCGACTTCTGCCCCTCCATATAAAATCCCCCGGCTCATGCCCGGAACGCGCAACGCTTCTTCCATGGACTCAAAAGGGGCATGGTGAGGACGCTGTTCACTCTTTGACACATCTACCTCCTGGAGATCATCCTTGGAAGGGCTGCGCCAGTCGACGATTGCCTCAGCCAGTTCCTGCGCTCGTGCGGGATTCAATCCTTGCGATTCGAACAGCCGTTCGAGTTGTTCCGCAGGGACGTGGTCAAGATCGAGCTTCCCCGCTTCATTCACCAACTGCAGTCTCGCCCTGCCCCCGTTAAAGGGAACTACACCATTCCGTTGTCCTTGCCGCCAAGTCCAAATCGGGGAATGCTTTTGATCTTCGGTGGGAGGATATGCAATCTCAAGAATCGCGGCCTCCACTCCTCCACAGGCGAGGGAATAGGCCTGAGCGGCTTCTTTACGGTACGTCGCGGTCCGCACCTCAACCTGAACCGAATTCGAAAGAGCGATAACCAGGAGCACCAGCAGCGCCACGGTCCATAACACCACCAAGAGCGCCATGCCGGCCTGGCGTTTGTGGGATCGACCCGCAGATTCTAAGACTCCGTTCGTCTTCATCATTTGAGAAAAGTGTGCGCTCGGATGGGGAAAGTAACTTGGCCCCGTTGGCCGTCCTGTTCCCATAAGAAACGCACTGCCCAAGGATAGGGAACCTCTTGCTGCGGCAGCCAGTCAGTAACCCAATGGGCTTCCTCTTTTTGAGAATCCGGAACGAGGTATTCAAACCGGGCTGCACTTAAATCTTTGCGCAGGCCGAGATCGGTACCTTGTCTCAAAAAGGGACGATACGTTGTGATAATCTTTCCCGTTTCCGAATCGGCCGCGACTTCTTGAATGACTTTGTGAAGTAGTTCTCCGTCGTCCTGCACGGGCGATTCCCGCAGGAATAAACCAACTTTTCTCCCCGGTGCTCCCACCAGCCCGTATTCCACCAGAATCAGACCTGAACGGTTTCTGTAGTGGCTTCCATAAGTGCTGAGAAATCTGAAGCAGGATGCCGTTGCTTCGAGGATGGCAAATTCTCCCTGAAGCTTCGGATCAATGGAACGCACCTTATAGGGAGTCAACGAAGCGACTTGTTTGGCCATAAAGTCGGCGCGCTCTTCATCTATGTACACTCGCTTGAGTCGATCCTCACCCTGTTGATAGGCGCGACTGGCGACGCGAAGGCCAATCAGTACGGTAGTCATCACGAGCGCCAGCAGCGTGATTCCAATCATCAGCTCCAGCAATGTAAAACCGTTCTGATTGGACCTCATATCTCCCCTAAGGCTTGACCACGGGTGTTGGAACTCGAAGTTTCAGAGTCTGGAGCGCAAAGCTCTGGAATCCCTTCGATGTCTCCCACGAAACTTGAACTTCAACCCGTACCAATTGGACCGGCTGGTCGGCGCTCGCTCCGGGACGCTGATCAACCAGGTCTGTCCTGGCGCGCCAGTTCAGCCCTGAATCGGAAACACCGGAGAGTACCTGGCCCGGTTCCAATCTGGAATCAATGGCGATCTCATTGAGTTTATCCGCCGCAAAATTGGTCACGAGAGTGTAATGGTCTACTCGTTCAACGGTCCGCAAAGCGCTCGACAAACCGGAAAAAATGGCGGTAAAGCCGATCCCCAGTATTGAAATAGCAATCAGAACCTCAAGTAGACTCACGCCCGCTTCCGGGGACAAAAGGGCGCGACTCTTCACGGCTGGGTACATGGTTTAAGAACCCCCTTCCGCGATTTCGACACCGGGACCACCCAACAGAAAGTCAAGATGGATTTTGACCGCCCTGCCCTGACTGTTTCGCAACCACAGATTTTTTTCCTCGACTTCACCTGAAGGGGGAAAGATGAAGCTAACAACTTCGGGCGTCCTCCCCCTTCCCTGTGCATCGGCCGCTTCAATTTGAATGCCGTCCGGCAGAGAAAACTCACGAACGACCGCCGAATCCGGCTGCAGAATCCTGACAAGGCGTTGCTGTGGAAGAATTTCGACTACGTAAAAATGTTGCTCAAACAAAGCCCGCGCTCGCGTGTAACGAAAAGTTTGGGCGACGCGCTCCGCAGCGCTGCGAAGTTTCCACGTGTCCAGCCATGGACCCATGTGGGGGGCAACCAAGCCCGCCATGAGGGAAAGTATGGTAATGACGACCACCAGTTCGAGCAGAGTCATCCCCGCTGCATGTCGCTTCGGCCGGCGCGTTCTACTTCCAACTGCAAATATCCGCATCTTCTCCTTCGCCTCCGGGGCGCCCATCCGCTCCGAAACTGATAATGTCAGGTTCATCCCCGTGGTCTCCCGGGAACTTGTACGCATAAGGATTTCCCCACGGATCCATGGGAACCTCCTTGGGGAGGTAAGGGCCGTTCCAGTTGCGGACTCCCGATGGGGCGGTTCGCAGCGCCGACATACCCAGCTCATTTGTTGGGAAGGTCCCCGTGTCCAGCTTGTAGGCGCCGAGCGCCGTCTGGAGGCGGCGATTTGCGCACTCGCGGTCGCAGTCCTCGCTTGTCCAACATGCTTGAATAGCCGCGGCACTACCAACCCCGCCAGCAACCCAAGAATGACAATGACCACGATCAGTTCGATTAAGGTAAAGCCCCGGGCTTGCTTGAACCGGGCCAGGCGTACATCTTTCTTTTTACGTGACTGCCGCATTAGAATGGCACCTCGTTGATGCTGACTATGGCCAGCAATGTGGAAACGACAATCGATCCGACGATAAGCCCCATGACCAGAATGATGGCCGGCTCTATCAGAGAGACCAGTCGCTTCGTAGCGGTCCGGACTTCCTTGTCGTAGATCTCAGAAATCTGCAACAACATGGCATCCAGTTTGCCTGTCTGCTCGCCAAGGCTTGTCAATTGCACCATCAAGGGTGGAAAAAGCCCTGCTGCCTTCAACGGAACAGAAAAACCCTGCCCGCGTTTGACTCCTTGCACGAGCTGTTCTATTGCATTGGACAGAATACGATTGCTCAGAACGTTTTTTGTCAAGCGCAGAGCGGAAACAATCGGGACAGTTTGGTTCAAAAGGGTTCCCATTGTCTTGGCAAGCCGTCCCACCTCCAGTTTCAAAATGACCGGGCCAATCAGGGGCGCTTTCAATTTCCAGCGATCCCAAAGAAGTTGTCCGGACTCTGTTCGAATCCATCGGTTGACCAGCCAAACGCTGAGCCCCAAGATCAAAGCGGCTAACCACCCGTAGCTGCGAAAGGCGTCGGCGACCTGCATCAGCACCCACGTCGGAAGGGGAAGCGATTTTCCAGATTCTGAAAAGACTTGCGCGAAGCGAGGCACCACATACCCCAGCAACAAAGCAACCGCTGCCCCGCCGACGGTCACCAGGAGGGCGGGATATATCAACGCCGAAATAATGTAATCCCTGAGTTCCGAGGAAAACTCTTCAAACTCCACCAATCGGTCCAGCACCGAAGGCAAAGTGCCACTGGCCTCTCCTGCCCGTACCATCGCCACATAAAGTGCGGGGAACAATTCCCCGGCTGCCTCCAAACTGGCGGCCAGAGATTTCCCGCTCCGGAGCTCCGTCGAGACGATTTGGATAACGTCGCGCAGACCTTCCTTTTCGGCCAAGTCCCTACAAAGCGTCAAACTACGGTCCAGCGGAAGTCCCGCTCGCACCAACGTGGAGAGCTGTCGCGCGAATTCAAGGCGGTCCCGGGAAGAAAGCCTCTTTTTCGAAAGGGCGCTAAGTGACCAGCGCCGGGCCTTATTTTTCAGAGTTACCTGGATGGGCAGCAATCCCATTCGTCTCAACTCCGCCATCAGTTCTGGCTCGGCGGCCGCGGCCAACACTCCCTCAATAACCTGGCTTCTGCCTTTGATCGCTCTGTAACTGAATTCCGGCATAATTAGGTGCAAGCCGAATGGGTCGGCTAAATCTCCTGAGTAACCCGAAGAATCTCCTCCAGCGTCGTCACGCCGGATGTCGCCTTAAGCCAACCGTCTTCTTTCAAGGTTCGCATGCCTCGCTCGCGAGCCGCGGAACGTAGTGTGCCGGCATCGGCCCGGTTAACCACTTCCCGCCGCATTCCTTCGTCCAACTCCATGAACTCAAAAATTCCCACCCGCCCCCAATAGCCCGTCTGGCCACAATGATTACAACCTTCGGCTCGCCACATGGGGATTGAAGCGTCGTCGGACTCGTAACCTAGTTTCCGTAGTTCCCCCCTGTCAATTTCGTACGGACTCTTGCATTCCGGGCAGAGAAGGCGGACCAGCCGTTGAGCCAAAACCGCGACTAAGGAAGAGGAAACCAAGTAATGTTCAACGCCCATATCCGTGAGCCGCGTCACGGCGCTGGGTGCGTCATTGGTGTGCAATGTGCTAAAGACCAAGTGCCCCGTGAGCGCTGCTCGCATGGCAATCTCCGCAGTTTCCAAGTCGCGAATCTCGCCAACCATGATGATGTCGGGGTCTTGCCGCACGATGTGACGCAATCCGGTGGCAAAAGTGAGACCAATTTGAGGGTTGACCTGAATCTGGTTTACGCCGGGAAGCTGGTATTCCACGGGATCTTCAATAGTGATAATTTTTTTGTCTCTGGTGTTCAGTTTACGCAGAGAACCATAAAGAGTCGTGGACTTGCCACTCCCCGTAGGCCCCGTAACCAGAAAGAGGCCGTGCGGAAGGCTGAGATAGCGCTCCATTTTCTGCAGGAGACTCTCCGGGAACCCCAGGCTGGTTAACGAATAACGCTCACTGGCGCTCCGGTCCAGGAGCCGCATGACCACACTCTCTCCGTGAAGGGTGGGCAAGGTGGAAACTCGCAGGTCAATTTCCCGGCCGAAGACCCGGAAAGGGATCCTGCCGTCCTGGGGCAGGCGCTGTTCCGCAATATTAAGTTTCGACATCAATTTAATGCGTGAAGTGACCGCCGCGCACAGATCGCGGGGAGGGGCCTGGACATCGTATAGGACTCCATCGGTCCGATAACGAACTCGCAATTCTTTTTCGAAAGGTTCGATGTGAATGTCGCTGGCCCGACGTTCCACGGCCCGCCCAATCAATTGATTGACCCAACGGATCACGGGTGCCTCGGAGGCCAGATCACGCAGTTGTTCGATGTCAGTCTCCGCTCCACCCAAACTCTCCCCACCGGCGTCACCCAGGAGTGCCGTGTCAACTACCCCAGCCTCTTCTGAACCGAACGAGAGTTCCAGTGCCTTTCCGATCTCCGCTTCACTGGCGAGCCGCACTTCAATCTTCCGTCCGACCAATTCCTCCATGGCACGCCGGTTGTCCGTGTCCAGGGGATCGGCCATAGCAACCAGCATTGTCCCGTTGTCAACGCGGAATGGATAAATAAAGAACTGCTTGAGAAAACTGGAGGAGAGCTTCGAAGCTTGAAATGGAATTTCCTGTAGCTCCGCCGGATCAACCCGAGGGATGCCCAACTGCTCGGAGATCACAGTATAAAGGTCATGCTGAGAAAGAAAGCCAAGGTCGATGAGAACCCGGCCCAATCGCTCCCGCTGCTCGCGCTGTAAAGCCAATCCCCTTTGCAGGTCAGCCTCGGACAAAAGGCCTCGCTCAACGAGCATCTGGCCCAGCAGTTTACGACTCCCCATGGTGAAATCCTTGGAGCAAGAGCTTCAAAATTCAGAAAACTTGACGTGGCTCAAGAACTGCTCATACGAGAGCTTCCTGTCCGAATACAGGTCAAGGTCGCTCCTTTTGACTTCAATAATTATCTGCGTGGGAAGGTTCTCGCCCTCAGCCTGAAAGTGGAATAGGTGAACAATCACCGCCACGGACTCCCCTGAGGGAAATTCGCGCAGCGCATTGACGTGGTCGGCAAGCAGTCGTGGCATCGTCTGCTTGATGATCCCAATCCGTTCAAGTTTCGCCTTTCGTGCCTTCTCAACCTCTTCTTTGGTGGGTGGCCGCACATTAAACATATTGGGAATCCGCACGGGATAGAGATTCACTTCCAGGCTGAATATCACCCCAAAATCCGAAAGGTACGTTCCTTTCGCCTTTTCCAGCAACCCGAAGGGAGGCGCGAAGGTCTGGACAATCGTTTCATTTATCACTGCTTCAAAAACCTTTATTTCGCCTTTCAGACCGCTGAGATTGGGGGCGGGAGATTGCGCTCCAAGAGTTCGGGCCAACGTCAGCAGCAAGGTAAACACAGCCAGAGACCGCCGGGTCGCCCTCGTAGTAAGAGAATGCATTCGGACTACCTCCTCGAGCCCCCGGTGGGCGTGCTGGTTGGCTGCAAGTAATTGCGCGCAATGTAGTCCACAAACTCGTTCTGCTGCTGGGTCTCCTTCCAAACCGCATTCTGAGCCAGCTCCAAACCCTGTATCTGGTGGGCCATCTGGACAAGATTCTTCATCTGGTCCTGGCGCAGGCTTTCTGCAAGCTTTTCATTCTGCACTTGGAATTCCGCCTTCTGTTGCGTCAGCTTCGCAGACACCTCTCGCGAAACTATTGCCTCGACGTCGGCGCGGCTCACAGCATCTTTTGCAACCTGTTGGTGAACCAAAGGTGCAGGGTTTCGTCCAAGAATACCGCCGAGAAACAGACCGGCGATGAAGACGGCAGCCAAAACCCCACCCAGAGCACCTGCTGCCCAGGGGTTGGCGAAAAATCTCCAGGGGACGCTCGATGGTCTCTCGGGGATCAAGACCAAATGGGATGGCATTTCCAAATCCGTAAAGTGTTGCTGCATCACTCCCTGCAAATCCTTGAGGTCGTTCAACGCACCCGCACATTTCGCACAGCCCTCAACATGAAGTTCGAGCTCGCGCGCCTCTTTCGGTGGGAGTTCTTTCAGAATGTAATCCATCAACTTTTCTTTCGATTCAATGCACGCCATGGCTTCCACCTTTCCCCCCAACTCAATGAGGGCTTTAGGACTTCAAGATCTTCCGGAGCTGTTCGAGGCCAGCGTAGAAACGAGTCTTGATCGTGCTGACAGGACAGCTTTGTATCTCAGCGATTTCGTCAAAACTAAATCCCTGATAAAACTTGAGCACAATGGCCTCGTGCTGTTCCACGGGCAGAGCAGCCAAAGCCTTTTCGACGAGCAGCTTCGATTCCGATCTCTCCCACAACGGACCGCCCATAATTCTCGAGCTTGGGGGGAAGTCATGAGAATCGGCTTCCAAGAGAACGGCTTCCCTGCCCCTCTCCTTGCGCAGGTGAGAGTACGCCGTGTTATGGGCAATCTGAAATAGCCACTGGCGGAAGACCTCGGGCTTGCGCAGCCGTCCGATGTTCGCATAAGCAGAAACAAATACTTCTTGAGACAAATCGAAAGCGTCCTCGGGCTGGCCCGTCAAATACACGAGATAGCTGTAGACCCTCCGCTCCCAGCGCCGAACAAGCACGTTGAAGGCTTCAAGGCTTCCAGCTAATACATCGCGTACCAGAGAAGCATCGGGACGGTCAGAGATCGGTAGTGCCGCCAATTTCACCTCTAAAGACGCCGGAGGGAGGGGAAAAGTCTGGTTCGGGGTAATTTTTTTGCTTCAAACTTCTTGATACTCGGAAAGCGAACGTTCCAACCTGACCCCTAATAATACTAGTGTAGTGCGTCAAGCAGACGCAATTTTAATCAGGGCGGCTTTGCCTCGTTTCACTTTTCCCAGAAGATCAGTGACCTGGGCGGTCCAGATGGAGGTTTCGGGTTTCGGTTGTGCTGCCCCTGTCGGCGTGCAGCGCCGATTTCAATTCGGCTACGAAATGTTATACCTGGAGTCGGTGGGGCGGTGCCGTGAGGTCGCTAAAGAATCGCTCAACCCTTTTGAGCCCAGAAACGCTGGTGGGCGCAAGGTACACTCGGACGCGTCGATACCGCCCCAGTCATCTTTTCACCCTGAGATCCTTCGCGTCTTGTTTGCGCGCCAACTATCAAGTGGGCTCACTGCTGCGCGCTTGAGGAGCGGGCGATGGATCAGGGGGTTGATGGGGACACGCAGCCGCACCCTTGCAGGATGGCATTGATTTCGTTGAGGGTGGTCGTCGCGATGTTGTTGGCTTGCTGCGCCGCGGCGAGCGCCTGAGCGGCG
>JBGPCF010000118.1:0-21575 GCA_041481635.1 Terriglobia bacterium | reverse complement strand
GTCGTCAGGCACAGGGCAGGAAGAAGACTTGCCCCCAAGCCCCGCCTGAAACGAGTTCGTGAGTCAGAAATGATTTTCATTCTCGCAATCAATTCATGCATCCATTGCCCCGCCGCTGGAGCTGTCGGGAAACCCTCAGCGCACTTCGAAAGTCTCCGTCGGGGTAATGGTTTGCTTGTTGACGTTGTCCGTCACCTTGATCTGCACAGTATACGTGCCAGGCTGAAGAGGGTGCAAGTTCAAATTCTTCTGTAGAGTAATTTGTTGGCCGGTATTGGCCAGCTTCGCCGCATCCTCAGCCTGATTCAGAATCGCCTTTCCGTCTTTCGTGATGTCGTACTCCACATTCATCGAAGTGTGGTGGGTTTGCGGATCCACCGCCAAATTATACACCTGGATGAAAATCCCCATCTTCTGGTCGCGCGTAAACATCCGGTTGACGCTGGGCCGTACCTTGGTGCTTCCAATCACAAAAGGTCCTGTCCCCACTTGGTTGGTCGGAAGCGGTTGAATCAGGTCAGCCAGAATGAGGGAGCTGTGCATGAGCTTGTCATCTTCGTACTTGGGCACGCGAACGCCCAAGTCGGTGGTTCCGATCCGGCCATTGGTATCGTCTTTCACCACGATACCCACTTTGTAGAGGCCGGGACGAAGGGGGAGCGCTTTCTGGTACACCGATTTGGTTTCAGAATAGTGCTGGAACTGATCTTCGGGAACGTCCAGGACCACGCCATCCTCAAAAGAAGTGACGAACTTGCCGCTAGGGCTGTTGACCTGGCCATAGATGTCCACGACTGCGTGCATGATGCCGTTTTTGTTGGTGAATTGCAGGTCATGGTGCGCCACTTGAATGGTAACGGGAGTCAAAACCATATCATCAGTGACGCGAATGAAGTCTGTCCGCACATCAAAGGGCAGCAGGTTTGAGGAGAGCTTGGCGAGCACGACCGCCTGCATGTCCTTGAACTTGACGGCAGGAGGCTTCCATATTTTGGAATAAAGGTCAAGGCGGGTGAATTCATTCATGCTCTCCGGCTGGCCACCCAGGGCTGTTCCCGTGGTCATGCCGTCTGTCCGAGTAAACCGGTCGGTCTTTTTGGCCATCCCCATTTGTTCCATGAGGGTCAGCCCGGCGCCGGGAACGTGTAAGAGAGCATCCTTTTCACCCGGGTCCATGGTCAGGTGATATTCGCCGGTCATGGTCGGGTCGACAAATTCCAATATGATGTTGGTGCCGATGCCGTCAATGTAACGATAGCGCCAAGTCTCAAACGGATAGGTCGCCGTCTCGCCTCCTCCTTCTTCCGAAGGCCGCACGTAAGTCCCGCCACTGGGGTGAGAGTCGATTTCATCAGCCGGACCATACATAATGTAAATACGGCCGCGATCCGCTTTCCAGCCCGGGATGCCCGAAGCATAGTGTTCGTTGGCGTAGGCAATACGCCGGTAATATTCTTCCTTGAATTCGTTTTCAGGGGTGCCGGGATTGGGATTGCGCCGCTCCCAGAATGCTTCGATGAATTGCTCTCTCTCGTCGTCAGTGTTCAGGCCCTTGAATGTTCTCTTTTCCTCTTCGGTGATGATGTAGGGCACTTCGTCCGAAATCCAATGCTTGTAAGCACTCTCATTTTCAAGTTGCGCGGCCTTCTTCCGGCGCTTCTCATCTTTGTCGAGCTTATCGGGTTTTTCCTTTTTTTCCTTGGCAGGAAATGCATGAGTTGAATTACTGACGAGGCTTCCAAAGGCTGCCACAAGGACCAGCAGGCCGAGCCAACCGTACCTAAACCTTCGAATAAACATTTCTCCACCCTGCCCTACACTACCGCCGGAGCAGCAAAGGGCTGATGAATGAGATTCTATGTTTCGGTAAATGGAATGTCAAGCTCGTTCGCCTCAGGCATAGTGGGCATCGCCCAAAAACGATCGCCAAGCCCCCAAGGAACTAACCCCGACGTTCATTGCGATGCCTCAAAGCGAAAAAAGGTGGCCCGGCTTGTGCGCATTTCAGGGTAAGCCCCAAAGGGTTCCCGGGCGGAGAATGTTGCAGATACAAATCGCAAGAGAATGGTCTCCAGGATGGGCCACGGCCAGTCGCGAAATCGCACTTGAATCGCCGAAAAATGGGAGTAGAATAAAGCTCACGTGATTTGCATGGAGGCTAGGTTTCGGCGAGTCGTGCCCAGGCAGATCCGTGCTTCACTGTTGGGAGGTATGCCGACGAATTTTCTGCTTGCCCTCATGTCAACTGCACTTTGATTCCCCAGAATCGTTTTTGAGGAAACTTTTAGGGGTCGGCTACCGTATAAGTGACAGGAGGGTTCCCAGGGGAACGTCCGGGAGCAGATTTGTGGCTCCCGAAAGACGGCGGAACGGAAGATAAATCGCGGGGACCCCAGGCAACTATGCGGACGCTGCAACAATCTGCATAACAACGACCATCGATAGGATGAGACCCAACGCTCATGGCATACACGACAGAATTGGAATTAGTTAGAACGGAGGAACCTCGAATGGGTGAAGTTACGCCGCGTGGCGCGGTGCCGCCACGCAATGGAAAAGGGATGAAAAAGCGGACGAAGGTCATCTTGTTGTCGGTGGCCGCGGTGGTGCTGGTGGGTTTGGTTTTGTTCGCCATTTCGTGGAGCAAGCGCGGAGTGGTGTCGGTCCAGACGGCCAAAGTGGGCCGGCAGGACATCGCCTCCATCGTCACCGCTTCCGGCCAAATCAAGCCGCCGCCCGAGGACCTGGCCAACGTCAATGCCAATTCCTTCGGCAAAGTCGTCGAGTTGCTGGTTCACGAAGGCGACTCAGTAAAGAAGGGGCAGCTCCTGCTGAGAACGGAGGACGTGCAGCAGTCCGCCGATGTGGATGCCACTGCCGCGGGACTGAAGAATGCTCAAGCCGATGTCTCGGGATCAGAGTCGGCGGTTCAATCCGCCGCGGCGGCGATGAAAACCGCTCAAGCTGACTACGATCAAGCGCAGGCCAAACTGAAACAGACCAAGGATGACTATGCGCGGGGCGAGCAGCTCTTCAAAGACAAACTCATCGCCCAGCAGGTTTTTGATCAACGGCGAAGCGATTATGAGGTTGCGGCAGCAGCGGCACAATCGGCGCAGTCCCGTGTCAATCAATCCAAGGCGCAATACCAGCAGGCCATTTACAGCCGGGATATGGCCTCGGCGCGGCTAGGGCAAAATCGAGCGCAGCTTGTACGCGCCACCGACGTCCGGAACAAGACAATTTACACCGCTCCGATGGACGGCATCATCACTTCCCTGCCTGTCCACCTGGGCGAGAACGTTGTGACGGGCATCCAGAATCAGCCGGGCAGCGTCCTGTTTCAAATCGCCGACCTCTCCGTAGTTACGGCCGAGGTAATGGTAGATGAGACGGACATCGTCAACGTCAAACTGAACCAACCCGCGGAAGTGACCATCGATGCCGTCCCCAACAAAACGTTTAAGGGCAAGGTCACTGAAATCGGACAAAGCGCCGTAAGCCGCAGCACGGGGCAGACCGCCACCACCAGCACCACGAGCAACGAGGAAGCCAAGGATTTCAAAGTCGTGGTGACTCTCGACACTCCTCCGCCGGGGCTTCGTCCAGGCCTCTCCACCACCGCCAAAATCACCACTGCGACGCGCCAGAACGCCATTACTGTTCCGATCCAGGCGTTGACCATTCGCACCCGCCGCGAACTTGAAGAGCCCGCGAAAGGGTCAGAAGGTAAAGCTTTGGCGGCAGAAAAGGCCCCCCCCACCGCCAAGGAACGGGAGAAAGAAAAGGAAGAGGTGCAAGGCCTGTTCGTGATCCAAAACGGAGTGGCCAAATTTGTTCCGGTTGACACGGGGATCATGGGATCCACAGATGTCGAAGTCACCAAAGGGATCCAGCAGGGCGACGAAATCGTGACCGGAAGTTACCAGGTGTTGCGAACACTGAAGAACAACACCAAGGTGAAGATCGAGAAGGCTCCGGTTGGCGGGGCTAACCCAGGTTCAACGTCGACGTCTTAAGAGTAAGGAACAGGACGGCGCGACAAGGGGGAGGGATACCTGAATTCCCTCCTCCAGCGCGCTGCCGGGAACTCCGCCTCAGCGGATCCACCCCGGGAGGGAACGATACAAACCCATGGGATCACAAGTGGCTCCGTCCATTCACGAAGCAATCATGCCCCCCGATGGCGTGATGATCCGGACCGATAACCTCTGGAAGACCTACGAAATGGGCTCGGTGCAGGTGAATGCCCTGTGCGGGGTCTCGTTTGAAATTCACAAGAGCGAGTATGTGGCCATCATGGGACCCTCCGGCTCGGGAAAATCCACGCTCAT
Organism: Terriglobia bacterium; assembly: GCA_041481635.1. Taxonomy (GTDB): domain Bacteria; phylum Acidobacteriota; class Terriglobia; order UBA7540; family UBA7540; genus DASYXZ01. Next base: position 17,241 of record JBGPCF010000118.1, on the reverse strand, counting down.
GAACCTGATTGGCTGCCTCGACTCGCCCACGCAGGGAAGCTATTGGCTGAACGGGCGCCTGGTGAGCGAACTGTCCGACGACGAATTGGCGTACATCCGCAACAAAGAAATCGGATTTGTGTTCCAGACCTTCAACCTGCTGGCGCGCGCCACCGCGTTGCACAACGTGGAGCTGCCGCTGATTTACAACGGGACCCCTGCCAATGAGCGCCGCGAAAAGGCAGAGGACGCTTTGCATAAAGTGGACCTCGCCGACCGCATGCATCACAAGCCCAATGAACTTTCCGGCGGGCAGCGGCAGCGCGTTGCCATTGCGCGGGCGCTGGTGAACAACCCTTCCATTATTCTGGCAGACGAACCCACCGGAAACTTGGACTCGGCGACCGGCGTGGAGATTATGAATCTCTTCGATCGTCTGCAATCGGCTGGCAACACCATTGTCCTGGTCACCCACGAGCACGACATCGCGGCCCGCGCCCATCGCATCATCCACGTTCGCGATGGCAAGGTATTCCAGGACGAGCGGGTGAGGTAGCACCCCGTGGGAGGCTCGATGGCTGTCTTCAGCCAGGCACAACCCCTTATTCAAGCAGGCAGAGCGCACCGGCGCGCGTTCGCGGGTGCGTGGGTCACGGCGCGCGAGGCCTTTTGGCTCGCCCTCGAGGCACTCTATACTCATAAGCTGCGCTCATTCCTCACCTTGTTGGGCGTCGTAATCTCCACCACCACGCTCATTGTGGTCATGTCCATCGTCAACGGCATGAATAACTACATCGCTGAGCACATTGCCAACCTGGGAGCCAATGTCTTCATCGTCCATCAATTCCAATGGGCATCGGGTGAGGAAGAGTGGCTGAAGGCGCGCCGGCGCAATCCGCCCATGCGCATGGAGGACTACGAATTCCTCAAAACCAATTTGCGCGATTACAAAATGATGGGCGCCTCCTCATGGATGCGCAATGCGCCCAGCGTCCGTTACAAGGGCCACAGCATTGAGGACTCCAGCTTCGAGGGCGTTTCTGCCAGCATGATTAATATCGGGCAGGCGGAAGTTGAAGAAGGGCGATTCATTTCGGAGTCCGATTATTCCCATAGCGCCCCCGTCTGTTTCATCGGCCAGGATTTGGTCAAGGAATTTTTTCCCTCCGTCGATCCCATCGGTAAAGAGATTATGATCGGAGGAAACCCTTTCCAAGTTATCGGCGTGGCCAAGAAAATCGGCAGCACGTTTGGCCAGAGCCAGGATAATTTCATCAACGTTCCGCTAACCACTTTTTCCAAGGACTTCATGGCCAGGCCCCAGTTGGCCATCAGTATTCAGGCGTGGAACTCGGGACAAATGGCGGAACTCGAAGATGAGGTCCGGGCCATGTTGCGGGCCCGCCGTCACCTCCCCTATAAAGAAACGGACAATTTTGGCATCAACGCCTCGGAAACAATCATGTCAGCCTGGAATCAACTGACGGGCACCATTTTCGCCGCCACCATCGGCATTGTCGCCGTTTTTATGGTGGTGGGCGGCATTGTGATCATGAACATCATGCTTGCGAGCGTCACCGAGCGCACGCATGAAATTGGCATCCGCAAATCGCTGGGGGCGCGCCGGCGCGACATTCTGTGGCAATTCGTGGTGGAGTCCGCTGTCATGTCCGCCACCGGCGGCCTGGCCGGAATCCTCATCGCCGTCGGCATCAGCAAGCTGGTCGATACGCTCTGGTGGCCCTCCATTGTTCCGACTTACGCTGTGGTCGTGGGCATGGGACTATCAACCTTGGTGGGACTTTTTTTTGGCATTTATCCCGCCAGCCAGGCGGCGAGGCTCGATCCCATCGAAGCTCTTCGGACTGAGGCCTGAACAATGAATCTTGCCAATCGCCATAACGTCCGCGAAAACTTGCTGCTGGCGCTCGACACGATTCGCAGCCACAAGTTCCGCTCTTTTCTCACCATCCTGGGAGTGCTGATCGGCACCGTCTGTGTGATCGTGGTGGCCTCGGTATTCGCCGGGTTGGACCAGGAATTCGTGGAGGCGGCGCGGGATTTCGGCACGCGCACCCTGTTCATTTTCAAATTCGAGCCGGGCATTCACTTTGGACGCCTCTCCAAAGAAGAGCGTATGCGCAAGCCCCTGAACTATGAAGACGCGCAAGCCATCCAGGAACAGTGCCCCTCGGTGGAAACGACCGCCACGGAGATTTTTGTGTGGGGTCCCAACCCCGTCGTGAAGTACAAAGCCAAAGAAATTTTGGACGCCAACTTCATCGGGGCGACGGCCAATGATTTCCGCGTGGTCAACGACGTTTTGGGCGACGGCCGATTCTTTACCGAGATTGAAAACTTGCACCGGCGCAATGTCGCCGTGATTGGCGCAGACGTCGTCAAGCGGTTCTTCGAGCACGAGGACCCGATCGGCAAGAGCATTACCGTGGGCGGCGACAATTATGAGGTGATTGGGACCATCGCACCGCGCAAGTCCTTCCCCGGCGATAACGGCAGCGATCGCGTGGTGAAAATACCCTACTTCACTTTCAAAAAGATGTACCCCAACCAAAAAGAAAACTTCATCCTGGCCATGGCAGTCGACGGAAAAGTGAATGAGGCCAAGGATGAAATCAGCAACGTGCTCCGCCACCGGCGGCACGTGAAACCCGGCGATAAGGACAGCTTCGGAATTTCGTCGGCTGAGGCCATCATCCAGCAGTTCCGCCAAATTATGGCCATGGTGGTTCTGGTGGCTGTGGTGATCTCCTCCATCGGGTTGATGGTAGGAGGCATCGGTGTGATGAATATCATGCTGGTCTCCGTCACCGAAAGGACGCGTGAAATTGGCGTGCGGAAAGCGATTGGCGCACGACGCAGCGATATCAGTTGGCAATTCCTTCTGGAGGCGATGACCCTGACCGGGGGGGGCGGCATTCTGGGCATTCTGTTCGGTTACTTGTTGACATTCCTCATTCGCCTCGCAGACTTTCCGTCCACTGTCCCACTTTGGTCGGTGGCGGCTGGGTTTATTGTGGCCGTCAGCATTGGCTTGTTCTTCGGAATGTGGCCGGCCATGAAAGCAGCGCGACTGGACCCCATTGTGGCCTTGCGCTACGAATAGAAAGCCTCTAAAGTAAGCCTCGCATGTTCCAAATTGCGCGCAATCTCCATTCCTGGTGTTAGAATTAAGTGGATATATGGCCATGTAGCGAATCGGGCCTCGCCGGGGAAACCGAAAGAATCGCTCCCAGTTTTTCGACCTGCGAACCCTGCCTTGAGATCCCAGAGGGCTTGGCCTTGGGAATCCGACAGGCGCGCAGGGAGGAGTTGTTGTGGCAGTCTTCAGTCAAGCCCAAGCAATCACATCCCGGCCAGTCGCGAAGCAGGTTCAAGGCGCGAGCTTCTGGGTTACGGCGCGCGAGGCCTTTTGGATCGCCATCGAAACGCTCGGCGTTCACAAGCTCCGCTCCTTCCTAACTTTGCTGGGCGTGGTCATTGCCACCACCACCCTGATCGTGGTGATGTCGGTGATCAACGGCATGAACCTTTACGTTGCCAATAAGATTGCCAATCTCGGCGCCAACACTCTCGTCCTGAGCCAATTCAAGTGGACCAGCACTGATGAAGAGTGGCTGAGAGCACTCCGTCGCAACAAGCCGATCCGCCTCGATGACTTCGCATTCTTGAAGGACCACCTGCAAAGGTACAAGACGATCGCTGCCGAAGCGGGAGTTTGGCCGCAGCCGGAGGTGAAGTACAAGGGGCGTTCGCTGGAACAAACGGAGGTGGGCGGCGTGACGCCCAGTATGATTGACATCGGAAGCGAGAAGGTAGGTTCCGGGCGCTTCATTAGCAACACCGACTACGAGCATGACTCCATGGTCTGCTTCATCGGCATGGATCTTTTGGACCAGTTTTTTGCCATGACAGACCCGCTGGACAAGACGTTGATGATTGGCGGCAAGCCCTTTCGTGTGATCGGGGTGGCGGAGAGACTTGGCACTGTTTTCGGCCAGAGCCAGGATGCCTTCGTTCAGATTCCCCTGTCCACCCTGGAAAAGGCCTTTGTCGCCCGGCCGCGCCTCAACGTGGACATTCAAGGCTTCGATGACGCATCGATGGTAGAACTCGGGGACGAAGTACGGGCCCTGATGCGCGCCCGGCACCACCTCCCCTACAAAGAGGACGACGACTTCGGCGTCAACTCGTCCGAAGCCTTGTTGAGCGTGTGGAAGCAGTTGACGGGGTCGATCTTTGCCGTTGCCGTCGCCATTGTTGGCGTTTTCATGGTGGTGGGTGGCATCGTCATCATGAATATCATGCTGGCCAGCGTCACGGAGCGCACCCACGAAATCGGCGTGCGCAAGTCGCTGGGAGCAAGACGACGGGATATCCTGACCCAATTCCTGATTGAGTCTGCGGTGATGTCGGTGATGGGCGGGTTGATCGGAGTGGGGCTGGCCGTGATGATCGCCCAGTTGGTGGCAGCGGTCTTCACGGCGGCAGTGCCCCTAAGCGCGGTCGTTGTGGGAATGACGCTCTCCACAGGGGTGGGCCTCTTTTTTGGCATTTACCCCGCCAGCAAGGCCTCGAGGCTTAGCCCGATTGAAGCCTTGCGGACGGAGAACTGATATGCCTAATTACTGGAACGCCGTGCGTGAAAATCTGCTGCTGGCGCTGGACACTCTGCGCACGCACAAGTTCCGTTCCTTCCTGACGATTCTCGGAGTGCTCATCGGCACCGCTACAGTCATTGCGGTGGCCTCAATCTTCGCGGGACTTGACCGCAAGTTCGCCGACATGGCCGAGGACTTTGGCACCCGAACCATGTTCATCTTCAAGTTCAACCCGGGCATTCATATGGGCAGGCTGTCCAAGGAAGAACGGATGCGCAAGGAGCTTACCTACGACGACGCTATGGCCCTCAAAGAGCAGTGCGAGTCCATACAAGAAGTGGCGGTCGAGCCGCGAAACTTCGAAGGGCCCCCTCCCTTGGTCAAGTACAAAGGCATGCAAATTGTCAATGCCCTCTTTCTCGGATCGACCCCTTCGGGCTTTCAGGTGGTCAACGATCACCTGGCCGACGGCCGGTTCTTCACGGAAATTGAAAATCTTCACCGTCGCGACGTGGCGGTGATCGGCCCGGACATCGTCGACCGGTTCTTCCCCAACGAAGACCCTATCGGCAAGTCGATCATTGTGGATGGCAACAGCTTTGAGGTGATCGGCGCCCTGGGGCATCGCAAGGAGTTGGGCGACACGGGCAGCGGTCGCGTGATCAAAATCCCCTATCTCACCTACATGAAGATCTACCCTAACACCAAGGAGAACCTCATCCTGGCCATGGCTTATGAGGGCAAACTCGATCAGGCCATCGATGAGGCCACCGGAGTGCTCAGGCGCCGCCGCCACGTGAAGCCCTCGGAGGAGAATAGCTTTGGCATCTCCACGGCCCAATCCTTCATTGACCAGTTCCGGCAAATTATGTCGATGGTGGTTCTTGTCACGGTCGTCATCTCCTCCATCGGCTTGCTGGTGGGCGGCATCGGGGTGATGAACATCATGCTGGTCTCGGTCACGGAGCGGACCCGCGAGATCGGTGTGCGCAAGGCCTTGGGCGCCCGTCGCAGCGACATAATTTGGCAATTCTTGCTCGAAGCCATGACCCTCACCGGCGCCGGCGGTTTGCTGGGAATCCTGCTGGGGGGCTCTATCAGCCTCCTGATCCGCCTGGCCGAATTTCCCTCCACAGTCCCGCTTTGGTCAGTGGCGGCAGGATTTATTGTGGCCGTAAGCATTGGCCTATTCTTCGGAATGTGGCCGGCCATGAAGGCCGCGCGCCTGGACCCCATCGTGGCCTTGCGCTACGAATAGGAAGCCTCTAGAGTAGGCCTCGTCAGGCCTAATTTGCGTACAATCCTCATACCCTGATGTTAGAATTAAGTAGATATACACTAGTGGAGCGAATCCGGTCGGCCCCGGAAAATCGCACGAAGGGATCCGGGTCTCCTCGCACTAAGAATCGTGCTCTTACGATTCGCGAAAGATTGGGATTGAGAATCCCATAAGCACGCCAAGAGGAGTTGTTGTGGCGGTCTTCAGTCAAGCTCAAGCGTTAACGACCAGGCCAATCGCAAGGCAAGCTCGGGTTGCTAGTGTCTGGGTCACGGCGCGCGAGGCATTCTGGATTGCCCTCGAGGCTCTGCGCTCCCACAAGATGCGCTCCTTCCTCACTCTGCTGGGTGTGGTGATCGCCACCACCACCCTGATCGTGGTGATGTCCATCGTCAACGGCATGAACGTTTACATTGCCACTCACATTGCAAACTTGGGCACGAACACATTCGTCCTCCATCAATTCAAGTGGGCGCAAGGTTTCGAGGCTTTCCTCACGGCGCGCCGCCGGAACAAACCCATTCGAATAGAGGATTACCAGTACCTCCGCGAAAATCTGATTGACTATCAGGCCATGAGTGCGCTCGCTCAAATTGAACCCCCCCCTGAGGCACGCTACAAGGGCCGGACCATCGACGAAGTCAACCTGATGGGATTGACCCCGAGCCACATGGACATCGGCAGGGAAAAAGTAGTGGAGGGCCGCTACCTCACCGAACAGGATTACAACCACAACTCGAAGGTTTGCTTTATTGGGCAGGACTTGGTGGATAAATTTTTCCCGGGGACCGACCCCCTCGATAAGGAGATTCTTGTTGCTGGCCAACCCTACCGTGTAATTGGCGTGGCGGACAAAGTGGGCACTACGTTCGGGGTGAGCCAGGACAACTTTGTAATGATTCCTCTTACCACCTTTCGCAACGCCTACATGGCCCGGCCTGAGCTCCTCGTTTTTATTAAAGCGCCAGACTCAAAGCACATGGTGGAACTTGAAGACGAAGTTCGCGCCTTGATGCGGGCCCGGCGGCATGTCCCCTATCAGGAGGACGACACATTCGGCATCAACGCCTCCGATACTCTGATGGATGCATGGAAAAACCTGACAGGCACCATTTTTGCCGTCACTATCGGCGTGGTGGCGGTCTTCATGGTGGTGGGTGGAATCGTAATCATGAACATCATGCTGGCCAGCGTCATCGAGCGAACGCATGAAATCGGCATCCGCAAATCGTTGGGCGCGCGGCGCAGCGACATCCTGTGGCAGTTCGTTATCGAAGCGGGCGTGATGTCCGCCACCGGGGGAATGCTGGGCGTCTTGCTGGCTGTTCTGATCGCCCGATTAATCGCGATGGTCTTCACAGCCTCTGTTCCATTGAGCGCGGTGGTGGTGGGCGTCACGCTTTCCACGGCGGTCGGCCTTTTCTTCGGAATCTATCCTGCCAGCAAAGCGGCGCGGTTGGATCCGATCGAGGCCCTGAGGACGGAGCAATAGTATGGTGGCTTACAGACACAGCGTGCGCGAGAACCTGATGCTGGCCCTCGATACCCTGAGGACTCACAAGTTCCGCTCGTTTCTCACCATCCTGGGCGTCCTCATCGGGACCACGACTGTGATTGCCGTCGCGTCCATCATCGCCGGGCTCGACCAGCAATTGGTGCAGACGGCGGAGCAGTTCGGCACGCGCACATTGTGGATTTACAAATTGCAGTTGGGCGCGCCTCATCGACTCACGCGCGAAGAGCGCCTGCGCAAGCCTCTCTCCTACGAAGATGGAATGGCTCTGCTGGAAGAGTGCCCCTCCGTCGAGGCCGTCTCGGTGGCGGTCTTCCGGGAGATTGGGCCCTTTGGCCTGCCTCCCTCCTCGGTGCACTACAGAGGCAAAGACATGCAGGACGCCCAATTCTTCGGCGCCACGGCAAATCACCTTCGCATCGCCAATGTCCCTTTGGCCGATGGCCGGTTCTTTACCGACGCCGATGATCGTCACCGCCGCGACGTTGCCGTAATCGCCGCGAATGTGGTCGAGCGCCTCTTCCCCAATGAAGACCCGGTGGGCAAAACCATTCAGGTGGACGGCCACGCATTCGAAGTCGTCGGCACCACCACAAAGTTCAAGGGGCTGGTGGGCGATAATCCCGACGACCGCGACGTCTTCATTCCCTACCACACGTACAAGAAATTCTATCCCTTGGCGCGCGACAATTTCCTGAACGTGTTGGCGCTCCCGGGAAAAGTGGACCAGGCGACCGGCGAGGTCACCGGAGTTCTGCGCCGGCGCCGCCACGTGAAGCCTTCCGAGCCCGACAACTTTGGGATCTCGACGGCCGAGTCGCTGATCACTCAGTTCCGCGAGATCATCGGAACGGTGGCGCTGGTGATGGTGGTAATCTCTTCCATCGGATTGCTGGTGGGCGGCATCGGCGTTATGAACATTATGCTGGTCTCCGTCACCGAGCGCACACGCGAGATAGGAGTGCGCAAAGCCATTGGCGCGCGGCGCAGCGATATCAGCTGGCAGTTCCTGCTCGAGGCCATGACGCTCACCGGTTCCGGCGGCGTCATGGGTATCCTGGCCGGGTGGATGCTGAGCTTCATGATCCGCACTCTGGTGCCCAGCCTTCCTTCGCGTGTTCCCATGTGGTCGGTGGTGACAGGCTTTGTGGTCGCCACCGGCATCGGCCTCTTCTTCGGACTGTGGCCCGCCCTCAAAGCCTCGCGACTCGATCCCATCGTAGCCTTGCGCTACGAGTAGAGACCCTGACGAAACCGCACGACCCAATGACCCGCCAGCCTGATTCCGTGATAGGTCGTACTCGTTGTTTTGAAATTGTTGCACACTCATGTAGATAGACAACAGGAGCCAACCCATAGACCTTCGGTAAGAATTGTCTGGGAGCGGCGGACGCGAATCTGAATCGGACTACCAAGCCCTCTTCGAGGGGAAATGGCCGGCCGCATAGGCCGGGTGAGGGGGTGCTTAGCTGCGATGGATCCTATCCCGCCGCAACGTGGCATCGGCAAGGCGAGCGTGGTCTTTCTCACCTACTGCCCGGCACTTACTGCCTCGCGCCTAGCCCCCAGTCCCCGGGGCCCCTAACTCCTGGTCCCTGTCTCTCAGCCCTCGTTTACAGCCTACTGCTTATCGTGCACTGTTTTCTTACCACCTGTCATTTCTTCTTACAACGTGACGCCGGTAACAGCGGCGTTTTTGCGGGCTTGTGAGGATAGGAGTGAGAACGACCGGGGCGAGGAAATCTCTCCTGGCCGGCCGGTCGCTCACTTTATATTCAAGGGAGAATAGACTGAATGGTTTACGTCATCACGACCAACTGCACGAAGGACGAAAAATGCATCGATGTCTGTCCCGTCGATTGCATCCACCCGCGCAAGGATGAGCCAGGCTTCACCGAGGCGCCGCATTTATATGTCGACCCCGTGACTTGCATCGATTGCGGGGCGTGCGTTCCGGTGTGTGAAGCCTCGGCAATCTTTCCACTCGATGAACTGCCGGAAGAGTGGAAGACCTGTATTGAGACCAACGCCGCGCACTATAACTGAGCCTTGCCAATAGCCGTAGCATATTGACGACTTTCGATTCACCCTCCGCAGGAGAACTGCTACGGAGGACGGGTTGCCGATTTGCAATTGACGGCAGCCCCTGGCTTCTATTCCTCTGCCCTTCGCTGTCATCCCGAGCGCAACGAGGGATCTCGCTCTGCCGTGCCTTTGGCATTTCTGCTCTGAGTAATCCGCGTGATCTGTGGATTCATGCCTTCATTCGAATGTTCCGATAACCGATGTGGGGAAGTGTGGGGTGGCACGATTTTCGATTGTCCTTCAACCGACGGATAGCCGATTTTCGGTTCGAGGTTTTGCCTAGCACCCAGCCCCTAACACCTGATACCTTTCTTCACGTGCCCCTTGCCCCTGCCCCCCAGCCCCTGCGTTAGTTTCTCTCTTCTGGCTCATGACTTCTGGCTCCTGACTCCTGCTTTCCGCCCCCTTCCGCTCGCCAGAGCGCGCTGCACGGGCGATACTCTTCATCGCTTCCGCAGTTCCACAGTTTCCCGTTCCCACAGGGTAAGGACAGGCGCCGCCTCAAGCTCCCCAACTGAGAAGGTGGTATTGGTCAAGATACTCCGTACATCCGACTGATCCATCTCGTACCGCGACGCGATTTCAGCTTGAAAGGCTGCAACGGACTTCCGAGCGTTGGTGTACTCGACCGCTTCCCGTAAACCACACAAGTAGGCTCGCGCGCAGGCGGGGCGCGCGGTCCTGAGGTTCATCGCGACGTGCATTTCGAACCATCCCAGCAGTCCTTCACGTATGGGAAAAACCTGGAGGGACCGCCCCACGGCGCGGCCCACGTGGCTGACGGACGGTTCCGAACCGACCATTCCGTCAATTCGTCTAGCCAAAAGGGCTTGGACGATATCTTTGGGAGTCGCGAAAGCAAGAGGCTGAGGAAGCGTAATTCCCCAACCAAGGCTCACCTCGTGCAAACGCGTCCCAAACGCCGAGCCTGCCACTATTCCAAAGGTCTTCCCCTTTAGGTCCGAGACCGCGTCAATGGCCCCCGTGGCCAGGCCGGTGACGTACAACTTTGAGAGTAAGCAGACCCGACGGCAATCAGGCCCCAACTGGGTAAGCATGTCACTGGGCACGATGGCGACATCGGCTTTGCCCTTGACCAGCAACTCTAACGCGGGTCCCCCGTGTCGAGTGGGTTGCACTTCCGCCACAACCCCGTATTGCTTTTCGAGAAGGCCGTAGGGCTTTCCTGGTTCGATCGCCCAAGTCAGCATACTGGAGGGAATCACCGAGAGCGCTTGCGGCTCTGCAATGCGCAGCCGCGTTCCGGCGCGCCGGGAATTGAGGATCTGCACCGCCACGCGCGCCCGCTGCGGAGGGTTCTTTAACCAACGGGAGAGCGTGGATCGGTTGAGGTCTTCGAATCCGGGATGGGCCCGGAGGGCTTCGGCCATATCTTCCAAGGATGTGTAGCGCTCCCGGATCGCCGCTAGTTGTTTCAGAGTCTTCTTGTCCATGGTCGTTTCCTGATGAGCACCTGCGCTCACTGGCCCAGTATATCACAAAATGGCCATTATGATGCATGCATCAAACTGCAACAATATGTGAGTTGCATTGTAATCTCCGGAGATTTATCTTCGGGGGCAGTTTTCAGGGCTCGTACAAGAAGTCCATTAGGGAGGGATACCATGAACTGGCTCACACACAACCTCATAGCCAATATGCCCGGGCCGTCCTTCTTGGTGCTTTTCGGCACAGTGGCCGGTCTCACCGCCTTGGCCTGCTGGTCGCGGGCGCGACAGATCGATTCGACAGCATCTCTGCCTTCGCCCCTGATTCCCGCCCAGCCAGACCCGTACGAAATCGCCTATCTGCGCGGGGGCGAGAATGAGGTGATCCGTGCCGCCATCGTCAGCTTGACCCACCGCAGGTACCTCCAGGTTTCGGAGGTAAAAACGGGGTGGTCCAGCAAGGAGCTGCGGGTCAGTCACGTGTCGACTCCGCCGGAGTTGAATCACCTCTGTCGAATCGAGCAAGAAGTGTACGCCTGGTTCCGGACGCCCCGGGGGTCCGCCGAGATATTCGAATCCGGATCGCCGCTCCTCACGGAGGTCAAGGCGAGTTGCGCTAGCTACGACAAGCGGCTCAAGAGCGAACAACTGCTCACCTCGGACGAAATGAAGGCTGTAGGAAGGAAAATCTGCAATCAGGGAGGCGCCGTAGTCGTCGGGCTGGGAGGCTACAAGCTGCTGGTAGCGCTCTCGAAAGGCCACTCAAACGTGCAGTTCCTCATCTATATAAGCATTTTCGCGCTGGTTTTGCTTGAGGGCGTCTGCATCCCGGCTCGCCTGACCCAACGCGGAAAGGAGTATCTCGATCGCCTCCAGACAGCGTTCAGGCCGGCTCGGGCGCTGGCCTTCCGAGTGCCGCCTCTTCCCACTGACACAACGTTGGCCCTGGCGGTGGCCGCCTACGGCATCGATACGCTTGCAGACACCCCACTCGAAAATTTCAAGGAGGTGTTCCGCAAGGCTGACTCGGCAGCGGCCGGCGTGGGCTGTGGCGGTGGTTGCGGCGGCGGCGGGTGCGGTGGATGCGGAGGTTAAGGAGGGCATCATGCTTTCTTCTCTGCCAAAACTAGGCGTTGGGCTGGGTTTCCGGGAACCGTTTCGCGGTGAGCTCTTTCAAAACCGGCGGGAAGTGGATTTTCTTGAAATTACGGCAGACCATTATCTCGACGCGACCCCGGAAAAAATGCAGGAACTTGAACTGCTCGCCGCGCATTTTGTCCTCATCCCACACGCGATCAACCTGTCGCTTGGGAGCGCTGAGGGGCTGGACCAGGGGTATCTCCGCAAGTTAGCGGCACTCGTTCGCCGCCTGAACCCACCCTGGTGGAGCGAACATATTGCCTTCACAAGGGCTGGCGGGGTGAACATCGGCCACCTGGCGCCGCTCCCCTTTACGGAAGAGGCAGTCGAGGTCATTTCCCGGAATGTCACCGAGGCGTGCGAGCAGATTCGAGTGCCTCTCATTCTGGAGAACATCACGTACACCGTGGCGATGCCTGGGTCCGAAATGACGGAGGCCGAGTTCCTTACGAGAGTGCTGGACCAGAGCGAAAGTGGGCTGCTCTTGGACGTCACCAACCTGCACACCAATGCGGTCAATCACGGTTATAACGTCTCGAAATTTCTGAATCAAATTCCCCTGGAACGCGTTGTCCAGCTTCACTTCGCAGGCGGACATTGGCGCGACGGCGTGCTGGTGGACAGCCACGCGCATCCAACCCCGTCCGAGGTGTGGGACCTGTTACAGGAAGTCGTGTCGCGCGTTCCGGCGAAGGGTGTTGTTCTGGAGAGGGATGAGAATCTGCCCCCGTTTAACGAAATACTGGGCGAATTGGGACGGGCCCGCGCCATCGGGCGCAAATATGGGCGATGGGCTTAGTCAGGGAGCATTTATGGAGCTGTCGAGGCAGCAACAAATTCTGGCGCGGCTTTACACGGACCACAGCTTCCGTGAGCGATTCTTCAGCGATCCGTTCTCGACCGGTGCTGAGCTTGGTCTGAGTCGGGTCGAACTGGATCGGTTAGCGGATCTCTCAGGCGCCCAGGTCGAATTCTTTGCTTCCTCGTTGGTCCGCAAACGGATGAACGAGGTCCGCAAGATGTTGCCGCTCTCGTCCCGAGTGTTGGGTCGAACCTTTGAAAGGCTTTTCCGGCTCTATGCCGAAACGCGCACTCTCGAGGCCCACAAGTCTCACCAGCGGGACGCCCTCAACTTCACTATATATCTCCAAAAAGGAGTGGCAGAATACGTCAGACCATCGTGGGCTATTGACGTCGCCCGCTACGAAGCTGCATTCATCGAAGTGATCGGCTTGGGGCGTCGGTGGGCAGTGCGATGGTTCCGTTATCCGATCCGGAACCTGATACAGAGCCAAATCACAAGGGATGGGGTACCGCCGCCAGCGCCTCGCCCTTCACTGGCGATATGGTTCCGCCTATCGCACGGAGGAAAGCTCCGGCATTTCTCTCTTGACTTGTCAGCCTCGTGTTTCCATCTATTGAAGCTGACGGCACAAGCCGCGCGAATCTGGCAGGAGAAGTCCGGCGCACGGTCATAAACCAAATCCGGCGGGAGGAAAAATACCCTCCCATCAGGGGAGTTAAAGTATGGATTTAATTTGGCTAGTGATCGAACTGGTGAATGGCTTGTACGGCCGATGGTTCGAGAGTAGTGTGGATCGGGCTCGTAGGAACCAAGCTCGAGGACACTTAGCACGGGGTCGGGAATTCCTAAAAGAGGGACGTTTCCGTGAAGCCAAGGTGGAGTTCAATTGTGCCTCGCGCTACGGTTTCCACGAGACTGATTTACCCTCGAAGCCGGGAAACGTCTTGTCAATCAGTCTCCAAAAGGCACATCGCCAGCACCGGCGGAACGGGAGAGCCTGAGCAAGTCCGCCGCTGCGGTAAAGAAGTTGTTGACCTGATCGAAGTGTGAACCATGTCACATGGAGGAGACACTGGTACCGAAATCAACCAGGAGGCTGACGTGGAAACCATAGACGCAATCCCCGTAACCGAGAAAGCAGTTACGTTATGGAGGATGCTAGTCGTGAAGGTAGCATTGCCGCTGTTCGTCGGGGTGGGGCTCGCTCTTATCCCCGTGCCGCATGGCTTGACAGCCATCGCGTGGCGCTACTTCGCGCTCTTCGTCACCGTCATCTTGTGGGTCATCGCCGAACCACTCCCACCTGCCGCGGTGGCCCTCGCGGGCGTTGTCCTTGCCGCTATCTCCGGGCTGGTCTACTCCTCGCCTACCCAGGCCGCCGCTTGGGCGCTGAGTGGGTTCGGCGACCACACGGTTTGGCTTGTCTTTGCCGCCTTTATGTTCTCGCTCGGGTACACAAAGACCGGTCTTGGCCGGCGGATTGCATTACTACTCATCCGAGCAATGGGCAAGCGCACCTTGGGTCTCGGCTACGCCATCGCGTTCGCCGATCTGGCGCTCGCTCCGGTCATGCCCTCCAATACGGCGCGGAGTGGCGGAACGATCTTTCCGGTCGTTAGTCAAATTCCGGGGCTGTTTGGTGAACGGCCCCATGACGAGGGCCCGCGGAAGATCGGCGGCTATTTGATGTACACGGCGCTGGCCTCGACCTGCGTCACGAGCAGTATCCTCCTGACCGCCGCCGCCCCGAATCTACTGGCGGTCGAGTTGATCGAAAAGACCTTCCCCATCAAGATCTCCTGGGCTGAGTGGTTCGAGGGATTCGCTCCGGTGGGAGTCGTGCTTTTCCTCCTCGTGCCTTACCTGCTCTACAAGATCTATCCCCCCGAAATCAAGGAGGCGCCTGACGCGCCCCGGTGGGCTGGCGAAGAACTCCGCAAGTCGGGACCATTCACCCGCCAGGAGACCACATTGCTCGTCCTTGCGATCGCCGCATTGGCTCTGTGGATCGGGGGGACAAGGTACATTGATGTTACCCTGACCGCCATCCTAGTGGTGGTGCTCATGGTCGTGCTGGGAGTCGTGACCTGGGACGACGTGATGGGCAATAAGCAAGCCTGGACCGTCCTGATCTGGTTCGGCGCGCTGCTGACCATGGCTGACGGTCTCGCAAAGACCAAATTCGTAGACTGGGTGGCCAATTCGCTTATGTCGACATTTGGGGGCCTTGGTCGTATTGCGGCCATTGTCGTGTTGGTGGGCGCTTTCTACTTTCTTAGGTATCTCTTCGCCAGCGGTTCGGCCGCGGTGAGCGCGCTGCTGCCGGTCCTGCTCGGAGTCGCTGTAAAGATCCCCGGTATCTCGCCCAAGACTTGGGCGCTACTCTTCTGTTACACCATTGGCCTGGCAACGATCGTTTCCCCATTCTCAGGCGCCGTGTCCCCTATCTACTTCGGCTGTGGGTATATCAAGAGCAGAGATTTTTGGCTCCTCGGGCTGTTTTTCGGTACGGTCTTTTTCGTAGTGCTTCTTTTGATCGGAATTCCATGGCTCATGTTCTTGAAGATCTGATAGCCCACTAAATACAGGTGAAACTGACGCGGCGGCAGAAAGTAGGGCTCAACGGCGTTCGGCCTTGTGGATATTGCGTGCCTCGTGTCATTAGCCGTCTGGTTTGGATGAGGCAGGGCGAACACGACATATGGCCCCATTGAGCCCCGTCACACAAACAGGGCCTTCAGGCTTTCGGCAAGCGGCGACGCGGAAATTCTCTATCGGTTCGACTCATTAGAAAAGAACGGGAGGAGCCACAAGGGCGAAGAGCGGCCCTTGCGCTACCTATGAGGCCTCAGCGCCGCCACCGGATCGTTCTTGCCGGATTGTGGCGATGGGGACTCCGGTCAAGTGAGCGACCGCGGCCTCAATGTCGTCCACGGTGACGGCGCTGGCTGGCGTCAAATTGTATTTCGCGCGCAGTCGCCGCACGTTTTCCCGGATGGCGCGCTCCTCATCACTATAAACCCTTGCCTTTTCGAACTCGTGGTTGGCAATGGAGTTTTCCATTTTAGACCTCGCGACTCTCGCCTGCTTCTGAGCTTCGGCCAGGTCTTCAGGCAAACCGCTGGCGCCCATGGCGACGGCTGCGCCCGCCTCATCGAGCAAGTCAATCGCCTTATCGGGCAGAAAACGGTCCTTGATGTAGAGCTGGGAGAGGCGAACGGCGTAGTGGAGGGTCTCGGCGGTATAAACGACCGCGTGGAAATGCTCGTAGCGCGGTATGACGGCTGCCAGAACTTTGAGGGCTGTGGCCTCGTTGGGCGGCTCGACTTTAACCGCGTTGAACTGCTCCCTGAGCCACCGTTCATCCTCCTTCCACTGGCGCCACTCGTCCGGCGTAGTTGCAGCGATGCATTGGATTTCGCCTTCGGTGAGCAGCGGCTTCAATAGGTCGGCCGCGTTGAGCAGGGTTCTGCCGCCCGCCTGGATTACCAGGTCTTCAATGTAAACGATGAGGTTTGCCGGTTCGTTCAATTCCTTCAAAACCCCGATCACGCGCGCCTCCAGCTGCTCGCCTCCACCGGTAACGGCCAGAGTGGGTGCAAGGTCGACGGCCAGGAGGCGTTTGCCCTCCAGTTGCGCCGGCACGCTGCCGCTCACCATGCGCTGCGCGATACCATGCACGATGGATCGCTTTCCCACGCCCCGCTCGCCAACCAGAATCACATTATTCCTGGTCCGTCGGCTGAGCGCGCGGATGGCACTCTCAAGTTCATGCTCGCGCTCGATGAGAGGCTCGAACTCGTTGTCGAGCGCGGCTTGAGTGAGATCGCGGCTCAACTCGGCAAGCAACGAGGTGGCCGGGGCGCGGCTTTCCGGCACCCTCTGAGATTTCGTACCCATGAGCTCCTCTCGCACTTTGGATAGCCGCAGCCCGCGCTCGTGCAGAATCTCGGCGGCAAAAGATTTGTCCTCGCGCAGCAGGCCCAGCAAAAGGTGTTCGGTGCCGATATGTCTGTGCGAAAGTCGCTCCGCTTCATCCGCCGAATAAGCCAGCACGCGCTTGCATTCCTGGCTCAGGGGCAGGTCGACGGAAGTGGAGGTCTTGTCCCGAGCCGTCGTCCGCTCTTCAATCTGCCTGCGAATGGTTTCGACGGAGGTGTGAGCGCGCAGAAAGCGGTTGGCAAGCGCATGGTCTTCACGCAGCAAGCCGAGGAGCAGATGCTCGGTCTCAATGTAGGGGCTTCCAAACTGGCTGGCTTCGTAGCGGGCGAAGAAGATCACCCGGCGGGCTTTTTCCGTGTATCTTTCAAACATAACGCCTCGGTTTTTGGATTGCTCCCATCATATTACACCCGGGCGGAGGGCGAACGGCG
>JBGPCF010000117.1:0-21594 GCA_041481635.1 Terriglobia bacterium | reverse complement strand
CCATCGGCTCGCGCTTTTGCTCCACGCTTCTTTCAGACCCCGCCTCGCGGCGATGCCCTTGCGCTTCGCTAACCCTTCACCTCCATCAGGTTGGGTAGAGGACTTCCACCTCCAAGCTGTCGAACATGCTCGGCACACAAAGGAAAGGGCGCCCGGTTTGCAGGCGCCCTTGAAGTGTTTCAGGCTTGTGGGTGCCAGCGAATCTCGCCGGCGTCCCGCGGCTGAAGTGAGCTAGAACTCAACGCGGAGACCGAACTTGATTCGCCGGCGTCCGCCATCGTTCAGGTTCGCCACCGCGAAGCCATAGGCTTCCTGAAGCACGCCCGCGTCGTCGATGTACGGGTCGATGGTGGTGAAGTTGGGGTGGTTAAACACATTAACGAACGTGGCGTCAAAACGCACTTTGACGCGCTCTGTGATGTTGGTGGTCTTGAAGATGCTGAAATCCCCCCTGTTGGTGATGGAATCACGCAGGGTGTTTCTTCCCACGTTGCCAAAGGGAGTTCCATTGTTGCTGGCCGATTGCGGCCCGTTGACTACGTAGCGCACGCTGGAAGCCGACACCGGAGTCTCGTTGAATGAGTCGGTAATTCCCAGTTCGTATTGGTTGAGGGCGTTCCAACTCAGCAGGGTGTTTGGCGCTAACCCGCAGCCAGCCGTGCCGTCGTACGAGCAAGCATCACCCGCCAGTATCCCGACCATGTTCGCTGGAGCAGTCGGATTGCTGTAGAACGGGCGCAGATTTTCGTAACTGGCGCCCGCGAACGCGCTATTAAAGCTGGTGTCAAACGGATAGGGAGATCCACCCATGCTGTAATACATATACTGCTGAGTGGGTGTGTAGGCTTGACCGCTGGTCAGAATATACGTCCCCGACAATTGCCACCCGCCCAGAGCGTGCCCGATCAGGCCACGTTGGTCTTTGAATGCCGGGATCGCCTCAACAAAGCTGAGGGTCCAGGCATGTGGAACGTCCATCGCCGAAAGACCATGTTCGGACTTAATGTAGTCAAACGGATTTTGCGAGAAGGCGAGAGTTTGGCCGGCGGCGTAGTTGCCAAAAATGTCGCTAGCGTTGTCGGTGGTCTTGCTAAAGGTGTATCCCATCTTCATCGTCAACTGGTTAAAGAGGTTGTTGGTACGCAACTCGTTCTGCCAGCCCTGGTAATCTGACACCCCAGTGTTGGTACGTAGTCTCACCACACCGAGGTTGCAATTGGGCCGGCCAACGGCTTTAGTAACCACAGCGTTGACTGAGGAGCATGGAGTGGTTCCGGAGGGGAGCACGTTGGGAAAGTCTGCCGCGAGCCCAGTGACATAGGGGTTTTCGTTTATGGACTGGAACAGATCGCTCCCGTGGTTGGCGACGTACCGCGATTCAAACACTATGTGCGAGCCGAGTTCCCTCTGGATCCCGAAGGACCAGGAATAGATTCGGTCGGAATGGAAATTCGGGGTCACGGCAGTCTGATTAAACGACCGCGGATCGGAGACGCCCAGCGTCAAGTAAGGCGCCAGTTGATTGCGGACCGCGGGACCAAAGGGTGCGGCCAGCAGCGGATTGGCAGCCGCGTTGGCGCCGGTGATCGTCTGGGCCAGCACTTGAGGAGAGGAACCTGCAAGGTTTAGGTAGATGTTGTAGAAAGGCGGGTCGTAAGCCATACGGAAGCCGCCGCGCAAGACGGTCTTTCCGGCGCCTGTCAACCAACCCCCCCATTGAGGTGTGTAGGCGAACCCCACACTGGGTCCAAAATTGCTCTTGGGAGCATCGAGATGGGGGAAGGCGCGGACTGAAAGGGGCAAAGCGGGATTGAAGAACGGAGTGGAGCTGCTCTCGCGCTTGGTGTCCGACTGGTTAAACAGGTTGGCCGGCTGGCCGAAGTATGACCAAGTGATCCCTAGATTTAACGTCAGGTTCTGCTTCACTCTCCAATCGTCTCCGAAATAGAAGAAGGATTGGTGCTCGCGAAAATCCAGATTCGGGTTGCCCAGTGTAATGCTGATGCTCGACGGAGTGTCGGCTGCGAACTGGGAAATGTTGCTAAAAGTGAAACTCCCGTTATAGTTGGGCAGAAACACGTTGGGCGATCGCATGTAGGTGAGGTTGGCCCCTGCTTTGAATTGGTGCTTGCCTTTGAACCAGCTCCAATTGTCCTGGAACTGGTAAGTGTTAATGATACGCCCCTGCGGGAAGTTGTTGGGCGGCCCAAAGTTTGCGTAGCCGCTAGGCATGGTGACGGCGGAGAGCCCACCGGCAAAATTGCCCATTTGAGGAATCGTATCCCCGATGCCGTTGCCGCCGAATTGGACGGTGGAGCGTGTATAGCTGAGCCTCACCTCATTGACCATGGTCGGATTAATGGTGCGGGTCCAATCGAAGCCGATCTGATTGCTGAACCCCGGAACTGTTACCGGGTATCCGTTCGCCGCGGTACCATAGTCAAGGTTCAGGGGCGTGGTTTTTTGATAGATATATCGCCCGTAGATCTTGTCCTTGTCGCCGTTATAGTCAATGCGCTCCATGTGATCGTATTGGTGATAGGGGGTACCCAGCATCCGCTGAACACCAGAGAAGGGAACGCCAGCACAAGCTACGATGCGATTACCACTGGCATCGGTAACATATTGGCCGAGGGCGTTCACTTGGTAGATGTTCGTCAGCGTCGTGCTGCCACTGGACACCGGGTTGCCCCCCTTGACGCCAAAAGGGCCGTAGGATGTCATAGCGGCAATCGAAGGGCTGTTGGGGAAGCATGCGGCAAGGGCAGTCAGACCCTCCGAAGTCGGGGTCTTTGAACCCGTAGAATAGTTCGTGCCGCCGGGGAGAATATCCGCATCAAACCCGCCGAAGACGAAGAGCCTGTCTTTCCGGATCGGCCCTCCAATACTCGCACCGGTAAAAATTTCATTCTGAACGGGCAGCTCGTGGAGACCCTGAAAGGCCTTTTCCGTGTTGGTGAGGGAGTTGAGCTTGTTGTTAGCCTCCACGCCGAAGATGGAGCCGTGCCAAATGTTGGTTCCGGACTTGGTGATGATGTTCACCACAGAGCCGGAGTTGCGCCCGTATTCAGGGCCAAAATTCGAAGTCGTGATTTGGTATTCCTGCACGAAATCAGGATTTCCGACGAACATGGCGGGGCCAGTCACGGAGTTATCGTTGTTAGCTTGCCCGTCGATCTGCTGGTCGTTGCTCCGGCCACGAAGACCGTTCACCGTAAAGCCGGTACCGTTCGTGTTGGAATAATTCGCATCGCGCGTGTCGGCGACTCCGGGCAATTGCAGGGCCAGTTGATCGAGGCCGGTGTTTCCCTCCAGGTTTGGAAATACGGTGATGGCCGAATTTGAAATGGAATTTGAAATCTGGGATTGGGTAGTTTGAACCAGGGGCGGGGCCGCCGTTACTTCAATGGAGGTCGCCTGTTGGCCCAATTCCAGCTTCAGCTCGCCCAGGCCGGTATCCTGCGCTGACTGGACGCCAACGCCCACCAGCGACAAGGTTTTGAAACCTTCCTTCGCAATCGTCAGGTTGTACGAACCGATGGCAAGCAGTGGGACCTTGAAGGCGCCATCGATGCCGGAGACGGTGGAATATGTCGACCCGGTCGAGGCCTCAACGACTTTGATTTCTGCTCCGGGAATCATCGCGCCCGATGCGTCAATGACCGTCCCAGAAATGGACCCCTTCACTACTTGGGCTGAAAGCCGAGTAGCAGAAGCGCCCAGAATTGCCAGGCAGACTGCGGCAAGGGCCAGAGTCAGCAGCAGGCCGTTAAATCTTCTTGAACTCATACTTCCTCCTCTTGAATTAGAAAATAGAATAGGGGACCAAGGGGCTCGGCGCAAACGTCTGACGTTCTGCTTACCCTACTTTCCAGGCGTTCGCTTGTTCCAGAGCCGGCCAAATCGAACTTCCTTGGTCCCCAACGAGGCGTCCAACGGGGTGGGCGTTATGCCGCCCACTTAACCGCTTACCATCAAAAATTCTTGCCCGGCGCTTGACTTACATTCCGCGCGTTTGGTCGCGCGAAAAAGGCGCACACAAAACCAACCATTGCGAGGACGGGTCTTGCCTGCAATTCTTACCTTAATCATTGGGGACCAGAGGGTCAGTGACCCTCAACACAGGTTGTTGTGATTTGCATCACGGCGGGTTGTGACCCCTAATCCCTGTTACCTCTTGTTCCGGGAAGGGAGAAATTATTCAGCGGTTCCCCCTGCTATAATGCCCTCGAGGCGGTTGTGCGATGAAACCGGTGATTATTGCAGGCGGAGGGCTGGCGGGGAGTGAGGCGGCGTGGCAACTCGCGGAGCGCGGCATCAGCGTAGTCCTTTATGAAGCGCGTCCGGCGCGCCCAACTCCCGCCCACAAGACTGGCCGACTGGCGGAGCTGGTGTGCAGCAACTCCCTGAAATCCAATCAGCGCGGAGCGGCGTCCTGGTTGGTGAAAGAAGAATTGCGCCGCGGCGGGTCGCTCCTGATGCGGCTGGCGGACGCCGCCGCGGTTCCTGGTGGAATGGCCCTGGCAGTCGACCGCGACCGCTTTGCCCAGTCGGTTACGGATGCTATCGAGCAGCAACCGAACATCGAACTCCGCCGGGAAGAATTTTCCAGGATACCGTCCCCCGACTCCCTATTCCCTACTCCCTATTCCCTGCTTCTAATCGCTACCGGCCCGTTGACTTCCGATGCATTGGCGACACAGCTCCAGGAGCTGACCGGCTCGGAAAACCTGGCATTCTACGATTCCATCAGCCCCATTGTGGATGCGGAAACTTTGAACATGGACCGCGTGTTTTCCGCCTCGCGTTATGGCAAGGGCGGCGAGGACTATTTAAACTGCCCTATGACCGAGACGGAATACGGCGTGTTTTACGAGGCGTTGCACGATGCGGAGGAGGTGGAGGCGCACGCCTTCGAGGATGTGAATTATTTTGAAGCGTGCCTGCCCATTGAAGAGCTCAGTCGCCGTGGCCGCGACACGCTGCGCTTCGGACCCATGAAGCCGGTGGGCCTGATCGACCCGCGGACCGGGCGCCAGCCTTACGCGGTGGTCCAACTGCGTGCCGAGAATCAGCGCTTTTCCAGCTACAACCTGGTGGGCTTTCAAAACCACCTGAAATTTCCCGAGCAAAAGCGCATCCTGCGCCTGATTCCGGGCCTGGAGCAGGCGGAGTTTCTCCGCTTCGGGCAGATCCATCGCAACACCTATCTCAACGCGCCCCGGCTGCTTGGCGATGATTTGAGCCTACGCACCGCTTCCCACGTTTTTGTTGCGGGGCAACTGGCGGGCGTGGAAGGTTATGTGGAGTGCATCGCGACGGGGTTTCTGGCTGGGCTCGCAATGGCTTCGCGCGTTCGGGGCCAGGAGTATAAGCCGCCGCCGCGCCCCACGGCGCTCGGGTCGCTGGTCCACTATATCACCCGCGCCGACGCGCACCATTTCCAGCCCACGAATATTTCGTTTGATTTGCTGCCGCCCATCGACGGCATGCCTCGTCATGTGGCGCGCGACCGCAAGGCGCGGCGCGAAGTGCAATGTGAGCGGGCGCTGACTGAAATTAATTCGTGGCTGGAAGGGAATTGTCCGGTGTCCGTCCTCGGTGGAGAAGTAAGTCAGTCGTTCAGCAAGTCGGGAAATCAGTAAGCTGAAATACTGACGTACTGACAAACTGAAATACATACGATGCTGGGCCCGGAACAATGGACCAAGGACAACTGGCCACGGACGTTTTCTAATGGACAAACTCATCGAACGATTTGTTCGCTACCTCCAATACGAGCGCAACGCCTCGCCGCACACCATCCGTAATTACCAGAGCGACCTGGTGCAGTTCCACCTTTTTCTTTCGGAGGGAGATCCCAAGGCGCCAGTGGACATTGCCACGATTGACGCGCTGCGCATCCGCGGCTTTCTCTCCTTTCTCTTTGCCCGAGAAAAGAAGAAGACTTCCATCGCACGCAAGCTTGCCGCGGTGCGAGCGTTCTTCAAGTTTCTGAGCCGCGAGGGACTGCTCGGCAAGAATCCGGCGTCCTCTGTCTCGACGCCCAAGCTCGACAAGACTCTTCCGCGCATCATGACCGAAGAGGAGATGAATACTTTCCTCGACCAGGTGGCCAAGGCGGCGCAGAGTGGCGAGCCCGCGTTGCTGCGCGACCATGCCATTCTGGAATTGCTCTATGCCTCGGGGCTGCGGGTCAGCGAGTTGGTGGGGCTGGACCTGCGCGGGGTGAATTTCGGCGACGCCATGGTGCTGGTGCGCGGCAAAGGCAACAAGGAGCGCATTGTTCCTTTCGGGTCAAAGGCCAAACAGGCGCTCACCGAATATTTGCCGGCGCGCGAGAAAATATTGAAGGAAGCAAAAGCTTCGAGCAACGCCCTTTTCCTGAACCTGAATGCCGGGCGCCTCACTACCCGGTCGGTGGACCGGCTGGTGAAAGCTTATGTGCGCGCCTGGGGACCCAACGTCAAAGTGAGCCCGCACTCGATGCGCCATGCCTTCGCTTCCCACTTGCTCACCGAGGGCGCGGACCTGCGCGCCATCCAGGAAATGCTCGGCCACAAAAGCCTCGGCACCACGCAGAAGTACACCCAAGTCTCCATCCAACAGTTAATCGAGGTCTACGACAAAGCCCACCCCAAGGCGTGAAAAGTAAGGGGCCGTGGCGCCGACCGGAAACTGTCCCTCTGCCGGAGGAGGTCGGGATCTGCGATTCGTGCCTACCCAAAGGTGGGCGCTACAACCCAATCCATCGGACCACGCACGTGTCTCGCAAACTACGCTACTTCCCGCAGACGACAAAGGGCGGCAAAAACGAAATTTTTCTCGTATACTAGTATTGTTCTGCGGTTCATTCGCGACGCCTATGAGCCTACCCAAAGTTTCTGTTGTTCAATATCTGAACACCGCGCCACTGGTGTGGGGGATGATGAAGGGGGAACAGCAGGGCAAGTACGAACTCTCCTTCACCACGCCGGCATCTTGCGCGGATGCGGTGCGGCAAAAGACCGTGGAGGTGGGCATTATCCCCTCCATAGAATATCAGCGGCTGGATAAAGCGCAGATTATCGCGGGGATTTCCATCGCCGCCAAGAACGAGGTGAAAAGCGTCCTGCTGCTGAGCAAGGTGCCGCTGGCCAAGATTCAAACGGTGGCCGTGGACAATTCGTCGCGGACTTCCGCCGCTCTGCTCCGCGTGCTGATGCGCAAATTCTACTCGCGGTTCATTAATGCTTCGCCATTCAAACCCAAGGTTGACGAAATGCTGAAGAGAGCGGACGCGGCGCTGGTGATTGGCGATCCGGCGCTGACTTACTCCGGCCAGGTGGCGGAGGTCTATGACCTGGGGGAAATGTGGAAGAAAGCCACCGGGCTGCCTTTCGTCTTCGCCCTCTGGGTGGGCTATGAGGACGCGCGGCTCTCCAGATATCACAAGGATTTTGAAGACTCGCGGGACTACGGTCTGGCCCACGTCGACGAAATTGCGGCGGAATACGCGCCCAAGATGGGGATGAAACCCGCGGGCGTCAAGGCTTACTTGACCCAAAACATCGATTACTCCCTGGATGAAGACAATCGCAAGGGCTTGCGTCTATTCTTCAAGCTGGCCCGCGAAGTGGGGATTATCCCGGTGGAGAAAGACCTTTCGTTCGCTTGAAGAATTCCGGTCCCGCGTGTTCTGGCAAGCGGCTCGCGAGCGCACGAAAGAAACAGACGCTCATTGAGAAACGACGATGGCTATTACACCCAATCAAGCGCTCGACATGCTGCGGTCCGACGACCTGATTGGCCTCGGCATGGAAGCAGACTCGGTCCGCCAGCGGCTCCATCCAGGCAACGTAGTGAGCTACCAGATTGACCGGAACATCAACTATACGAATGTGTGCACCGAGTATTGCTCGTTCTGCGCCTTTTACCTGCCCGTGGGCTCGCCCGAAGGGTACGTGCAGCCGCTCGAATCCATCTACAAGAGGATCGACGAAACGCTCGCCCTGGGCGGGACGGGCGTGCTGATGCAGGGCGGGCTCCACCCCGACCTCAAGATGGACTACTACGAGAATCTGCTGAGCAGCATCAAGCGGCGGTACCCCAAACTTCACTTGCACTGCTTTTCCGCACCCGAGATTCTGAATATCGCGGACCTATGCGGGCTTACTGTGAGTGAGACCATCGTGCGCCTGAGGGACGCGGGGCTCGATTCGATTCCCGGGGCGGGGGCGGAAATCCTGGACGACGAAGTGCGCGCCCGCATCGCGCGCCTGAAATGCAGCTCGGACGAATGGATTGCCGTGCACCGCGCCGCCCACCAGCTGGGCATGCGCACCACTGCCACCATGGTGATTGGCTGCGGGGAAACGCTTCAGCACCGGGTGAATCATCTGGAGCGCATTCGCCAACTGCAGGAGGAAAACGGCGGGTTCACTTCCTTCATCCCCTGGTTCATGCAACTCGAGAACACCTCGCTCGGAAACTTCGTCAAGGAAGAAGCCACCGCGGTCGACTACTTGAAGACGCTGGCCGTGTCGCGCTGCTATTTGGAGAACATCCTAAACGTGCAGGCCTCATGGCTGACTCCCGGACATAAGATCTGCCAGATCGCGCTGCGCTTCGGCGGGAACGATGTGGGCAGCATCCTGATTGAGGAGAATGTGGTGAGCGCGGCGGGCTGCCACAACACCGCCTCCGAGGACGAGCTGCGCCGGATGATATCCGAAGCGGGCTTCCGCCCCGTGAGACGCGACACGCTCTACCGGACATATTTTCTGAATTAGCATTCCCGGAACAGAGAAAGTGCGCGGCGGGTACGCCCGCTTATTGTGGCGCGTTTACATTTCCGCAGCCGTATGGTAGAAATGCGCTTCTTGGGGCGGCCGATACGCTGGCTTCAGTTTCTGCGCCCGAAGGTGACCGCGGTTTCGCCTCCACTTTGCCTATGACAGAAATGCGCTGGAACCCGACGGTTCGAGAGTGGGTGTCCACCGCGTCGCACCGGCAGAATCGCCCTCAAATGCCCACCGACTGGTGTCCGTTTGACTCAGGCTCGGGGCGCGTTCCGGACCATTACGACGTTCTAATCTACCCAAACGACTTTCCCGCCTTTGCCATACCTCCGCCCGAACCGGCGATCGAGGGGGACGATTTTTACCGCGTGGAGCGCTCCCTGGGCAAGTGCGATGTGGTCCTCTATCATCCAGACCATAACACTTCATTGCCGCAACTGAGCGTCGACCACATCACGCTTCTGGTGAAATTGTGGCGGAAGCGGTTTGGTGAGCATAAGGCGACACCGGGTATCCGCTACGTTTTGATTTTTGAAAATAAGGGCGCGGTGATTGGCGTAACCATGCCGCATCCGCACGGGCAGATTTACGCTTTTCCCTTTATCCCCCCGCGCCTGAAATTGGAAGTGGCCGCGGCGCGCGACTATCAGCAGAAAAAACGCCGCTGCCTTTACTGCGAAATTATCAAGAAGGAGCGGCGCGACGGTCGGCGCGTGGTGGCCGAGAATGACGCGTTCACGGCGATGATTCCTTTTTACGCGCGCTGGCCGTATGAGGTCCACATCATGTCGCGGCGCCATCTGGGTGCGCTGGACGAGTTTCGGCCGTCTGAGGAAAGGGCGCTGGCCGAGATGCTCAAGTGGGTGACGCAGAAATATGACAACCTGTACGGCTTTTCATTTCCCTACATGATGGTGTTGCACCAGACGCCTACTAAGGGAAAACATCCCTATTTCCATTTTCACATCGAGTTTTATCCTCCCCACCGGAGCAAGGAAAAGTTGAAATACCTGGCAAGTGTCGAGACAGGCGGAGGAACTTTTTTAAACGATTCGCTGGCAGAGGAAAAAGCAGCGGAGTTTCGCGCCGTCCCGCCGCGCAAGCGCCAGGAGATTGCGACCGAGAAATGAGTTGGACCGAGGCAACTTGATTCAAGAGGCCTTCCAAGAGATTTTCGGCTCTCCTCCGGCCGTGGTGGTGCGCGCGCCCGGGCGTGTGAATCTGATCGGCGAACACACCGACTACAACAACGGCTATGTCCTCCCTGCCGCCATTGACCGCTACGTCTGGTTTGCCGGCCGCCCGCGGTCCGACAGGACTGTCCGCGCCCACTCAGTGGACTTTGCGGATGCAGTGGGGTTCTCGCTTGATGCCATCGAGCGGGACGCGCAACATCCCTGGAGCAATTTCCTTCGCGGGGTCTCGAAATACCTGGAGGAGAGTGGGCATCGCCTGCGAGGCGCCGACCTGGCCTTTGGCGGTGACGTGCCGCGCGAGGCTGGTCTCAGTTCATCCGCGGCCGTGGAAGTGGGCGCGGTCGCCTTCTGGAAAAAACTGATGGGCCTGAAATTGGAGCCCGTGGACGCGGTCAAACTCGCACGCCGGGCTGAAAACGAATTCGTCGGCGTGCCCAGCGGCATCATGGACCAGTTCATTTCCGCGCTCGGCCGCCAGCATCATGCGCTTTTTCTCGATTGCCGCGACCTGAAATTTCGGCATGTGCCGTTAAAGGGTGAGGTAAAGATTGTGGTCTGCAACACCGGCGTCAAACGCGCCCTGGCTCACTCGGAATACGAAGTGCGCGTGGCGCAATGCCGCGAAGCCGTGGAGCAGTTTCGCAAGATGGGGATGCATATCGAATCCCTGCGCGACGTGAAAATGGGCGACCTCATCAAGTACGGCAAAAACCTGGACAAACTTCCTCTCAAGCGCGCCAGCCACATTGTGACCGAAAATGATCGGGTGCGCGAGGCTGTGAAGGTGCTGGAGCAGGGCGACTTGAAATTCTTTGGCAAGCTGATGAACGCCTCGCACAAAAGTTTGCGCGACGATTACGAGGTCAGCTCGCAGGAGCTCGATATGCTGGTGGATATCGCCCAGCGGCAGCCGGGCGTGCTGGGCGCGCGCATGACGGGCGCGGGCTTTGGCGGGTGCACCGTGAATCTGGTGAAACGCGACGCCGCGGAGGCGTTCACCCAAGCCATCCAGGAAGGCTATCAAAAAGCGCTCGGGCTTCGCGCCGAGGTTTACGTTTGCGAAGCCTCAGACGGGGCGCTGATTTCCGCCTGACCCCGCCCAATCCCTAGCCTCCAAATCTTCAGAATAATGATGGGGCAAAGTATGCGATAACTCGGAGGATGAATTGTCCTCTGAATTAGTGGGTGGTTTAATGCGACTATATACCCTGATGCAGTTGGCGCAGGTGAAATGAAAATATGGCCCATCGACGGAAAATTTCGACCACGGTAAGTTCTGAGACTTACGCATACCTGCAGGGTCTCGTTCAGGCGGGCGCCGCCCGCAACCTGGCCGGAGCTTTAGACGTGGCCATAGCGCGGCTTCGCAGAATTGAGAATCGCATGCGGCTCGGGTTGGATACGGCGGCCTATTTTAGCGGCCTATCGAAGCACGCTGCGGCGGAAGAGTCGCGCCTGGAAAATGGCCTCGATCAAATATCCTGATATCTTGTTATGTCACGTAGTCAGCCATCTTCTGGAGCGCATCACCTTCCACGCGCATTGTCAGCCACTCCTTCATTACCCTGGCGCCGAGGGATTCGTAGAATTTTATGGACGGGGTGTTCCAGTCGAGCACTTGCCACTGGAAGCGCCCGCAATTCTCCTGCACGGCCAGCCGCGCCAGGTATAAGAGGAGCGTCTTGCCGATTCCTTTGCCGCGAAACTCCGGCCGCACGTAGACGTCTTCAAGATACAAGCCGGGCAGGCCGAGCCAGGTGGAGTAGTTGTAGAAATAGAGGGCAAAACCGGCGGGCTTCCCGTCCCACTCGGCGATCAGCACACGGAATTTGGGGTCCGCACCGAAGCCGTCACGCTCCAAGTCGGCTTCGGTGGCCGTCACCGCGTGAGGCTCTCGCTCATATTCCGCCAGCTCGCGAATGAATTGCAGAATTAATCCAACATCATCAATGTTTGCAGGACGGATCTTCAGCATGTTATGCCTTTCGGATAGCTGGCGGGTCTCAGCCTATTTTAAATGGGGCCTGACCCGAGACGAGGACGATCAAAAGGCTTACGGCCAGCAGCACGACGAAAACAATGGGCAGGCCGATTCCCTCCACAAATGGGCAGGGGGCCCGGGGTGTTTTGCGCCGGGCCAGATACCAGGGGAACACGATTGGCCAGAGGAGAAGCGTCCCCAGGGCCCAGCGGAATGGCCTGGCTACCCCGAGGCGGTTCGCATCCACAAAGACCCATACGCAACTCAACAACTCCATAGCGCCCAGCACCAGTTCGGTCTTCACGACCCCCCAGCGGTCATTGAGCAACCCAAATAACAAGATTCGAATGAAAAATAAAGCCAGGAATAGTACCCACGGGAATCGAACTTTGGGAAGGAGATCGGGCTGTTGGATTGTCGAGGCGAACGGAACGTAAGCCGGTTCTGCTTTTATTTGAGATGGATCAATGGGCTGCCTGCATGCCACGCAAACGCGGCACGAGGCTGCCAACATTTGGCCACAGTAAGGGCAGGCAAACGGCTCGTTTGGAAATGCGGAATCGGCGATCGATGCGGCGTCTACCATTTTAGTTGGAGAATTCAGGGCAAATCGTGCGGCGTGCCCTCAAAGCGCCCTGACCCTTCCGCAATCTAAGCCTCATTGTGGTGCGGCTCTCTTCTCGTTCCAACCTTCGTGTTCATTCCAGTCGAGCAGTTGCCGGAAACCTTCGGTGCGGGGCAGTTTGTCGTAAGGCGTGATGTGCCCTTGCCCACGGCTCCCGCCCTGGGACATGTAGAACCATCGAGTCTCCTGGGCCAGCGCGGCGGCATCGCCGGAAACGTGGAAGAGGAGATCCTGATAGTGATAAGGAGTCGGCGGCTGCGTTTTGGGATCGTGCACCGGGTTTACCAGCACCGGCAGGTTGGGGGAGACCGCTCCCTCGCGCGCCAGCGCCTGCAGGGCTTTCACCACGAAATAGTTGTTCACAATATGATCGATGTGCCCCACAGCTCCGGGGTGCGGCGTGGCGATAATCTCAGGCTGGAATTTCTTGATCAGGTGCTTGACCGTTTCCACCACGACGTCGCGCGCGTAAGGAATATTCGGCTCCACCAACCCATCGTAGGGTGCGTGATCGGTGGCAAGCAACGGGTCGAGAAATGGGCTGCGCGCTGTCACGTGATCGTACCAGATTTTTCCCGACGCGCCATCGGGCAGGCCGATAAACAGGATGTCTTCGGGCGGCACGCCGAGATGGCCCAACGAAGCACGAACCTCATCCATGCGAATGCCGCCAAAATTCAGCGCGTCGGCGGGGCCGCACGAATGTTGGTAATACACGTCGCAGGAGCCCGCGTCGCCGCTAGTAAAGTAAACGTAGTGAATGGGGACGTGATTCTCAAGCGCAGCGCGAGTCAGCCCGGAGTATCCGCCTTCATCGTCTTCATGGGCGCAGAAAATCAAGACCGATTTTGGAAGCGGGTTCATCCCCAGCTCGAGAGTCGCAGCGGCCAGGTTGTCCCCGGCTGCACTCACCACCCGCGCCTCAACGCGATAGAGCCCGCTGGCGCCAGCCAGGGTTGTGAAACGAGCTT
Source organism: Terriglobia bacterium (assembly GCA_041481635.1). Classification (GTDB taxonomy): domain Bacteria; phylum Acidobacteriota; class Terriglobia; order UBA7540; family UBA7540; genus DASYXZ01. The sequence goes on along the minus strand of JBGPCF010000117.1, from coordinate 8,041 downwards.
CGAATTTCGCGGACGATGTCCCCGGCGCGAGGTCGAAGGCGGTGGTCGCCGATTCTTGCGGCTGGGGGTTACCCTCCGGTCTCACCACCCGGTAGTGGACCGAGACCCCTTTCCAATTGCTGGGCGTAGTGTTTTTAACTGTGAACTCAGCTATCGCTTCTTCGCCCGCAGGAAACATCGTGTGCGTATGATCGAACTGGATAGCTGCTGACTCCCACCCTGCGGGATAAAAGTGGCGATAGCTTTCAGTATCCACGGATTTCAGGTCGGGGGCCATATACCAGCCGGAAAAGGGCTCGGGTTCCGTCACTCCGGGCGGTTGGAAAAACGCCAGCGGGCTGAAGGCGATATCCAAAACAGTCTTCCGGGTCTGGTCCCAAACCACCACGCCGTATTGATGTGTCGAAGGTTGTTTCACCTGGTCGGCCATTTCGACTCGCGCTGCGTGAAAAAACTTCTTGCCTCCGACGGGAAGAGTGAGGTTTTTTTCGAGCGTCACCACGCTGGCCTTCGCGGCGTCCGCGGGCCCGGCGATCCATGGCCAGTAGCGGTTGGAGAATTCAACCCGCAGGCCCGTCAAAGGGGCGTGGCTCACGTTGGTGATGGTGAAATCCGCGGAGATGGGATCGCCCGACGTATAGAAAGTTTTGTCGAGCTTGACGGAGTCAATTCGTACAAGCTTTCTGTACACGACGAAGCTGGCGGCGTTCGCCACATGGAAGACCGCTTGGCCGGATTTGGCATCCACGGCGTCCAAGTCAATTTCGTAACGGCCGGTCATCGCGTCCGCTGGAATCTGCCAGAGACGACGATAACCCGCAGTGTTGTCTTCCTGGGCGTGCGAGGACGCAACAATCAGTGGATGCTCGCTGAGCACAGGCTTGCTCTCGCCTGCATAACGGATGGTGGCCTGAATGGTGAGTGAGCCTTCAGACGATTTGTCCGAAGGGGCGAATACGATCTTCAATTGGACGACCGATGCAACGTTGTAATTGATATTGTCAGTGTAGGCTTGGAGTTGAGCCGCGCCTCGGGCCGAAACTACGCAGACAGCCACTGTGGAGATCAGTATCAGGGCGTGGCATGGCCCCGGTGCTCTGGGCCCCCTTCCTGGACATGTTTTTTCACGCGCTGGAAGCGCGTGCCACGCGCGGCCAAAGCCCGTGGCCCCATTGAGCTTTTCCAGCGTTGTCATAGACCATCGATTATAGAGTTCCACAGGTTGGGCGTCTACTGCGGAGTACCAGAGTGTGAGTGCGCCGCGACCAATCTGGCGTATACTTCATTCCCTTCAGGAGGGCTTAATCCTGGCGCGAAAACCCAGCTCAAAATCAGCCAATCGAAGGAGTTTTCTCACGCGCACCGGAGGAGTGCTTGCCTCCGCGCCGTGGGCTACGGACACAGCGCGGGTTACTGGAAGGAAATCGTCAGGGCGTATATGGATGTGGATTTCCGGGGCATTATGAGCATCGAGAATGAAGACCCGTACCTTCCGGGAGAAGTGGGCGTGGAGCGCGCGGCCTTTGTCCTCAAGAATGTGCGCGCAGAATTGTTGGAGGCCACGGCCTGATTCGGGTCGACGGCAAGCAGGGTAATCTACTTTTTCAACTCCTCCAAAGGAACGACCGGAGGACGGATGCTCGCGAGGAGAAAGTAGAGAACAAATCCCACGACAAATGACCAAAGAACTGCGGGCCGGTCGGCGTTCACTAGGCCGACGGGGACTCCCGGGATTTTATCGAGGATACCCACAAGGAATCCGACCGCCCAAGCAAGGTAGCCCGCCCAATTGATTCCCTGCCGGGGCCCCGACCATTTCTGGCCGGCCAGCAAGTAATCGGCGGCCATGGCGCCGCAAATCGGTCCAAACGATGCGCCGACAATGGTGAAGAACCCAATGAGATTTGCGGCCACGCCGGTGACGGCCAGAATCGCGCCGATGGTCACGCCGGTCATAGTTGAAACGAGGCGCGGAATCTTGGGCAACATCGTTCCAAAACTGTTGGCCGCGATGAAGGTACAGAAGCACGTGGGAACCATGGAAGCCAGCGCGAAGAGAAAAAACATGATCGGCGCGAGCGCCCCCACGTTCGCGATGGTGGCCGCGTAATCGTAATTAGGGGAAGCGCCAGGCGTGCTGCCAATGTGACCGGCCACTGAGAGGATGGGCAATCCGCCCGCCACCACAATCGCCAGAGTGACACCGGTCAGCCCGCCCAAGACAACGTCCTTCTGGTTGCGGCTATTCATGCCAAAGTCGGCTCCCGCCGCTCCGGCGGTGGCGAAGAAACCAATCACGAGACCCAGCATGACCAGGAATCCGTTTAACGGATCGCTCTGCGGTGGAGTGTAACTTGCAATTCCGCCTTTGTTGGCCCAAAACACGATGACGATCATGATCAGCGGCACCCAGTTGAGGAATTGTGCAGCTTTAGCGACGTAGGCGATACCCTTCAGTGCCACGGCCGCCAAGCCATACGCCCACACCAACGCGATAATGACAAACAGAGTGTGGGAGTTTTGTCCCAGCCCTTTCATGATGTAGTCGGTGGCAAAGTAGGTGGCCACAGCGAACCAGCCGATTTGTAGCAAGCCCATCAGCAATCCGGGCATCAGGTAGCCGCCGGTAGTGCCGAAGGTCGACGTCCCAACGATGTAAAGAGTTCGTCCCGTCTGCATACCCAGCATTCCCGGGGCGTAGTAATAGAGGCCAAAACAAAGTAGCCCCGCCACCACCAATCCGGCCATGCACACCGTGAGACTCGCCTGGCTTATGGTCGGCGCCGCGAGTCCCAGGTAATAGGCGACCCACAGAAAGATGCCCGCGTAAGACGGGAAGGTGTTCTTGTACCAAGGGGCTCGTTTCGCCATCGGGTTGGGAACGGAGGCTTTTACGTAATCAGGCAAGGCGGTGGCCATCGGAACTCCAGTGTATGCAGCTTGGATTTAAAACTCGTTCGGCGGGAAGGATAGACGGGAGCGCGTTGGAATGCAAGGGTTCATCCCCCAAAGTTTAATGCCCCTCCTGGACCTGCAAAGTGCCGAAATGTCCGAGCCACTTCTTTTCTTCCCTGAGGGTTGAGTTTTCGTTCGAGGCTGTATTACATTAGCTTCAATTAAAACCGCTAAGACGGCTTGGAGTATTCAAACTGCTGACGGAAAAAGAGTGAGACGCTCGTGTCGTCGTTCAAACTTGCACCAGACCGTTTGCGAAATGCCGGGCCCGGCGAGCCTGTGGAAGTGTGGATAGATTCCGCGTTTGAAAAAGACCATTGGATTGCGCGCCGGCCGGGTGATTTGACCCATGCCATGCATCCCGGAACGGCAGTACAGATCTTTGACGTCCTGTACGAAATCATAACGGCGCAGGGGACCGTGGAGGAGGGGTACGTCATCCGTTATGGTCTGAAGACGTGGGACAGGAGCCAGGCTGTCCGACACACGATCCAATACAACCCGGTGACCCAGGCCCACGCCGCGGACGCGCATTTGGAAGAAGCCCACCGACAGGCGCTGCGCAGGCGCATTGCCCGATTCTTTTTTCTGGCGGGCATGGCGCCCGACCCCTTGCAGCGTAAATGGGAGGCAGAGACGGGCCTGAGCATGACCGTGATCTCCGCGGCGTCTACAGTGACTAATTTCTTTATTTTTTTGACCTTGATCCAAATTTATGGCCAGGCCCCTCCCGTCAGGGCCGAGTGGGTGATCGAGTACATCATCTTCGATTCCATGATCAGAATTCTTTGGATAGTTTTTTCCGGGCAACCGCACGGGACCGTGATTTTGTCGCTGCCCTATCTTCTCTGGGAGGCGGTTGCGCGGCCGGATCAGCGCGCGAAGAAAAAAGTCGGGCTAAAATTCTCGCACGAGGAAGACGAGGCCATCCGTCGCCCGGGGACCGGCAACCTGACCATTCGCTCCGTGTTTTTTGACGACCTTCTGATGGGACCCACTCCGATTCGATTTGAAGGCACGGTGTACAAGCCGCTTCACTGGCATGAGGAAGGAAAAGGACTGGTGCGGCGGTGGATTTATGAGTTTGGCCAGATCGACCCGGAGCCTAATCAAAAACTTCGTGAATACACCCGCCCGCGAACGCCCGAGCGACAAATGGTGGTGGAAGATTTCACGCGGCGCCGCGACAAGGTGCACATCCTGGCCATGATCTGGTCGACTTATCCTCGCGATGAGCAGTTCCGGCTGCAAGCCAAGTATCAGTTTCCCGCCGCCCAATGGACAGCGGTCACGGCCGGATTCCTTTTGGCGGGGGCAGTCTTACAAGGGTGGGCGATGTTTATTCTCGGGGGGACGGTCTTCTTTTATATTTGCCCGGTTTACATGTTTTTGGAATCGGTCTACCGCCTTTACCAGTCCAAAGGGCAGGGCCAGCCTGCGGCGTCAGTGTTGGGACTTTTGCTGAGCCTCTTCTTGCGTGCGCCGCAGTAAACGTGGGTAAAAGGGACTCGGCGGTGCCGTTTCTTAATCCCAATGCTGTCGTGCTAAATCATGAGGCGGGTTGGACGACCAAAGGCTGTTATTCTTCTTTTTTCAGCTCTTCCGAAAAAACCTGGTAGCCCTCGTTGGGCGGAAACATTTCAGCCATCAAGACCATGCGGCGGCGCAGTTGAGGGACCGGGAGGTGCTCGGGGCCGATGCGGACTTGCACGTCGTGCCACAGCCCGTGCATGTATTCCGCAAGCGTGCTGGTAAAAGCGACGTCGCGATAGTGTTCAAATTGCTCGTGAGTGATTCGGCGCCGAAAGCGCGAGCCTGCCATTTGGCGCTTGGCGGCGGACGCCTCCTCGTCAATCTCGCCCAATACGCCATCGCGCATTTCAGCTTCAAGGAGCTGGGTAAATCGCTCGAACTCCGAGTTCGTCAGTCGAACGCGGTGGAGTTCCGCAATACTGGCCAGGAATTCAAATCCCGTATCGTGAGGATCAAGCTCGCGGCAGGGAAGAATCAAATCGATTCGTTCGTCCGACACCACCCAAACAGCGGAGTGGGTTTCGCCCTTGGGTTTCGCAAAGCAGATGACGTCTCCAGTCTCGATGCAGCCGACGAAGGGAACGGCCAGAACGCGAACCTTGCCCAGGCGCTCGACGATGGAGACCGGAATCGCTTGAGCGGGCTCTCGCACAATGGTGCGTTCTTCGGCAGGAGTGAGGACGACAGCGGAATGCAGTTCCCATCCGTTCGCGAGGTGCGATACGGGTACGAACGTACCCTTGACATAGTCAGTCACCGGAATCGATTCACGTGCTGGAGTTCCAATCGTGCTCACGGTAATTTGCCTCGAATCGGGGCGCGCCCTGGACTAGGCACGTATCAAGCCATCTCGCGCCCGCCTATTTATTTTGAATGAATCTCCTTGGCCTGTCCAGAGTTCAAAAAAGGCGGCTTCACTTCATGATATGCACGCAGACGGAGAAATCTTGGCTTGAGTTTGCTCACCGCGAGACGTAACGGACCATGAAGGCGCTTTCACTGTGGGATAGCCGTAAAGAAGATTGCCGTCGGTGCGCCCAACCTGCACGTCTAACAAGGTGTTTGGAGCGACGCTCAATCCGGGAAGTGTCATCTTGAGGTAATTGCTGGTGAGCGCCACTGGCGCACCTTCCTCTGCTTCGTCCAGCGTGAGAACGGAAAGGGTCTGGCCGACCTGGGCGGCAAGGAATTGGCGGTGCTTCGCCGCGATGAGTTCGCGGATCGCCCGGCCTCGTTCATGAGACACGCGGCCGTTCACTTGGCCAGGCTTGGAGGCCGCAGGCGTGGACGGGCGCGAGGAATAAGGGAAGACATGGACGTATGTTAGAGGAAGGGATTCGAGAAAACGAACGCTTGTGGAGTGGTCCTCATCGGTCTCGCCGGGAAATCCCACCATGACGTCCGCGCCCATGCCGCAGTTCGGAATGCGCTCGCGGATGGTGTGAATGCGTTCCGCGTATTGGCGGGCCCAATAGCGGCGATTCATCTGACGGAGAACTTTGTCGCAGCCGCTTTGCAATGGGATGTGAAAATGTTGCGCCATGCGGAGATCGCCAGCCACCAGGCCAATGAGCTCCGGACCAACGTCCATCGGTTCGATCGAGCTGATTCGGAGGCGGGCGATGGAAGTTTCCCGAAGAATGCGTTCCAGCAAGCCCAGAAAATTGATGCGCCGGCCAAGATCTCGCCCGTAGCTCCCCAGGTTGATTCCCGAAAGCACGATTTCCTTGTAGCCCGCCGATTCCAGCTCGCGAATCTGTTCGATGACCGAATCCGGCGAGAGACTCCGGCTGGCGCCGCGAACGCTGGGAATAATGCAGAATGAACAGCGCGCGTCGCACCCATCCTGCACCTTGAGTGTGGGGCGAGTGCGGTCGTCCGGAAAGACGGGCGCGAAATGGAATTCGTCTGAAATCACGCCCACCTTCACCATAGTCTCTCGGGCCGAAGGAGGCACTGACAGAGCTCTCGGTTCCTCCGAAGATTCAGAGTGGGCATTTGTTTCACCAATCTGGACCAGGGCTGGGACTTCGGCCGGCTTTGGAGAAGTGTCGGAGGGCTCTCCTGCAAAGTTTGCGTCCCCTACAGGTTCCAGGCCCAGGGTTGATGCCAGGATTTCTGCCACGGTGTGCTTGTGGGAATTCCCGACCACCCAACTCACGCCCACGAGCCCCGCGATCTCATCCGGCGCCCTCTGAGCGTAACAACCGGTCACCAAGATTTTGCACTGGGGGTTCGCCCGGTGGATGCGGCGGATGATCTGGCGAACTTCCGCGTCCGCATTGGCGGTCACGGTGCAGGTGTTCAGGACCGCCACGGCACTCTGCTCCGCACTCGGAACCTCGCGCAAGCCCGCTTGGAGCAACTGCTTCTTAAGAGCCGCGCCATCCGCCTGGCTGGCCCGGCAGCCAAAACTGAGAAGGTGAAAGGTGGACATGGTCGAGTTATGATTGTATTCCACAGGGGCCTTCTCCGGCCAGCGCGTTGATTAGGGAAGGGCTACTTGCGAATAAACAAAAAGCTCAGAGGGTAAGGGGCGGTTGTCGTGGAGGAGTGAAAGTTCCTCGCCGCGGCAGTGCCGAGGGATGGGATGAGAAACACAGGAAATCAAGCCGGTGCGCCGGTGGCCCGCCGTTGCTGGAAGCACTCGCGGCAGAATACCGGCCTGCCCTGAGTCGGTGCGAAGGGCACGGTGGTTTCCTTGCCACACTGGGAGCACACGGTGGTGGTCTCCACGCGCTGGGAACCCTGCCCACTGGTCGACTGATTGCGTTTGGATTTGCAGTTCTTACACCGCTTGGGCTCATTTTTGAAACCCTTGTCAGCGTAAAAGAGTTGCTCACCGGCGGTAAAAACAAAATCTGCACCGCAGTCGACGCACTTGAGCGTCCTGTCCTGGTAGTCCATGGCCGGCCCCCCCTGGTCGAACTGGTCCGCTCCTGAATTGGATCCAGCGTGATAAGAGGACGGCCGAGGTTCCGCCCGTCCTCCCTCACTATAATGGTTAGAAGTTACTCCGGTTCGTGCCTGGCTTTCTTCCGGTTGCGCTTCCTTGCCAAAGCAGCTTTCACACGCCGTTTTTCGCCCGGTTTCAAATAAAAGGAGTGTCGTTTGACTTCCTTAATGATGTCCTCCTGCTGAACCTTGCGCTTGAATCGACGCAATGCATTTTCGAGAGATTCGCCTTCCTGAAGTCGTACTTCAGCCAACTTTCAAACACCCCCGTTTCCGTGTGAGAATATGAGAACACACCACCTGTAGATATGCATGGATTCTTACCTACCCGGTCTTGGGAAGTCAAGTGCATTTTTTGTACTCCTACCTCTGGAGGTCCTGCTTCCGGCCCTTAGAGGACTGGCCGCGTGCTCCTAAGACTGGAAATTTCAGGAGCGGGACACGTCTTGGGCGACATTTCTGGGCGACATTTCTGTTGTGCCTCGATGATAATGTCCCCTTTTGTGCTCGATAGAAATGTCCCCTAATGGGACCTCCGAGGGGAGGTTTGATTGGGGAGAACCGAGATGAGCAAGAGGGAGTTGGCAAGGGTGGGAGT
>JBGPCF010000116.1:0-21699 GCA_041481635.1 Terriglobia bacterium | reverse complement strand
TTGGTGCTATTCCGTGTTTGCTATCCAGTAAGGATTGTGAGTGCCTATTTTTGTCGGGCGGCCATGACAAATTGTGTCAATCCGGCAGGCCCGAGCGCCAATCTCTGCTTTGCGGGTCATCCCCCCTGTTGGGGTGAATTCAAGATCCCACGATTGGTATAACAAACACAAAACAAGCAGCTTAATCGACGGCGGCCTTCTTGGCGTTGCGGTTGGGACATGATAAGAAATGCGATGGGGCTAAAAGCGACTCTTAGAGATGGCTCTTGGCGAGGGTGGAGCGCGAAATACCTTTGCGGATAATGTTCGAACATCACAATTCCAGTTTGGACATTTATCAGTGCCAGTCCGCTTCCTCAGATCGGAATTCGTTGCTGGCGGAATTCCCTAAAAGGAGGAGAGGTTATTCTTCAGTTTCTGTCTCGGCGGAAGGGGACGCCTTGGCCATCGCTTGGGTCTTAGCCACATAATGGTCAATGCGCTGCAAATCTTCCGGCTTGACTTCAAGGAACTGCACTCCCACTCCCATCCGGCCAACCGGGTAGGTGACTTCTGCGGTTACCTCCACGATGGGCTCATTCTCTTCCAGGTTGAAGCGCAGGGTGAGACGCGACCCGACGGGCATAGGGTCGCTCGTCTCGATAAACATTCCGCCCACACTGATGTCCCTGGCAAAGGCCAGCGACATGGATTCCTCGCACTCGATTTGTGTGGCCAAGTGAGCGCGCGGATGTTTCCGCCGGTTGCCCATCTTATTGTGGATGAACTGAAGCAAGAGGCGGCGATGCTCCGGATCGATTTCAAGGAACTCCACCGCAATGCCCTCCCCCTCGACGGCATAACAGACCTTCACCTTGACCTTGATAATAGGGAGGTGCTTGGCCGGGCGAAACTGGATCGTCAGCTCCGTGCCCAGGGTCGGCATGGGAAGCTCCTGCACGCTAAGGAACAGGCCACCGCCACCCATCGCTGAGGCGCGCTCGCGGTACGTTTGATTATTCAGCAGGATTTGAACGGTAAAGTCCGCCGGTATGCGGGGGTATTTGCGCGTATATCTTTGTGCCAACCAACTCTCTCCGTTAAGGGGAATGCCGGACCAAAACAATTGCATCGTAACACATTTTGGGCGGCGGGCAGAGTGGCGTCTGAATCATCGGCAGAGAGCAAAATGCACCCCCCGATTAATCTTTTGCATAACTCAGATTTTCGTGGTAACCTTTTTAGCGAAACAAATGGGAAAACTTGAGAGAAACGAGGAACTTGCTGGATGCCGCTGACACGGGAATCCAAGTCGACTTTGATTGGGCGCTATAAGATCAATGAGAAAGATACGGGCTCACCCGAAGTGCAAATTGCCCTCTTGAGCGAGCGCATTACGTACTTGAATGATCATTTCCGCGTAAACCGGAAGGATCATGCGTCCCGGCGCGGACTATTGATGATGGTCGGCCGGCGACGACGCTTGCTGGAGTATTTGAAACGACAGGATTCTGACCGCTATCAACAGGTGATCGACAAGCTGGGAATCCGCAAGTAGTCCGGTTGTGAACCGACGGTTCGGGAATCTGAGAATTGACAGCCGAGGTAGTCGTAAGGACCCTCCCGGTTCTCCGGTGGGGTCTTTTTTTTGCCCCCAGGCTGCGTTCCGCATGGGCTGGGCCTGGGCGGCCCTCCCCTTCGTGCCCCGACTCGCAACCCGCTGATTCAAATATGATCAAAATTTTGGCCGGCCATCAGGCCCGGCCCCTCAACCGAATGGAGTTCCGGCAGCGCGTGATGGCGCAACGACAGGGCTCTCGGACGGGCGACTAATTCTATGGAGGAATAAAATGCAACAGGTAAGTATCTCTTTGGGTGCAAGCACTCTGACGATTGAGGTGGGCAAGGTGGCCAAGCAGGCCACGGGCTCGGCTTACGTTCGCTACGGAGACACAGTGGTTTTGGCCACGGCCTGCACCACCGACCCTCGCCCGGGAATCGACTTCTTCCCTTTGACGGTGGATTATCGGGAATATAACTACGCCGCGGGCAAAATCCCCGGCGGCTTTTTCAAGCGCGAAGGGCGTCCCACGGAAAAGGAAATCCTCACCAGCCGCCTGATCGACCGCCCCACCCGGCCGCTGTTCGCCGACGGGTTCAATGACGAGACGCAGGTTCTGGCCATGGTGCTTTCCGCCGACTCTGACAACAATCCGGACATCATCGGCCTGGTGGCCGGAGCGGCGGCGCTCTACCTTTCGGAAATCCCCTTCATGCATCCGGTCGCCGCAGTCCGCGTGGGCCTGATCGACGGCCGCCTGGTGACGAATCCGACTTATGCGGAGATGAAGACCAGCCTGTTAAACCTGGTGGTGGCGGGCAGCGATGACGCCATCGTGATGGTGGAAGCGGCGGCGCGTGAAGTTTCCGAATCCACGGTGAGCGATGCCATTCAATACGCTCACGCCGAAATCAAGAAAATTGTGGCCATTGAAAAGGAGCTGTTCGCGAAGCTCGGTATCCAGAAATGGGCAGTCACCGCGCCCGCCCGTGACGAAGCGCTCTACCTCGAGGTGGAACAAAAAATCAGCGCCACGCTCCACGAGGCCATGGATACCTCCAAGCGCAACAAGATGGAAAGCCAGCGCAAGATTGTGGAGATCCGAACCGCGCTGATTGACGGCTATCCGGAAGACGACGAAGAAAAGCGCCGCCTGGTGGGCCATTACTTTTCCGCGGTAGAGGAAAAACTGTTTCGCGAGGACGTCCTCCAGAAACGCCGGCGCCAGGACAATCGGGCCTTTGACCAGGTGAGGGAGATAACGTGCGAAGTGGGCTTGCTGCCCCGCACTCACGGTTCGGCTCTCTTCACGCGCGGTGAGACTCAGGCGCTGGTCACCGCCACGCTGGGCACCGGCGTTGACCAGCAACGCCTGGATGTGCTGGAAGGCGAGAGCTTTAAGCGCTTCATGCTCCACTACAATTTCCCGCCCTTCAGTGTGGGCGAAGTGAAACCAGTGCGCGGTCCGGGGCGGCGCGAGATTGGCCACGGGGCACTCGCCGAGCGCGCGTTGCTCTCCATCATCCCCGAAGAAACGGCGTTCCCGTATACCATCCGCGTGGTCTCCGACATTCTGGAATCGAACGGGTCATCCTCAATGGCGACCGTGTGCGGCGGATGCCTCGCGCTGATGGATGCGGGCGTGCCCCTCCGGGCTCCGGTGGCAGGCATTGCCATGGGCCTGGTGAAGGAGGGAGAGCATTACGCCATCCTCACGGATATCGCGGGCGCCGAAGACCACTATGGCGACATGGATTTCAAAGTCGCGGGCACCAAGGACGGGATCACCGCCCTGCAAATGGACATCAAGATCACTGGCATTACACCTCAGATTATGGCGGAAGCGTTGGAGCAGGCCAAAGCGGGGCGTCTGCACGTGCTGGGCAAAATGCTCGAATCCATGCCGGCCGCTCGCGAGAAAATATCCGCCTACGCGCCCCACATCACCACACTCAAAATCAATCGCGCCAAGATCGGCGAGCTCATCGGGCCGGGAGGAAAAGTCATCCGCGGCATTGTGGAACAGACGGGCGCCAAGATTGACGTGGAGGACGACGGCAGCGTTAAAGTCGCGGCGGTTGACGAAGCCGCGGCGGCCAAGGCCATTAAGATGATCAAGGACCTGATGGCCGAAGCCGAAATCGGCAAGACATACCTGGGCAAAGTGGTTCGCCTGGCGGACTTTGGCGCCTTCGTTGAGATTTTCCCCGGCACCGACGGCCTCCTCCACATCAGCGAGGTGGCGGAGAATCGCATCCGCGACATTCGCGACGAACTGAAAGAAGGCGACCAGCTCCTGGTCAAAGTCATCTCGATTGAGGGCAATAAAATTAGGCTGAGCCGAAAAGCCGTGCTGCGCGATCAAAAGCAGAAAATCGCGAGCCCGACCGAGCAACACTAAACTTAATACTGCTGGAAAGAAGTTAGCACCCCGGCCGCCCCAAGGAAATGTGCCAGCTTACTCCATCTTGTGATAGGATGCCGTGAGCGTTGGCAGTAACCGGCGGCATCGCGCCACCGCATCATCATCAGGCAAAGAGTTCGCATCAGGGGGAAGAGAGTGGCGATTTATATCGTCGACAAAATGGTGGACGGCCTTACCCTGCTTGACATCCGCGGACAGATTACCCTGGGAGAAGAAACAGGGATTCTCCGCGAAAAGACTCGGGCACTACTCGAGGCAGGGCACGCGAGGATCATCGTAGACCTTGGGGAAGTCTCCTACATCGACAGCGCCGGCCTCGCCACCCTGGTCACGCTCTATACCTCGGCGCGCAAGCACGGGGGCGATGTCAAATTGATTCACCTCACCCATCGCGTGCGCGGGCTCCTGCAGATTACCCGCCTGAGCACCGTCTTTGAAATCTTTGAAAACCTCCAGGAAGCTCAGCAATCGTTCAACAACCCCGCCGGACCGTGAATGATGCGAGGGGAAGTGTTGTTATTCCTTTTGCCCGTGGACTATCGCGCATCGACTTCCCTCTCAAGCCTCACATTTTTTTCTTGCCTTTGACATTTCAGTAATGTGCTGGTACAGTTCAACCAGCGTAAAAAGGGTTTGTTCAACAACAGCTTAAGGTTGATGACCAATCCGCCTTGAAGGCGCATAAATCCGGGTTAATCGGGGGAGCGATGCAGGGAACTATCAAGAGAGTTATTCGTGATCGCGGATTCGGGTTCATCAAATCCACGGAAGGCCAAGAGGTTTTCTTCCACCGCAGTGGATTGCAGAACCTGAATTTTGACGGGCTCAAAGAAGGCGAGAACGTCGAGTTCGAAATGGAACGAGGGGAAAAAGGTCCACGGGCCATCAATGTACGGCCAACGCAAGCCTAGCCCTCACGGCCGATTCTTTTCATCGTTTAGATTTTCATCCACTCTTGTTCTTCGAATGCCCTTACGGTGATTAGGACGCCGCCTCGGTTCGCCGTTGTCCCTGTCTCAGAAGTCCAACGGTTACCCTCAAAATCCGTTTTTCCCCGACTTCAGTCGCTCAGAGACTGCCCTTGGAGGGAGTGAGCACGATTTCTTCAGCGGTGGTGCGTGAGGGAGCAACCAAGGCAGCGAGGACCGCCGCAGCCACATCCTCCGGCTGGACAATTTGGTCGCGATGAACAGGGAAATCAAATTCGTCAATCAGGCGGGTGTTGGTGGCGCCCGGGAGAATGGCGGTGACGCGAATGCCCCGCTCGCGGAGTTCCTGGGCCAGGACACGAGTGAGCCCCAAAGCTCCGAATTTTGACGCGGTGTAGGCGGAACAGTTGGGAAAAGCGCTTCGGCTCGAAATCGAGAGTATGTTAACCAGGTGAGGGCTGCGGCTGTGAGCGAGCAAGGGCAGCGCGGCGCGCGTAACCAGAAAGAGTGCAGTGAGATTCGTCTCCAGGTTCCGCCGCCAATCCGCGAGCGTGGTTTTCGCAAAGGGCTTGTAGGTGAAGACCCCGGCGTTGTTCACCAGGATGTCCAGGCGGCCGAATCGCTCGCGCACCTGGCGGAACGCGCGGGTTACCTGCTTGGGTTGGGTCACGTCGGCGACGATAGCCATCGAGCCTGAAACCTGGCGCGCCGCTTTCCTAAGCACGTCGCCATGCCGCCCCAGCAGCGCGACACGCGCCCCCTCGCTTGCGCAGGCGCGTGCAATAGCCAGCCCGATTCCGCGGCTGCCGCCGGTGACAACAACCACTTTGTCGTGGAGTGTTGGCATGGAGGAATCAGCTTGGATTGCTGGCGCGGACCAGGCGCAAGAATTCAGCGCGCGTTTGATCGCAATCGCGAAATACGCCCAGCATGGCCGACGTAACCGCCACCGAGTTCTGCTTTTCTACGCCGCGCATAATCATGCACAGGTGACGGGCTTCAATGACCACGCCCACGCCCTGCGGCTTGATTTTTTCCATGATGGTCTCGGCAATCTGGGTGGTAAGCCGCTCCTGGACTTGCAGGCGGCGCGCAAAGGCGTCCACAAGGCGGGGAATTTTGCTAAGCCCGATGATCCGGTCTGTGGGCACATAAGCCACGTGGCAGCGGCCAAAAAACGGCAGCATGTGGTGCTCGCAAAGACTGAACACTTCAATATCCTTCACGATCACCATTTCGTCGTAGGCCACGCTGAACAGCGCCCCGTTCAAGAGCTTGTCGATGTTTTGATGATATCCGCGGGTCAGGAAGCGGAGCGACTTCGCTACTCGCTCAGGCGTTTTTAGCAATCCCTCGCGCTCCGAATGCTCATCCAACTCGTGGAGGACGGTCCGCATGGCGGCTTCAATTGGGTCTCCCCCAGCACCTCCCTCATACTCCGGCGGCGTAACCAAGGCTTCTGTCTTTGCTTCGCTCATCTCACCCTCCCGCTTGCTTCGGCTTGCTGCCCCTCGCCAAAATACTCGAATGCGTTGGAGTTGGTTTCTTCCAAACGAATGCGGTCCAGCCGTGCGCCGGGCCGGCCAGTTCCTCCGCTGAGTTCACTCTTCAACAAGTTGAAGATCTCGATACAAACATTTTCGGTGGTCGGAACCAGCTTGCGAAAGAGCTCGCTGTCCACGTTTAAATTGGTAAGGTCAAATCGATCGATCACCTCGCGTTGGACGGCGCCGTCCATGATACCGAGGTCCAGGACCATGCCGGTGGCGGGGTCCACGGGCCCGGCCACGGTGACTTCCAGCATGTAGTTGTGCCCGTGTCCAAAGGCGTTGTCGCACTTGCCGTAGAGGCGCGAGTTCTCTTCCGCGGTCAGCGCATCATTGTGCAACCGGTGCGACGCAGAGAATCGATAGCGGCGGGTCAGGTAGACCATTATTCTCCAAAGTAATCCACAAAGAGGTCCGGCGTTTCGTACAGTCTAATTCGATGCAGCTTGCCGTGCGCAAGTTTCGGGGCCAGGAGTTTCCAAATTTCAATGGCGATGTTTTCCGTGGTCGGGATGGTGGAAGCGAATACCGGCACTTCCTTATTAAGAAAGCGGTGATCCATCAATTGCAGCACTTCCGACTCGAGCAGCTTTTTCAGATCCTTGAGGTCCATCACCATCCCTGTTGTCCCATCCACTTCGCCCCCCACGGTGACGTCGAGCGTGTAATTATGCCCGTGCCCGTGGGGATTATTCGTCTTGCCGAAAATCCGTTGATTCTCTTCCGGACTTAAATTCGGGTTGTGATAATAGTGCGAGGCGGAAAATTCCGCCCGGCGCGTCACAAAAATCATTCGTCCCCCTTCTTTGGACGACGGGTCGGATAATCCCGCCCTTTCCATCGCACCCGGCCCTGGTAGTGCGCGCGCGCCGAATTCAGCAAAAGTAGACTGAACAGCGGCGCGCCGAGGTATACGTATTTCGCCACTCCGGAGCTGAATCCCAACCCGCGAACGGCCTGGCGATATTTCGTCTGTTCGTATGAGACCAGCAACAGACATATCGCAACGGCGGAGAGAAGGCTCGCCGGAATTTCCCGCTTCAATACCGCCAAACCCAGGAAGAAAACAAAAATCGGTAGCGTCACTCCAGGGAGCCAATCAAGCACCATCGCCTTCAAAATGACACGCATTGTGTTCTTCATCGTTCCGCCAAAGAGCGTGTATAAGTTCTTCGTCCATCCCTCCCACATCGCGCGGAAGGTGCCGTACATGCGGGTCTCAGCCCACTCGGCGCCGGGCAAGAACAGGATTCGCCCACCTGACGCCTTTACGTTTCGAGCCAATGCGACATCATCAAGAACTTCCGCCCGCACGCTTTCGTGACCACCAATCCGATCATAGGCCGTGCGACGGATCAGGATATACTGCCCGTTCGCTGCCGCCACAGCGGAGTTCGGGTCAGATACCTCCTCAAACTGGAACTCCCTGGCCAGGCCCACGTACACGAGCGGGATTACCGCTTTCTCCCACCACGTTGGGACGCGCTGACCCGGCGAGAGGGAGAGCAGATCAATCTTGTTACTTTCCGCGCGTGTTAAGAGCGCAACCAAGCTCCCCGGCCGATGTTCCGTATCTGCGTCTGTAAAAAGCAGCCACTCACCCAAAGCATTGCGGGCGCCAGTGGCAAGCGCGTTCGCCTTCCCCATCCAACCCTCTGGCAAAGACTCAATCCGGATCCGGCGAAGTTGGGGAATCTCAGGCGCCAGTCCTTCGAGAATTATGCCCGTGCGGTCGCTCGATTGATCGTCCACGGCAATGATTTCCCGAACTCCCTCTTGGGCTGCCACGGACCGCACAGCGCGCTCAATGTTGGCTTCCTCGTTGCGGGCCGGGATGATCGCCGATACTCGCTCCGCTAATTCTCCCGCCATTTAGTAACCGAATGTCAGGACGAACTCCCCGCCCAGAGGCCCGCCCGGATGCCGGCGCTCGACTGCCGGTCTCGAGCGAAAATCCGATGCGCTGTGCAAACCCCTATTATAATAGACTGAGAAGATATGAGCAAAACGGAGGGGATAAAAATCGGGGCGGTGGTAGCCGTAGTGGGGGCTATACTTTTCTTTTCGCTTTGGCAGCGCTTGCCTAACGTCGCTGAAATTGGAGGTTACTCGCCCGACTTCACACTCCCCGCATTAGACACCGGGTCCAGCAATCTTTCCCCCCTCCATCTTCGCGAACATCGCGGCCATGTTGTGCTGGTGAATTTCTGGGCCACTTGGTGCCCACCTTGTATTGAAGAGGCCCCAAGCCTGGAAGCGTTTTCAACTAAAATGCGCAAACTTGGAGTTGAGGTCATTGGCGTGAGCGTTGACCAGGATCCCGAAGCTCTCAAGAAATTCGTCAGCGAGCATCGCCTGACGTTTCCGATCGCGCGCGATCCTGACCAGACAGTGTCCTCCAGGTTTGGGACGAGAATGTTTCCTGAAACTTACATTCTGGATCGCGACGGAAGGGTGGCCGAAAAAATCATCGGCGCGAAGGATTGGGACGACCCTCTGATGGTAAGTTTTGTCGAAAACCTCGCAAGCCCATCCACACATTCGAACTAAACGACAAAAGGTGACAAGGTCGTGAATTTGAGAATGGAGAGTACATGGGCTTCAAATGCCACGCGCCGGACTTCCCTGCCCGGGTGTCACCGGCTTGCACTACTTCCTACCCTTTCTTAGGGCGTCCATCACCACATACCAAGTGTTTACAACGTCCGTGATTACTTCATGGTCGGGAATGTTGAGTTTTGCCTGGCGATTCAGCAATCGGGATTGGTAGATCACACCAGCCAGCGTGGCCGCCACCACCGGGGTCATCTTGTCGTCCTGGCTGCCGGAACCTGCGTCGGTTTTCTTGTTGGTCATTTTTGCCTCACCAAATAAGTTAAAGTCTAGAGGGATTCTAACACAGAGAGATGAATTGTTTGGATTTTAACGCGCCAAAGAATTTCGGGGTGACAGCCTCTCGAAGTCGGCAAAGATTACACTAAAACTTGCCGAGAAATGCCTGGTGACGTATGCTCCTGCATCGATTTAGGCTCGGGACTCATCAAAACTATTATGGAGGAAGGACAGGTCAACCCCAAAGTGAAAGATCCTGTTTGCGGGATGGATGTGGACCCGGCCCGCGCCGCGGGCTCGTATGAGTACGAGGGCCAAAAATACTACTTCTGCAATCCTCGCTGCCTGGAGAAATTTCGCGTCGATCCCCAGAAATACCTTAGCCAGCCTGCGCCTGTTATGGCGAGGCATGCCCGCGGGGCTACGCAAATGGTGGGGATAACGATCGGTAGCCCCAAGCCTGTCCCAACTCAGCTCCCTGCCTCGCCCAAACGATCCGAATCGAGCCCACAAGGGTACACCTGCCCCATGGACCCGGAAGTCCACCAGCCTACTCCCGGCTCCTGTCCTAAGTGTGGTATGGCTCTCGAACCCGCGGCGGGATTGGGTGCCGTGGAGAAAACGAAATACGTCTGCCCCATGCATCCGGAAGTCGTTCGGGACGAGCCCGGGTCCTGCCCCATCTGTGGAATGGCTCTAGAAGCCCAAACCGTCACAACTGTGGAAGAGTCAAACCCTGAGTTGGCGCTGATGACCAAGCGGTTTTGGGTATGTGTTGTCTTCACGGTGCCCGTGCTTTTTCTTGGGATGTCCAGCTTGATTCCCAGCCATCCAGTTCAACAGACGCTCTCTTCGCGAATCATAGCCTTCATTCAGTTGGCGCTTGCGACCCCTGCTGTGCTCTGGGGAGGCAAACCGTTTTTCGAGCGCGGTTGGGCGTCTATCGTCAACCGTAGCCTGAACATGTTTACCTTGATTGCGACCGGCACGGGGACGGCCTATCTCTACAGCTTGATAGCGACACTCGTCCCTGGCATTTTCCCTAATTCCTTCCGCGGTCCCAATGGCCAAGTGGAGGTGTATTTCGAGGCTGCCGCGACGATTACCACGCTGGTCCTCCTAGGACAAGTGTTGGAGTTGCGGGCACGCAGCCAAACCAGCAGCGCCATCCGTGCCCTGCTTGGCCTCACACCCAGAACAGCTCGTATCCTGAGGAATGACGGCACGGAAGAGGATGTACCGCTGGGTCGCGTGAAGCCAGGGGATTTGGTCCGTGTCCGCCCGGGCGAAAAGGTGCCCGTGGACGGCGTGGTAATTGAGGGCGCCAGCTCTGTCGATGAGTCCATGATGACCGGTGAGCCGGTCCCCATGCAGAAGAAGCGCGGAGACCGTGTGACGGGCGGAACCATAAACGGCAAGAGGGCCGGTTTTGTGTTTCGTGCCGATCGAGTGGGCAGCGAAACACTGCTCGCCCAGATCGTCCGCCAGGTAAGCGAGGCACAACGCACCCGCGCGCCCATTCAGCGTCTGGCGGACGTTGTTGCTTCCTACTTCGTCCCCGCGGTAGTGCTCATCGCCATTATGACGTTCATTGTGTGGGGGCTGTTCGGCCCCCAACCAAGACTGGCGTATGCCCTGATCAACGCGGTCGCGGTACTCATCATTGCGTGTCCTTGCGCGTTGGGTCTGGCTACACCGATGTCCATCATGGTGGGCATGGGGCACGGGGCGACGGTGGGCGTATTGATCAAGAACGCGGAGGCTCTCGAGGTTCTCGAAAAAGTCGATACGCTCGTCGTCGATAAGACGGGAACACTCACCGAAGGCAAGCCGCGCCTCATCACTGTTCTTGCAGTGCCGGGATTCACCGAGTCCGATTTGATTCAGCTTGCAGCCAGCCTCGAGCGTGGAAGCGAACACCCCTTGGCGGCCTCCGTTGTCTCCAGCGCACAAGAAAAAGGTATCAAACTTTCCGAGGCGCAGGATTTTCAGGCGATTTCAGGCAAGGGTGTTACAGGGACTGTGGATAGCCGCAGCGTCGCGGTGGGCAACCAGAAAATCTTTGAGTACCTCAAGATCGATCTGGCGCCATTGCTTGACCGCGCGGAAAGCCTGAGGCGCGAGGGCCAGACTGCGATGCTCGTAGCGATTGACGGCCGTCCCGCCGGAGTGCTGGGTGTAGCCGATCCCATAAAGGCTTCGACTGCCGAGGCCATTGGGACGCTGCACACCGCAGGAATCCGCATTGTCATGCTTACTGGAGACAGCCGAACGACGGCAGAAGCGGTGGCCCGCCAACTTGGAATCGATGAGGTCCATGCTGAAGTTCTGCCGACGGCCAAGGGCGAGATGGTGAAGAAACTCCAGGCGGAAGGGCATGTTGTGGCCATGGCGGGCGACGGCGTTAACGACGCTCCCGCATTGGCTCTGGCCAACGTGGGCATTGCGATGGGTACAGGAACGGATGTGGCCATGCAAAGCGCCAGCGTCACCTTGGTGAAGGGGGACCTGCGCGGGATCGCCCGCGCCCGGCTGTTAAGCCGCGGCACGATGAAAAACATCAGGCAAAACCTCTTTTTTGCGTTTGTTTATAACTCGCTGGGCGTTCCGTTGGCAGCGGGCATCCTTTATCCCTTCGTTGGGCTGCTGCTCAGTCCGATGATCGCCGCCGCAGCCATGACCTTTAGTTCGGTTTCCGTGATCAGCAATGCGTTGCGGCTGCGGAGACTTTCCTTGTAGAGAGTTGCCGATGAGATTGGGCATCGGCTGTTCATCCTGAAATCGCAATTGACAAAAATCACTGGTTCGGGAAATCTTAGATCCCATGACTTTCGTAAAGACACGATTTCGTTTGGTCAGAGGCCTGACTCCTGAAGACCTCGGGAGACTCAACCACCTTTCCACGCACTATGGCATTCGTGGTCTCTCTCTCGATGGCCAGGATTTGGTGGTGGAGTACGACGGGTCCAGGATGCACGAAGCTGAAGTTCTGTCCGCAGTTCGAGGTGCGGGCATTCCCGCGGGCGCTGTCCAGCCCATTCCTCCCGGCGGCTTTGATTACACGGGAGAGTTCAAAGATTTCTCCTGGCCGCTGACCGGACTGAGCCCAGCAAATCAAAAGCAGAAATAAAAAACAATCCCCAACTCCAAAAGGAAAATGAATGATCCGCCGACTCTTTGTGCTTGCACTTTTCGCGTTGCTCCCTTCACTTGATTATTGCCTTCCACTATCGGATTCATCATCACCGGAGCCACCGTCCCCTGCCGAGGACGGAAGCCTTCCGGGCCTGACGGCGATTGCGGGCCGTGGCATGATGGCTTCGCACGTGGACAACTACCTGGAAGAATTGAGCGACAACATCGGTGGCCGCGTAACCGGCTCGCCGCAAGCCGCCCAGGCGATCGAGTGGGGCGTGGCGAAAATGAAAGCGATCGGGTTGGGCAACGTTCACACCGAGAAATGGCAGATGTCGCGCGGTTGGACGCGGGGCTCGGCCAGCGCGGAACTCCTTTCCCCCATCCACCGGCGGCTGATGGTGGACTCGATGGGCTGGGTGGGGTCAACTCCGGCTGGGGGCGTTGAAGCGGAAATTGTGCCGGTGAACATCTATCAATTGGAAGACGAGGAAAAGAATAACTCCTCGAAGTGGGCTGGCAAGATCCTGCAGATCGTCACCAAAGGCGAGAAGCCCAAGGATGCAGGAGACACATTTTCAAAGTTCGGCCCTTTCCTCAAGGCAGCTTATGCAGCCCATGCGGTTGCCGTGATTGGCGGCCAGGGGGGCTCCAAAGCCGCAGGCATGCAGATGACCCATACTGGGGTATTGGGTTTTGACGTTTACTACGAAATTCCTGTGGTCAGCATGGTCGCCGAGGACCAGGACCAGCTCGAGCGCTTCCTCGACCATGGCAAGCCGGTGCGGATTAGAATTGATGTTCAAAATTCGGTTACCGCGGGACCCGTGGATTCGGCCAACGTGGTCGGCGACATTCCTGGCACGGAGCATCCAGAACAAGTGGTCGTAGTGGGCGGACATCTCGATTCCTGGGATTTGGGCGAGGGAACTACGGACAATGGTGTAGGAGCCACGTGTACTTTGGGCGCCGCCGAGGCCATCGTTACGAGTGGCTACAAACCTCGCAGGACGATTCGCTTCGTGCTTTTCATGGGTGAAGAACAAGGCTTGCTCGGTTCTTTCGCCTACGTCAAAACTCACCAGGCTGAAATCGCCAACCACCTGGGAGATCTCATCATCGACAGCGGGCAAGGGCCAGTGACCAACCTTGACCTGGGCGGCCGGGACGATTTGATTCCTGCGGTAAAAAAATTTGCCGAATCGGTGAAGTCTTTTGTGGACTTGAAGGTGAATGACAATGTGGAATTCGGGACCGACACTGGACCGTTTACGCTTGCCGGGCTTCCGGGAATCAGCATGGACCAGGATTCACCCGACTATCGCTACACCCATCACTCGGCTGCGGATACTTTCGACAAGGTCAAGCCCGAAAATATCGGCAAAGACGCAACCTTGATGGCGCTGGCCGCCTACTGGATTGCCGAGCGCCCTGAACGCCTGGCGTCGCCCTGGCCTTCTGAAAAGACAGCTAGAATGTTGGTGGATAAGAAACAAGATAAATTCTTGAAGGCGTTTGGACTTTGGCCTTTCGGCGATTTGGGGAACATGCCGGACAATAGCGCCAAGCCGAAAAATTAGTTTGAGATCAATGCCCAGCTTTTGTCACGGGGTCGTTCATCCAATAATAGAAGCTCCCGGCACGCGATCAGGCTCATTCGCCTGCCTACTTCGCCACTTTCGCGGCAGCGGCCACATCCGAAACGGCCAGCACGATGATGGCTTCGCCCGATCCTTTCAAAATGCTCCCATAACAGTATTTGATATCCACATTGTGGTCAGAAAGTTTCCGAGTGAGCTTGCCGAGGGCACCAGGTTTGTCTGAAACTCGCACAGCAATCACGTCCTGTTCGGTAGATTTCAAGCCCAGGCCGGCCAAAACTTTTCGAGCCACGTCAAGATTGTTCACCACCAAACGAACCGGGGCCACTCCGGCTTGTTCCGGCACCATCAACGCTTGGATGTTCACCGCCACCTTCGCGAGGCCAGTGCACAATTCGGCCAGCGCCCCGCGCTTGTTCTCGAGCATCACTGAGACTTCTTTGGTCACCGCCATGAATTAACCTCCTTGGGTATGGAGCGGTATTGTCCCACCACTCGCCGCGATTCGCCAGCTTTAACAACCACTGAATTCACTCGCAATCTAAAATGGGGGCGAGGCAGCTCTTCGGCGAACCTTGCATGTGCAAGCCGCCTCTGTTAGAAAGAATGTGCTCCCTTGGTGCGCAAATATGGCGGGGTGAAAGACATTCCATTGGCAACTGACGATCACAACTCATTGGCGCCCTTTCATATCCTGGAGAGGATTTGCGCATCTGTCCCGCCCGTCGATCGGCTGGAAGATGAGATTCACCGGGCTCTTGCCGCCATCAATCTCCCCGCCCAAGCACTGCGAGGCCGCACCATCGCGGTCACCGTGGGCAGCCGTGGCGTCGCCAGCGTCAATGAAATCGCACGTGCCATCTGCGGTTGGTTAGCCGCTCAGGGAGCCCATCCCTTCGTATTTCCAGCCATGGGCAGCCACGGAGGCGCAACCGCGGCCGGACAACGCAAGATTTGTGAAGACTATGGGGTGACCGAGGGATTCATCGGCGCGCCAATCCGTTCTTCCATGGAAACGGTGTCCCTAGGCGAAACGCTCGAGGGATTCCGCGTCTTTGTGGACCGCCAGGCATGGGAGGCAGATGGGATCATCGTAATGAACCGCGTGAAGCCCCACACTACTTTTTGTGGAACCATCGAGAGTGGTCTTCTCAAAATGATGGCTGTGGGTATGGGCAAGGAGGATGGCGCACGAGAGTTTCATGCCTCCGCGCGAAAGCATGGGTATGAAAAAGTGATTCGCGCCGTATCGGCAAAAGTCATGGAAAGCAGGAAAATCCTTTGTGGAATCGGCGTAATCGAAAATGAGCTGCACCAAATCTGCGCCGTACGGGCGGCACGTTCGGAGCGCATAGTCGACCTTGATGAAAAATGCCTCGCGGAAGCCCGCCGGCTAGTGCCACGCCTTCCCTTCCCCAAGATCCAGTTTCTGATTGTAAATGAGATTGGTAAGAACGTCAGTGGAACGGGAATGGATGCCAAGGTCATCGGGCGCGGCATCCAAATGGTCACTGGAGAGGCACCGGACATCGGGCTCATCTACGCGCGCGACCTGACCGCTGAAAGCGAGGGCAATGCGCTGGGTGTCGGGCTCGCCGATTTCGTGCACGAACGCTTGCGGTCCAAAATTGATTTCGAAACAATGTACGTTAACGGGCGCACCTCAATGAGCCACTATCTCGTGCGCCTGCCCATGGTCCTGCCTTCAGACAGCAAGGCAGTGGATTTTGCCCTAGCCTCTTTGGGCCTGCCGAAACAAACTGAGCAGGGAGTCGTCTGGATTCAAAATACGCAAAACCTTGGGCGCATCGCAATTTCCGAGCGGCTGGCTGCTGAAGCTTCCGGCCTTGCCGGGTGGCAATTGCGTCCGGAGAGTTTTGAATCCCACTTTGATGCGGACGGCAATCTGGTCTCCCCACTCTAGGCAAGCCACAATCGTTCCAGGGCTTCGGCCGCTTGACGCAGGGCGACGATTCGCGTCAGAATGAGGCAGATTGAGATTGGGACGTTCGGGCTTTTAGGGCGCTGAAGATGATCAAACAGCTACTCCGCATCGGATTGGGAATGGCAGCCGCCACTCTGCTGGCCTCGCCGGGCGCAATGGCCCAGGATTCGGCCAAGAATGACTCGAAGGAAACCACCCAAATTACATCGCAGCCGGAAACCGATTCGAAGAATCCCAGAAAGAAAATTTCCCTGACAGACGTCACGAAAGTCAGCACCGAAGATGCTGCACGGAGCGCAGCCCACGAGGCAGCTACACCGAAGTCCAAAAAGCAGGAGACTGGCAAGGACTCCGATGCGGTTGTGGATTCCATCACTGAATTCAGTCCCGCACCGCACGATGCGGACTCCGCCAGCAAGACGAATCCTAAGGTATCGAAGAGGTCCTCGAAGGCGAAGATCCATGGCGAGGCCTACGGAGGTCTGGGTTCTACGAACTCCGGAAATCGCCAAACGGGTGGGGCCGTGGGCACCACTTCCAAGAGCGGCAAGACCAGTGTGTACGTCCAGGGTGAGCAGACTCGTTCGACTACTTCGACACCCCACTAAACCAATCGATGAGCATCACCTTTCGCATTTCTGGCCGCAAGCAGTGTTGGCAACTGCCTCTCATAGGTTTCGCCTTAGCATTGTGCAGCCTGCCCGAGATGTTTCTCTCGGCAGTAGCCGGGGCCATCTTGCCACCACCTCCCTCGGCCACCACCGTTAAGTGTGAGGCAATTCCCAGCGCCATTTTGGGCTCGTCAGTGAATGTATGTGTCGCACTGCCTTCCGACTATGATTCGGCGACCACAACAAGATATCCGGTGCTTTATTTTCTCCATGGCCTCTTCGAAAACCAGACAAGCTGGAGTGAGCGCGGCGGGGAGCAAATCCTTGACGGCCTACTTAACGGTGGCGAAGTGGGCAAATTCATTGTCGTCCTTCCCGACGGCGGCCGCACCTTTTACGTTAACTCCAGCGACGGCCACGAACGTTACGAAGATTTCTTCATTCAAGAGCTGGTCCCGGCAATTGACCGCCAGTATCGAACCATCCCCGATGCCTCGGACCGTGGGATCAGCGGCTCGTCGATGGGCGGGTATGGCGCATTGCATCTCGCCATGCGCCACCCAGACGTTTTTGGATCGGCAAGCTCGCACAGCGCCGCCCTGGTACCCAAGTTTCCCAACCCGTTGCCGACCGAAGGCCGCTGGGGCTTCTACGCCAAAGTTCTGCAGGGCCCATTTGGCACACCTCTCAGCGAATCTTATTGGGAGGCGAACAGCCCGCTGACTCTCGCCGAGCATCCCGATAAGTTCCGAAACTTGAAGCTCTATTTCGATTGCGGGGATCAGGACCGTTACGGTTTTGAAGAAGGCGCGCAATTGCTGGACAAAACCCTGACCGAGAACGGATTCTCCCACGAATTCCATCTTCGACCGGGCAATCACGGCTGGAGTTATTTGAACCAATACCTGAAGTATTCCCTGCTTTTCCATTGGCAAATTTGGTCTCCCAAGTTGGCCAAGCATGATAAACCTTAGTTCGTACTACTTTTGGTTCTAAGAAACTGACTTCATTGAGGCAAACTTTGCCAATCGGGAAACTCGTAGCCAGATCAGCTCTCGTCCCTGCCGCCATGCTCATGATCGCGGCTTCAGCAGGGGCGTGGTCTTCGGTATCAGGAACTCAAGGCTCATCGGAATCTCGATCCACTCCACAAGCTCAATCGTCTGATGCAGAGACCCGGGTGATTGATTACATTCGAGAACACCTTCGCCCTGGCGAGCCCTTGGTGGTCAGTGAGCTTTACAGCAAGGTTTTCACGAAGCCTGACGAACGGCGGGCGCTTGATAAGCTCTACAACGCCTTCTTCCGAATTCCCTTGTTCCTGGCAAAGTACCAGGACAAATATGGATCGCCGCCGGATTTGAAAACGATTGCACAACAATTTGACCTGCGGAACGCTGCTGCCGCTGACGTTTTACTGCGCGTGATGGAATCGGACCCGAGGGTGCCGCGCTTTTTCACTCGCGACTCCAAGACCGGTGAAATCACTCAAGTGGACGTTGCCACCATCCGGAGCGACCCAAAATTTGCTCAGGCCGTGGAACGCCACCTAAGCGGATGGGAAGGCAAGACTGCGCCGGATTTCAAATTGGCGAGCCTCGATGGCAAAGTGATTGACCTCAGCGGGCTGTCCGGCAAAGTGGTACTCCTTTATGTCTGGTTCACCGGTTGCCCTCCTTGCATGAAGGAAGCCCCGGGGCTGGTGACTTTGCAACAGGAATTTTCGCAACGCGGGTTAGTGACCGTGGGCGCCAACGCCGACAAGGAGCTGGGGCTGGGCTATGGCGACGATGTCCGGAAACATTATGTGGGAGAAAAGAAGATCAACTTTCCGGTTGTGGATTGGACTAAAGAAAGTGATGCGGCCTACGGAAAAATCTCGATCTTCCCCACTCTCTTTCTAATAAATCAAAAGGGTGAGATCATCCGGCATTGGGTTGGTTACGTCGCGCCTGAAGATTTGCGCAAGGCGCTCGCCGAAGTATTAAAGTAAATACGACCCACGAATCACAGTAAACTCGGGCAGCCCTATTGGAAAAATGCCACATGGCAGAATGGAAGGAGAAGCCCATGAAACTCACTCGGCCCTATTTCACGCTCATTTTTGCATGCACGCTTGCGGGCATAGCGCATCTGGCGCTCGCCCACGGCAATGAACCCGGTTCCGCAAAAGCCACCATCGGGACCGTAAAGGTTTCCATCGAATTTCGGCGGCCGACCCTCAAAGGCCGCGACTTGATGAAGCTGATCCATCCCGGGGACCTCTGGCGCATGGGTGCTGACGTCCCAACTACCATCGAATCCGACGCTGACTTGGATTTCGGCGGAACGCGAGTCCCTAAGGGCAAGTACTTTCTGATGGCGCGCTTTGTTGAGGCAGGCAAGTGGACGCTGGTCGTTTCCAGCAAAGAACGCCGGACTTATGAGCCCAGTTCCAAGCTGGCGGAAATTCCCATGGATGTGGAAGAGGGCAAAGATCCGGTGGACGCCATGGACATCCAACTCACCAATAAAGGCGGGCGTGGCAACCTTGAAGTTGCATGGGGCACATTTAGGCTCACCGCCTCTTTCACTCCGGTGAAATGACCGGCAAACATTAGGCCAGTCGTCAAACGTAGGGGCAGGCTATTCAACCAGACTTAAGCTTGCCGGCGGCGTGCACACAGCGCTTGATCACCCAACCTATTAGCGTCCTCGCGCTATTCGCGCATCCCGACGACGCGGAATTTCTATGCGCCGGGACGCTTGCCCTGCTAGCCGATCGCGGAGCGAGCGTTCACATCACCACCATGACCGCAGGCGATTGTGGCAGCACGGTGCTGCCTGCCGCAAGGATTTCCGGCATCCGTCAGAGGGAAGCGGAACGCGCAGCCCAGATGATAGGTGCGACTTATTCGTGCCTCAACGAAAAGGACCTGAGTATCTTCTATGATCGCCGCACGCTGGGCAAAGTAATAGAGGCCACGCGCGCTGCCAACCCGGCGCTCGTTTTCACTCACTCGCCCATCGATTATATGGTCGACCACGAGACCACCAGCCGCCTCTGCCAGACTGCCTGCTTTGGAGCCATGGCTCCCAACTTCCAGACCAAGAGTCGAGGTGCTTCCCGGCCCCTTCGCGCCGTGCCGCACCTTTACTACGCTGAACCATTCGGAGGGCGCGACATCCTGGGAAAAGAGATTCACTCGACGTTGTACATCGACATCGAAACGGCTTTCAACCGGAAAACAGAAATGCTTGCTTGTCACGAGAGCCAACAAGCTTTTCTCAGCGCCCAACAAGGAATCTCAGACACACTCAGCATGATGAAATCCATGGCCGAGCGTGCGGGGAAGGCGTCGGGCCTTGACCACGCGGAAGGCTTCCGCCAGCATTTGGGCCAGGGTTTTCCCGCCAACAACTTATTGGCGAAATTGCTCGGCGATCTGGCTCATTCTGTCTACCGTTGAATCTTGCTACTCACCATCCCCATTCCCACACGCCGTGAGGAACCCATGGATCCGAAACAATCCATCCGCGATCTTGAGGAAAAAATCAAGGAGGTTTCATTAGATCTCGACCCTGAATCCATGCGCCGCGCGGGTTACCAGGTTGTGGATTGGCTGATTGCCCGCTACGAAGAACTCCCCGATAGCGAATTCGGCAGAGAGTTGAACCGTCAGGAAACCGAGAAGCTCCTGGGCGAGGAAATGCCCGAGGCTTCGGCCAGTTTTGAGCGGGTCTTCAGCCAGTTCCAAGATGATGTAGCGCCCAACGCAATACAGTTGGACCATCCTAGATTCTTTGCCTTCATTCCCAGCGCGCCGAACTTTGTCAGCGTCCTGGCAGATGCACTGATGGCAGGAACCAACACCTTCGCGGGAACGTGGCTCGAATCCTCAGGCCCGAGTCAGGTCGAATTGGTGGTTATTGATTGGTACAAGAAAATTCTCGGGTTGCCCGCTGGTGCCGCCGGCCTTTTGGTGAGTGGGGGATCGGTGGCGAACTTGACGGCGCTCGCAGTGGCGCGCCGCGCCGCCTTGAATGACCGAACTGCAGGCGCGGTGGTCTATCTTTCCGATCAATCCCATGCTTCAATCGATCGTGCGCTACACATTCTCGGATTTCAGGCCAAGCAGATGCGGCGAATTCCGGCCGACTCTGAATACAGGTTGGACGCCGCACATTTGGCGGCGGCGATTGGAGAGGATTTAAAGAGCGAGCGCAAGCCCTTTGCCGTGGTGGTGAACGCAGGAACGACAAACACAGGAGCCATCGACCCGTTGACGGAAATCGCGGATATTGCCCGGGCCAATTCGCTTTGGCTCCACGTGGACGCCGCCTACGGCGGTTTTTCCGCGCTGACCGAAAGAGGACAGAAACTGCTGCGCGGAATCGAACGCGCCGATTCGGTGGTCCTCGACCCGCACAAATGGTTTTACTGCCCATTTGAAACGGGCTGCGCGATTGTCCGGAAGGGCCAATTGATGAGGGAGACTTTCCGAATCCTTCCCGACTACATGCACGACGTCGCCCGTGAAGAGCGTGAAGTGAATTTTTGCGATTATGGATTGCAGTTGACGCGCAGTTTCCACGCGCTGAAGATTTGGATGGCCGTGAAAACATTTGGCGCCGGGCGGTTTCGTGAGGTCATCGATCAATGTTTGGATTTGGCAGAATATGCGGCATTGGTATTCGAGCAATCTCCTCGCATTCACATTGTTACCCGCCCGCAGCTGGGTATTTTTACATTTCGCTATCTTCCGGAGGAGGTGCCGGCCAATATTACGGTGACCGACGCGCACTTGGACAAGCTCAACGAGAGTCTGGAGAAAAGGATCCTGGCCAGCCGAAAGCTCATGATATCTTCCACCCGGCTGAGGGGGCGCTACGTACTACGACTGTGCATCCTAAACCACCGGACCCGCAAGTCGGACATTCGCGCGGCACTGGAAATTATCGAACAATTAGGCCGAGAGGCAGAGGCGAACCTGGCGTAGCGCATGTTCGGATTCACGGCTGTCCAAATTAGCGGAGGGCCGGGGCCGGGCGTGCTGCACGGATTAGGTTTAGAAGGCTCGACCAAAGGTTTTGTCGAACAGGTTGGGTTCGGACTTGGCTGGGTGCTGTCCAAGTTCAGGCCTCGACTCCCGGC
>JBGPCF010000115.1:0-21959 GCA_041481635.1 Terriglobia bacterium | reverse complement strand
GGGGATGTGCCGTTTTCTCCGCCCGGCTTGCGGTACATCATGAAATCGCCGAAGACGATCCTCTCAAATTTCACCGGGATGTTGCCCAGCGATTCGGAATGGCCGAGCATCAGGTAGCCACCGGGCTCCAGGCAGTCATAAAAACAGCGGATGAGGTGCTCGCGTCCCACCGGGGAAAAATAAATCAGCACGTTCATGCAGAAGATGCAATCCATTCGACCGAGATAGAGGCACTGGACCAGATTCATCACCACAAACGAAACGCGGTTGCGGATAGCCGGCTTCACTTCAAGCAAAGAGCCGGCGAAATTGAAATGAGCATCGATCTGCTCCGGGCTCAGGCAAGAAAGGGCGCGGCGCGGATAATGCGCCTGCGTTGCGCGGGCAATCGCCTGGCGGCTGACGTCGGTGGCCAGGATTTCCACATTCCATCCGGTGGTGAATGCCGGGCTCTCGGCGATGGTGATTGAAATGGAATACGGTTCCTCGCCGGTCGAGCAACCCGCGCTCCAGATCCTTAAGGAGCGCGGCGAAGCCCAGAATTTTTTGGCATGAACTTCGGGCAACACGCGTTTCTTTAGCGCATCGAAGGCGGAGGGATAGCGGAAGAAAGAGGTTTCATGAGTCAGCAGACGTTGCAAGAATGCCTCGTACTCGACGTTCGATGAGCGCACCAGAGAAATCAGTTCGGCCCCGGTTGCCAGGCCCTTCGCCTGGATATGTTCGCGGACGCGCGTGCTGAAGAAGCGCTCGCGGGAGCTGTCAAAGCGAATGCCGGAGCGTTGCTCGATTAGCGCGCGAAAATCGTCGAGCTGCTGAGCCTCATTGGTGGTGACTGTGATCATCTCTCCTCTAATCCTCGAGCGCCGTCCGGCTAGGGCGTGACCTTGGCCGTGACGGAACTACCTGGAACGGGCTAGCGGGCGGCGGCCAACGCAATTGTTTGCGGGTGGCGCTCGGCCTCGGTCGATCCAATACGGAACTGGGAAAGTACTCCGTTGAGTTGCTCGGAGAGTTTCACCATGTGCTCAACCGTGCTGGTGGTCTGGCGCGCCCCTTCGGAGGTTTGCCGCGTGATGTTGGAAATGATTTGCATTGCGTTGGCAACGCCTTCTGTGCCGCGCACCTGTTGCTTGGAGGCCAGCGAGATTTCCTGCACCAACTCGGCGGATTGACGGACCACCGTCGAAATGGCTTCCAGCGCTTTGCCGGCCTGGTCGGCCAGGCGGGCGCCGACTTCCACTTCCTTGGTGCCTTCTTCCATCACCACCACCGCTTCACTTGTCTCCGCTTGGATGGCCTTGATGAGGGCGGCGATGTCTTTGGTGGCGCTGCGTGAGTGCTCGGCCAGCCGGCGGACTTCATCGGCAACCACGGCAAACCCGCGGCCAGCTTCACCGGCGCGTGCGGCTTCGATGGCGGCGTTGAGCGCCAGCAGATTGGTCTGCTCGGTGATGTCGTTAATCACGTTGATGATTTCTGAGATTTCGAGCGAGCGGTCGCCCAGCGATTTGATCCTCTTGGCGGTGGCTTGCACGGAGGCGCGAATGCGCTGCATCCCTTCCAACGTGTCGCGCACCGAGCGGTTACCCTGCTCGGCGGCTTCCAGGGCGC
Organism: Terriglobia bacterium; assembly: GCA_041481635.1. Taxonomy (GTDB): domain Bacteria; phylum Acidobacteriota; class Terriglobia; order UBA7540; family UBA7540; genus DASYXZ01. The sequence goes on along the minus strand of JBGPCF010000115.1, from coordinate 20,345 downwards.
GGCGCGCTGCTTCTGCGCTGGCCTCGGCGTTGTTGGACACCTGCTTCATGGACACCGTGAGCTCTTCGACCGCCGAGGAGGTGTTGGTGATTTCCTGGTCTTGCTGCGTGGCTCCGGAAGCCATCTGCTCGGAAGCCACCAAAATCTCGTTGGCGCTGGTGGAGACGTCGCTCGCGGCCTTGCTGGCGCGCTCGAGCACCTGGGTAAAGTTGTCGAGCATCGAGTTCAGCGCTTCGCCGACGTTCCCAAACGTGTCGTTGGTCGCCTTGGCGCGCAGCGTCAAGTCGCCCTGAGCCACCTGGCTGATGACCGTCAGGAATTGATTGATGCTGCGCTGCAGCGTGCCCTGGATTTCGGGGGGAGCAGAAGGCGCCACTGTCGCGGTAACCTTCATCGCGGCGCGGCGGAAGTTCTCTACGATCTGCGCGAACTCATCTTCAGATTTCAGGTCCACCGTGGCGCGCGTGTCGCCCGAGGCAATTTTCTTCGAGTACTCGGCCAGTTGCTCCACGGGTCCCAACACGCGGCTGCCCAGGACGGAGAGCAGCGCGATGATCAGCCCCGCGCACAGGGCTCCCGCGATGCCCAGCCGAACCGCCGATTGCGCCGGCAGGTCGCCGATGTCAAGAATGGAGAGCCCGCCTGATTTTGCGCCCGCGCCGTAAGCGAGCCCCAGAATGGTGATCAGAGTCACCACGCCGCCCATCAATAATGTCCAGATTGTGCTTCTTAAACGACCATTCATCTCAACCTCCAGAAACTTGCGCGATTATCGCGCGCCTAAATTATCGGAATCGGAAATGCCTCAGCCAATCGGCTGAGGTCCAGCGCCAGGGCTAACTGACTTGCGTACCGCAACAGGCCGCGACAGTGGGCCACGTCCTGGGGAGCTTCCTCAACCAGCAACGGATCGGAAGTCAAATAGGTACCGTACATCTCATCGGCGGTCAGTCCGACGCGCAGAACTCCGCGCTCTGAACCGCCGCCCCATGCTGTGACCACCAAATGAGTGGGGGGTGAATCCATCCGACGATCTTCTTGATACGCGATGTCGAGAACTGGAACTATCACCCCGCGAAGATTAAAAATACCTTTAAGAAATTGCGGTGCCAGAGGGACTCGAGTGAGGGTGGGCCATTCCACAACCTCCTCGACTTCCGAAACCGACAGGCAGTACCGCTCGCGTCCCGAACGAAACACACAATACTGATGCTTGGGCAGATTCTCTGCCCTCTTCTCGCCCGCCACCTCAATTAGAGGAGCCTCGGGGCTCAATGGCTGAACTTCAACTTGGAGTTCGTTCGGCATAGTCACATGGGGGTAAGCAAGCGGTCTGCCACGCACGTGGTCTTTGACTAATCCCTTTAACTGTCCTAATTCGAATGAGTTAACAGTTGGACTTGGTATGCGAACGCAGGCAAAAGCCATAATGGAGACGCTCGCCGGTCTCACTTGGAGAAAGTCTCACAGAGATACCCAGGACGATTTCTGAGGGATTGGTGTCATTTGGAGGAAAAAACTAGTTCTCCGAAAGGCTCCGAAAGGCTTGTTCCAAGTGCCGCGCAGTGTTAGGTTATTGGCGCGCAGTCTGGGCTCTGGTCACAACGTCGCGAGACATTACATAGGGAGACAGGGAAAAGATATGGCTGACACTCAGACACTCAAAGTCTTGGATCAGAAATTGAACGGTACGCCACCTCCTTCAGGCGGGATGGGGCGCCGCGAGGCCGTGCGCAGATTGCTCGCCGGGGCAGGCGGTGCGCTGGTCCTTCCCGGATTGGCGGCAGCACATCCGATGCACAAGCATTTGAGCGATCCCTCCACGTTTGCCGCGGCAGACGCCAAAGCTGCCGCCGCCGATTGGGCTCCGGAGTTTCTGGACGCCCACGAAAACGAAACCCTCGTTGTTCTCGCAGAGCGCATCGTTCCTGGTTCCACGAAAGCGCAGGTGAACCGCTTTATCGATCTCCTGCTCACTGTCGACACTCAGGACAACCAGAAGCAATTTATGGCGGCGCTGAGCGCCTTTGAGGGCGAATCACTTAGCCGATTCGGACATCCCTATGTAGCTCTCTCTGAGGATCAGCAAAACAAAATCCTGGACGTTGCTTCCACCGCCAAGTCTGGTGGCGGTCAGGCGAATGACAACATGCCAGCGTCTTCTTCGGCGTCCGGCGGTTCTACGGAGCCCGCTCGAGTGACCATTCGGGATCACTTCGAGAATATGAAGGGCTGGGTGAGTGGCGCTTATTACTCTTCGGAAATTGGTATGCGCGAGCTCGGCTGGACGGGGGACTATATGTTCGAGAGTTTCCCGGGATGCGAGCACCCCAACGGTCATCACTAGAGTCCGGCCTTATCCGATCTTGACCGGCCTTTGAAATTTCAATCCGCCTCGACGGGAAGCCACAAAATGTCACCACGCCGCCGGGAGTTTCTAAAGTCCTCCGCAGCCTTGCTGGCGGCAGGAGGGACCTTGCCGTCGAATTCGCCTGCCAATTCATTTGGCCCGCCTCAAGAGTTCAGCACTTATCAGGATAAAAGGCGCAAAGAGCTATGGCCACTATTGGGTGATTTGCCTTGGGACCACAAGCCAGGCCCGCCCAAACTTGTCAAAACTGAGAAGCATGATGGGTACACGCTGGAAAGGTTAATCCTCGACCTGAACGGATTCGAGCCGGTTCCCGCACTCTTGCTGATTCCCGACAAACGGACGGCGCGCGCTCCCGGGCTGCTCTTTATTCACTGGCACGCCGGCATGTACGATTTGGGAAAGGAAGAGTTGTTGCACGGCGTGAATGTGCAGCCCGCGTATGCGCCGGTTTGCGCGGAGAAAGGTTTGGTGACGCTGGCCATCGATAGTTGGTGTTTTGGCGAACGCAAGCGCGAAGAAAATGGTCACACGGGAGAGGAAGACGCCTTCAAGTTGATGCTCTGGAAAGGGCAGGTCCTCTACGGGATGATGATGTTCGACGAGTTCCGGGCCCTTGACTATCTGGCGAGCCGTCCGGAAGTGGATCCCCACCGACTCGGAGCTTTTGGAATGTCGATGGGCGCTTCCAAAGCTTGGTGGCTGGCGGCGCTCGACCCGCGCGTCAAACTCTGCATGGATGTGTGCTGTCTCACCGACTATGACGAGCTGATCAAAGCGAACGGGTTGAAAGAACACGGAATTTATTATTACGTGCCCTCATTGCTCAAGCACTTTAGCACCACACAGATTAACGAGCTGATTGTTCCCCGGCCTCGTCTCAGCGTGAATGGGCGCAAAGATGCGTTGACTCCCGTCGCCGGCGTCGAGCGTGTCCGCGACACGTTGGTGCCTCTCTACGAAAAGTACGGCAAGGCGGAAGATTGCCGCATCGAGCTTTTCGACTGCGCGCACGAAGAACTTCCGGAAATGCGCAGCCTCATCCTGGCGTGGATGGACAAGTATTTGCTGGGATAATTGGCCCATCTTTTTCTGTTGATGTGTTCATTGCAGTCGCGGTCGATCGAAAGTCCCCTTCCTAACCACCATGGGTAATAAGATCTACGACGTTTGCGTCATCGGGTCGGGCCCGGCGGGCGGAGTGCTTTCCAAAGAACTGGCCGAAGCCGGCGCCCAAGTGGCTTTGGTGGAGGCGGGCCGGCCCATGACCGCGGAAGATTTTCACTATCACGCCTGGCCTTACGAATTCCCCAATCGTCAAAAGCCCGAACCCTTCTACCCGCCGGAGGTCCGCTCGTCCATCCGCTACGATGACTGCGACGACATTTCTGTTGACCGGATTCGTGCCGTGGGCGGCCGCAGCATCCACTGGAACGCGGCGTGCTTCCGTTTTTCCGCCCGTGATTTTCGCGAGAGAAGCCTGGAAGGCGTCGAAGAAGACTGGCCCCTTACCTATGAAGAGCTTGCGCCCTACTATTCCTACGTCGAAAAAATGATTGGCGTCTGCGGGACAAAGGAAAACCTGGATGTCGTCCCGGATGGGGAATACCTTCCACCGATTAAACTCCGGTGCTCGGAAGAAATCGTGAAGCACGCTTGTGACAAGATGGGTATTCGCATGATCCCGACGCGCAAGGCCGTGCTCACCGTGCCTTACGACGGCCGTCCGCCTTGCCACTATTGCGGCCACTGCATGGAGGGTTGCGATGTGGGCGCCATCTTCACCGTCCCCAATTCCATGCTGCCCAAGGCGCAGAAGACGGGGAATTTTACGCTCATCCCAAATAAGCTGGCGCGCGAAATCCTGGTGGATGCGGAAGGCCAGGCGCGCGCGGTCTCCGTAATCGATACCGGCACCCGGCGCGTGGAAGAAATCCGCGCCCGGCGGTTTGCGATCTGTTGTGCAACGATTGAGACCGCGCGCCTGCTGCTCAACTCACGGTCGCCACGTTTTCCCAATGGCCTCGCGAATTCCTCGGATTGTGTGGGGCGATATCTGGCCGGCCACGTTGGGATGGGGATCTATGGCTATCTCGAAGACCTGGTGGGCACGCGGCCCATTAACAATGACGGCGCCACCGACCATTCTTATATTCCGCGTTTCAACCTGAACAGAAAGAGCAAAGAGTTTGTGGGTGGTTACCAGTACCAAGTCCAGTTCGCCAGCTTTATGTATCCTCATCACGCTTCCCACGTGAAAGGGTTTGGCGGACAGTTCAAGCAGCAGGTCAGGTTATTGCAGCCGGGTTTCTTTCAGATGGGCGGATTCGGCAAGGTGTTGGCGCGGCCGGAAAACCGCGTGACCGTGGATCCCGCGCATGTCGACGCCTATGGCATTCCCATCCCGGTCGTTCACTTTCGCTTTAGTGAGAACGACAAGGCCCTGTGGCGGGATATGAAGGTGCAAGGCGAGGAAATCCTGGAGGCCGCGAAGTGCCGCTTGATTATCAACGACGATTCCGTGCCATCAGGGTTTGCCAGCCACGAGACGGGCACTGTGAGAATGGGGAATGACCCCCGGACGTCGGTGCTCAATGCCCATAATCAAACCCATGATGTGAGCAATCTTTTTGTGGTGGATGGCAGCTCCTTTACAACTTTTCCAGAGAAGAATCCCACTTTGACGATCATGGCACTGGCCGTGCGCGCGGCTCAGCACATGGCGGGTGAAGCGCGGAAGGGCAACGGCTAAGATTGAAGACCAGAACCGGGGGAATCGAATGAAGAGGCGGGACCTATTCAAGTCTGCCATTGCGGGCACGGGCTCAGTTCTCGCCGGGCTGCGAACGGAGAGGGCGGTGGGCGCAGAGCCTTCCCCCGCACCGGCCTTCACGGCGTGTATCAACCAAGCCACCACGATGAAAGCCGACTTTAAGACGGCTATGGACGCCTACGGCAAAGCCGGATTTCGCCAGGTGGAATTGTGGCTGAACAGCGTGAATCCATTTCTGGACAAGAATTCGGTGGCCGCGGCCAGACGAATCATGGTGGACAGCGGGCTCGTCCCTCGTTCTTCTTGCTGCGAGTGTGAAGACCTGATCTTCCGTGAGGTTCCCGACCGAGCCAAGAAGTGGGAAGCCTTTCGCCGCAAGCTGGACATTAGTGCCCAGCTTGGAGCAAACCGATTCGTGATGTGCTCGGGGGTTTCCGGGGAAGTGCGCTCTGAGGATTATGCCTCGGCCGTGCCCAAGCTTAACGAGGTAGGGGAACTCGGCAAGCAATATGGAATTGTGGTGGGCATTGAGTTCATCCGCGGGGCTAAGTTTTTGGGGTGCTTGGAAACCACGGCGAACCTGCTACGTCAGGTGGGCCATCCCAACCTTGGCGTCCTGGTGGATACATTCCATTTCTTCGCCGGGGTCAGCAAACTTGACGACATTGAAACTCTGAAGCCCGGCGAGATTAGTTGGGTGCATATCGACGACGTGCCGGCCAAGCCGCGCGAATTGCTCCAGGACATTGACCGGGTTTACGTTGGCGAGGGCGTGCTCCCTTTGGGGAAAATCCTGCGCACGCTCGCCAAAGTCTACCAAGGCCCGGTTTCGTTCGAGGTGTTCCAGTACGCCGATCAAGACCCATACGCGGTTGCCAAGAAGAGTTACGACGGACTTGCGCGTGTTCTGGCCAGGTTGAACGAGGTTTAATGAACAACAAGCTGCGGAGAGCATTCCCGTATGTCTGAAGAGCGAGGCCACGTTGGAGGCCTAACGCGCCGAAAGGCGTTAAAGAGGATCGCCGGGACGGCGGGCGCCGCTGCGGCATTTCCGATTCTAAGTAATGGAGTGTCTGCACGCGCGGCATGCGCGAGCGCAGCACTTCATATCTCGCCAGGCCCGTCAACCTACACGGCCAGGTTTTTCAATGCTGATCAAATGGAAGCGCTGGCCGCGCTGGCTGAAACGATTATCCCCGCCGACGAGCACTCGCCGGGCGCGCGGGCGGCGCGCGTGGAAGAATTTATTGACACGATCATCGCGGAATCTTCAGCGGAGCGCAAAAGCCAATGGACGGAAGGAATTGCCGCGGTCAATCGCCAGGCGCAACACAAATTCCAAAAACCGTTTGAAGGATGCACTCCGGAGCAGCAGGGCGAACTGATGCGGAGGGGCGCCGCCAACGAAGAGCATCCGTCAACGCCCGGGGATCATTTCTTTGTCGCCCTGAAAAATGCCACGATTGAGGGCTACTACACTTCCTCGATTGGCATCCATCAAGAGTTGAAATACCAGGGCAACACCGCTCTGGGCGAGTTCGAGGGCTGCCAGCACATGCCGCACAAGAAGCCTGCCGAATAACGCGGCCCGGCAGTTACGGCAAGTCAGGAAGCTCTCGCTCCCGCGAAAGCCGCGGTGACCGGACTTGACTTATACTGGACATATTCCTTGTATTCAACCTTCGCCGCGCCGTTGGCTTTCTCCTCCATCTGCCGAGCTTTAAGCTGTTCTTCCAGTTGCTCGACGACCTCCGAATAATTCCAGTTGGCATGGCGCAAAACACTAAAAATTCCAAACGAAGTTCGCAGCCTTGCATCCCGCAGTGGCTTTAACTCGCCCATAATCTTGGGCTGCAAGGTTTTCAATTCGTCGTCCAGCAAAGCAATTTGACGTTTCAGGTCTGCGTATCGGCGAAATAACTGCTCGGTCATAAGATGACTCCTTTCAGTCCCAAGGAATCATCGGCTGGTGGTGAAGGACTCGTTAGGGATTGTTGTAGCGCTGGCGCTTGAGGAATTCGCCCCGGCCCACGCGCCCAACGAATTTGTTGTTGTCGATCACCAGTTGCCCGCGCGAGAAAACCTGGCGTGGCACGCCCTTGATGTGAATTCCCTCGAACATGGAATAGTCCACGCGCATGTGGTGCGTCTTGGCGCTGATGACGTCCTCGATGTTGGGATCGAAAATCACCAGGTCCGCGTCTGAGCCCACGGCGATCGTTCCTTTCCGCGGGTACAGGCCGAAGAGCTTGGCCGGCGTGGTCGAAACCATTTCCACAAAGCGATTCACCGAGAAGCGTTTCTTGTGAACTCCGCCGGTAAACACCAGGCTCAATCGATGCTCAATCCCCGGACCGCCATTGGGGATTTTGGTGAAATCGCCTATGCCCATCTCCTTTTGTTCTTTATAGCAAAACGGACAGTGGTCGGTGGAGACCACCTGGAGATGGTCGGCGGCAAGTCCGGCCCAAAGCTTTTCCTGATGCCACTTCTCGCGCAGTGGTGGAGTGAAGACGTACTTCGCGCCTTCGAAGCCGGGGACATCGAAATTTTCGAGGGACAGATACAGGTATTGCGGGCAAGTCTCGGCGTACGTGGGCAGGCCGCGGTCGCGAGCCTCGCGCACTTTCTCGAGCGCCTCGTTGCATGACAGGTGGACGATGTAGACTGGCGCTCCCGCCATTTCAGCGAGGGCGATGGCGCGCCCAGTGGCTTCGGCTTCCGCGGTGGTGGGCCGGGTGAGGGCATGGTACTTGGGCGCTGTCTTGCCCTCGGCCAGCGCGCGGCGAACGATCACGTCAATCGCTCCGCCGTTTTCCGCGTGCATGCAAATCAACGAGCCCGTTTCCGACGCCTTCAGCATCGCCTTGAAGATCAAACCGTCTTCCACCATAAAGACGCCCGGGTAGGCCATAAAGAGCTTGAAACTGGTGATGCCCTCATGGACCAGTGACTTCATCTCCTCCAGGCGTGCGTCAGGAAGGTCAGTAACGATGCAATGAAATCCGTAATCGATGGCGGCCTTGCCGTCGGCCTTTTTCCACCAGGTATCCAGCGCGGTCCGTAATGTTTGTCCTTTATATTGGATTGCAAAATCGATGAGGGTGGTGGTGCCGCCAAACGCCGCCGCCTTGGTGCCCGACTCGAAATCGTCTGCGCTGTTGGTGCCCCCAAAGGGCATGTCCAGATGGGTGTGAACGTCAATGCCTCCTGGGAAGACATAGTTGCCCAGCGCGTCAATGGAGTGCGTGGCACTTTCGGCCGGCAAGGCCTGCCCTATCGCGACAATTTTTCCTTTGGAGATTCCAATGTCCGAGGGAAAAGTGTCCGTCGCGGTAACAACGATTCCCTTTTTGATGAGAGTATCGAAGTTCATGGTTGAGTGTCCGGGGACTGGTGTCCGTCGTCGGTAGTCCGTGGTCAGTTGTATAAAATCGGACCACTGTCGGCGATTGTACCTCAGATGGCGGTTGATGGCGGCCTATCATGAGCAAATTAGCAGGGCAGATCCTTTCTGGACCGGAGGAGACAGGCCACGGACAACAGACTACTGACAACGGCCCTCCGCTGCACTACAATACCCGCCATGCCGTTAGTAAATATTGCGCCCAAACTATCGCCGCAGGAGTATGAGCGAAACTTCGCTGACATCAGCCCCGCCTTCACGCCCTCACAGGCAAAGATAGAAGCCAACCGCTGCCTGTACTGTTTTGACGCGCCCTGCACCAAGGCGTGCCCCACCAGCATCGATGTCCCAGCTTTCATCAAGAAAATCTCCACGGGGAATCTGAAAGGGTCCGCGCGGGTAATTCTCTCAGCAAATATTTTGGGAAAGAGTTGCGGTCGAGTGTGTCCGACCGAGGTGCTTTGCGAGGGCGCGTGCGTGATGAATGGGTCGGGCGAAAAGCCCATAGAAATTGGCCGGCTGCAGCGCTACGCGGTGGACTATGTGATGGACCACGAAATTCGGCTTTTCCATGCGGGCACGCCCAACGGCCATCGCGTTGCTTGTGTGGGATCAGGCCCTGCATCGCTGGCCTGCGCGGCGGAGCTCGCCAAGTGGGGATATGAAGTCGAGATATACGATCGAAACCCCATTGCGGGCGGGCTGAATACTTACGGCATCGCAGCCTATAAGATGCGCGCGTCAGACAGCCTCCGCGAGGTCAAGTTGGTGGAGGAGTTGGGCGTGAAATTTCGACAGGGCATGGAAGTGGGAAAAAACCTCAAGCTACAACAGCTTGAAGAAAAGTTCGATTTCATTTTCCTCGGCGTCGGGCTGGGAGAGACCTGGGATCTGAACCTGCCCGGAGAGGAATTGGACGGTGTCTACGGCGCGCTCGAGTTTATCGAGCAGACCAAAGTCGAACCCTTTGAAAAAGTAGATGTGGGCAAGCGCGTGGCCGTGATCGGAGCCGGCAACACGGCCATCGACTGTGTCACCGCGGCGCGGCGGCTGAACGCGGCGCCGGTTTACATGATCTATCGTCGCGGAGCGGATTCCATGCCCGCGTTCAAATATGAATATGAGCTTGCGAAAAAGGACGGTGTGACTTTCCACTGGAATGCCCAACCGGTACGCGTGGTCGGTCAGGGCGGTGTGGTGTGCGGCTTGCAGTGCGTTCGGACTCACCTGGTTGGCAATGGCCGAAGCGCACGCGTGGAGCCGATTGCCGGATCTGATTTCTCCGTGGAAGTCGACATGGTGGTGAAGGCCCTCGGCCAGCAGCCCATGACCGAGTTGGTGAAATCGATTTTCGGGCTAGAGCTGAATGAGGGCCGTGTGGTCATTAACCCTGAAACATACCAAACGGGCAATCCGAAATATTTTGCCGGTGGCGATTGCGTTAACGGCGGCAGGGAAGTGGTGGACGCGGTGGCCGAAGGAATGGCTGCCGCCAGAGGAATACATAGAGCGGTAGGTGGTAGGTAGCATGTAGTAGGTAGGGAGAAACCGATATTCAGGTATACCCACCTACCACATGCTACCTGCCACCTACTTTTTGAGGGAGAATCCCATGGCTGACCTCAATACCAATTTCGCCGGCATCAAGAGCCCCAATCCATTTTGGCTTGCTTCCGGTCCGCCCGCCAACACCGCCGGGCAAGTGATGCGCGCCTTCGATTGCGGCTGGGGAGGCGCCGTTTGGAAGACGGTGGGCGAGCCTATTATCAACACCACCTCGCGTTACGGCGGGATCGACCTGGGTTCGCAGAAGGTGATGGGATTTAACAATATCGAGCTCATCAGCGACCGTCCCATTGAAGACAATCTGCGCGAGATTGCGGAAGTAAAGAAGCGCTATCCCCGCCACGCGGTTATTGTTTCGCTGATGGTGGAATCGCGCCGCGAAGTTTGGCACGAGATGGTGAAACGAACCGAGGACACCGGTTGCGACGGTTTGGAATTGAATTTCGGCTGCCCACATGGGATGAGCGAGCGCGGCATGGGCGCGGCGGTGGGCCAGGTGCCGGAGTACACCACGATGATCACCGGGTGGGTGAAAGAAGTGGCTCGCACGCCGGTGATTGTCAAGCTCACGCCGAACATTTCCGACGTCACGAAAATCGCTGTGGCGGCCGAGCAGGGCGGCGCTGACGGCATCTCGTTGATCAACACCATCAACAGCCTGATGGGCGTAGACCTCGACACATTTTCGCCGCGGCCCAGCGTGAGAGGGAAATCGTCGCACGGCGGCTATTGCGGCCCGGCGGTCAAGCCCATCGCCTTGCACATGGTTTCAGCGTGCGCCAAACGCGTGAAGATCCCCATCAGCGGCATTGGAGGAATCGCCACCTGGCCTGATGCGGCGGAGTTTGTGGCCTTGGGCGCGAGCTCGCTGCAGGTTTGCACGGCGGTAATGCATTACGGTTTCCGCATCGTGGAGGATTTGATCGACGGTCTGAATGATTACCTCGATAGGAAAACTTTCGCGAGCCTCAGTGACCTCCGCGGGATCGCCATCGGCAATGTGGCGGACTGGGGTGATCTGGATCTGAATTACAAAATCATCGCGGATATAAACTCAGATCTCTGCATCGGCTGCCATCTCTGCTACGTCGCATGCGAAGATGGAGCGCACCAATGCATCGAAGAATTTCCAGGGCGGGATGGATCAGTGCAACTGGGCATGCTGGGGAGATCGAATCGGGACCTGGCCCGCGTGCCGCGCATCATCGCGGACGAATGTGTGGGCTGCAATCTTTGCGCGCTCGTTTGCCCGGTGCCCAACTGCATTTCGATGAAAGAAGTGGAAACGGAAAACCCTGTCATGTCCTGGAACGACCGCACAAGGCAGCAGCGAAACGAAGGAAACGTACCCTCCACCCCATCGCTTTGGGGAAACGCATGACGCGCGTCCTCTTTTTGCTGATCGCTTTTCTGGTAGTTTAGTCCGGAAAATGTTCCGCCCAGAGCACTCCGCTGATGTTTTGCGGCGTGGGAGTCTATCTGATCTCCACGCCTCGCCAATGCCTGCGCTAGTGGGTGGTCTGCGGCGAAGGCCTCTCAGCGAGCGCGATGTGCACAAGAAACGAGACGCCGAACCCAACGAACCAGGCATAATCGTAAAGCAAACGCAGTTGGGGAATGATGAGGCCGACTAGCGCAACAACGATTCCCGCGGCCAGAGCCGCGATAGCTCGCCAATTGAATCCGCCGCTGAACTCGTACGCGCCGCCGCGCCGGTACAGGTCGTCGACGATCAGGACTTTTTTCCGTATCACAAAATAGTCCGCAATCAGCACGCCGGCAATCGGGCCGAGCAGGCCGGAGTAACCCACCAGCCACCCGAAAATATAACTGCCGTAACTTGCCAGGAGTTTCCACGGCTGCATCAGCAAGCCAAGAAAACAGGTGATGAGCCCTCCGGTCTTAAAGCTGATGCGCCGCGGGTAGAGATTGGAAAAGTCGTTGGCCGGGGAGACGATGTTGGCGGCTACGTTCACGTTGAGTGTGGCCATCAGCAGCGCGATCATCGCCATCACCACGGCAAGCGGGTTTCCCAACTTGCTCAGCACGACTACGGGATCCCAGATGGCCTCGCCATACATGATGGCCGTCGCGGAGGTCACGGCCACTCCCACAAATGAATAGAACGTCATGGTGGTAGGAAGGCCCAGCGCTTGCCCCAGCACCTGCGCTCGCTGGCTGCTGGCGTAGCGCGTGAAGTCCGGAATGTTCAGCGCCACCGTCGCCCAGAAGCCGACCACGCCGGTGAGCGATGGAATGAAAAATCGAAAGAACTCGCCGAACGATTGAAATTTCGATGGGGTGGAAAGCATGGGGCCAAACCCGCCGGCATGGGCGCGGGCCCAGAGCAGCAGAGCGAGGCCAATCACAAGTAGAAACGGGGCACTGATGCCTTGCAGGAATCGAATGGTTTTGATCCCGCGCAGGATCACCGCGACATTGAGGAGCCAGAAGAAGGCGAAGCAAATGGGAACGCCCAGCGCAAATGTTTTCCATGAGGGGACCAGGGCCACCACCATGGCGTTGATGGCCTCGCCGCCAATCCACGTCTGAATGCCAAACCAACCGCACGCCACCAAGGCGCGCAGAATCGCCGCAACGTTTGAGCCAAGCACACCAAAAGCAGAGCGCGCGAACACGGGGAAGGGAATGCCGTACTTTGCGCCGGCGTGCGCGTTGAGCAGCATGGGAATGAGCACGAGCACGTTGCCCAGGAAAATCGTGAAGATCGCCTGTTTCCAGTTCATCCCGCCGGCAATCATGCCGCTGGCCAGCATGTAGGTGGGAATGTTCACGCTCATCGCCACCCAGAGGGCGGCGTAGTTGTATGTGCTCCACGCGCGGCTCTCCGCAGGGACGGCGGCGAGGTCTTTGTTCCACAACCAACTCGTTTCGCGCGGGCTGTTGATGGAGGAGGGCAAGGAGGATTTAGGATCTAGGATTTAGGATTCAGCAATACCAAGAAGGCTTTTTCGCAAACCGGCCAACATTCGACCCACTTCCTCTGCTTGTTCGATAATTTTTTGTGGTCCGGGCGAAAGGTAGCCCAATCTTTGTGCGATTTCTATTTGAGTCTGCAACTCTGCCAATGATCCGCTCGCAATCGCGAGGTGCCGAGCGTAAGCCAGTGTTTGTTTCAATGCCTGACCTTCCGCGATGTTTGAGGGTACCGAGACGGCCGCTCTTTGCATCTGGCTCGAAAGGCTATAAACCTCGCTCTTCGGAAACGATCGTGTCAGTTCGTAAGTCTTAACTACCAAATTCATGGCCTTTTGCCAGACGACGAGATCTTGGTGTCCCTTCATCGCGAGCGCCCTTCAGAAAATTGAGCGATCAACACCGACAGCTTGATCCTGAATCCTTACTCCTGAATCCTAATAAAGTTTGCCTTCGCGCTTGCGCCCGGTGTAATCCACATAGACGACTTTCAGCTCGGAATAGAATTCGATCGCGGTGGAGCCCGTCTCTCGCTCGCCGATTCCCGTGGCCTTGGTACCGCCAAAGGGCACGTGGGCTTCTCCCCCCACCGTGGGCGAATTCACATGAACCATCCCGCATTCCAGGCGCTCGACCGCTTGGAAGACGCGGTTCGAATCCGTGGTGAATATCGAGGCTGTCAGGCCAAAGGGCACGTTGTTGGCCGCTGCGATCGCCTCTTCAAAGTCTTTAACGCGGATCACCACCAGCACCGGCCCGAAGATTTCTTCCTGGGCGATGCGTGCATTTTGCGCGACATGGTCAAAGATGGTCGGCGCGATGAAATAACCGTTTTGGTCAGCGGCCGTAGGGGTGCCGCCACAGACGAGCACCGCCTCGCTCTTTCCGATTTCAATATATTCGAGGACTTTCTTGTACTGGGCTTCGTCCACCGACGGCCCGACGTTGATTCCCGCCTCCGCGCCATTCCCCACTTTCATCTTGCTGGTCCGGTCTACCAGCATATTTACAAAGCGAGCGGCGACGGATTCCTCCACGATCACGCGGCTGGTGGCTGTGCAACGTTGGCCGGTGGATCCGAAAGCGCCCGGCACGGTATTATCGGCCGCCAGTTCCAGGTCAGCGTCGGCGAGAACCACGACGGGGTTTTTCCCGCCCATCTCACACTGCACTTTTTTCATTTGTCGCGCGGCTTTGGCGTAAATGCCGCCTCCCACTTCGCACGACCCGGTGAACGATAGGGCGCGCACGGCTGGGTGCTCCACCAATTCTTCACCCACCTCGCTGCCCTGGCCATGAACCATGTTCAACACGCCGGCGGGCAATCCCGCGGCGGCGAAAATTTCCATGATGCGGCGCGAAATGAATGGTGTGAGCCCGGCCGGTTTCCACACCACGGTATTTCCGCAAACCAAGGCGGGTGATATTTTCCAAACGGGAATCGCCACGGGAAAGTTCCACGGAGTGATCAGGCCCACCACGCCCAGTGGCTGGCGCAGCGTGTAGGCGAAATTCCTGGGCAGTTCTGACGGCAATGTTTCACCGGTCAAGCGGCGCGCCTCGCCTGCGGTGAATTCCATGATGTTGATGGAGCGCAGAATTTCTCCCAAAGATTCAGCGACGGTCTTGCCTTCTTCGCGCGTCAGCAGGCGCGCCACGTCGTCCTTTTGTTCTTCCAGCAATCGAGCTGCGCGCATCACGATTTTGCCCCGCGACGGCGCAGGCGTGTCGCGCCACGCCTCGCGGGCGCGCGCGGCAGCCTCAATCGCCTCGCGCATCTCCTGGCGCGAACTGAGCGGCGTGTATCCGATCAGGTCGTCGTGATTGGCAGGATTGCGCCGCTCAGCGGTTCGACCCGAGCGCGATTGAACCCACTCCCCATTGACGTAATTCGGGCAGATCGTTTGCTGACCCACTTGAGTTGTGGTGGCCATGATGGTCTCCGATAAGTCAGTATGTCAGGTTGTCAGTACTTCAGTCATGCGGAGGCTGCCGTTCCGCTACTTCACTTCGGCAAAAGACCTGTCCATGATCCGGATGGCCTCGTCCACATCGCCCTCGCTGATATTGAGCGGCGGCGAAAGGCGAATCACGTTTCCAAAGAGGCCGCCCTTGCCGATCAGCAATCCATGGGCACGGCAGCGCTCCATCATTTGCACGGTCGCTTCCGGCGCCGGCTCCTTGGTCTTCCGGTCCTTCACCAATTCCACTCCTTGCATTAATCCCATGCCGCGAACGTCGCCGATCATTGGATATTTTTCCTGCAGTCCTTCCAGCTTGCGACGGAAGTAGGCGCCCACCCTGTCCGCGTTGTCCAGCAGTTTGTCCTCTTCGATTACTTGGATGGTGGCGCGCGCCGCCACCGATGTGACCGGATTCCCACCGAAAGTTGAGATGGTCATTCCCTTGAAAGAGTCCGCCACTTCGGGAGTGGCGATGCACAAGCCGACAGGCGTGCCATTGGCCATGCCCTTGGCGCCGGTCAGCATATCCGGTTCGACTTCCCAGTGCTCGATGCCGAACCAATTCTTTCCCGTGCGGCCGAACCCGGTTTGCACCTCGTCGGATATGAACAACCCGCCGTACTTCTTGACGATGGTGAATACGATCTTGAAATATTCCTTGGGCGGGACGATCACGCCGCCCACGCCCTGGATGGTCTCGGCGAGAAACGCCGCGATGTTGCCCGAAGTTGTGGTGCGGATCGTTTCCTCCACATCGTAGGCACACGCCACTCCACAACCGGGGTAGGTGAGATGAAGGGGACACCGGTAGCAGTATGGATTCAAAGCGTGCGAGATGCCGACACTGACGATTCCAGCGCGCCGATAGGGTGAGTGCGCGGTGAGGGACTTGGCGAGCAAGGAATGGCCGCTGTAACCGTGGCGAAGCGCCACGACGTCAAAATGCCCGGTGGACATTCGCGCCAACATCACAGCGGTCTCGTCCGCCTCCGTGCCGCTATTGCAAAAGAAGCTCTTCTGCAACCGGCCGGGCGTTATCTGCGCCAGCTTTTCCGCGAGCGCGACGATTTGCTCATTCGGATAAACGGTTGAGGTGTGTTGCAGCCGGTCGACCTGCGATTTGATTTTGCTCGTGACCTTCGGGTTGCAGTGGCCCACACTGATGGTGAGAATCCCGCCGAAAAAATCCAGATAGCGGTTGCCCTCGATGTCCCAAACGTGTTGCCCCTGCGCGTGATCAGCCACCAGCGGCTCGGCGTAATAGTTGGTGACGCATGGGAAGATGTACTCCTTGTGCTTGCGCAACACTTCCTGCCGCGCCAGGGCCGCTTCCTCTTTGTCGATCTGTTCAGCCATTAATTTCTCTCCCTGTACTCAATATTTAGATCGCCTATTTCGATAAGAGGGGCTTCGATATGTCCTTCACTCGTTCACCCGTTGACCGAGTTCGCCATAAGTCTCGGGGCGGCGGTCGCGGAAAAACTGCCAGGTCGAGCGGACCTGCTTAATCATGTCCACGTCGAGATCCGCAACCAGCAACTCGTCCTTGTCACGGCTCGCTTGAGCGAAGATCTTGCCGCGCGGATTGCAGAAGTAGCTTTTGCCGTAAAACTCACCGATGCCCCAGGGCTTTTCGATCCCCACTCGATTGATGGCCGCGACGAAATAACCGTTGGCCACGGCATGAGCGGGCTGTTCCAGTTCCCACAAATACTCGGAAAGGCCCGCGACGGTAGCCGAGGGGTTGAAGACGATTTCCGCGCCCTTCAAGCCCAGGACGCGAGCGCCTTCGGGGAAATGGCGGTCGTAGCAAATGTAAACGCCGATTTTGGCGTAGCGCGTTTCAAACACCGGATAGCCGAGGTTGCCGGGAGTAAAATAAAACTTCTCCCAAAAGCCGGGGTGGCAATGCGGGATGTGGTGTTTGCGGTATTTGCCTAAATAGCGCCCGTCGGCATCGATCACCGCCGCGGTGTTGAAATAAAAGCCGGCTAGTTCTTCCTCATAAATGGGAACGATGATCACCATCCTGTGCTTCTTGGCGAGCTTGGCCATCAGCCGGATGGTTGGCCCCTCCGGGACGCGCTCCGTCAGGTCATACCAGCGTGCGTTTTGTTCGGCGCAGAAATATGGCCCGTAGAAAAGCTCCTGCAGGCACAGGACCTGGACGCCTTTCCGTCCCGCTTGGTTGATCAGGTGCACATGCTTCGCCACCATCGCCTTTTTGATGGCGGCGAGCGAATGCCGTTCCGGAGACAGCTCACAGCTTGCTTGGATCAAGCCGCATCGAACCAGGTTGGCCATGAATTGTGCCCTCCGCTTCCAATCCAATCTCCTGAGATTGAGCTGAAAACGCGTCGGCCATCATATCTCTAAACGGCGGGCGCATCAATCTTCCGCGAATGAACAATGCCCCGCCGGGGAGCTCCAAGCCTAACTGGCGGGCAGGTATTGCAAGCGGCTCTTTTCGACGATCCTAAATTGGCAGGAGCAAGAATCTGAACCGCAAATCACGAGCGCGACCCCCCAGTATTGGGGAATCGTAATCAGTCCCAGCGTTCCGCAGCCCGGACAACTAAGAACCGCGAAGAATGCGGTCTCGACCAACGGCCTTAGCGATCCGGAATCGTCCAAGAAGACAATGTCTCCCGGGTGCATCGCCAAGAGCAATTCATCTGAGATAGGGTGCAACTCTGCCGGAAGGGAGATTTGTTCCATTTTGGGAACTCGAGCGCCAGGCTCGCCGGATGCCTCTTTCTGCCTCGCATTCGGGCGTTTTTGAGCCATACCGGCGACGCTCAAAGCGCTGGATTCCCACCCTGTACGGGCGTAATCATCTATAGGCGCATAAGGGGGATAGCCGCCCTGCCTCAACTGGTCGAGGTGGGTTCCAAAGGACACACCGCCATACTCTGAAACGGCCATGCTGTTTAGTGAGCGAATCGCTCCCGGGCAAGAATTTGTCCCGTTTTGGAACGGAGCTTTCGCGGCAGTGCCGTTTGAACAGATTGCGTCGTTTCGCCCGCTAGTGTTTCGTCCTCTTTTATCTCCCACTGTAATATCGGCAGGTTTTGTCGAACCCATGAGGGGAGAAAGCCAAAATTCGTAAGTCCCCGCTGAGGCGCGCTGATTGCGGGTGCGGTGGATATAGTCTCCCCGCGATGTGGTGCCGGGTTGCCCATGCGGTCGACTCAGAACAAAAGGGCTCAAAGTGGGCGGCCAAGCCAGGCAAGGCATACGGCCATCCAAGAAGAGAAGCGGGTAGTCACTCTTGGCTTTCCCGAAATGGAACTGGCAGGTATCGCCGCAGCCTACGATGGATGGTCCGCCAAGGCAACCGGGAATAGATTTGCCAAAACAATTTGCCAGCTGTCGCCGTGAGAATTCGCAAATGGCGGGCCGCCCATTGAGGATCCGCGGCTCGCGCAATGGCTTTTCACGTCGACCGGCCGGGCGTCTAACTCCCTGTGCCCTCAGCACTAGCGGGCACCGCCATTTCCGATAACGGAGAGTCCTGCGCTCGACATTCATCGCTATGTGACCTCCAACAACAGTCTAGCCAATCGCCAAATCTGAAAGCGCAAACGCGGTCTTCGACCCATCGTTGACCTTTCTGTAAACACGGCACGCCAATTGCTCTGTTGGGAGGACATGTCCCGTTTTGTAAATCTGAGAGGAGCAAGAAAATGGCGACGCAGATTTTGACACCTGGCATCAACTTTCACCGGAATTTTTCCACCATTCCAACGCGCTTCCCTAAGCTCGCCGGCCCGACAAGAGTCCGGATGACTTGCGCTCAAGAAGTGAGAACGGCGGCGGTCGCGGAAAGCGGCGCCGAGGAGGCACGCAATCAAAAGGTGGTTGCGCTGCTCCCTCTGCTGAACCGGATCGCCAGAAAAATGCGCGCCAGTCTCCCATCGCACATTCAGGTGGACGATCTGGTGAGCGCGGGCTCGTTGGGGCTGGTGGACGCGGTGGACAAGTTCGACCCGCGCCGGCAAGTGAAAATCGAGACTTACGCCCAGCATCGAATCCGTGGGGCCATACTGGACAGCCTGCGCAGCATGGACGGCGCAACCCGCGACCTGCGGAAGAAGAACCGGAAAGCGGAAGAGGTCCATCGCGTTTTGGAGACGCGGCTGGGTCATCCGGTGAGCGACCAGGAGATGGCGCAAGCCCAGGGCACGAGCCTGAAGAATTGGTACAAGACGGTCGAGGAGATCAAGCCGCTGGGGGTTGAGTGGTTGCGGCCCATGGGCTGGGTCGGCGTCAAGCCGGTGTCCTTGGAAACGCTGGTTGACCCAGGTGCGGAAAATCAATTTGACTCTTGCTATCGCCGCGAGCAAAAGGAAATTCTCGCCCGCGCGCTCAGCAGCCTTTCCCAACGCGAGCGAGTCATCATGTGCCTTTACTACGCTCGCGAGCGCACCATGAAACAGATAGGGGCGCAGTTGCAGATTGACGAATCGCGGGTCTCGCAGCTCCATTCGGCGGCCCTGGCGCGTTTGCGCAGCGCCGTCCAGGCCCTGACCCACGCAGCGCATGCCGGTCCTGCGCTTTCGGACGCCGGCCAACTCGCCGCGTAGAGCCAGCAAGTCTTTCAGCTCCCCGCGCACTGTCATCCATCTTGCCGCCGCGCGCGATCTCCGCTCGGACTTGCCCTTGCCGTTGCAACCCGCCGCCGGAGGTGTTAGCCTTTCCACGCCGTCCTGATTGAATCCGTCGCAAAGGCGCAGCCATGACTCGAAACGAAAACAAGACTTTTGAAAATCAGCACATCGTTCTGGACGAAGGTGTTTTCATCAACTGCGTCTTCAAAAATTGCAGCCTGGAATATTCGGGCGGCGACGTCTACGTCCAGAATTGCCAGGGCGACGGCTGCCAACTGGTCTGGCGGGGCGCCGCTCAGCGGACCATCGTTCTTCTCCAGGGTCTCGGTCTGATGGCGCCTGTGCCGCCCCCGGGCACGCCCGTCCCTCCCAATCGCGTGCAGTGAAAGAGGCGGTCAGTAACTCAGTACGTTAGTATTTCAGTTGATGATAAATATAATTATAATAATTTTATTTAAACTTCAATAGGCTTCAATCGCCTCACGGCCGTCTGCTAAGTTGATGTGAATGCCCGCCCCCATGTCATTCTGAGGAGGTCGCCGCGGCGACCGACGAAGGATCTCAAACCATTGCCATGATAGAATGTCTTCTAAAAATCGAAAACCAGTTGGGGCTCCACGCGCGCCCCGCGGCGCTTTTTGTCCAGACGACCAACAAGTTTAAGTCCAAAATCAAGGTCATCAAAGACGACATGGAAGTGGACGGGAAGTCGATCATG
>JBGPCF010000114.1:0-22044 GCA_041481635.1 Terriglobia bacterium | reverse complement strand
TAGATTGGTCTGCTCATGGCTCACTTGATGCCTCCTATCGGCTCTCTATACGAATAGTACCGACCTACGTATAGAATGTCAATAGGAAAAAAGCAAGCTAGTGGACGATAAGTTCGGCTAACTGTTGATGTGGTCTGCGCTGTCATTCTTGACGGTCGTGCTTGGATGACGGCGTACCGAAGATTACTTCCTTGTGGGCGACGATACCAAAAGCCCTTTGAACGATGCAAACTCCCGAGGGTCAGCCACGTGTCAGCTTTCGCCCATTCCTGCGATCTGTGCGAATCTGGCGGGTGATGATTTTCAATAAGTTGAGTGTTTTCACTAGGCCTGAATGGTTCGACTCCCCCCGCCTCCAATATAGACTTTAGAATCATCTAGTTACAGAAATTCTTGAGGTGTTTTCGCCTGGGCGTCTTGGATATTTGGTTATTGTTCGGGCCGCCGTGGCGTCGAAGGATTTAAGAGCCTGACCTGCCCCCGTTTTCTGTACCAATCATAATGCGAGTTCTTGGGTAGTAGCCCGTGAGCGACCAGTTGTCAATCCCCTTCGGCAGTACCAACCGCGCCGCCACAGGTTCCCAGATTGTAAGCGATCAAGCTCAGCCTCATTAACTGGGATGAGCAGTTTTGACCACGCGTGTGAGCAGTACTGGACTGACGTTTGGATGAGCGCCAAAGTATAAAAGGTATGCCTCGCGTTGCCAGCCAGGGTATTTGGAGGAAGCGGATGACGCTCTTCCGGCTTCGCGAACCTAAAGGAGCTTCAAATGAAAAGGCTTAGTCTAATTTTTCTGTTTCTGACCCTCTGTCCGACGGCTTTCGCAGGAGAAAGCCAAGTGAAAAAAAACCCCAACGAGATCATGGGAACTCCCGACAAGGCCATTCCTGGCCAATCCGCCGGGCCTGCGCGTGAGAAAAAAATGGCGGAGGCCAAATTGATGGCAAGCTGCCAGGAAATGATGGAACAGAAACAGAAAATGAAGGAAGACATGGAGGCTCAAGACGCTCAACTCACCGAGCAGCTCAGCGAGATGAACGGCGCGCCAGAGGACAAGAAGACGGACCTGATGGCCGCCCTGCTAACCCAGATGGTGGAGAAACGGATTGCCATGGATGCGCGAAAGGCAAAGATGGAAGATGAGATGATGCAGCATATGATGCAGCACATGCAGATGGGAAAGGGATCCATGTCGCAGTGTCCGATGATGAAAGGCATGCAGGGGATGAAGGGCATGGACGCAAAACCGGCGGGTGCCCACAAAGAACATCAAGAAGAACAGAAATAATTGATGAGCGCCACGATGCTCCGCGACGAACGGTTGCCGCGGTCCGGTGGCGAATGCTTCAAATGGAACAGATGCATAGACTCAAGGTCTATATCGCCCAGTGGTGGACAGGTCGCAGCGGAACGAAGTGAGCTTTATGATGAACCATGCATACGGATGGATGGGTGGAGAGATGTGGGTTTGGACGGTAATCGGCGTACTGGTGGTGGTCCTGCTGGTCGTCGCGATTAACAAGCTGTCTGATAAAAAAACGTAAGTTCAGAACTTGCCTGTCTGTGAACTTTTAAGCATGAAAGGAAACCGATGTTGGTCAAAATATCCACTGACAAAACCGTGAGTGAAGCTGCGGTTGCCTTGCAGACTGCAGTCCAGGCAAATCATTTTGGCGTCATGCAGGTTCACAATCTCAAAGAAACCATGGCGAAGAAGGGCGTGGAGTTCGCCCATGAATGCATGATCTTCGAGGTCTGCCAGCCGCAACAAGCGAAGAAGGTTCTCGACCAAAACATGAGCGTCTCCACCGCGCTGCCTTGCCGCATCTCTGTATACGAGGAGGGCGACAAAACTATTTTGGCTACTTTGAAGCCCACCACACTTCTGGCAATGTTCAACGCACCGCAACTTGAAGGCGTGGCGAAGGAAGTGGAGAACACCATTGTTAAAATCATGAAGGAGGCGGCATCAGGCTGATTGGCTGGCTTTTGAACGCCGGAATGCTTCGGTACCTTCGCCCGATCCATACGACCACTTTATTAGGACTGCGCGAGGAAGAGGCGCGCAGGAACCTGGACGCAATGCTGTATATGCACAAACATCCACAGAAGCGAGCACGGCTGAAGTCGCACATAGGACATCGGAAATGACAGGTCATTCGTTTTGGAAGTTTCCACTGCAAATTGCATTCATGCTGGCGCTGCTTCCAGAGGGCCGCGCGGCACAGTCTGTTGATCCGCAAATGCCATCCATGCCCGGCATGTCCTCTTCGGCTCCGGCTGGGCAGGAACACAAAGTTGTACCGCCGGCCAAGGGCAATAACACATCCACTCCGGCTGGACAGGAAGGCATGAAAATGCTGCAGCCGAAAAACGGGAACACGCCTGTCCCGCCGGAAGCGAAGATGCCCCCGTTTTTCACCGCCATTAACTATCCCATTGCCAAGGACACGTTGATGGTCATGGCGCTGCCCGATTTTCAGATTGCGCACACCGGCCCCAATTTCTTCACGGAAATGGAGATGGTGGAGTACGGAATCACTTCACGATGGTCAGCAGGGTTTATGATAGAGAAGCAAAAAATCTCCGGCTCGCCAGCCACCTTCGGCGGTCTGCGTTTCAACACCTACTTCCGCCTACTCCCCCACGATCACCTGCTGAATTTCACCCTTTACGCCGAGTACGAACACTTGAATGGAGCGGCGCTTTACAAAATGGAGGTGGCCGGGTTCGGCGGGGAAGATTTGGAGGGCCCGCTCTCAGCGGCTCGGAATTTGCCGGTGCACACCTTCGAGCAACGCGCGATTGTGTATCACGATTGGGGACGGGTGAACGTCACCTTCAACTTCATCAGCGAGACGGGACTGGAGAGCCACGAGAATGATTTCGGCTACGCTTGGGGCATCTTCCACCAACCCAAATGGATGGGAATGACTACGGACAAGAGCATGGCGGGAATGCCGGGCATGGCGGGAAAGTCGGCGCCGCCCATGCTCTCACTGCAGAGATTGGGTCTTGGAGTTGAGATGATAGGGGCGTTGGGGAATAATCACCAATTCGGATTCTACTGGCATAGGCAACAGCAGTACCTCGGGCCGGTCTTCAGCTATTCGCCTTGGCCACGCTGGACTGTCCGCCTCGAACCAGCCCTTGGTCTCTCCGACGTGAGCGACCCTTTTGTGCTGCGGCTGGGCCTGGAGTATTCGATGGACCACTTTCTGCACCGTGTAGCCCGGGCTTTCTAAGGCGCCGGGGGGGTTGCTTCGGTTCTGGGCAGTGCTACTTGCTCCGGCCGTCAGGGTGGCTTCTGTTAGGGTAACGCGCGGCGCTGGAACATGCAGCCCATTTTTATCTGTTCAAGGACGAGGAGGACTGAATGAGGCGAAATCCCACAGTTGCAATAATCATGTTGTGTGTCCCCCCTTTGCGGCTGGAATGGCCACCGCGATAGTCTCGCTGGCAGCCCCGTGGATGGGCGCGGCTGCTTGAACTGGGATAAGGAGCTAAGCGAAAGTACGCCGAGTACAATCTTGGGATTCCGACAAAGGGGTAGTCACCTGGCGTTTAGTGATTGTCCTTCCGCGCCCCCGATGGCGGACAGATTAACGAACACCCGCAGGTTATTTCCATCCGGAAGCTGGAAACATCCCCACTCTAATTAACGAAGGCATTCGTGGGCCAGCGAAAACCCGTGTTCCTGTTAGGTCCCAGTTTGGCGCAATTTCCGGTGCTTTGGCTTTTTGTTTTTGCTTAGAATTAAATAAGTTGCATGTTTTCAACACGCACAATTATTCCGACTCTCCCAGCATCCAATTTAACCATTTAGAATCAATATGTTAACCGCATTCTTAGGACTTGCTCGCCTTTGCGGCTAAGGGTTTGGTTTCGCCAAATCGATTTTCTGTTGGATCGCTCTTGCGGCGACGCTTTCCGGCACGATGGCGAGTTCCTGTTCGATTTCGTGCCGTGCGTCCCCGATTTTCCCTTGCTCGAGGTCGATTTGTGCGAGGGCCAAATGTATACCAGGGAGGTTTGGACCAGCTTCAGCCGCCTTTTGGAAAGCGCGAACCGCCAAAGCGGTCTGCCCTTGGGCGAGATAAGCTTCCGCTTGGCTCTCATACACTCGGGGAGATTGCGAGTCTAGCCGCCTCATCTGTTCCAAGCACCATGCGGCCACTCGCAAATAGGCTTGGCCCGCCAGGTAGGCGTACTCAGGGTCCCCAGGCGCAAGGTCACGCAGTGCTCGATACTGGTCCAGCATCGCTGCGAAGTTGTTTGCCCGTTCATAAGCTTTGGCGAGTTCTGCGCGCGCCTGTACTTGCTTCGGATCGAGTTTTACGGAGAGCTCCAACTCCTTGACCGCTTCCAGAACTTTGTCTATGGCGAGCAAGCTGGCTCCCAGAAGGATGTGGGGGGCGAGATAATCGGATTGCAATCGGATGGCCTCGCGAAATTGTGCGATGGCTCGAACATGATCTCCACGCAACTGATAAACGATGCCCAGGTTGCTGTAAACGGGGGCAATATGACCGCCATGGAGAAGTATTTGTTGAAAATCTTTCTCGGCCTCATCCAAACGCCCGGCCTTTTCAGCGGCCACTCCCGCTTCAAAAACTCCATGGAGCGACTGGGAAAGCTCCTGCTGCGCGGCCGCTGTGTTTGCCGCCACGAGGCCAACAAGGAGGAGCAGTCCTCCAACCAAGAGGCCCTTGGCCCTCTTCCACGCTTCCGGATTGGACAACAGATTGATCATGGCAACTTTCGAAGCTCGGGATTCAAAGGTCTCTCCGGTTGGTGCTGTGTTGAAGGAGAAAGCTCATCGTCCATTTGCCGTGCGTTGATCTCCGCTTGCTCCAGTTCCCGCTCTTTCTGGAGGGCTTGTTCCGCCTCACGAGTCTGGCCAAGCTTTTGGTAAGCCCGCCCCAGCAGCGTATAGGCTTGGCGCATGTTGGGGCCGAGAGATAAAGCTGCCCTTAATTCCGCGACCGCAGCTTTCGCCTGGTTTGCCCGCAATAGAGCATCACCCAACGCCAAACGTGCGGCGGCCGACTTGGGATCAATTTGGAGTGCCCGGTGAAAACTCTCTATTGCCCGTTGATAGTTCTGCTTATAGAGGTGACAGACGCCTGAGCCGTACGCGCTGGTGTAGTCACGCGGCGCAAGCTTCGCAGCGCGCGCGTAGAATTCAAGTGCTTCATCAAACTTGAATTCCAACCTCAGCAGCTCTCCAAGAGCGTCAAGAACTGTCACCGAATCCGGGCGGGATTTTAGCGCGGCCCGAAACTCGTTCTCAGCTTCATTATTCTGGTGCCGGGCGAGGTACGACTCCGCCCGCAACTGGTGCGCCCAAAGAGAATCGGGCGCCAAGACCAAAAGGCGCTGAAATTCGGTTTGGGAAAGAATCACGCAAAGTTTCTCTAAATAGTAGAGCGCATTTATATTGCCCGGATCGAGGTCGAGAGATTTCCGGAGGGCTTCGTAGGCGGGCTCGAATTGTCCCTGTGAGAGTTCAGCTCGCGCCAGCAGGACTTGAGCCTCTGCGGACTCGGGATGACCTTCGAAATACTCCAAGGCCAAAGTGCGTGCCTTCTCGAAGTCACCCTGGTAAAGAGCTCGAGTTCCCTCCGCGATCTCCGGGGCTTGATCTCCTCGCAGCGGTTGCGCGATGACCAGCATCAAGGCCAGCCCCAAGAACCCGATTCTTGTCGACTTGAATTTCATCCTTCCAGCCTTGGCAAGCCCCATTTTCGCTGAACCCTCCCCCTTGCTTGGATTCACCGCGGCGCCAACAGCACTTCTCTCATAACCTGCCCAATGGCGTGCGCTCCAGAACTCAACTCCGGATCGGCTTGCATCCCCGCTCGTGCGAAGTTAGGGCAACCGTGGAAAGCCGGTCAAGACAGGAAAGTCCTGATTTGCCCGAGTCAATTTAACATTATTACCGACGCCCCATGATATTCCCTTGTAACCAAACCTCATTCGACATTGTCACCAAGCCGGACCACTCGAATCTTATGGTCAGTGAATTTGAAGTGTGAGCCGGCAATCATATATTTGGGCATGTGACAGATCACGCATCGTGACTCAGACACTGGGCAGGAGGGCGCGGCGCGTTGGGGGGCTGGAGGTGCTCCCCTGATGCCGTGACAAGCCTGGCATTTCGAGTCATAAAATGCGGGTTCGGACTGAGGATTCTGATGGGGGTTATGGCAGGCCAGGCAACTGATCCGGCGATCACGCGGATTGAAGCACGCGCTTTCCGCAAGCCGGTACGGTTGGAAGCGGACAGTTATGACCCCCTTCGCCTGAATCTCCTTCACGTGCGCTCCCGTCCTGTGGCAGGCGCCACAAAACTTTACCAAGTCGCCGGGCGTTAATCGGGCAGGATTTAAAATATGCCTCTCTCGTGATTTCCCTGCTTGCATCGCCGCCACGTGTTCGCCTCCTGGACCATGGCATCCCTCGCAGGTGATTCCCGGAACCAACTTATCAGCTTGAAGATGTGCCCCGCTCACGGCTCCCGTCGAGTGGCAGCCGAAGCAAGCCCGTAGCTCCTCCGGCTTCACCTCGCGCCCGATCGCATCCACTAGGGACTTGGGCACGGTGGTTGGATGGCCGAGGGTTACATCCAGTCGATCGATGCCGCTGAAAAAACTAACCCGGCTCTCGTAGTAGGATCCGTTGTAATAAAGGAGGTATGTCTGTCCAACTTCACCAATGCCATAACCAAAGGCCCATGATACGGGGACGGAAATTGTGCTGGCACCATCGCTGACTGTATAAGAAACCTGGTCGCCGCTTCTTGCAATGGTATATCCATAGGGTCCGTTGTTAAAGATAAGCCGCGGATGCGTCTCAAGGACATTGGAGCGTGCAGGCAACTGCAAGGCGTGAGCCATTGCGCTGGATTGCTGCTCTGCCGCCTCCCGGGAATGGCATTGGGCGCAGGCTTCCCTTCCTACGTAATGGGCGCTCGGAATCGCCTGAGTGGGCTGCCAGTCCACGCGGTCAATCTGCTTCCTGGTGATAGTTTGGCCGGCACAATTCACTCTCGACGAACCAGAGGTCAGGCATACCGCTAATGTGATTGCCGCCAGATATTTCGATCCCCGCCTGGGCAATCTTGGTGCCTGGCTATTTGCCCCGCCTTTCTTCATATTCATAGGCCTTGAACCCACCGGCTCGCTGCGCGCTACTCATTGAGGAATCTTATCATTCGGTTGATTACTGTGTTGGCGAACGTGAATCAGAATAAACAGGCCAAAACTGAAGCAGGCCCAACATTCCCCGAGGAGTTTCTTAGGTTGGGCGGAAACGGACAAGAGCGATCCGCGAAGGGGGTAAAAGTGGCTCGCATGCATTATGCAGGGGAATAAGCGCCATCCGCTGCGCCTACAAGGGGTACATGGGACGGAATGGTGAGCACCTCGCGCAGATCCGTTTGAGGAGTTTGAAACCACAAGCGACGAACAAAAAAAGGAAAGGCGCTCCGACCTTTCCTCTATCGTGAGTTCCGGTCGGAGCGCCTCATTTCCAGGGATTGTTAAGTCAAATCGCGCCGCTTGGGCATGACACATTCGCCGCTGCGGCTAAAATTCGAATCGTGCCCCCACTTGAATATTTCGAGGGTTGCTGACACTGCCGTTCCAAGTCCCGAACGCGCCACTGCCGGTAATGTTAGATACATCGTTGTTGAAGGCCTGGCCGCCCCACTCGCCGGAACTGGTGAAGGTGTGCCAGTTGAACAGATTAAAGAACTCAGCGCGAATCTGGAAGTTCAGCCGCTCCGAAATTTTCGTGTTCTTGATGAACGACATATTTTCATTGTGGTATCCGAACCCGCGGACAGTGGTAATTCGCGATCCGGAGCCCTGGTAATCCTGAAACGCCGGGTCCGTGTTATTGAAACGGGTAAAAGGTTCAAAAGCATTCACGTTGAATAGAGGGCCTTTGTCCGGGTCAAAGCTACCCTTACTCTGCGCAAAAGGATCCGCTCCGGGAATGATCCCCGGAATGCAACCCTGCCTGAACTGGCCTGGTATGCTGCAATTACCGGACCGGAAGAAGAGTGGCAGGCCCGAAGAGGCTCGAAAGATATGGCTCATCTGCCAGCCTCCCACGACCTTGTTCAAAATACCTCCCCGATTCAGGAAGCGCTGGCCTTGGCCGAAAGGCAGGTCTGTAACCCAGGTGATGGAAAGCACCTGTGGAACGTCATCGCTGGCCAGTGCTTTATTGGTGTTTCGTTCAAAGGGGGAAATTACGCCTTGAGCGCCACTCCACGTAGTGGCGTCGGCCTGTGTGTTCTCAGAAGCTGTGGTAAGCAGTTTCGACCAGGTATAGGACCCTAGCACGTACATTCCGTGGGACAGTTGCTTCTCAACCTTGATTTGCAAGGAGTGGTAGGTGGAGCTGCCCGCGTTCTCATCCAATCCCTGGATCGTTCCACAATACTGAGGATATGGCAGCAGAGCCTGGGCAACTGTCGGAGCGCAGCCCTTCATCTGGTCCACCCAACCCGCATACGGAATCGGGACTCCGTCCAGGCTGGTTTGTCCGGATGCAAATGTGTCATTGAGCGCGGACCCCATGGAAAGCAACGAGGGATTCAGCACGTTGATGGGTGCGACTCTGGAAGGCAGGCGAGTACCTTTGTTAGCCACGTAGGCTGCATTGACGTAAAAATTCTTCGAGAACTGGTGCTCCACGGAGAGGTTCCATTGCTGCGCGTAGGGTAGCCGGTTGGCCTCGAATGGCCTGTAGAGCGGAGCGCCCTGGCCATTGTCAAAAGAAGAGTCAATGAAGGGGGGCCGCGCAAAATTTTGGGGGAACCCCTGGCTCAGGATAAATGCCGGCGACTGCCCGTAGGGTGTGGCAGGAAAAGAGGGTGTGTTAGAGAAGCCATCCTGCGCGATGCCTCCACCCCAGCCGGGATAAAACGCTTGATCGTAGAAAATCCCATAGCCGGCTCGAAAGACGTTTTGCTGGTTCATCGCATAGGCAATCCCAAGGCGAGGAGCAAAGCCTTTGTGCCAGACGTACTCGGGAAAGCGACGGCCGAGACTCGCAGGGCCCCACTGGTTGCCTGCAAATGCCAACCGTCCAGGGCGCCCGCCTGCCCCTGGGTTGGCGCCTAGCGGGTCGAACCAGGATGCCTGGTTCCGCTTTTCCGCGAAGGGCGAGTAGGTATCCCATCGGATCCCATAATCGACTGTGAGTTTGGAGGTTGCTCTCCAAGTATCCCCGACATACCAAGTTTTTGCCGTTTGGCGGGGGTAATTCGAGGCGACAGCTCTAAAGGTGACATTAGCGTAGTCCACCTGTTCCAGCAGGAAACTGGCAATGGAGTTGCCGCTGGTTTGCCAGGGCACGCCCGTCTCCTGGTCCGAGAACGAAAATGAACCGGCGCGATTCGTGTCGTCGTGGACATAGCCGGCAATCCAGCGGTATTCCCCTCCAAACTTGAACTGGTGCTTGCCCCTAACCCAGGTCAACATATCGTTAATGATCGCGGTGGGGCGCCGGGTCACATCCAAAGAAGTGATGCCGGAGTTGACGCCGAACTGCGTGAAGCCGTCGCCGAACGTGATTTGGGGTGGGACGTGGTAGGCGGATGCGCCCGGAATCTGTGGGAGGGTGCTGGCATACTTGGCGTCGACCGCGCCGTATCCCTCATTGCGGTCGAGATAACCGAAGTGAACGTTGTTCAGCAAGGTGGGGCTGATGTTGTAGTCCCAGCCGATCCGGTCCACGTTGGTGTATTGTGGCGCTGAGAGAGTTTCGTTGGCAAGCTGTTGGGGCAACGTAGACGCGAACTTTGGTGGGGCCCCTTGGTACCAGATACTTTCCTTGATGTGGTGCTTTGAGCCGACCTGTTGGTCTGCCGTGATCAGCCAGTAGTTGCTCCCCGCCAGAATCGTATCGGGTACGGGGTTGGGCAATTGATAGTTTTGCGTCGCCCCCGGCAGGTTGGTGCTGGGGAGGAAGCCCAGCCACTTCGGAGCCAGCGAGCTTTGGAGTCGCGGGTCACTGGGGCAGATCACGTTGGGAGTCGTGCCGTTGCAGCCCATGAATTGCTGGCGAGTGTAGGGTGTATTGACTGCGCTGAGCGGCAAGCTGGCGTTGAAGCTCGGATTGGCTACAGTGGTTGCCGGGTCGTAGACGGGGATTAAGTTTCCATTTGAGTCCACCCAATCCCGGAAATCGCCGGTGCGCTCTGCCGCGGTAGGAATCGAAATGATGGGGCGATTCACTCCGCCGGCAATCCGGAATGCCTCATAGTTGACATAGAAATAGGTTTTCACCTTTTCCCCATATAGGCCGGGAACGTGTTTGGCGGGACCGCCTATATAGGCTCCGATGTCGTGTTCGATGTCTTTCGGACGGGCGGTTCCGGCGATTTCGCTACCGCTTGAATCGGTTTGATTGAGTGCGTCAAACGGCCGGGAGTTCAACCAAGTGTTGCGGTGATACTCATAAATGCCGCCGTGGTAGGTTTCGGTTCCTGACTTGGTGACCGCCTCGAGTACGCCAGAGGTTGTCGAGCCGTACTGAGGCGCGTAATTTGATGTAAGGACTGTGACTTCGGTAACCATGTCAGGCGTCATGGGCCAGTCCTGGTAGAGTGAGACCATGCCGTTCTGGCTCATGAATCCTTCCTGCATGCTCACTCCATCCAGCTCAGCTTCGTCGCCTGACTGCAGCCCGCCATTGATGCGGGCGTCGAAGGGATTGTCCTGTCCTCCTGTGCTGATCCCCGGCTCCAGAATGGCGAAAGCGATGGCGGAGCGCGGGTTGCCGGAAACCAGCAGGGGAAGCTCCTTTAAAACTTGGGGGCCAATGCCCCCGCTCTGCGTGGCGTTGTCAAACGTCAAGGGAGAGGCGTTGGCCGACACTTCCACCCTCTCAACTGCCGCCCCGACTTTGAGTTGCACATCCTGGCGCGCCTTCTGGTCCAGTGCAAGCTGAATGCCGTTTTGGACGAATTCACTGAAGCCAGGGGCAGACCCAGACAAATTATATGTGCCTGGCGTAAGGTTAGGGAAGGAATAGAAACCGTCCGTCCCGGTCGCAGTCTGACTCACTGCCCCTGACGACACCGAGGTCAAGGTAACTTTGGCGCCGGGAATCGCGGCGCCACTTGGGTCCGTCACTGTGCCGCTGATGGTGGCGTTATAGTTCTGCGCCCACCCTGTTTGGGGTAGGAAGGCAAACAGGAATACGACGAGCCACCGGCAGAGAGGATTTCGCTTCATGGGAGCCTCCTTATTGGATGAGCCGACTTTGACGAAATCGTAATGTGGAACGCGTGAAATTAGGCCAAGCCCGACGCAAGAGGGGGGAGAAGCTTATTCTCCTTTACTTACAACAAAAGGAGAAACACGTACCCCAACGCCAACCGAATGCAAAGGGGCTTCTAACATCTTGCAGCTCTAGTTGTCTAATAAATAATTTTTATGACTCAAATAAATTAAATCTATTATACGTCCTTTGTAAAACTGTCCCTGCGGGAGATTAGTGAGGCCTTTTGTGTGGTTGTTTACTCTTCAACTGCTGAAATGTTTCCCAAGCCGCCTTAGCTTTCTGCGGCTCACTTTGCCGGTTGTAAATTTTTCCCAGCAGGTAATAAGGTTCCGGGTACGCCGGGTCCTGTTCAGCGGCTTGTTTTAGTTCGTCAATTGCCTGGCCATCCTTTTTTTCCTTTTCGAGCAGAAGCCCCATCTGATTGTGCGCGCGAGGGGACCTCGACTCGCAGGCGAGTGATTGTTTCAGCCGCACTTCGGCCTCGTCCAATCGGTTCAATTTGACCAACAACGACCCGAGGTCAAGAGAGGGCCAGAGAGAACACGGGTGGTTCTTGGCATTCAGGCGCTCAGCATTTTGGTACGCCACGATGGCTTCGTCGTATTTCCCCAGCGCTTCATAACAAAGCCCAAGCTCGTCGAACGCCTTCATGAAATCGTGGTCGAGCTCAAGCGCCTTCTGGGCATGAAGGATGGCGCGCTTAAAATCCATCGCGTCGTAATCCAGGCGGGACAACCAATAAGGATAGACAGCGTTTTGAGGATCCGCGCGAGCGAGTTTTTCAAGTTCGGGGCGTGCCCAGTCACGATGATTGAGAGTAACGTAGGCCATTGCCAACGTGAATCGGTTCCGGTTGTCGAGGCCAGCGAGCGCATCGGCCTTGTTCATGGCGATGGCTGTGTTTAAGTATTTTCCATCGAGGAAAAAAATTGCTCCCGCAAGAGTCAGCAACTCTGGAGACTTGGGGCTAAGGTCGATTTCCTTCACCAGTATCGTCTCAGCGCGTTGGAAATCACGGGTGTTAATGGATTCTTCAAGTGCTTTGCGCACTTCGGGACTCAAGGGCGCCCTTCCGACCGCTTCAGGTGCGATTCCCGTGGAAGGAATATCCTGGAATTGCAACTCCTGTCCCCGCGCGACACTCCAGGGTATGAGGGTTGCGAGCGCAAGAAGCTGAAAACCAATTACCGATCCCTTTTTCATTTCGCCTTATGCCTCGCCCACCAGAATTTACTGGCCTTGTTTTTCCCAAGGCCGCCTCGATTAACGGACAATCTGGATGCTACGCAGGGAAAGTTTTGCCTTCTCAGCCCTCTTCTTCTTGACCTCCTCAAATCTTTTGGTCTGCTCCTCGGCCCGTTGGTCGCCCCTACGTTGATACAACATCATCAAATTAAGGTTAGCCACATAATGATCAGGGTCAAGGACAAGCGCGCGAGACAGAGCCTTCTCCGCCGACGGATAATCCTTTTGCTTCAAAAATATGATTCCTTCCTCAGCGTAAGGGTCTGCATAATCGGGTTCCGTGTCTAGCGCTTGCTGAAGCTCATGAAGAGCCACGGCCGAATCGCCTTTCTGGTTGGCTATTCGGCCGAGGAAGAAATGCGCCGCTGCAGCGGTCTCACGATGGTGGGCCGCGGTCTGAAGCTCCTCCACAGCCAGATCGTCCTGGTGGCTGTTGAAGTAGGTGATGCCGAGCTGCAAGTTGCCCCTGGGATCATCGGGTCTCAAAACGCGGTACTTCTTGAAATAGGGAATGGCCTCGTGAGGGTCCGCGCGCTGCTGTGCGACTACTCCCAACGCATAGTTATAATATGGGTTGTCTGGCGCCAATTGAACCGCCTGCTTCAGGGATTTGAAAGACTCTTCCAGCAGATTCTCTTCCACGCACACTATTCCAATAAAAAAATGGATGGCCGGATCTTGCGGGTCCAGATCGCTCGCGTGTGTCAGGTAACCCAGGGCTCCCGTATAATCCTTTTGCTTCTCGGCGATGCGGGCCAATTCGATGAGAGTTTCGGTGGACTGCGGATTGGCCTGTGCCGTCCTTTCGAGTGTAGCCCGCGCTTCGTCCAATTCCCCTTGACGCTCATAGAGCCGGCCGAGCACGCCGAGTGTGTCAAAGCCGGCCACCTGACCTTTGACCGCACCCTCCAGGAGCCGCTGTTCGAGATCATCCCAGTGATTGGCCTCAAGCATGGGCATGATCAAAAGTATGTCGGCCTCGGCAAGGTCGGCACTGTGCAATAAGCGATCGGCCGCCGCGCCTGCCTGCAAACGCTCCCCCAACCCCACCAAGTCTGCGCAACGAACACTGAGCGCCTGAGCCTTTTCCTGATCCGCCTTTGGAAGCCGGGAGAGATGTTCCAGGGACATTCGATAAGCTTTACGGCTTTCAAGCAGGGCCGCACTCTGATAATTGGCCTCAGCATTTGCAGGAGCAAATTTCAGGACTTTCGCATAGGTTGTCAGTGCCTTGAGCGGCGCTTCATGGTCATTTGCGGAATTTTGTTGGTAAAGGCGGCCGAGGTTGAGATATGCGCCGATGAGGAGTTGGTCTAACTCGATCGCCTTCAGGAAATCCTGCTCCGCACTTACATAATTTCCTTCCTCTGCTTCAACTACCCCCAGTAAATCATAATACCCGGAGAAATTTGGAAATTCTTCCAGGCCATTAACCAGTTGTCTTTTTGCCTCCGCCAGATTGCCCTGCTGTACGAGCAACTGAATCTCTCCCAACTTTTCCGCCTGAGAGGATGATGATCCTCCCGCAATTAGTGGCGCTCCGAGCCCCACCAGCAAAACGAGCCCCCTCATTCGACGACACACGATCCCGACCATCAACGGATACAATAAACACTGTATTTCCCGGATGCAAGCCATCAATCGAACATGCTTCGCGATGGATCAGTACCATTCGGAGCTTGTTCAGTGGAACTTTTTGATGGGGAGGCAGGCATAAAAGCGGAATGCATCTTAACGTGGCTGCGATTATGCCCGGTCGATCGCCTGGGCCACGCGGATCGCTGAGCGCGTAGCCGCTTCCTGGCCCCAATTCAGATTGTCTGCGTAAGCGCCGGCAAAGTGGACGGCGCAATGCCGATCGGTTTCATGGCGACCTCTTCGGAATGGCCCGCCGCGGCGGGGCGAGTTCTTCAACAAACTGCCTTCGTCTAAGTCCGCGCTCCAAATAAGAGCCGCTTTCCGGCGCAGAAACTATCCTGTTAATTCTCCCCAAACTCCATGTCGATAAGGGTGAAACCAGGAAACCAGTGTCGCGTGAAGTTCTGTCTTGCGCGACAACAAGGAGTGGAGTTGATTCAAGAAAGAAAAAAAGTCTTGACTTGCTCCCTAGCGCATGTTAGCCATCCTTCCGTAACACTTCTATTGTTTGCAAACCTTTTGTCGGGCCGGAAGGTAACCAAAGAATCGGCCAAGAAGAGCGGTCCTTAGATACAAGATCTGGTGGGTAAATGAGACCGCTGACCGATTTATAATCAGGAAGCTGAAAACGGCTTTGCATATGCCACACCGAGGAGCGAAGAGTCCCAGCATTCTTAGAGTTCGGCAAATCCCGAGATCTTGCGACGGCGGAAATTTGCTCTTAGAGGGACGAAGATCCTCCTCAGATTGGCAACTTCAGAGCAGGTCAGCATCCGCATCACCAAGGGCACATTTGATTCCCAATTTGGAACATCGGACATCTTGAGCGGTGCGTGGTGGGCCCCTCCAATCGACGAAATACCAGGCGTCTCTTTCGCCGTCTGAGCCACCTAACGTCTTTCCGTTTCCGTTTTTCTTACACGTCAACCCCGCTTTGGCGGAACCACAAGAGTGACGAGGAGGGAGCAATGAAAGGACGAAACGTTGCAATGCGGCTTACAGCAGTCCTGATCATTTGTGGCGTGCTGGCCAGTTCGCGTCTTTTCGCCCAAGTGGACTACGGAAGTGTTGAGGGAACGATTATGGACCAGTCTGGCGCGGTGATTCCCCATGCCAAGGTCAGCCTTGCCAACGTCGGTACAAATTTTACCGTGACCGCCACGGGGAATGACGCCGGCGTGTATATCTTCTCGCCAGTCAGAATCGGGGAATACACAGTCACGGCGGAAGCTCCCGGCTTCGCCAAGGCCGTTCAGTCGAACTTGACGCTGAGCGTTCAGCAGCACCTTGTGGTAAACCTCACCCTCGAGCCGGGCGAGGTGACGCAGAGAGTTGAAGTGACGGCTGCGCCACTCCAACTGCAAACGACGGAAGCTTCCGTCGGCCAGGTGGTTGGCAGCCAGACTGTAAACAGCCTGCCATTGAACGGGCGTAATTTCACCTTCCTCGCCCAAATCGTGGCGGGAGTCAACACACCCCAAGCCGATACCCGCGGCAATGCCGCCTCGGGTGCCTTCTCGGCGAACGGCGAGCGTCCCGCCCAGAATAACTATTTGCTCGATGGGATTGACAACAACTCGAATACGATAGATTTCTTGAATGGCACGAACTTCGTGGTTTTGCCCCCCGTTGACGCCGTTCAGGAGTTCAAGGTCGAGACAAGCAATTACAGCGCCCAGCAGGGCCGGGCGGGCGGGGCCATCCTCAACGCTACGATCAAGTCCGGAACGAATCAGCTTCACGGCGATGTGTGGGAGTTCCTGCGGAACGATAAAGTGGACGCCGCCGACTTTTTTGAGGACTCTGGAGGAATCAAAAAAGGCGAATTCCGGCAGAATCAATTTGGATTCACCGTGGGCGGGCCAGTCGTGATTCCCCATGTGTTCAACGGCCGGAACAAGCTCTTCTTCTTTGGCGATTACGAAGGCTTGCGCAGGGTGCAGGGAAGCGTGTTCACCAATTCGGTCCCCACCGGCCTCGAGCGGAACAGCAGTTACACGAATTTGGGCGAACTGATCACTGAGGAAACGGGCAACTCAACCAGCACGGATGTGTTGAATCGAGTATTCCCATTTGGCACGGTTTTTGATCCCGCCACAACGCGGCCGGTCTATTGTGGCCAACCGGACTCTGTGACCGGACTCACGCCGCCCGGCGCCAATAGTGGCGATCCCTGTTTCGGCGTCGGTGCGGGCACCTTCCTTACCGGTATCAGCGATCCGTTCTATGGACCTGGCGGGACCACCCCCGTAGGGGCCACCATGGACTTCACCGGTGCCTGTCCGAGCCCCGCTGCTTGCATGCTCAACCAGCTTCCCAACGGCCGGCTCGACCCGAATGCGATCAAACTTCTTAACCTTTACCCGGCCGCGCAGAGAGCAGGCATAGTCAACAACCAGACGTCCAATCCGGCTCTCACCGAGCGCCGCAACGGCTTCGACACCCGGCTGGACTTTAACCAGAGCGACGCGAACCAGATCTTCACCCGCTTCAGTTTTGTGGACGACCCCCAATTGATCCCTGGCCCGTTCGGAGGGATTGCGGATGGTGGCGCCTTCCAGCAGGGGCTTCAAACTGCACGGTCCGAACAAGGTGCTGTGGGCTGGACCCGCACCCTCTCATCCACCACGGTGAACGAGGCGCGGATTGGAATCACCTACATCCATACCACACGATTCGACCCCGAGGGGAACACATTCGGGATTCCCGCGCAGTTTGGGATTCAAGACGTTCCGCAAGTCACGGAAAATGGCGGCTTGCCAGCCTTTGGAATCGCCGGCTTAAACACGCTCGGGACGAATGCCTTCCTGCCTTCCGATGAAGTCAACGCTTCGTACCAGGTGACTGACAACTTTAGCAAGGTCTACGGGAAGCACTCCTTCAAGATGGGCCTGGAATTCCAGCACATCAAGTTCTCGACACTCCAGCCCTCTTGGTCGCATGGCGAGTTCGACTACGGAGGGACTTATACGGGGGGCGGTAATACAGGAATCGCTCAGTTCCTCCTGACTCCCGGCGCGGCCACCGTGCCGGGAGGGATCGATTTTGTGGGAGGCGCCGATTCGGTGTTCACGTCGAACATCGCTCTCGTTGATGACATGCATAACTATTATGGATCGTACTTTCAGGATGACTGGAAAATCGCACCGAAATTGACGCTGAACCTCGGCCTCCGCTGGGAGCACTTCGGGCTGCCGGAGGAAGTTCACGGGCGGCAAGCTAATTTCGTGCCCGGCGTTCCCTGCAACCCTCCCTCCGCCGCTGCCGGGTGCGCGCAATATTTGGTCCCTGACTCGTCCAAGAACCGGAGCATCTTCGCTACATTCGATCCCACCGTCGCCCCTAACGGCTTTAGCGCCGCGCTGGCCACGGATGGCATCAACCTCAATTTCCTTAAGAACAAGCCCGAGCTTGGCGATTCCCAAAACCTGAACTTTGCTCCCCGGTTTGGCTTGGCCTACCAAATCTCGCCCAAGCTGGTGGTCCGGGGTGGCTATGGCGTCTTTTTCGGCGGCTTTGAAGTTCAAAACGGAAACAACCAGGGAAATAGCTTTCCTTACCAGTTTAACTTCGGGTTGTTCAGTCCCAACTCGTATACACCCATCACCGTGCCTGGGCTCACCAACGCCCCGGCGGGTTGTACCACCGCTTACACTTTCGAGCTCGGCTTCGCTTGCACGCCGCTCGATCCGAGCCTGGTCCCGGGGTTTGGCGTCGGAATGACGGGGCTCCAGCACAATTTCCAGACGCCCTACTCTCAGGGCTGGAACCTGTCGTTCCAATACGCTCTTACTCCTACTCTCAGCCTGACCATGGGCTACGTGGGGAATACCACGCACCACCTGGAGATTTTTAAGGGGGCAAACACTGTATCTCAAATCCTGCCCCCTGACACCTGTCTGGAAGCGCCGAGTTGTCCGGGCCAAAACCCAAACAATATCAGTTACGTGCCATTCCCGGACTTTTCAACCGGCCAAACTTACCAAACCACGGACGGTAACAGCTATTACCACGGGCTCCAGACCACGCTCGAGAAACGCTATTCGGGCGGCTTGAGCTTCCTGGCTACGTACACTTGGTCACGATGCCGAGGCGACGCGGCAGACCTTCTCAACGGCTCTGCTATCGGAGCGTATCGGGCAGTGAATGTTCCGGGCGCAGGGATTAAGGCTGATTACGGCGACTGCGACTTCGACATCCGGCACGTCGTCCACTTTAGTGGTGGATATCAATTTCCGTTCGGCCAAGGGAAGCATTTCCTGGGGAAGGCTGGCCGCGCAACGAATTTACTCGTAGGCGGCTGGAGCACGCAATGGATCGCCACGATTGAAGGCGGTCAGCCGATGAC
The DNA here is from genome assembly GCA_041481635.1 of Terriglobia bacterium. Classification (GTDB taxonomy): domain Bacteria; phylum Acidobacteriota; class Terriglobia; order UBA7540; family UBA7540; genus DASYXZ01. The sequence goes on along the minus strand of JBGPCF010000114.1, from coordinate 3,508 downwards.
CCTTCAGTGTAACGATGGGCCTGCGGCTGGCGTCGGCTGTTATGATTATGTCATTCCTGGAGTGAACCGGCACGGTACAGGGGCGCCGGACCATTTCCTGAATCCCGGCGCCTTTACCCAACCCTGTCCGCCCCCGGCCTTTTCACAGCCCTCGACCTGCATCGCCGGCTTAAGCGGCCTCGGGTTGCTGGGCGGCACTGCTTCCCAGGTTTCTGGACCTGCCATCAGCCGGCTGGATTTTTCCCTGTTCAAAGAATTCCCGCTATCCGATCGATTCCGCATGCAATTTCGCACCGAGTTCTTCAACATCCTGAACCACCCGACGTTCAATGCTCCGGGATTCGGCGGCAACGGCGTGGTCGCTATCCCAGGGTCAACCGATTTTCTCGACTCGAATTTCGGCGTGATTGGGTCAACGCGCTTCCCGTTTAATGACCCGCGCCAGATTCAATTCGCCTTGAAGCTCTATTTCTAACGCCCGCGGGCGTCCCGATTTGACGGGGCGCCCCCGCCCGGTGGGTTGGGCAAGCCAGACTTGAACTGATCACGAGGCCGCATCGATGTTGTCCGCCACCCGGTTGGCGGAACGTGTCGCTGCTTCCTGGCCCCAATTCAGATTGTCTGTGTAAGCGCCGGCAAAGTAGACGCGGCCCACCGGCTCCATTATCGATGGCCACATCTTTTTCAATTCGCCCGGCCCGTAGGTTACGGTTTCGCATGCCATCGCCCACGGCTCGTTCGCCCAGGTGTGAATGAGGGCCTGCTCGATATCTTCTGACTTTCCCGGATATATTCTGCGGAAAGCATTCAGCGAATCATCGGCAGATGCACTGTTCACTGCGGTTCCCACCAGCACGGCGCGATCTGTTTTCACCTCTTCCGCCATTCTCCACATCTCGCTTAGATTGGCGTCCGCCCCCTCCCAATTCGGACTGACTCTGTCTTTTTCCCAAAACGCCGAGCGGGACTGGAAAACGACTCGAGAGTACATATCATAGGCGACGTGGTTGATGGCGTAGGTCTTTGATTCGGGCCAGGCAGGCGTAATAGGAATCTGGCGGAGTACGATCGCATTCATGCAGCAGGCCAGATAATCCGCATCCATGGTTTTTTCATGCCCAGCCTCGCGATAGCCTACTCGGATACCAGTCTCTCCGCGTTCGATCCCGATAACCGGAGCGCCCAGATGAATTCGCTCACCCAATTTTGCAGCAAACGCATCCGGGAGCACTTGATTGCCCCCCTTCAGCCTGTAAACCTCAGGAGGAGACAGTGGTACGCCTCGTATTTTCAGGATGGCCGCGTGCCATATTTGGTGCAAGGCAGATCCTCCCCAGCCGATTTGCTCCAGGGCCGCCGCCGAGGCGCCATCTTTCTTTAGTAGGTCTGCAAAGGTCATTTGGTCGAGATGGTTGAGGCCGCCATCGAAAGGGCGATACTCATCGTTAAAGCTATCGAGGTAAGGTTTCAAGTAAAGCGAGGCCAGATCCCACCAGGGGTGTTTTGCTAAATACTCAATCTCGCGCTGGTTAAACCCGAACTGGGCAAGAACCTTCGGGTCGGCAAGGTCGGCTTCTGAATACATCTTCTTGCCAAAAAACCGAATGAGGTGTTCGCGGTGAGGGTAATAAAGTGCTGTCAGATTGAACTCGCGCACGTAGCCCCAGTAGAGGTCATAGCCGGGCTTGGTGAAGTGCTCGGCGCCAACGTCCGCGTAGAGGCCATCCGCGAGAGGGTCGTGAATTGTTTTCACGTGACCGCCAGCGCGCCCCGAAGCTTCAAGTACCGTCACGTCATGACCACGCTCCATTAGCTCGTAGCCGCAACAGAGTCCGGCGATCCCGCCTCCCGCAATAATCACCTTCTTGGGACGGGTCGTGCGTTGCCTTAAACCGTTCGATTCCGGCAGGACAGCAGGTTCGGGCGATAACGGCCTTGTTCCGGCCAGAAGAGTAACACCCGCCACCTTCAACAAGTCACGGCGTCTCATATAATCGGTTGCACTCCTTCTTGTTTCGAACAACCCATTCCGGGAAAGAGGCAGTTCGCCCTGGGTTCTCTCGCAATCATTACACAAGCGGACGCGCATCTATGCCGATGCATCATAGGGTTGACCAAACCCTAACTCTCTCCTTAATGACCTCACTATTTCTCCGTGCGTCGCGCCGGAGCGGGTAGCTTCGATAACAGCCTCGAACAAATTGATATTCTTACTCTCAGTTGCGCGTGCGAGCCGCTCCAAAGTCCCGTCGACAGACGCCTGGGAGCGCCGCGCCTTGTAACGGCGAAGTCGTTCGTACTGGGCGGAAATTAAATTAGGATCAGGATTTTGGGCCGGAGGCCGGCGGTACTCTTCCTCTTCCAACTGATATTTGTTGACTCCAACTACGGTTTGCTTTCCCTGCTCGATGTGCTCTTGAAATTGTCGGGCCGATTTCCCAATCTCCGCCTGAACATAACCCTTCCGCGCCGCTTCAAACATCCCGCCGAGTTGATCCACGCGTGCGATGACCTCTCCTGCTTTTTCCTCCATCTGGTCAGTAAGTGCCTCAACGTAATAGGAACCTCCGAGCGGGTCGATCACATCCGTGATCCCTGTTTCTTCCGCCAGGATGTTCTGCGTCTGTATGGCGATTCTCGCCGCTTCTGCCGAAGGGGTGGCGAATGCTTCATCGTAAGCGTCGGTATGCAAAGACTGCGCGCCGCCGAGGACTGCTGCCAGACCCTGAATGGCTACGCGGGCTGTATTGTTCAGGGGTTGCTGCCGGGTCAAGTCGACCCCGGAAGTTTGAGCGTGGAACTTGAAGCGCAGGCTCTTCGGATTTCGGACCCCAAACCGCTCCTTGAGCAGTTTGGCCCATAACCGCCTTCCCGCCCGGAATTTTGCCGCTTCCTCAAAAAAACTCATGCTGGTGTCGAAAAAAAAGGTGAAACGGTGGACGAAGGAATTGACTTCCATCCCAGCCTCAACGCATTGGCCCACGTAATATAGAGCGGACGACAAGGTAAATCCCAGAGCTTGCGCGGGAGTGGCCCCGGCTTGCTGCATATGTTGGCCGACAATTGAAAGGGGATTCCAACGGGGCATATACTTCGTTGTGAACGCGATATGGTCGAGCAGCATCCTGCGGCTTCCCTCCAGCGAAAGCCGATAAAACATATGGTTGGCAACGAAGTGAGAGAGGAAGTCTGATTGGTTACTCGTGCCGCTCAGCCTCTCCCAGGGAATGCCTCTTTCTTCCGCCAACACCAGGATGAGGGCGAGAAGCGTGAAGGGACTGGGGTCATTCATGCCGAGGCTAATATTCCCCAACTCGATCCCGTCCATGGCGATGCGCATGTCCTCGAGAGTATTCAGCGCCGTTCCGCATGTGCCAACCAAAAGGGGATCCACCTCGTCAATGTCGTAGCCACGAAACACGGAGTTGCACGGGATAAAGTTGATTGCGTTCGTCCCGGTAGCCAGCATTTCCTTCTGCCGGCGGTTAAAGTCTTCCGGAGTACCCAG
>JBGPCF010000113.1:0-22044 GCA_041481635.1 Terriglobia bacterium | reverse complement strand
GCCGGCGGGCTCCAATAGCTCCACGTAGAGTTGATATTCGCCGCGCGCCTCATAAACACTCAGCCGGCCACGTGCGATGACGGAAATTCCATCCTGCGCCTTGAACTTCAGGTAGCGCGCTTGATTGCGAAAGCAGACCGCGCGAAGCTGCGCGGTGGCGTCTTTCAACGTGAAGTAAAGGTGGCCGGAGCCCGCGGGACGGTAGTTGGAAATCTCTCCGGTCACCCACACTTCGGCAAAGTTCCTGTCAAAGAGCCCCTTCACCGCCTGGGTGAGCTCAGAGACAGTGAGAACTTTGCGCTGGGCTGGGAAATTGAAAAGGGATTGGTTCATAGGAAAAGCTGTCCGTTGTTCTTTGTCCTTTGTCCGTTGCCGATCGCTTTCATTCCGCAGGGCGTTGCAACCTGCCACTGAGAAATAACGAAGGGGGCTTGAATTCTATCGCCGGCTGAAATACGAGAATAGCCACAAAATCGCTGTCAGCAGCACGCTCAGGACCAGGCAGGTGACGATGGGAAAGTAGAGCGAAACACTCTTCCCCTTAAAAGCGATGTCGCCCGGGAGTTTGCCCAGCCCAAGAAGAGAAAAACGCGAGCCAAGAATCAAGACCAACCCTAACCCAAGCAACACCAAACCGGCTAATATGAATACTTTCCCGAGCTGAAGAGTTGGCTCGTTCATGCTTTGTTTTGGCCCGCAAACTCCGGCCTGCCCAAACTAATCCTTTACCCGCTCCCGGCAGTTGTCAAGAGCGCGGTCGTGGCGAAGGGGATTTGTAGCGAAGGGAAAACCTGTTTGATAGCGCCAACCCCGCCGAGCGGGGTCAGCACAATGGGCGTTTAAAATGCAATTCCGAAATTGGGCGTCAAACCAATTCAATGCCAGGAAAGAAATAGGAAATTTCGTACGCTGCGGTTTCGGGCGCGTCAGAGCCGTGGACCGCGTTGTGTTCAATGCCGGTCGCGAAAAGTTCTCGGATGGTCCCGGGGGCCGCTTTGGCGGGGTCAGTGGCGCCCATCACCTCGCGGAGCCGGGCAATTGCGCTATCGCCCTGGAGCACCATTACGAGTGCGGGCCCCGAGCTCATGAACGTCGTCAGGCTTTCAAAGAAGGGTCTGCTGCGGTGGACGTGGTAAAAACCTTCCGCTTCCTTCTTGGAAAGGTTTACCAGCCGCGCGGCGAGAATCGTAAATTGGTTCGCCTCAAAAATCTTGATGATGTCCCCGACATGCTTGTTGTTCACCGCGTCGGGCTTGATGATGGTGAGCGTTCGCTCGATGGCCATGTGTCGTCCTTTTTCTCAAAAGGTTAAAGGATAAAGTGTGAAGGTTAAAATAAAAAAAAGGGTTCTGAACCCAAAATGTTCTTTTCCTTTTTAGCCTTTAACCTTTAGCTTTTAACCTCTCTTTCAAACTCTCCCCGATTAGCGCGGGGCTTGCCGCGACCGCAATACCCGCGGATTCGAGCGCACGAATCTTGTCCGCTGCCGTCCCTTTTCCTCCTGAAATAATGGCCCCGGCATGCCCCATGCGACGCCCGGGAGGTGCCGTGCGTCCGGCGATGAAGCCCACCACGGGCTTTTTCACGTTGGCTTTAATGAACGCCGCAGCCTCTTCCTCCGCGCTTCCGCCAATCTCGCCAATCATGATGATAGCTTCGGTCCCGGGATCGTCATTCATCAGGCGAAGGGCGTCGACAAAATTCGTCCCGATGATCGGGTCGCCGCCGATGCCGATGCAGGTCGATTGCCCGATCCCCAGGGCGGTGAGCTGCCCGACAGCCTCATAGGTCAGGGTGCCGCTCCGGGAGATCACTCCCACGTGACCTTGGCGATGGATCGACCCCGGCATGATGCCCACCTTGCATTTTCCCGGTGAGATGATTCCGGGGCAGTTGGGACCGATCAGCCTGGACTCGGCGCTCGATAGAAACTGGCGCACGCGAACCATGTCAAGCGTCGGTATGCCTTCGGTGATCGCGACGATCAACGGCATGCCGGCGTCTGCCGATTCCATGATGGCGTCCGCTGCGAAGGGGGGCGGTACAAAAATCACGGAAACGTTGGCGCCCGTCTGCGCCATCGCCTCGCGGACCGTGTTGAAGACGGGAATGCCGGGGCCGCTCTCCGCCAAGGCTTTCGCTCCGCCCTTGCCAGGGGTCACGCCCGCGACGACTTTGGTACCATAAGCAATCGCCTGCTGCGTGTGGAACCCGCCTTCGCGTCCAGTGATGCCCTGGACCAGGAGGCGAGTATTTTCGTCAACGAGAATGGACATAGAATTCCAAATATCGGTGATTTCTGATTTGTGATTGGTGATTGCTCAACGCGACTTTGCGGTTGCCCGCGTGGCTGCGAAGATTCGCACCAATTCATTTGCCTCAGCCAACAACTTTTCCAACCTGGCTTGCTTAACAATCTTTGCGTCGATGAGCAACTCTAACCAGAAAACCGTTTCATCGGCTTCTTCCACGGTTATGCCGATTTTCGATATGAAGTCAGCGCGCGACCTGCCCCGGCATGCACTTCTGTAATTGGCTGCTACTGCTGTCCCGGACCGCAGAACTTGTTTGCGCAGGATGCGTGCCTCTTCGGTTTTTGGCAATGCACGAAAAAGCTTGATAATCCTCAAAGCAAACTGCTTGGTCCTCTGCCGCAATTCCTCTGGACTCGAGATTGTCCGAGCCGTGCCAATCACAAATCACCAATCGCAAATCACCAATAGCTTATTTCGCGCCGGCCAGGCTAACGACCTTTTCTGCGCCGTCTTTCATGTCGGTTGCAACGGAGAAATTGAATCCCGACTCGCGCAGAATCTTCTGCCCCAACTCCACGTTAGTGCCTTCCAAGCGCACCACCACAGGGGTCTTGAAGCCGAGCGACTGGGCTGCGGCCACCACGCCGGAGGCCACAATGTCGCAGCGCATGATTCCGCCAAATATGTTGATGAACACCGCGCGCACGTTGGGGTCGCTCAGAATAATTTCAAAGCCGTGCTTTACCTGTTCCGCGTTAGCGCCTCCGCCCACGTCCAGGAAATTGGCCGGACGCCCGCCGGCGTATTGAATGATGTCCATGGTGGCCATGGCCAGTCCGGCGCCATTCACCATGCAGCCCACGCTTCCGTCCAGGCGAATATAGTTGAGCCCAAAATTGGTGGCCTTCACTTCCAGCGGATCTTCCTCGTCAAGGTCGCGCAACTCGCGAATGTCCGGGTGGCGGAAGAGCGCGTTGTCGTCAAAGTTCATTTTGGCATCGAGTGCCAACAGACGGCCATCTTTGGTGACGACGAAGGGATTGATTTCGGCGAGCGAAGCGTCGGTGGCGTCGAAGGCGCGATAAAGATTGGAAAAGAATTTCACCGCGTCGTTCAGCCGGGCGCTGTCGAGCCCCAAGCCGAAGGCCAGCTTGCGCGCTTGAAAAGCCTGGAACCCGATTGCGGGATCCACAGGCTCTTTCAGGATTTTCTCCGGATTGTCGGCGGCCACCACTTCAATTTCCATTCCGCCCTCGGTGGAGGCCATGAACACGGGCCGCCCGGTCGCGCGGTCCATCACCAGGCCCAAATATAATTCGCGCGCCACCTCCAGGCCCTCTTCGATCAGGACACGCTTCACCAGCCTGCCTTCCGGCCCGGTTTGGTGGGTGACCAAGGTCATGCCCAGAATCTCGCCCGCCAGTCTTTCAGCCTCGGCTGGGTTGTGCGCCAGCTTAACGCCGCCGCCCTTGCCTCGTCCTCCGGCATGAATCTGCGCTTTCACCACCACGGTCCCGCCGCCCAACGCTACCGCCACATTGCGAGCGTCCTCGCGATTGGTAATCACCTCGCCGCGCGGCACAGTGACGCCGTATCGCGTTAGGATTTGTTTGGCCTGATATTCGTGGATTTTCATTTTTGAAAGCTGTCAGTGGTCAGTTACCCGCCGTCACGCTACAATGAAGAATCGAAGCAGCAGGGGAACGTGAAAGTATAAGTAATGCGGCATAAAATTGCAACGCGCCAACTAGGGGGAGACCACGGACAAAGTTAACCTCGCGCAAAAGTTCAGTCTGTTTCAGGACCATTGGAGCCCGAAGATCGTAGCGGACTTGAACGGGCAATTGGTAAAGCTGGTAAAGTTCGAGGGAGAATTCTTCTGGCATCACCACGATGTTGAAGATGAGCTATTCCTCGTCGTGAAGGGAAAACTTGTCGTGCATTTCAGGGAGCGGAGCGTTGCGGTGGATGAAGGCGAGTTCATTGTTGTTCCCCGAGGCGTGGAACACAAGCCTGAAGCGGTGGGCGAGGCGCACGTACTTCTCTTTGAGCCCGGCTCCACATTAAATACAGGAAATGTGCGCAATGAAAGAACTGTGGAAACATTGGAGCGGGTCTGAAAAAAGGTTAGAGGATAAAGGGTAAAGGATGGGATTCGGGTATTGTGATCCCCGAATGCCAATTTGATTCCATGTACTTGGACTGGGCAATTCAAAAACTCAACACGGGTTTGGACCTGACGCGCGAGGAAGCCGGGCGGGTCACCGAGGACCTGTTTTCCGGGAATGTTCCCGATGATGAGATTGTCGCCTTCCTGGTCGCCTTGAGAAACAAAGGCGAGAAGGCCGACGAATTGGTTGGCTTTGCCCGGGTGATGCGCGCGCGTGCGGCAGAGACTCTGCGGCAATCGGGCGTCAACCTGGAAGAGATGGCGCGCCGCGGCGCTCTGCTCGACACCTGCGGGACGGGGGGCGACGGTGCGGGCACTTTCAATGTCTCCACCGCGGCAGCGCTGGTGGCGGCGGGCGCCGGGGTCCGCGTCGCCAAGCACGGCAATCGCTCCATCTCCAGCCGCTGCGGCAGCGCAGACGTCCTGGAGGAGCTGGGCGTGGCCATTGACCTGCCCCTCACGTACATTCCCGCGTGCCTGGAGCGCGTTGGGATGGTCTTTCTTTTCGCGCCGCACTTGCACCTTGCGACCAAGCACGTGATGAGCGCGCGCCGCAGCCTGAAGGGCAAGACCGTTTTCAATCTCCTCGGGCCCCTCACCAATCCACTGGGAGCGACGATTCAACTGGTAGGTGTTTTTGAGAGAGCGCGCACGGAGATGCTGGCGCAGGCATGCGCGGCGGTCGGCACGCACCGGGCCTTTGTGGTTGCAGCGCACGACGGTTTTGATGAAATCTCAACCACTGGCCCCACTCAGGTTTCCGAGGTCGTGAGCGGCTCGGTCCGAACGCGCGATATTTTACCCGAGGACTTTGGACTGCCGCGCGCCACCGCGAATGCTCTGCAGGGTGGCGACGCAAAGGCCAACGCGGAGATTCTTCGCCGCATCCTTGATGGCGAGCTCGGGTCCTGCCGCGACGTTGTGCTGGCCAACGCCTCTGCGGCGCTGGTGGCGGCGAGCAAGGCAAGGAACTTTTTGGAGGGAGTCGAAGTCGCAGCCGAGTCACTGGACTCCGGAGCGGCCCGCCGGACCCTCACCGCCCTGGTCGATTTCACTCAGCGCGCCAAATCATGAGCAGCGCAAGAACGATGGCGGTGCTGCAGTTCACCCACGTCACGACTTATTATCCTTCAAGCGCCCCCACACTTCGCGGAACAAAGCGATGGAGCCCGGGGCAAAGCCTGCGTAGTGGTTGTTGAAGTAGGCGTAAACGGTCAGCCGCCGGGCCAGCAATCGCCGGATCTCCGGAATCCAAGACTCCATCTCGTGTTCCCGGTCCACCAGGACGCGGTCCCAGTGTTGCGTTTTCTCTTCAATCCCTTTGCGGTCGCCCAGAAAGCGAATGTAAGTGAAGCCGGCCGTGACCACATCGAATTTTTGAAGCAGTTGCTGAACCGGGGGCATCCAGGGATGGTCTATCAGCGCCAGCGCGATTTTGCGCTCGCGCAAGAGGTCGAGAAACGGCTCGCTGATCCAGCCTTTATTGCGGACTTCAAGAGCGTACAAATGTCCGTCGGGCAGTGTTTTCAGAAAAGGTTTCAGGCGGACGAGAAAATCTTCCGGCCGCGCAAAAGCTTTCTTGTTGAAATAGGGGAATTGCAGGAGCAGCGGGCCCAGCTTGTCGCCCAGCAGATCCATCGCCTTCAGGAACTCGTCCACCTCCGATGCGCAGTCGAGTAAGAGTTTTTCGTGAGTAATGGTGCGTGGGAATTTGGCGGCAAAAAGAAATCCCGGCGGCGTGCGTTCGCGCCAGTTCTTCACCATTGATGGCGACGGCGAGCGATAATACGTGGAATCCACTTCCACGGTGTCGAAATGCCGGCCGTATTCACCCAGGAAATTCGCGGCTGGCGTGCCGCGCGGGTAGAATTCGCCCACCCAATCTTCGCTCGACCAGCTCGACGTGCCCAGGCGCAAACTCGGGATGGAGGTGTTCGACATGGGATAAATACCAGGGTGAGTGCGTGGTGGCTACTCCTGGCACATGCCGCGCCGGGGAGCGCCACAGGCGCAGGGCCCGGGTTCGGTAGAGGCCGCCTTGGCGGGCGAACCCGCGAAGGCGAAAACGGAGAGCAATTTTGCGACTTTCTCGCTCTCGCAATTCTTGCAGGTGACTTTGCCGGAAGAGGAACTGACGATCTTCTCGAATTTGGTTCCACACACACGACACTGATATTCAAAAATGGGCATTGCTTACCTCGCAGCCGTCTCGTTTGGACGTCTCCAAATATATCGGAATCAACGATTGCCATCAAGCGTCCCGTCCATGGTAGACTGTGTACGGCCGGAAAGCACTTCGCGCAGCCGCATTTTATTTGGCGATTCATGAAGTGTCGCCGTGGAATAAGGCTTGACAGGCTCTTGCTTATTTCGTAGAGTGTCGGCCTGCCATCATGGCACTGACCCCACAAATCTAAACTCAAGAGAGGAGTAACAAATGGCGAAAGCGATGACCAAGTCCCAAGTGGTTTCGCACCTGGCTGAGCACGCAGGGATTCAAAAGAAGGCTGCGGCCTCAGTGCTGGAAGAAATCGCAAACCTGGCAACCAAGGAATGCAAGAAAGGCGGCCAGTTCGTAATCCCCGGATTAGGCAAGGCCGTAAAAGCCAACCGCAAGGCCCGCATGGGTCGCAACCCACAAACCGGCGAGCCGATTTCGATCCCGGCGAAGACGGTAGTCAAATTCCGTTTGGCCAAGGCGTTCAAAGACGCCGTGGTCCCTCCCAAAAAGAAATAGCTTGGAGTGGAGTTGCGGCGGGTTGAATATCCCGCCCGCCGCGACTTAGCCGGATGGATTCGCCGCTCCGCTCAAGCGCGTGATGGCGCCGTAGTGTCCCCACTGTGGTAGTTTCCCGAGCACACGCCTCGCCCTGCCTGCTGGTTCCTCAATCGGACTCCAACGTGCAAACAGTTTTCTCTTTGGAGGTTTCCTTCGGGTTTCTACTGAAAGCTAGCGGGTATAGCGCGCGGGTGAGGGGCCTTCTTCCAGGGCCTTGCGGTCCCAGATCATACCCTCGCGGGTGTATTGAGCGAGTTCAAAATCCTGGGTCAATTCGAGAGCGTCCACCGGGCAGGCATCTTCGCAGAGCCCGCAGAACATGCAGCGAGACAAGTCGTAGGTGAAAGTGCTGAGCTTCTTCCGGCGGTCTTCGGTCCGCTCCCAGCCCACCACAATCAAATTCTCCGGACATGCGAGAGAACAAAGGTTGCAGGCGATGCACAGCGTTTCGCCGGTCTCGGGATTGTTGTTCAGGCGAGGCGCGCCGCGGTAGCGTTCGGCCACAAGTGGCCGCTGCCGAGGGTATTGCTCGGTGTAAGTGGCGCTTGGCCGCTGATAGGAGAAAGTAAGTTTCAACCCCTTGATGAGGTCAACCAAAAAAATGCGCCGGAGCAGTTCTTTGAATCCCATGGTTTCAAGCCCGCCCGATTATAGTGTGGGCAATTTGAAAAAGCAAATTTTAGGAAAGCCGCGTGTGACGCCCCTCACAGTGGAGTCTTTCCATTAGATCAAGCTGAAGTCGACCAATGACACCTGGCGGGAAAACAATCCCCAACATGGTGGAAACTCATATAATATCTGTGGCCAAGGGTCACGCGGGTTCTTCGGACGCCACCAAGATCTTCCTGGCAGAATCAGTCATGCGGCTCCACCCGAATAAGGAGTTTTATGAAAGGGCAAATCTTGATTTCACGCACCGGAACGCAAAAGAATTTTCTCCGCCTCTGCTTCTCGAAGGCCGCGAGCGCGCTGGCCGTGGCGATGTTATTTCTCTCCGCTTCCCCGCAGCCCAGAGCCGACGAAACCAAGCAGCTCTACACGCCAGAGGAATTCCTCGCGCCCATCAAGTATCTCGCCAGTGACGCGCTGAAAGGCCGCGGCGACGGCACTCCCGAACTGAATCGGGCGGCGGACTACATCGCAGACCAGTTCAAGAAATACGGACTTCGCCCCGCCGGGGATCACGGTTCCTACCTCCAGCATTTCACCATTACGGTGGGGGCCAACTTGGGCCCCAATAACTCTGTGACGTATGAGGCAGGCGGAACGCCAAAAAGTCTGACACTCAAAGAAGATTTTCTTCCGTTTAGTTTTTCCGATTCGCTCGAACTTCGCGCGCCCATCGTCTTCGCAGGCTACGGGATCACTGCAGCGGAATTCAATTACGACGACTATAAAGGCATCGATGCCAAGGGCAAGGTCGTGATTGTGCTGCGCCACGAGCCGCAGGAGAACGACGAGAAGAGCGTGTTCGTAGGGAAGCAACTCACCACACACTCGGAGATCGTGAACAAAGCGATCAACGCTCGAATCCACGGCGCTGTGGGCATGATTCTGGTGAACGATGTGGGCAATCATCCCAGCGAGCCCGACCAACTGATGCGCTTCGGAACACTCACCGGCCCCGAGGAGATGAAGATCGCGGCGATTCAAGTGAAGGCGAGCGCAGTGGATGAATGGCTGAAATCTTCGGGCAAGACCATCGATGATTTGCGCCAGGCCATCGACAAGGACCTCTCCAACCACTCTTTTGCCCTTGATCCTTTCATCCAGATTTCGCTGCGCGTGGATGTGGAGCGCATTCGCAAGCAGGTGGCGAACGTGGTGGGGATTCTGCCCGCGCCAGGCGCCAAGCCCGACGCGCTTTGCCTGATTATCGGAGCTCATTACGATCACCTGGGGCTTGGCGACCAGCACTCGCTCGCGCCCAGCCAAATCGGAAAAATCCATTATGGCGCGGACGACAATGCCTCCGGCACGAGTGCGGTGCTCGAGCTCGCTGATGGCTTATCACGCCAGCGCAAGCAACTCCAGCACTCCATCGTCTTCATCACCTTTGCCGCCGAGGAAACCGGCATACTTGGCTCCACTTACTACGTGGCCCATCCCGTCGTGCCTCTCACACAAACCAAGGCGATGCTCAACATGGATATGGTTGGCCGCGTGAAAAACAACAAGCTCTACATAGGCGGCACGGGCACTTCCCCGGGTTTCAAGCAACTCGTGGAAGAAGCCAACCGGCCGGTGAATTTTGAGCTCAGTTACTCTGCGTCGGGGTACGGCGCGAGCGACCACATGGCCTTCACGGTGGGCGGCGTCCCGGTGCTTTTCTTTTTCTCCGGGCTTCACTCGGATTATCACAAGCCCTCAGACACCTGGGATAAAATCGACGCGACTGACGGCGCGCGCGTGGTGCAGTTGGTGGCCAACGTCGCCGGCGCGATCGATGCCCTCAAGGAAAAGCCGCAATACGTTCGCGTGGCGGAGCCCACCATGCACTCGATGGGCGGCGGAGGCGGCTACGGCCCTTACTTCGGCTCCATTCCCGATTTCGGTGAGATTGAACACGGCGTGAAGTTCGCCGATGTCCGCGATGGCAGCCCCGCCGGCAAGGCCGGCTTCAAGGCGGGAGACATCTTGATTGATTTCGACGGAAAGAAAATCGAAAACCTTTATGATTTCACTTACGCCTTGCGCGCCCACAAGCCCGGCGACAAGGTGAGCGTCACCGTGCTTCGTGACGGGCAAAGAGTAACCAAAGATGTTACGCTCGAGGCCAGGAAGTAAATAGAATAGGTGGTCACTTGATACCTCGCGACCTTTGTGGAGATCAATTGACAAAATTAAATAAAATAATCTGTTCCGCGCTGGCGATTGGCGTCGCGCTGATCCTCTCGTCAATTTTCAGCCCGCATCTGATTGGTCAGGAGAAGAAACAATCCACGGGCGCCTCCGGCATGGGTCCGGCGGTAAAGGGCACGGCGGATGATCCTCTGCGCGACCCTCGGGAAACCCACTTGCGGCACATGAAGCAGTTGACTTTCGGTGGGCAAAACGCCGAAGCCTATTTCAGTTTTGACGGTAAGCGCCTCACCTTCCAGTCCACGCGCGAACCCTATTCTTGCGACCAGATCTTCGTAATGAACGCGGATGGTTCCGACCAGCACCTGGTTTCCACGAGCAAGGGCCGGACCACGTGCAGTTACTTTTTCAAGGACGGCAAGCACATTTTGTACTCTTCCACGCATCTGGCGGGCGCCGATTGCCCGCCGCGGCCCGATTACTCCAAAGGTTATGTGTGGGGCGTTTACTCCGCTTACCAGATTTTCTACACCACTGACTCGGGAAACATTCTTAAGCAGCTCACCACGGGGCCGGGCTACAACGCTGAAGCCACTCTCTCGACCGACGGCAGAAAAATCGTGTTCACCAGCTCGCGCGACGGCGACCTGGAAATCTACTCCATGAACTCAGACGGCACCGACGCCAAGCGACTCACGAATGAGCTGGGCTATGATGGCGGACCGTTTTTCTCGCCCGACGGCCGCTGGATCGTCTACCGCGCCCATCACCCCAAGGATCCCTCAGACATCGAGCGCTACAAAAAGCTGCTCGCTCAGGACCTCGTCGAGCCCATGAAGATGGACCTTTTCGTGATGCGCTCCGACGGCTCCGACCCGCACCAGATTACTGACCTGGGTGGCGCGAGCTTTGGGCCATTCTTCTTTCGGGACAACAATCGAATAGTTTTTGCCTCCAACTACCAGCGGCCCACTTCGAGCGAATTCGAGCTTTACGTGGTAAATCGCGACGGCAAAAAACTCGAGCAAATCACTTTTGCCGGCGGCTTCAACGCTTTCCCGCAGTTTTCCCCCAACGGCAGGAAGCTGGTCTTCGCCTCCAACCGCAACGCCAAAGCGCCTCACGAGATCAACGTTTTCATCGCCGACTGGTTGCCTTAAGGAAACGCTGGCTGCTGCGATCCGGCCCATTTTGCGTTCTGGATTTGCTCTCTTCTGGTGTAAACTCGCGGCGATTGCAACTTCACCAATCAAAACAAGATTTCGGTGATTCACTTTCATGGGGGGCATGATGAAACGCGTCTGCTGGGTGGTTTCACTTTTCGTGTTGGGCATGGGAGCAGGCCTGGCACAGGATTCCGGACCGCTGCTGCTGCAAAGCCCTACTCTCAGTAAGACCCAGATTGCTTTCGCCTACGGAGGCATTATCTGGATTGTGGACCGCGACGGCGGCGATGCCCGGCGTTTGGTGACCGGGACAGACATTGAAAGCGGCCCGGTCTTTTCGCCTGACGGCACCATGGTGGCTTACACCGGCGACTATGACAGCAACCAGGACGTCTACGTGGTGCCCGCCGCCGGTGGCGAACCGCGCCGCCTGACCTTCCATCCAGGCACGGATGTGGCCGTGGCCTGGTCCCCGGATGGCAAGCGCGTCCTTTACCGTTCGCTGGCCACCAGCTACTCGCGTTTTGAGAAACTCTTTACCGTGCCGGTGGAGGGTGGATTCCCCACCGAATTGCCTCTGCCCATGGGCGTTCAGGGATCGTACTCGGCTGACGAGTCGCACATCGCATACGTGCCGTCATGGAACCGTCGACTGGGCGCCGGGCAGAGTTACATCGCCATCAAGCATTACCGTGGCGGACTGACTTCGCCCGTCTGGATAGCCAACTTGTCCGACTCCGCCATCGTCAAAATTCCACGCGAGAATTCGAACGATTTCAACCCCATGTGGATTGGCGACAAAATCTATTTTCTCTCCGACCGCAATGGTGCAGCAACCTTATTCTCTTACGACACGAAAACAGAGAAGGTGGGCGAGTTGGTGAAGAACGACGGCCTGGACATCAAGTCAGCCTCCGCCGGGCCGGGAGCCATCGTCTACGAACAATTCGGCTCCCTGCATCTCTTCGATCTGCATTCCGGTAAAGAGAAATCCATCAACGTGCGCGTGGCCGGCGATATGCCCCAGGTGCAGGCGCATTTTGAAAAGGTGGAAAAGCAAATCCTGAATGCCAACATCTCGCCCACCGGCCAGCGCGCCGTGTTTGAAGCGCATGGCGAGATCCTCACCGTGCCGGCCGAGAAGGGCGACATTCGCAATCTCACTCGCAGTCCGGCGGCCGCTGACCGAGACCCCGCATGGTCGCCCGACGGCAAATACGTCGCCTACTTCTCCGATGAATCCGGCGAATACACGCTCCACATCAGTGCACAAGACGGCCTGGGCCCGGTGCGCAAGATTGATCTCGGGCAGCCGCCCTCATTTTTTTACTCGCCCGCCTGGTCACCCGACAGCAAGAAAATTGCTTATAGCGACAAGCGGCTGAACCTCTGGTACGTGGAACTCGACCACCCCAATCCCGTGAAAGTGGACACCGACCTTTTTGACACGCCTTTGCAGGAGTTTGACACGGCGTGGTCTCCGGACAATCGCTGGGTGGTTTACACCAAGCAACTCACCAATCACTTGCGAGCTGTGTTCGTTTATTCGCTCGACGACCGCAAGGCCACTCAGCTCACCGACGGCATGAGCGACGCGCTTTATCCCAAGTTCGACAAGAGCGGCAAGTATCTCTACTTCACCGCCAGCACCAACATGGGTCTGGCAGCGGGCTGGCTCGATATGACCAGCATCGACCATCCCGTCACTCGCAGCGCTTACGTGGCGGTGCTGCGCAAGGACCTGCCATCGCCTCTGGCCCCGGAAAGCGATGATGAAAAGGCGGAGGAGAAAAAGGACGCCAAGCCCGACCAGGCCGCGGGCGAGAGCAAGGACAAAGAGAAAGATAAGGAAAAGAAAGAGCCGGTAAAGGTCAGCATCGATTTTGAAAATGTTGGCCAGCGCATTTTGGCGCTCCCCGTTCCGGAGCGGAATTACGAAGGGATGACGGTGGGCAAGGAAGGCGTCGTGTATTTGCTCGAAGGCCCGCAAGTCGACGACCAAAATGCCCCGCCGAAATTAACCGTTCAACGCTTCGACCTGAAGACGCGCAAGACAGAAAAGCTGGTCGACGGCGTGATGACCTTCGCGGTATCGGACAACGGCGAGAAGATGCTCTATCGCGCGGAGGATAAGTGGTTTATCGCGGCGACCGACAAGCCTCCCAAGGCCGGCGAAGGCCAACTGAAAACCGCGGACATGGAAGTGTACGTCGACCCGCGCGCCGAGTGGGCCCAGATGTTCCACGAAATTTGGCGGATCGAGCGCGACTTTTTCTATGACCCGCATTTCCACGGGCTCAATCTGGACGCGGCGGAAAAAACCTACGCCCGTTTCCTTCCCGGCATGGCCGGCCGCGCCGATCTCGCCTATCTGTTTGCCGAGATGCTGGGGAATTTCAACGTCCTGCACATGTACGTGGGCGGGGGCACGCAGCCCGAGCTCAAGCCGGTGAAAGTGGGCCTGCTCGGCGCTGAATACAAGATTGAGAACGGGCGCTACCGCTTCGCGCTTGTTTACAGCGGCGAGAATTGGAACCCGCAGCTTCACGCGCCTCTCACCCAACCCGGCGTCAATGTGAAGGAGGGCGAATACCTCCTGGCCGTGCAAGGCCGTGAGCTGCACGCCAGCGACAATCTCTACAGCTTTTTCCAGCAAACCGCGGGCAACCAGGTGGTGTTGAAGGTCGGGCCCAACGCCGATGGCGGTGGCTCGCGCGATGTCATCGTGGTGCCGGTGGATAGCGAGACCAACTTGCGCAACCTGGCGTGGATTGAGGGCAATCGCCGCAAGGTGGACGAGATGAGCGGCGGCAAGCTCGCTTACGTCTATCTGCCCAACACGGCGGGCGCCGGCTACACCAATTTCAACCGCTACTACTTTGCGCAAGTGGGCAAGCAGGGCGCGGTGCTCGACGAGCGCTTTAATGGCGGCGGCGATCTCGCCGACTACATTATCGATTACCTGCGCCGCCCCGTGCAGAGTTACGTGATGACGCGCGAGGGCGAGACCTACCCCGAGCCGCAGGAAGCAATCTTTGGCCCCAAGGCGATGATCATCAATAAATTCGCGGGCTCGGGTGGCGACGCCATGCCGTGGTATTTCCGCAAGGCGGGCGTCGGGCCGCTGGTCGGCACGCGCACCTGGGGCGGTCTGGTGGGCATTGGCAATTACCCACAGCTTATGGACGGCGGCGGTGTCACTGCGCCGCGCTGGGCCATTTTCGGAACTCAGGGCGAGTGGGAAGTGGAGAACCACGGCATCGCTCCCGACGTCGACGTGGAACTCGATCCCAAACTGGTACGCGAGGGCCATGACCCGCAACTTGAGAAGTCAGTGGAGGTGGTCCTGCAAGCCCTCAAGGACCACCCTCTGCCTTCTGTCAAAACTCCGGCATATCCGAATTACCATCCGAAGTTTTGACGGCGGGTCGCGTGGTTCACCTCGCGTAACGTGGACTCGCCGCGCCGAGTCCGCGGGTTTTCGCGCTGGTAGCGCGGGTATCTTGCCCGCTCTTTCTGTGCAATATGCTCCATCTGCGGATTCCTTGTCTGTCGCCAAGGCGACCGGCGAGGCCGCGCTGCTCATGGTTGTCATCTTGAGAGTAGCGAAGGGTCCTCATCAGCAAGCGTAGCGAAGACCTCCGCCGGTGAGGTTGGCGGGTGTTCCATAAGGAACCGCGGACCCCAAGAGCGGGGAATCCGCGCTGCCTTGCTGGAGTAAGAAGACAGGAAGCAGAAGGCAGCGGGCGCACAATCTGGCGGGGCGCCTCATCCTATTAAATCCGCGTTGCAGGGCAGCTTTCAAAATGTTGAGTTGCGGCGGAGATTCAACTATAATCCCGCCAGCCCGGGGTCTTCTGCAACCCCGACCACTATGGATGCTCAAGAAATCTCCGGACGCCGAAGCACGCGGCTGAATCTTTCTATTCCAATAGTAGTTTCTGGCAAAGACTCTTTCGGCCAGCCCTTTCGCGAGAATTCGCGTGCCACAGTGATGAACATCCACGGCGCGAAGATTCTCACCTTTCATCACCTGGCGCTGGGTTCGGAGGTGACCATTGAAAACCGCGCATCTGCCCAGACCGCGCAAGCCACAGTGGTATGGTTGGGCGAGAGGAAATTTCCCAAGGACTTAGGCGAGGCTGGCGTGCAACTGGCCGCGCCGGGCAACGTTTGGGGCGTCGATGCTCCGCCCGAGGACTGGCAGGAAGGCACCGCGTCAGCCGAAGCCGAGTCCCCCGGCGCGCTCGCCGAGATTGCAGCGCAACGCATGCCCGCTGCCGAACCCCAAGCCGAAGGAACCGCTCCACCTGAGGAGGCCCAGATGTCTTCCGATCAAATCGGCGCCGCAATGGATGTGGCGCTCGACCGCTTCACCAAGCGCGCTCAGGAAGCGGCTGAACTCCAGGCACAACTCTTTGAGGCTCGGGTGGCCAAGCTCACCAATCAGATTGGAACACGACTGCAGGCAAGCGTCGAGGCAGCGGCCACCGGCGCGGAAGAGAAAATGAACCAGTCACTGGAGAAGCACCTGGGGACGCTCACCGAGCGAGTGCAATCCACGCGCGGCGAAATAGAAGCGTTGATGGGCGTTTTGCAGGACCTGCAGCAAAAATCGGCGGGAGAAGTAGAAAAGGCTCACCGCAACATCCAAGAAGCGGGCGCGCAGGCTGTGCAGTCTGCCAGCCAGGAGATCGCCGGGCGGGTGCGGGGCGAATCGGACAGCGCCGCTGCCAAGTTTGTGGAGGAGGCCCGGAAGCGATTGCAAGAAGAGTCTTCGTCCGCCATCGAATCTCTCACCCAAAATGCGCAGACGCATCTGAACAAACTGTCTGCGGACTTTGCCGCGGAGTCGGAACCTAAACTGCAGGCCCGTCAGAATCAGGCGGTGGAAGAGGCAGCGACCCGGGTGAGCCAGGCCGCGCAATCCACCGCCAGCAGCGCCATCGAGAGCGTGCAAAAAAGGTCGGAAGAATTTGAGAAGGATTTTGAGGCGCAGATGGAGAAGTCAGCACATCATTCCCGGGAAAAAAGCGCCAGGGAAATTTCCGAGCATCTCCACAAGACAGGTGCGGGCGTGGCAGAAGATCTGCTGGCTTCCTCCGCCAAAGAACTGCAAAAACACGCGCACGACGCCAGCGCGGTGGCCCGGGAGGATCTGAGGGCCACGCTGAAAGATCTGGCCGAAGACGCCAAGAAAAAACTCACCGCCCTGACCCACGGCACGGTGGAATCCCTCAACAAGGAAGGGAATGCGGGCCTGGACGAGTTCCGCAAGCACCTGCACAAAACCCTCAAAGATTTTCAGGAGAAGGAAGGGCGGGAACTGGAAAAGCATTTTGAGGCGGCAGCCCAGAAAAATCGCGAGCACCTGGCGAAGCAACTCCAAAAAGATACTGCTGAAGCGGCGGAGCAGGTGCTGGCGAAGTTTCGCGCCCAGGTGGAGGAGAGCTCAAGAGCCGCGGTGGAAGCCGCGCAGAAACAAGTTGCGGAGACCCTTCGGCGCGACGCGGAAGCGCTGGCGGGGCAATTACACAGTGAAATGCAGAAGGAAGCGACCGCCTTCCAGGAAAAGACTCTCGCTGAGACTCACTCCAAACTGCAGAGCACCTCAGACCGGGAGATGACCGAAGTTACGTCGCGCATGAACAAGCAGGCGGAAGAAAATCTCGCCATCATCGCCCAGCACATGAACGAGAAGAAAGAAAAGATGGTCAACGAGGCCGACGAAGCTATCCGCGCCAAATTGGCGGAAGCATTTTCCGCCATGTTCCAGCCGGGCGGCAAGAAAGCCACGTAGCGGAATTCCCCGACATGGGTTTCACCCACTTACCCTTCTTTCAGTTTGTATCCGGCGAGATTCCCGAGACCATCGTAGGCGGCCGCCTTATACATCTCTGAAAGCGTCGGGCAATTAAAAACCGAGTCGACCAGGTGATCGATGCCGCCTTCGAGCTCAATCACCATCATGCCGATGTGGACCAGATCGGTGGCGTTTTCCCCAATCACATGCACGCCGAGCAGGCGGCGGTCGTCGCGGCGAAAGATGAGCTTCAACAATCCGTGCACCTCGCCGATCATTTGCCCGCGAATGTTGTTGGCGTACTGGGCGCGGCCCACCTCATAGGCTATCCCCTTCGTCTTGCAGGATTCCTCGGTCTCACCTACGGCCGAAATTTCGGGAATAGTGTAGATGCCGAGTGGCAAAGTCTCCGGCAAACGCTGTTTGTAACGCAAGTCGAAGGCGTGACACACCGCCACGCGTCCCTGCTCCATGGAAGTCGACGCGAGCGCGGGGAAGCCGATCACGTCGCCGGCGGCGTAAATGTGCGGGACGGAAGTCTGGTAATGCGAGTTCACCGCGATGGAGTGACGCTCGGTGAGATTGACTCCGGCTTTCTCCAGTCCCAGCCCGGCCACCATGGGCGTGCGGCCGGTGGACATCAGTGCGGCCTCCATGTCGAGAATGCTTCCGGATTTCATGGTGACGCGCACGCGGCCGTCCTGCACCGCCACCTGGGCGGGGCGGTCGTTGAAAATCAACTCGAGGCCGAGGGACTCGAGCCGGTCTTTCAGGCGCGCGGAAATTTCGGCATCGAGAAAGGGAAGCAGGCGATCGCCACCCGCTACCAGCGTCACCTTCACTCCCAGCGCCGCAAACATGCATGCGTATTCGCAGCCAATCACTCCGCCGCCCACCACCACCAGGCTCTTGGGAATGCGGTCCATCTCCAGGATGGTGTCTGAGTCAAAGATAAAGTGGTTGTCAAAAGGAATGTCCGGAGGGCGGAAGGCCTGCGAACCGGTGGCGATGAGGAAGAAATCGGCGGTCAAGGTCTCCGTTTCGCCGGTGGCCAATTGGACCTGAACCGAGCGCGCATCGTTGAACGCAGCGGTCCCCTGCATCAGATCAACGCGATGAGCGAGGAGGTTGGTGTGAACTTTCTCGCGCTCCTGGTCCACCACCGCGTCTTTCCGGTGCATGAACTCGGCAACCGTCAAGTTGTCGCGCAGGGAGTAATCGATCCCGTAGAGGCCGCGCTGCAGCAAGCCAGAATAGTATAGCGCGGCTTCGCGAAGGCACTTGCTGGGAATGGTGCCGGTATTGACGAAGATGCCGCCCACCCAGAGGCCGCGCTCGACCATGCCAACTTTCTTGCCAAAGTACGCCGCCTGAGCGGCGCCTTTTTCGCCCGCCGGCCCCGAGCCAATCACCAAGAGGTCGAAGTGTTTCATGATGGGAGCGGCCCGCCGCACGGGCGATCACGATGGTTGCCGCACACCGGGGGCAGCGCGCAAGGAGTTGAGGTGGACATCGTGTCGCGGCATGTCTGCGCCCGGGTCATCGCGAGTAATAATATGCCGGGTGGAAACATGTTGCCCGTAAAGAACGCAGCTCACACGGCGCGCGGGTGGGCAGACACACAAACAATACCATGGCTAGTCGTGCTTATCTTTTGAAAACCTCTTTCAGCAGGCTGGTGGTGCGGGCGGCGGGGTCCTTGCGGATTTTGGTTTCTTGCTGGCCAAGTAAATAAAAGAGTCCATCGAGCGTTTTAGAGACCACGTACTGGTTGATGTCCAGCTTCTGGGACTTCATAAAAGGAATGGAATTGGCTTGGCCGAGTATGGTGTCATATTTCTCGGTCACGCCGTTATCTTTCATCACCTTTTCCACGACTGGGTGGAAGGCGGCCGTAAGTTGGTCCGTGGTTTTGTTCTTGAAATAGTCGGTGGCCGCGGTGTTGCCTCCGGAGAGAATTTTGCGGGCATCGTCAAAAGTCATGGCGACAATCGCGTCGCCGAAAATCTTCTTGGCCGAAGGCGAGGCAGCCTCCGCGGCTCGGTTCATGCTGAGAATAAATTCGTCGACCTTGGGTCCGTAACCCATCATGCGCAAGCCTTTTTCAACCTGGCGCAAATCCCTGGGCATCAGGATTTTGATGGCTTGATTGGCGAAGAATCCGTCGTGCCGACCCGCAATGCTGATGGATTTTTCCGCGCCCACGCGCAGAGCTTCTTTTAATCCCGAGGTGACCTTGGAATTGCTCAGAGAACTTTGCCCACCCAGTCCGAGGCGGGTGGCAATCTCGCCGGCTTGGGGGAAAGCGAGCGTGGCAGACAACAAGACGCTGGCGCAAAGGGCCGTGCCGCGAATGTTCATTGAGGTCTTCGTTGCCGTACCTGCTGGGGCGCCATCGAAGCTCCGAATGATTGGGCGGGAGTCGGGGACCGGATTCATTAATTTCAACTTTCCTCGTCGAGAGAACTATGTGGCGAGGGACCGGGCGTGTCAAGGACGGATTCGCGAATCCCGAGCATGCTGCACGTCAGTTGCGAGTGAGCCTGGCGTAAGTTCCCTTGACCCTTGGAAGGGAAAAAGCGGTGGTCTGAGTTGCCGGGTCGCCGTTCCATGGGCGTGTTACGATAAGCCGTGCGACAACCAGTTCCATCCGACACCCGAGACGCGCTCGATGAGAGATTCATGCGCGTGGCGCTACGCGAAGCTCGGCGCGCTTTTGAGGAGCGAGAAGTGCCGGTGGGCGCCGTCGTTGTACAAGACGGGCGCGTGGTCGCGCGCGCCCACAATCGGCCGGTTCATTTGAATGATCCGGCCGCGCACGCGGAAATCCTCGCGCTGCGCCGGGCGGGGCGGAAGCTTGCGAACTACCGCCTTACGGACTGCACCCTCTATGTTACAATCGAGTCTTGCGCAATGTGCGCCGGGGCGATTGTCCAAGCGCGCATGCGGCGCGTGGTCTTTGGGGCGCGCGACCCCAAGGCTGGCGCGGGCGGCTCCGTTCTTGCGGTCCTGAACCATCCGAAGCTCAATCATCAGGCGGAGGTTTCGTTCGGAGTCCTCGCGGATGATTGTGCTTCGATATTGCGTGAATTCTTTCGCGCCCGGAGAAAAAATAAAAGGTGATTGTGTGATTTGACTATCGAGTGATTGCCAGGCTCAGCGTGAAGTCCTGGCTGTGCGCCTTCCATCACATTAATCACTCAATCGCCCGATCCCTCAATCACTCAATTTCCTAGATTTGTCGGAGAGGTACCGAAGTGGTCATAACGGGGGCGCCTCGAAAGCGTCTTGCCTGCCAAAATCGGGCACGTGGGTTCGAATCCCACCCTCTCCGCCAGAATTCCTCCTCCCGAAAATTTCCCCACCCAAAAAAAGTTTAGTGGGATTGAGCACCACAGAAAACTATCTGAATTATTTTCCGACAAGCTGAAGATATTGGCGCGAGTCCAGCGGACGCTCACGCGGCGTGACGTAGTCTTTAGGGAACCAGATGATTCGAAGGGTGGCTTCCCGGCCCTTCATCACCGCGGCCAGCGTGAACGCAAAGCGGTTTCCGTCTGGCAGCAAGGTGTTGTCCGTGAGCGGAAGATCGAACCATGAGAGGACGAAATTATAAGCAAGGTCCTGATATTTTTGTTCCCCGTCTTTGGTGTTGGTGGTCAGATTCACGCTCATGTTGAAAGTTTCGTTCACCCAGTCGGGATTGGAAGCCACCATGTTCAGGGTGTATTTCTTGTCGGGAGATTGAACACTCACCACTTCCTCGAACCCCTTGTAAACCTGGCACGCGCCGCCGTCAGGATTCTCGGCCGGCTCCACTTTCAGGCTGACCAGGTAAAGGCTGCAGCCCTGGGATTGCGCCTGGTCCGGTTCACTGTCCCTGATCAAGTCTGCGACTTGCTGCGCCACCACGCGCCGGGTGATGGAGCGTAATTGCTCGCGCGCGTTCTGAGCCTGCTCTGGCGTCATACCCTGAACTGTCTTCGCTGCCAGGCGTGCATCGGCATGCAGCATCAGCGGCTTCAGCTCAAAGTGCTCGTGGAAATTGAGCAACAAGAGTTCCACCAGAAGTTTCTCACGGTCCGCCGGAATGGCGTCTCCCGTTTGTGATCCCATGATGGGTCCAATCAGGCTGCTGAACATCGAGGCCCGCAACTGAGTCTCTGACTGCTCGCGCTGGCTGAGAATGGTGGTGCCGGTTAATTTGGATTGATAAGAGTTGGCAATAATGGCCCCGATGACAAGGGCACCCGCCGCGGTCAGCTTGGCCAGCACATCGAAGATATCCAGCCAACTCACACGGCGCTTGGTTTCCACGGGGGCCGCGGGTTTTGATTCGGGCTTCTGCTCTTCTGCCATCACAATTTACTTTTTCTTAAATTCGATATCCTGGCGCGCCGGCTGCGGGTAGCTTTCGAGCGGCGCTTGCCACACTTTCTTTTCTTTGTCGACGAACTCTGCCTTATAAGTTCCCGGCTGAAGGAAAACGCTGAACCCCTTGTATTCGTCGGTCTTCACTTCCTTCACCTTTTTCCCATCGGCATCCTTGACGACGAACGAATCCTTGGGTTGGAATTTCCCTTCCGCGCCCGAGACGCGTCCCGAGACTAAGTCTGCTCGGGCGGGAAGCGCAAAGCAGGCGGCGAGAAGCAATAGCAGACATCCCTTTGCCAATATTCCAAGCGGTAGAATTTGTTGCCCTTTCTTAATTCGATTTGGTTTCATGCTTCACCCCTTGCCTCGGTTTCTTCACGGACGGCACATTCGAAAACTTCGCCTCGCAGAATCCGGCTGCCCGACACAATTGCAAGCATACCGTGCCCGCGCCCTGTTGACAATGCGAGATAGACATGCAGCCGGCCAATGTCCCTGCCCTCAGCCTCTAGCCTTCTGGCTCCTGACTCCTGTCTCCCGTGTTCACTTTCCCTTGCCCCACCTACCACATGCCACCTAGTACTACTACGTTAAGTTATTGACTTCCTGCAGGGAAGGCGTTAAGCTCCGGTCCATGACCGAGAGCGAAATCGAGAAATGTCGAAAGCGCTTGGAACAATTCTTGGCCGACCTGC
>JBGPCF010000112.1:0-22058 GCA_041481635.1 Terriglobia bacterium | reverse complement strand
TCCAGTTTGCCCGCCCCAAAACAATTGAGGCCCATGAGCAGCACCACTCCTGCCAAGGTTCCGAGGGGTCTCGGCGCTCGCATATTCAACCTCCGTCCTTTGGAGCGGATCAATGACATCGTTCCTCGCTCAGTGCACCGTGAGCGTCAGCGTGGTGTTGTGAACAATCAGCGCGCTGGATCCCGTGGCGCTGTAAGTCCCCGTCACGGTCAGGTTGAACGTGCCGGACGGGGTCCCCATGGGGTTGCTGGAGACCGGCGACACGGCCGTTCCCCCGCAGGCCGCCCACGTCAGCACCATCGCCACGATCAGTCCTGCCGCCAGCGTCGCCCACCTCAGGCGAGCCGGAGCCAGGGCGCGCGCCTTCGTCCAGACCAACATGCTGGCCAGCAGGGCCATCAGGCCGAGCAGGAGTAATCCAAGAGGATTAGTTCCCGGAGGCAGCATCCGCCGCGTGGCCGGTGGCGCGACCATCGAGCGCGCCGTCGTCGCTACTTTCACCGCGACCGCCGACGAGCCCGTCTCGTTCAGCGTCACCGATTGCGGCGTGACCGTGCAGGTGGCGCCCGCCGGCGCTCCGCTGCAACTGAACGACACCGTCCCTTGCAGCCCGTGATTGGAGGCCACCGCCAGCGCGTAGCTGGCCGTTTGTCCCGCGTTGATATTCCCAGAGGCCGCCGCCGAGGCCATCATGAAGTCCATCAGGTCCACCGAGAGGCCGGTGTAGAGATGCTCGAGCGCGGCGTCGGCGTGCACCTGGAATTTCAAGTCACTGGTGAGCGCTTGCAGATTGTTCACCGTCAGGGTGCTCGACATGTCGGGCGAAGTGAGCGTATCCGGGCTGAACGCGCAGGTGGCCGGGCTCTGGTTGGAGCAGGACAAATGCACCGGTCCGGCGGCGCTGCAAGCCTGATGCGCCACGGTGAAGGAGGCGGAAGCCGAGCCGCGCATGACGGCAGCCGCCGGAACGTTGGGAGCCAGGAAGCAGGCCGGCAGGCCGACGGCAGTCAACGCAACGATGTTGGGACTGTTGGAGGCATTACTGGTGATGGTGAGCGTCCCGGTCTGCGTGGCCACGGCGGTGGGAACATAAGTGACGCTCACCGTGCAACTGGCTCCTGCGGCGAGGGTGGCCGGCGCCAGCGGGCAAGTGTTGGCGGAAACGACGAAGGGCCCACTGATCCCGACATTCGAAATGCCCACCGCGGTCGAGCTAATATTGGTGACCGTCACGGTTCCCGGAGTGCAGGTCTGATTGATGTGCGTCCCGGGCAGACTCAGTGTGGTCGGGGAGACCGTAAGTTGGGCAAGGACCCCGGTCCCGCTGAGTGAGATGGTTTGGGTTGCGGGGCTGGCGTTGTCAGTGATGGTAATCGAACCCGTCCGCGCCCCTGCCGCGGTAGGTGTGAAAGTAATCGAAAGAGCGCAATTCGCTCCCGCAACGACCGTCGCGCCACAGTTATGGGTGACCGCAAAATCCCCGCTGGGAGAAATACTCGAAATTTTCAAGGTTGCCGTGCCGGAATTGGTCAGCGTTACGGTTTGGCTTGGGCTGGTGGTGCCGATGTCTTGAACGGGGAAGGTGAGGCTGCTCGCGGAGAGGGTCACGGCGGGCAATACGCCCGTCCCCGTCAGCGTTATGATTTGCGTTGTTGGGCTGGCGTCGTCGGTGATGGTAATCGACCCCGTCCGCGCGCCTGCCGCAGTAGGCGTGAAGGTGATGGAGAGACTACAGCTAGCGCCGACTGCCACCGAGCTGCCACAGTTATTGCTTTGCGCGAAGTCGCCGCTCGCGCTGATGCTCGTGATGGTGAGCGCGACCGTACCGGTGTTACTGAGTGTGAGATTCTGGCCAGAACTTGTCGTGCCGACACCTTGCGCGCTAAACGACAGACTTGAAGAAGACAAAGTTGCCACGGGTATCCCCAACCCCGTCCCGCTCAGGCTCACTGCCTGCGGGCTGCCTGCCGCGTTATCGGTGAAGTTCAGAGTTGCCGCTTCGGCGCCAGCAACGCTGGGCGTAAAGGTGACGTTGATCGAACAGGAGGTGTCTGGTGCAACCGTCGCCCCGGTGCAGGTGTCCGCGCTCGTGGCAAAATCCGCCGCATTGGCGCCCGAGACCACGGCAGACGTAATGCTCAGATTGGCGGTGCCGATATTGGTCACTGTCTCGGTTTGGGGCGTGCTCGCTGCCCCCACCAACTGATTTCCAAAGGCGAGCGGCGAGGGTGAGGGGGAGAACACGGGCGCGGTAGGTGTTAAATTAACCAGGAATCCGTAAGCGGCGATGTTGCTGATGAGCGGGCTCGATTGCGAGCCGGTATTCGTGGAAGTTGCGTCCTGGCCATCAGTCGAATAAGCGTACAAAATGTGGAAGCCTAGCTGAAGTGTCGGCGTTGTACCGGAGAAGTTGCCGCTACCGCCGTTAGTCGCGACCTGCCAGGGCCCCTGCCAGGAGTCGAGTTGAAAGAGCAGGCTGTTGGGCGTCGTTGCGGTGGGGCTGAAGGTGCTCGAAGCCGTGAAGGTGAAACTCGGCGTCGGGCTGGTGGTGGTATTCCCCGCCAGCGGCGTGATTGCCGCCTGGAGCGGGATGGCCTGAACCTGCCCCTCGTTTATCACGGTCACGTTGTTGCTGACATTGTTGGTGACCCAAACTTGGTTGGTCATCGGGTTGACGGCCACGGTTTGCGGGAAGTTTCCAACCGTTACAAAAGATTTGGAATTCGTCGCGCCATCAATCACCATGGCGAAACCGCCTCCAAGGACTTGGGTAACCACGTAAGTTTTGTTGGTGACTGGGTTGACGGCTACGGCAACGGGGACACTAGTCAAGATGGGGATCGAGACGGTGGTGTTGGTTGCCCCGTCTATCACCGTGACTGTCGCGCTGGCATTGTTGGCCACATAGATTTTATTGGTGACGGAGTTGACAGCTACGGCTTGCGGACCAAGTGCGCCAGAGTCGGTGACCGTTGTCGTGCTGTTAGTGGCTCCGTCGATTACAGTAACGTTGCCCCCGTTAAAGCTGGCGACGTAGGCTTTGTTGGTGACGGGGTTTACGGCCACGGCGACTGGGTTGCTTCCCACTGTTACCGTGGTGGTGGCGTTGGTTGCGCCATCTATGATCGTTGTTGAAGTACTGACCCCAGTGTTTACAACATATATCTTATTTAGAACAGGGTCGACGGCTATGGCCCCGGGCGAGTTACCCGCCCCGACCGTCGTGGTTGTGTCAGTTGCCCCGTCAATCACGGTAACGTTGTTGCTGGTGCTGTTGGAAACGTAGATTTGGTTGGTAACTTGATTGACGGCCAAAGACTGCGGGCTCGTACCCACCGCGACCGTGCTTGTAGAGTTGGTCGCCCCGTCGATCACCGTGACGTTGTTGCTGCCCAAGTTCGCTACGTATATCTTGTTGGTGGTCGGATTGATGGCTACGGCGACCGGAGCTGTTCCGACCCCAACTGTCGTGGTGGCGCTGGTCGTTCCATTGATTACCGTGACGTTGTTGCTGGCGCCGTTGGCCACGTATATCTTGTTGGTGACCGGGTTGATGGCTACGCTGCGAGGGGTGAGTGCGCTCACGTCTGTAACCGTCGTCGCTATGTTCGTCGCCCCGTCAATCACCGTCACATTGCCGCTACCGCTGTCCGCTACGTAGATTCTGTCAGTGACCGGGTTGACGGCCACGCCCTGGGGCGTGGTTCCGGTCGTCACCGTGGCGGTCGAGTTGGTGGCTCCATTAATCACCGTGACGTTGGTGCTGTTTTCGTTGGTCACATAGATTTGGTTGGTCACCGGGTTGAGGGCGATGGAGAAGGGATTGGTCCCAGCCCCGACGGTGCTAGTGCTGTTGGTCGCACCGGCAATCACCGTTACAGTGTTCCCTAATAGGTTGGCGACATAAATCTGGTTGGTGACCGGGTTGACGGCCACGGCAAAGGGGCCGCTTCCGGCCGAAACCGTGGCAGTCGAGTTCGTCGCCCCGTCGATGACGGTGACGTTGGTGCTGTTACGGTTTGCCACGTAGATTTTGTTGGTCACCGGGTTGACAGCCAGGGCAGTGGGACCGGTTCCGACCGTGACCGGGCTCGTGGCGTTCGTCGCCCCGTCAATCACCGTGACGGTGGTGCCGGCACCCCCGCCGAAATTGGCCACATAAATTTGGTTGGTGACCGGGTTGACGGCCACGGCATCGGGCTGGCTTCCGACCCCGACCGTGGCGGTCGAGTTCGTCGCCCCGTCGATGACCGTGACGTCGTTGCTGCCGGAGTTGGCCACGTAGATTTTGTTGGTGACCGGGTTGACGGCAACGGCAAAGGGCAAGGTACCGACCGTGACCGTGGCGGTCAAGTTGGTGGCGCCGTCTATCACCGTGACGCTGCCGCTGCCTCCGTTCATCACGTAGATCTGATTCGTCACGGGGTTCACCGCCACCGCGTTGGGTGTGGTTCCCACTGTTACGGTGGCTGTGGTGTTTATTTCTCCGTTAATGACCGTTACAGAACCGTCGGCGGAATTAGCCACGTATACCGTGTTGGTGATCGGGTTGACGGCCACGGCAATGGGCGAGGTCCCGGTAGGAATCGTTCCGGTGGCGGTTTGGGCCTTGGAGGGGAGGGCGATCAACAGGGCAAGACCCAAAAGCAGGCAGATGGCAAGACCCTTTACTCCTCGCTGGTGTAAATGCTTCATGGAAAAGGAATTGCTCCACGACACCACTTTGACCTCCCTTAGGGCTTTCGCAATCCGAATTTAGGAGCGCCAACGTGTTGGGAACAATTAATACGATTGCACCTCAAAAGTCAAGAAGACTCTCCGCAGCTTCAAAAGGTTGCGTTGCGTTTTCTGCTCGGTTCACTCGGAGGGTTAGCGCGGCGCTGTGGCCCATCTGTGCGTCGGTTCCCGTGGCGTTGCATTTTATTCACCTCAGGAGGCTGGATCTCCCTTTCCAGACCAGAAGAGAGGTCGGCCGCATGGTCAACGTCCAAGAAGCGAGTTGCGGTCAAAAGTGATCGGGTTTAAACTACTGATCTAGTTGGGCCTGTAGCTCAGCTGGGAGAGCACCTGGTTTGCAACCAGGGGGTCGGGAGTTCGATCCTCCCCAGGTCCACCATTTAAATCACTTAAACTCTATTTCTGGTTTCTTGTTTTTGCAAATGTAGACAATTCTGCAGATGGTCGGTCCTTCGGCGCTCGACTTAGGTATTTTGGCAAGGCGATCTTGGCGAACGACAACTACCGAAAACCTGACAGAACTGCAGCGCCCTTGGCAGAATCCGTTTGCGGAAAGGCTTGTGGGCTCCATTCGGCGCGAGTGCTTGGATCATGTGATCGTGCTGGGAGAGAAACATTTGCGACGAATCCCGAAAACCTATTTTGATTACTATCTTCATTCGAGAACACACCTATCTCTAGCCAAAGACGCTCCGACAACTCGTGCCGTGCAGGAGGAGGCTGGAGAGATGGTGGAGTTCCCGCAGGTCGGTGGCCCGCCCCATCGCTACGAACGGCGCGCTGCGTAATCAATCGCAGGCTGGGCCAGCCGTTCCCTTACCTCGAAAACTGCGACCTGCCTCGCGCAAGGCGGGCGTTTGTCGACGCAAAGGCTCGACCATGCTGATGACCTCTCGGACCAGAAACCGGGACACAGAGCGACGTCGAGACTGCGGTCTTTGGGCGGCTGTTCTTGCAGCGAATGCATTATTACCGCGTTTTCGCGAAGGACAACAGGAAGGTGGTCGCTCAATTCGAAATGACTGCGCCCTGCCTGGCCTCGCGGCTGCCCTCTTCTGTCATGTCGCGCATGCCGAAGCCGACCCCGATTTTTTTGAGGAAGGTATTGGGAGGCTCACCGCCGGCGAAGATCCAAACGAAGTCGTTGGGAATCTCCCGCAACTCGCCGGCAACCTCCAAGGTAAGGGCGTCCGGCTTGAATTCCACCGGAATGGAATTGAACAGCACAGTCACTTTTCCCTTGCGCATGAATTCTTCCATGCGCTGGGCGTTGCGGTCCTTGATGCGGGCGAAAGCTCCCTTGCGATACGAGAGCGTGACTTTATTGCCCACCTGATGGGCAAGCCCCATGGCAGCCTCCACGGCGCTGTCTCCGCCACCTACGACCAGAATTCTTTTGTTGACGTAGTGGTTGGCTTCAATCAGGCGGTACATGACCTTAGGTAATTCCTCGCCCTTTACACCGAGTTTCCGCGGGCTGCCCGTGCGGCCCAGCGCCAGAATTACGGCGCGCGCGCGATATTGATTCTTCCCAGTGGTGACGGTGAAAACTCCGTCTTCGCTCTTTCTAATATCCTCCACCTTTTCGCCGCCGCGAAACTTGAAGTCGACCCGGTGCAGGACCTTGTTCCAAAACGAAAGGAGCTCTTCCTTGGAAAGCTCGGTCTTCTTGAATTTGCCGTACATGGGGAATTCCACGGGGCTGGTCATCACCAATTTCTGCCGGGGATATTTGGCGACCGTCCCGCCAATTTCGCCTTCATCGACCGTTAGGTAGTTGAGCTTTTCTTCGATGGCGTGCAGCGAGGCGCTGATGCCCGCGGGACCGGCTCCGACGATGAGGACGTCATAATCATCGGAGCCCACCCCGCCGCCATTCTGAGAAAGCCGGCTGGCAATGGTATCGACACAACTGCGCCCCTGCGCGATCGCGTTCTTGATCAAGGCCAGGCCGCCCAACTCTCCGGCGATGAACAGATTCTTGATGCTCGTTTCGTACTCGGGCGTGAGGTAGGCCATGTCCGCGCCAATACTGGGGCTGGCCATCACCATCGTAATGGCGCCCACCGGACAAACTTCAGCGCACAGGCTGTGGCCGATGCACTTGTACCCATTGACGATCGCGGCCTTGCCCCCAAGCATGGCCAGGACATCGCCCTCCGGGCAGACCATGGTGCAGGCCGCGCACCCAATGCAATTGGAGACGTCAATGTGCGGGTGCTGGGCCTGCGGACCATCGGAACGCAGCTTGCCCTTTTCCATCGCCTCGCGCGCCCGGGCGTCCCGCTTCTTCCGGTTCCTGTGCTGGAGACCAAGAAAGAAAAGCGTAATGACCGCCGCGATGATTACAGCAAAAAATGTGTCCATTCTCGAACCATCTCAAAAATATCCGAACAAAAGCGCTACCCCAATGTGAATCAGGGCGAGGAGCGCAAACGAATAACTAAACGGCTGGTGAACGATGTGCCAAAGCTGAAACATTTCCTGCGTCTTGGACAGGAACAGGATTTTCCTGGAGAGTTGCGTTTGCCGCTTTACGCTGGCGAAAACGTTTTCCAGTTCGTTGCTTTCGAAAGGCCGGATGCCAGGGCCCTTGCCCTTCACGCGCGCGCGCATCGCTTTCCGCCGAATCTTCCGGATTCGCCACGGCTGCGTGAGGTCAAGCCAAATCCCCAGCGCAAGCACCCGCAATCCCGACATCGACTGCACGGCACGCGCGTCGGGCATGGAAAAAAGCGAGGCCAGGTCAACCGTGGACACCACTTGTTGCGCGTGGAGCTGCTGCGCCAATTGATCGCTGAGTTCCTTCATCTCCTTCAGCGATATTTCCGCCGCGCCCAGGCTGCGCGGGATGAGCGAGTAAAGGTATCGCCCCACAAAACCGCTCAGAGCCACCGCCACCATAATCCAGTAAGCGACTCCGGCAATCCCATGAAATTTGAATGACGAGTGGAAAGTGATTATCACCGGTGCCGTCACACCCAGCACCACATGGAAATTCAGCCAGTGCCGGGAGTTGCCCAGCCGCCCAAGCCATCGCCAGTGTTTGCGGATCGCATAGAGATAGATCAGCAGAAAAAGCACTACGCCGAAAATGCCAAGGTTGATGCCGATGACTCCGCTTGGTTTCAAGTAGGCGTGCTTGGGGGAAATCACGCGGTGCGCCTGATCCAGCGTGTAATAGCCATAGCCATAGATCGCCAGGCTCAGGGTCATAGCGATGGCCACCCAGATGAAAACGCTGAGCAAGAACTGGTGGCGCTTTTCGGAGGAAGTCATGGCCGGAGCCAGGGACTCGCGGCTGGTGGTCAGTACGCTCACGGTTGATCCTTTTGCTGCTCTTTGACGTCGGTTGAGAACCGGCGGTAATCGCTGAAGCGGTGCACGTTGCGCCAGTGCTGGCGAAGGGTTTCCGCCTCAATCTCCGCCACCCGCGGAAGCCAGTATATTTCCGCTGAGGTGGAAAAATGGATGGGCGCGTATTGGACGTCGCAGTGCAGCATGCGCAGGCCAATATCGACCATGGGTTCCGCCAAACCCGCGACAATCCTGCGGATGGACCACGTCTGGGGGTCAATCCACGCCGTACCTTTCCAATCGAGCGGATAATTCCGGCCGCGCAATTGCAGGACGGACGGCGATCTCTTACCTTTCAAGTGCTGAAAATCAATCCGAAGCACCGGCTTGCCGTCGAACACATCGTCAGCGGGCGGCGAGAACTCAAAGCTGCCCTGGTAGAACGGATGAAAAACCAGCATCATCATTGAAAATCCATTGGTCACGAGAAGGGGCAGATCTTTTTCTTTCCCCGTTTGCCGCTTGACCTGGCGCGACTCCGCCACGGCGAGATCTTCGCTGCTCGTCTCAGCCATCACGAGATAGTCAAACTGAGTTTCCTGTTGGTAAATGATTTTGCCGCTCTTCTCGAGCTTGGTCTGGAGCACAGACTCCTGGCAGGTCACTTCGGCAAAGTGTCCCCAGAATTGTTCAACCGTGCGCCCGGTCCGTCCCAGAGCCTCCAGCAGGGGAGTCGCGCCGGCGCTCGCGCGGGGCGACGATACCAATAGCATCATGACGGACAACATGACGAAGCGCACTATCCCAGCTGTTTTTCCGGCGATGCGATTGGATTTACTTTCCATCCCCGCTCCCTTTACGCACGCTTTGAAATCGGTATCCGGTGGTGAGATACCACTGGTTGTAAGGGAAAACGCCGCCACGATACATGTTGAATCCCATGCCGATGTAATAGTGTCCCCCCATCTGCCAGTCCAACGAGTTGTTGATCCAGTGGGTGCGATTCTGTTGGGTCATCATGGAAACAAAATTCTGGCGGCCCGCTTCCGCCTGCCACCGAATGTTCTCACCAAATTGGCGGGTGAGAGAAAGCGCTCGGTAATTCCCGCGGCCGAAAGAACTATCAAACGTTGAGTAGTGCACGTCGGCGCGGATTCCGGTGCGCCAGATCCCGCTAGTGAAAAAACCGTAAAGCTGATTGATCGATGGATGCGCGTCGCCGCTTCGCGAACTGCGGCCGAGCGTGGTGTACGCACCGAAGCCGCGGGGCAACTGGACGCGAACACCTCCGCTGAATCCCTCAAAGAGGTATTGCTCCACCAGGCCGGTACCCACCAGGCGCGGGTCGAAAGTTGGAGGGTTGCGAAAATAGTTGTGATTCAAGTCGAAGGAAATTCGCGGGTCGGGTTGCACTCGAACCGTGAGAAAGCTTTGCGTAATCCCCGGACTCCTGCTGCCAATGGGAATTCCAAGCGAATTCGTGCTGCCGGTGACCGCGCCCGATGCGCTGGTCGAGAGGTCGGGCGGCATCATGTCTGCCTGCATCGAGTGGTAGATGGAAAGGTAGCGCTTGTAGAAAATGCCCGTCTCCGTGAAGGCAAAGTCGCGCTCGCGCTTCCAATTCACGCGCGTCATCCCGAGGCCCATCGTAGTGGTAAATCGGACATCCTCAAAACTGCCCGTCTCGTAACTCAGAAACGTGCCTCCGAGTTGCCGGTTCGGCATGTAGCTCCATGACGAGGGGTCGGGCGTCGAGCCTCCAAACACACCGGCGACTACGTGAGGGCTGAGCTTTTCGCCGAAGTATCCGCCATCGATCGTGCCCAGGCTCACCGCCCACGGCAGGTACAGGCGCCCCGCGCCCGCCACCCATCGCGATTGCGGATTGGCGTAGGTGAGGCCCAACGTGTAAGTGCGGTCAATGAGGTCGGTGAGCGTCTGTTGAGCGCCGCCGGCGGGCTGCGAATTCAATCGCCCGCGCCAGTAGCCATTCAGGTTCCAATACGTCCCGTTGATGCGCGTGATGTCCGCGCGCACCACCATGCCGAGTTGATACGAGGAAGGCACGCCGCCCACACGGGTCTGAATGGAACTGTAATCGAACCCGATGCGCCCGCGCACTCGATTGACTTCGGGCGACGGAGGCCGCGGCACGTATTCCCGCTGTTCTTCGTCCAGAGGATCGCCCTCCGTAAACGTGACCACTTGTGGAAATTTACGGATGCCCAACGCGCCTTCATCCATCTGCACCACTTGCGTGTCCTCGGAAGAAAGATAGGCGATATCGCCCACCTTGACGGGCACGGGCGGCGAACCCTGGCTGCGAATCTCGCAAACGGCCGAGGCGCTGCCCACACCGACAATCTGAATCTC
Source organism: Terriglobia bacterium (assembly GCA_041481635.1). Classification (GTDB taxonomy): domain Bacteria; phylum Acidobacteriota; class Terriglobia; order UBA7540; family UBA7540; genus DASYXZ01. Next base: position 11,651 of record JBGPCF010000112.1, on the reverse strand, counting down.
TGCCACCATCACAAAGCCGTCGGGCGCCTTGGGGTCCGCACGCTTGACGGTGAGCTTCATGCCTTCCCTCAGCCCGACGTTTTGGCCGCCGTCAAGATAGAGCGCGCTCTCCGTGGCGTACTTAATGCGGAAAGACATGGGCTGCTCATTCCCTTGTTGCGCCGAGGCGGCCGCGCCGAGGAAAAGCGTTCCCAAGATTGTGAAGACACTGGCGCGATGGAGCATGTTCTTAACCGGCCTTGCCCGTGGGATGACAGGAATAACAATTCGTGCTGTTCCAAACATACCCGGTCACGCCCGTATGATGCGGGTCGGTGGTCGCCTGGGTATGACAATTCGTGCACACAAAAACTGCGTAATTCGACGGATTGGTGTGGCAATCGTTACACAATGTGGCGGTCCGATGCGGGACCGGAAACCAAGTGTGATTGAACGTCGCGCCCGTCCACGCGGTCGTCGTGTGGCAAGTCAAGCAGGTGGTCGGGAACCCGGCCGCGGCGTGGTTCGGATTCGTCGTCCCCAGATAATCCGGCTTATGGCACGAATAGCAGTCGGTCGGCGTTCCGGCATATTTACCGCCCACGTGGCAACTCGCACAAGGTACGGTCACATGCACCCCAGTCAACGGGAAAACCGTCTTCGAGTGATCAAACGTCGCCGGCGACCAGGCAGTGGTGGTGTGGCAGACCTGGCAGGTCTGTGGAATCCCTGAGGCCGCGTGGGGCGGATTCGTGGTGCCGTTGTAATCCTTCAGGTGGCACGACACGCAAGTGGTGCTGAGCCCGGCATACACCCCACCCACGTGGCATGTGGCGCATGAGCCCACAGTCAGGTGCGCGCCGGTCAGCGGGAACGGAGTGTTGTTATGATTAAAGGTCGCGCCCGTCCAGTTGGCCGTGCTGTGGCAAACCGTGCAATCCGTCGGGAAGCCCGCGGCCACGTGATTGGGATTAGTCGTCCCCACGAAATCCGGCTTGTGGCAAGAGTAACAATCGGTCGGCGTGCCCGCGTACTTTCCGCCGATGTGGCAGCTTGCGCATGGCACACTCACGTGCGCGCCCGTCAGGGGGAACGTCGTAAACTTCGTATGGTCAAACGTTGCCGGCGACCAAGCGGAGGTGGTGTGGCAAACCTCGCAAGTCTGCGGAATCCCTGAAGCGGCGTGGTTCGGATTGGTGGTGCCATTGTAATCCTTCACGTGGCACGAGACGCACGCTGTACTGAGCCCGGCATAGACTCCTCCCACGTGGCACGTTGTGCAGGAGCCCACACTCAGGTGTGCGCCGGTCAGTGGGAACGGAGTATTGTTATGATTAAAGGTCGCGCCATTCCAGTTGGCGGTGGTATGGCACACCGAACAGCCCGTGGGGAATCCAGCCGCGACGTGATTGGGGTCCTTGGTCCCCACAAAATCCGGCTTGTGGCAGGAGTAACAATCGGTGGGCGTGCCCGCAAACTTTCCTCCAATATGGCAACTGGTGCAAGCCACACTCACATGCGCGCCAGTCAGTGGGAACGGCGTGTTGGAATGGTTAAAGGTGGCGCTCGTCCAATTGGCCGTGGTGTGACACACCGTGCAGTCCGTGGGGAAGCCCGCGGCTACGTGATTGGGGTTCGTGGTCCCCACGAAATCCGGCTTGTGGCAGGAGTAACAATCGGTGGGCGTTCCTGCATACTTGCCGCCGACGTGGCAACTTGTGCAAGCTACACTCACGTGCCCACCGGTCAGCGGGAAAGGCGTTTTTGAATGGTCAAAGGTCGCCGGCGACCACGCGGTGGTGGAATGGCAAACGCCGCAAGTTTGCGGAATCCCGGATGCCGCGTGGTTCGGGTTGGTGGTGCTGGTGTAATCCTTCATGTGGCACGACACGCAAGCCGTGCTGAGTCCGGCATAGACTCCACCCACGTGGCATGTGGCGCAGGAACCCACACCCAGGTGCGCGCCGGTCAGCGGGAAAGGGGTGTTGGAATGATTAAAAGTAGCGCCGTTCCAGTTGGCGGTGGTGTGGCAGACCGAGCAGTCCGTGGGGAATCCGGCCGCGACGTGGCTGGGATTCGTGGTCCCTACAAAATCCGGCTTGTGGCAGGAGTAGCAATCGGTGGGCGTGCCCACAAATTTTCCGCCCACGTGGCAACTGGTGCAGGCCACGCTCACATGGGCGCCGATCAATGGAAACTTTGTGAATTTCGAATGGTCGAACGTGGCGCCCTGCCAAGTAGACATGGTGTGGCACATGGTGCAATCGTGCGGTAATCCGCCCGTAACGTGATTCGGGTTCCCCGCAAAAGTGAAGTCTTTGGCGTGACAACTGTAGCAGTCAGCTGGAACTCCCGCGTATCGCCCACCCACATGGCACGCGGTGCAATCCAACTTGGCGTGCGCGCCCACCAGCGCAAAGCCTGTCATTTTGGCATGGTCAAAGCCTGCGCCAAGCCACGTGTCCATGCTGTGGCAAGATTGGCAATTGGTTGGGAAATTCAGCGCCGCGTGATCGAGCCCTGTGGTCTTGGTATTCCTGACGTCCGTTAGATGGCACGCGACGCAGTCCGTGCTCAATCCCTGGAATTTCCCCACCGCGGCGCCGGTGTGGCATGCCGAGCACTCCACCACCGCGTGCGCGCCCACCAGAGGGAAACGATTTTGGTGGTCCTGGACGGCCTGGATGGAAGCATTCCAGCCATTCACGGTGTGGCACTTCTCGCACTGGGCGCCCATCTGGCCGCGGTGCAGATCGGCGTGGCAATCGGCGCATTTCATGCCCACGTCTCTGAAAACCAGCTTCACGTGGCACGAGCGACAATCCACCTTGGCGTGCATGCCTCGCAGGGGATATCGCGTTGTGTTGTGATTGAACTCCGGAAAGGCGCGGATGGGTTTCCAACTGGTCAGCGTGTGGCAATCCTCGCATCGAGAAACCAGCGGTCCGTGAGGATTGCGGGTCGGGCCGACTTGTGAGCCCTGCGCCGAGACCGAGCGCACACTCTGCTGAGGGAACAACAACAGCAGGAAGAGGATCTGGAATCCGATCGTCGTGGTCACGTTTCCCGTTAGACGTTCGCCGCGCTGCTCGCCGGGCGGTTCTCGCCCTTGCATGGGTTGTTGCCGAGCCAACATCGGCCCCAACAAATTGCCCTAAATTGAGGAGTTGAACTGACTCGCTACCAGAACCAACTCTTCCAAGGACAACTTGCCCTGGAGCGCCACTCCTGAGCAATTAACCCACTGAGACAAACAGCGACGCGAGATTCAATGTGCAGCGACCACTTTGAAAGACACTTTCGGGTTACTCTAACTGATGCCTAAAAAGCCACGCCAGATGTATGAATAGATGATTGATATAACTGAATGTCTGGCGCGGAGAGGGATATACGCGTCCGCAAGATACCCCCCTCAATAAGAGCGTCCGTCTACCCGGAATGAGATTCACCAACCAGGGATTAATTCAGATGGAAAACTCCCTGAGAATCCCGGCTCAGCCCTGAATCCCCTTCCAACGATTGGCATACTTATGATTTACAACAATTAAAGTCCCTGCACAGCGATTGCCATCCAAGGATCACGCATCTCGTTAAAACCACATCCAAACTTGGAATTCCAAGGCTCACCATCGTCCCGCCAATCGAAAATATTACGCGCGGGATGTAAAAATTTCGCTGCCCTGGTTTAGATCGCGCTGCCTGTCGCACCTCCTTCCTGGCTGCTGGAACTCTGCCCTCCCCATCACTTATGGCATTCACTACATAGCTTCGGAGTGGATTTATAAAACACAACGCTCACCCCATTCACCAGCCGGCGCGTGGTGTGGCAACTGGCGCAGGGAACACGCTCGTGCGCGCCCTTCAGGGAAAACGTTGCTCCCTTTTCGTGGTCAAACAGGGACGGCCGCCACTTGGCCGAGTTGTGGCACGTCGAGCAGTCCGGCGGAGTATTGCCCTGCGAGAACTGGCCCGCGTGCACGTCTTCGTGGCATTGCTCGCAGCGCTTCGGCGCCTCCCGGAAGTGGACGTTGCGCATGGTGGTCTCCAGATTTCTCGGGTGATGGCAACTGATGCAGGGGGCGGCACGGTGGGCGCCGACGAGCGGGAAGGTGGTGGTCGAGTGATCGAACCCTGAGATCTTCCACGACCGAATGTTGTGGCAGGCCTCACAGCCCGCCGCGGTCCCGTTGGCGCGTTGGACGGCCATCCGCTCTGTGAATTGCCCCTGGTGGGGATCGTCGTGGCAGCCCGTGCACGTCAGGTCGTCAAAAACGAGCTTGGCAGTTCCCCGCGGCGTGCCCGCGTGCTCCACCTTGTGGCACTCCACGCAGGTCACTGCCACGTGCGCACCTGTCAACGGAAAGCGCGTGGTATTGTGCTGAGCCAACGTGAACTTGGCGGAGCGGAAACCCTGCACGTTGTGGCAATCTTCGCAGCGATTGCTGTGTGGCGGCCCGGCAAACCGGCCTTTGTGCACGTCGGCGTGACACGCGATGCACTTGGTGTCGGTGATTTTGAACACCGTTTGCACGCTCATCCCCGTGTGGCACTTGTCGCATTCAACTTTCTCGTGCTGCCCGTCGAGGGGATACTTCGTCTCCGCGTGCATGGCCACGGTAAACAATGACGGTTTAAACCCATTCACGTTGTGGCACTCGGCGCATTCCCCGCCCTGCTTTCGATTCTTGAATTGCCCGTGATGCGGGTCGGGCGTGTGGCAATCCGCGCACTTGGCGTGGGGAATCGGCTTCTTGAAATCCGCGTCGTGATGGCACTTCTCGCACGCCAGCGGTTCGTGCTTGCCGAGCAGCGGGAATTTGGTGGTCGAGTGATCGAATTTTCCCTCGGCGTGCGCCTGCTTCCATGAAGATGTGTTGTGGCACGTCTGGCAATTCATGGCAAAGGCGCCCTTGTGCGGATCGGTGTGGCACGAAACGCAATTCTGGAACGGGATGCCCACGTACTTGGCGTAGGGCTTGGGCGCCTTCACTTCCGTGTGGCATTTCTGGCAGGCCACTCGTTCGTGCGCCCCGGTCAGCCGGTATTTGGATTGAGCGTGGTCGAACTTGGCAGCAGGCTTCCATCCCGCCATGGAGTGGCAGCTCAGGCAGTCGGTGCCCAACTGCCCGTGGTGCTCATCCACATGGCAGCTCAGGCAATCGCGCGAAAGGCCAAGAAAACTGCGGTTCAGGTCGCGAACCACAATGCCTTTTCGGTCCGCAATTCCGATGTGTTCGGGCTTGTGACATTGATTGCATTCCAGCGCGGCGTGACGCCCTTCGAGAAAGTAGCCGGTCTTGCTGTGGTCAAACTGTTTTTGGCTGGGCTCCCATCGGATCAATCCAAAGTCTTCTCCGTTGTGCTCGGAGTGGCACGGCACGCAGTCCTTGCCGGAAGCGTTGCGGGATAGAATTCGGGCGTGATAGCCGCGCCCTTGGGCGATCCGCTGGCGGATTTCCGTGTGGCAGTCCAGGCATTTCAGTTCTGCCTTGCCGAGGCCCACTCCATGACACTTGATGCATTGGGTGGTTCCGCTGAGCGAACTGTGCGCTTTGGAGAGCGGCCCGGGAGAGATTTGAGCGCGTGCGGGCACCGCGATAAATGCCAGCACACAAACTAGAATTGTGCCAATCCGCGCCGGCGAAATACACCATGAAATTTGCGCAGGCAGGGACAGGGATTCCCGGGGCGGTCTCGCATTAATGGAGTGAGCGAGATGGGACCGCCAGTCTGTATCTTTCAAGAGTGTTCCCCGGCGCATCTAGCCCCCGGGCAAACCTGCCTTATGCCCAGGGAAAGATGAACTCGCTAGCATTTCAGCTTCCACTACGAGAATCGAATTCGGTGACGCCACTAATTTCGAATGCAGCGAACTGAGACAGCGACGCTGGGCAGCATTAGATGGCAGCAGGCAGCGTGATTCCTTTGAGGCTACCTGAAAGAAGGGAGAAAGTCACGGAGGTGGCAGAGGGCAAAAATTCTCCACTTGCAACGAGGCGCGGCCTCGGAGGCAGGATAGGGGAGCAGAAGACAAAGAAAGAAATATGGTTCTCATGGGGGTGGGAAGATTAGCAGTTAAAACCCCTATGCAGAAATAAATTCAACACGGACGGAGTCATTGGTATGCACAGGTGCCTTATACGCCTCGGCCTTAGCCGTCTCCTTGGACAACTCTGCACCACTGCCGCCACCGCAGGAGACTCGCACCTTCGTCGTCATACTCCGCAATAATCCTGCACCGGCAGCCTATTCGGGATGCGCAGTTATTCAATGGGGCCCCGTGGTACAACTTCTCGAGGCCCACTTTTTTGGCTTAATTATCTGTAGATGATTTTGTGGCTATCAAAGCACCTTCAGTCATTCCAATTCAATACGGAACAATACGTGCCCACAAAGTTTTCAATCCCAATCACTTATCATCTACAGACATCAATAGCTTTCAATAATGGCACGAATCTGATTTGCAACCAGGGGGTCGGGAGTTCGAGCCTCCCCAGGCCCACCAATCTATTCTATCTTCAAGCGCCTCAACTTGATTTCTGATTCCTGATCCCGCCCATATTGAAAATTTCATTCGCGGCGAAATCGACGTGGTAATATCCAGCGCATGTCACCGACGCGTCGCGAATTCCTGGTATCCTCCGCAGGTGCGGCATGGGCATCACCTCGAGTGCTGGGCGCGAACGATCGCGTTCAAGTGGGATTCATCGGCTACGGCCTGATCGGCAAACAACACGTTTACGATTTCAAGAACCAGCCCGACGTTGATGTGGCAGCCGTGTGTGATGTCTACAAGCCACGCGTCGACGAAGGCCTTGCGGCGTGCAGTCCGCACGCCAAAGGTTATGCGGATTTTCGCCGGTTGCTCGATGATAAGGACGTTCAGGCGGTAGTCATCTCGACGCCGGATCACTGGCACGCATTGATGACCATCATGGCGTGCGCCGCCGGCAAGGACGTGTACGTTGAAAAGCCCATGACCCTTTTCGTGAAAGAGGGCCGGTGGATGGTGAACGCGGCGCGCCGCGCCAATCGGATTGTGCAGGTCGGGTCGCAGCAACGGAGCGGACCGCATTACGAAAAGGCTACCGGCCTGTTGAGGAACCAGCACATCGGCAAAGTGCACACGGTGCGCATCGGCCTATTTCGAAACGTCATGCCAGGCTTCGGGTCTCCGGCGGACTCCGCCCCGCCGCCCGGCCTTGATTACGAAATGTGGCTTGGGCCCGCGCCGGCACGCCCCTACAATCCAAATCGATCTCTCTACCACTTCCGTTGGTTCTGGGATTATTCGGGGGGGCAAATGACCAACTACGGCGCGCACGAAGTGGACATCGTTCAGTGGGCGATGAAGGTTGCCGGGCCGCAGGCGGTGGCGTCGAGCGGCGGTCGAATCGCACTGCAAGACAACGGGGAGACCCCTGATACCCAGGATGCGATTTTCGAATATCCGGGGTTTACCCTCGAATGGGCCGTGCGTGAAGCGAGCCTGGGGCGAAACGGCGGCGGGATGGAATTTTTCGGGACCAAAGGCAGCCTGACAATTTCGCGCACCGGGTTTGAAGTTCATCCGGATAAGAGGACGGCGCCGGAAAATCAGATTCCGCAGATGATGGGCCATCCGGTTGGCGGACCGCAGTTGCGCAAGGACATTCAGCCTGAGCCGTGGACGGAAGCTGTGAAAGTGCGCGTGCCGGACGACCTCTGGCCGAGGCATGCCCGGAATTTTCTGGATTGCGTCAAGTCCCGCCAGCGTCCCAACGCCGATGCGGAAGACGGCCATCGCACCGCCACCGCGTGCCACCTGGCCAATATGTCCTTGCGGCTCGGCCGGAAGATTGGCTGGAATCCGGAGACGGAAGAAATCGTCGGCGACCCCGAAGCGTCTGCGCAGCTCGAGCGGCCGTATCGCGAACCGTGGGCTGGCGTGCTGAGGTCGCTCGGCGCGAAGTAGGCCGGAGGATGATTTACCATGGATCGCCGCAATTTCTTAGCGAGCATTGTTGCAGCCGGAATCGCTTCGACGCAAGAATCCATCGGTGCTGAAAACCCTCCGCGCACGACGATGGGAGTCTGCATCTACTCCTACTCGTTGAATCCCGCCGCCAAGTCGGCGCTTGATTTTCTGGAGTATTGCCACTCCATTGGCGCCGGAGGGGTGCAGGCGGCGCTGACATCGTTCGAACCGGAATACCTCGATGCGGTGCGGCGGCGCAGCGAGGAATACGGAATGTACGTGGAAGCGGTCGCGGACTTGCCTCATGGTGACGACACCTCAAAATTCGAGCAGTTGGTTATCGGAGCACGGCGGGCCGGCGCCGTTTGCCTGCGGGCCGCTTGCCTGGAGACCCGCCGGTATGAAACGTTCACTCAACTCGACGACTGGCAACGATTTGTCGCCGAGTCGGGCCGTCGCGTTGCTCGCGTGGCGCCCATCGTCGAAAAACACAAAATGCCGCTGGCACTTGAGAACCACAAGGATTGGACCGCGGACGAGCTGGCCGCGCTCATGAAAGAATACAACAGCGAATATCTGGGAGTATGCCTGGACACGGGCAACAACATATCTTTGCTCGACGACCCGATGGAGACCGTCGAAAAGCTTGCTCCTTACGCGGTATCGACCCACTTCAAAGATATGGCGGTGGAGGAATATCCCGAGGGCTTTCTGCTTGCAGAAGTTCCGCTGGGGCAAGGGATAGTCGACATGCGGAAAATAACGCAGACCATTTCCAAGGCGCGGCCGAGAGCAAAATTCACTCTGGAAATGATTACTCGCGATCCGCTGAAGATTCCCTGCCTGAGCGAAAAATACTGGGCGACTTTCCCCGATCGTAATGGACGGTACCTGGCGCGGGCGCTCAACATGGTGCGCGCTCATGTGCCGGCACAGGCGCTGCCGCGCGTCAGCGGGCTTGATCCCGCAGCCCGGCGCAAGTTGGAAGAAGACAACGTCAAACAATGCCTTGCCTACGCGCGCGAGCAATTGGGAATGAGCATGTAGCGCCGATCCGTTCGTTGTCATCCTGAACGCAGTGAAGGATCCTTTTCATTTCGCTCATTGCAAATTCGGTGAAGCATCTCGGGGGCTGTGAAATAAAGCAAATGCAGAGATCCTTCGTCCGTCGCCGCCGCGACTCCCTCAGGATGACAGTTCTTGGGGATTCGCAACAAAGAAGTAGCAGAGCCGAACCCGCATGCGGGTTTGGCATGACAACAGGAGATTCAAAATGAAGCGCCGGCAATTCATGAAGCGAGCTATGGGAGGCGCTGCTGTTGCTTCGGCCACGGCCCTGTCCGCGGGACGAATCGCCGGCGCGAATGACCGCGTCCGCGTGGCGCTGATCGGTTGCGGTGGACGGGGACGCGAGGTGGCGAAGTTAATGCGCGAGGTTCCCAACGTCGAGTACGTAGCGGTGTGCGACGTTTATGACCCTCAGGCCGCAGCGGCGCATCAGGAGGCTGGGCCCGATTGCCGGACCTATCACGATTTCAGGAAAGTTCTGGAACTGAAAGAAGTCGACGCGGTGCACATCGCGACGCCTGACCACTGGCACGCCATTCCCACCGTGCTCGCGTGCCAGGCCGGCAAGGACGTCTATGTGGAGAAGCCACTCGCGCACAACATTAAAGAAGGCCGCGCCATGGTGAATGCCGCGCGCCGGTACAACCGCGTGGTTCAGGCGGGCACGCAGCATCGCTCTGCGCCGCACTACCGCGAGGCGGCGCGCATCGTTCAGAGTGGAGAGTTGGGTCCGGTGAATTTCGTTCGCATTTGGAATTATTTGAATCTTTCCCCGGATGGCATGGGGCGCGCGGCTGACTCCGATCCTCCCCCCGGAGCGGACTGGGATTTCTATCTGGGGCCGGCGCCCTATGTGCCCTTCAACAAAAATCGCTTTGTCCAGACCTATCGCTGGTTTTGGGATTACGGCGGCGGACTGGTGACCGATTTCGGAACCCACCGCTTTGACAGCTTGCATCAGATTATGGGAGATGACGCACCCCTCAGCGTCTCGGCTTCGGGAGGGCGTTACGCGCTGCGCGATGGTGGCGAGACTCCCGACGTGGTCCAGGTGACTTACGAATATCGCGGCTTTACCCTCAGCTATGAGGCGAGCATGTTGAACGCACACGGCTGCGGCGGACGAACTCCGGGAAAAAAGTACTACCAGATGCGTGGCCAGGAAGACCGCCCGCACGGCGAGGCGTTCTACGGCACGAACGGCGCGCTGTTTTCGGACCGCGTTGGTTTTGAAGTTTATCCCGAGCCCAAGCCCGCCGCGGGACAGAAAATCTCGCTGGGCGCCGGAACGGTTTACGATGGCTATCGCTCGCAACGCCGCGACGTGGCGGGAGCGGATGCCACCAACCTGCACGTAAAGAATTTCATCGAATGTGTGCGCTCGCGGCAGAAGCCCGCCGCCGACGTGGAGATCGGTCACCGCTCCACAATTGTGGCGCATCTCGGAAACATCGCCTTCCGTACCGGCCGCAAAATCCGCTGGGACGCAGCGAAAGAAGAGATTGTCGATGACCCGGCCGCGTCTGAAATACTTGGGCGAAAAGCGCGCCCGCCCTGGGACCTGATATAGCGCGCTCGGGATTGCGATTCTCCCCAGATCCACCTGCCCTTCCTTTCTTCTTCGCTTTTCATAGCTTGCCACTTGTCGTGGTTGGTCTTATTCTCGCGCCACGGCGCGAGCCAACGCGCCCGAAATCATCTTGCTTATCGGAGGTCGAACATGCGTCACGTCCTGATGATGGTCTTGCTTCTGTTTCCCGTCGCAGCGCTGGGTCAGAGTGCGGCGACGGGCCCTCTCGACCCGCTGGACTTGGCGCGGATCAAGAATTTCGGGGCCTACCGCTCGTCCAGCAACAATCTCTATCAGGACAGCAACGACGACAGCAAGCATCCCATCCCGGGCGAGGTGCTGGTGCTCGCGGACCTTCGCGGCCCGGGAATCGTCACGCACATTTGGATGACGGTGGCGGACAACGAATACGCCTGGCCGCGCCTGCTGCGCTTGCGCGTTTATTACGATGGAGCCAAAACTCCGAGCGTGGACGTGCCGGTGGGCGATTTCTTCGGCGTCGGCCACGGCTACGAGCGCGACCTGAATTCGATGATGGTGCGCGACGCCTCGCTGGGCCGCGCGCGCAATTCCTACTGGCCCATGCCCTTCCGGAAATCGTGCCTCATCACCGTGACCAATGAGGGCCGCCGCCGCGTCTCCAGCTTCTACTATCACGTGGACTGGCAGAAGCGCGATGCCCTGCCCGCGGACGTGGGCTACTTCCACGCCTACTACCGGCAGGCCACTCCGCCGCCCTCGGGGAAACTTTATACGCTGCTGAATATCCAGGGCGCGGGCCAGTATGTGGGCTCGGTGCTCAACATTGTGCAGACCCAGATGGGATGGTTCGGGGAGGGCGACGACATGTTTTACGTGGACGGCGAGACCAAGCCGCGCGTCGAAGGCACGGGAACGGAAGATTATTTCAACGACGCCTGGGGGCTGCGCGTTTCGGACGGCGCGTGGACCGGCATCCCGGTGGCGGAAGGCGAGGGATTTGGCGCGCGGCTCACGGGCTATCGATGGCATGTGTCCGATCCCGTCCCTTTTACGAAATCGTTGCGAGTGGGGATTGAGCATTTTGGTTGGACGTAT
>JBGPCF010000111.1:0-22550 GCA_041481635.1 Terriglobia bacterium | reverse complement strand
TGCCACACCCTCCCCGAATGCCCGGAAAGGATGGCCAAAAACACCTCTGGAATTCAAATCGAAAACAGTTAGTTGTAACATCAAGTCTATGACCCAAAGTAAGTTAGAACGAAATTCGAATTCAATGACCGGACAGTAGTGATCATTCATAATTCATCATTCTATTGATTCCCGATCCCGAAAATATTGTCCGGGTCGATGCTTCGTTTCAGCTCGCGTTTCCACTCCATGGCGGTAGGCGACATCACGGAGGGCAAGAACGACTGGCGGATTTTGCCCACGCCATGATGATGCGAGAGTGAGCCGCCAGAGCGGAGAATTTCCTGACGAGCGATGTTTTCGAGTTCCACATACACCTGGGACGGATTCTCGACGCCCTTGTAGTAGAAACCGAAATAGAAGTATATGGCCGCGCCGGTCTGATAGATCTGGGTGACTCGAGCCGTCACGAAGGGCTTGGCGGGCAGTTTGCGCGCGTGATATTCGGCCACCAGCCTTTTCTTGACGTTTTCGATGAGTGGCAGAACGTCACTCCATGCGGCGGAAGTTTCAAACGACTCGGCGATAATGTAATAGTTCATCAGAAAATCGCGGATGTAGGCGATGCTGAATGTCAGTTGATAGCCGCGCCGGCCGTTTTCCTGGCCCGCCTTCATTCCCTTGAACCTTTTGGCGACGCTATAGACCGCGTGTTGCTGCTCCGCCACGTCGCGCCGCGTGCCTTCAAATACCAGGGTGCACACCACCATTTGATTCAGATCAAATCCCTTGAGTTTGGTGACAACGTATTTCTCCACCTGGCTCTTTAGGGATTGCAGCGCGCCTGTCGAGGCAGGCTTCAGCGCCAGCCCAAAATGAAATTGCAGATTGTCGATCAAGCGGACGCTGGCGGGCGGGATCGCTTCGTGCGCCAGCTCGCGCATGAACGCCACGCCCAGCTCGAAATTTGGAAACAGAACGGAGCCGAACGATTGCACTTCGGGTACGGGAAAGAGTTTAACAGTGGCAGAGGTAATGATGCCCAGCGTGCCCTCGGAACCGAAAACCAGACGGCGCAAATCAGACCCGACGGATTCGCGCGGCACACAAGTCGCGCGCTCCAGCTTTCCGTTGGCCGTGGCCACTGTGACATCGAGCACCAAGTCTTCTATATTGCCGTACTTGTTCTTCTTCATCCCGCTGGCATTGGTGGCAATCCAGCCACCCAAAGTGGAAAACTCCACGCTGTCCGGCTCGTGGCCCATGGTAAAGCCATAACTCTCCAGTTGCGACGCGATGTGGCGCCCCACCGCGCCAGCTTGAATGCAAGCCATTTGATTCGACTTGTCGATCCACAGAATGCGATTCATGCGCCGCAGGTCCACTGAAACGATCAGGCGGTTTTCATTGGCCTCGCAACGCAAGGCGTTGGTGACGTTGGTCCCGCCGCCGAAGGGAATCAGCGAAACATGGTGGCGCTTGGCCGCGGCAATCAAATCCGCCACCTGCTGGTCAGTGTCCGGGAAGACCACCAGGTCGGGAATCCGTTCCAGCTTGCCGTACTTGATGGCAAACATTTCCTCCTGTGTCTGGCCGTGACCATGCCGCAGGCGCAAGGGACCGTCCGCGGTGATTTGATCTTCCTTCAAGAATTGCCGGATTTCGTTTTCGAATGGCGCGTTCAACAGTGGTGGCGGAATGTGTGAGGGATAGGAGGGCGGATTGACGTCCTTGGGGTCGAACGCAATTTCCAGAGTTTCCCGAACCCAAGGCAACAAGCGCGTCAGTTCCTGGCCGCACAGCTCGTAACGATTGCCTTTCAGGTAGGCGTGACCATTTTCGTTGATGGCAAAGCCGCTGTCCCGAAATCCCCATACATCGAGACTTTCGTCATCGTTGGCGTTGGGGCGCAGCGGTTCGGGGGAAATCAACGATTCCTTGGGTACGGCCACAGCGGTTGACATTTTGCCCTCTCGCGAACTGGCTTGCGGGCCGGTGATGGCAAACTGTCCCGGCCCAGGTGGCGCTCGAATTTCGGCACTGGGTTACTCGTGGGAGTTTATCACCACTGGCCCTGGAGTGCATGCGGAACAATCCGATGACATCGAAGCCGACAGGCCAGGGATTTGGGAAGGATGATGAATCAAATTGGCATTTGTCGAATATGACGGGAGTGCGATATACCTTATTGACCCAATGACGGGGCGCAACATGCTCAGGATTACCATCGGAATCAAATCTTCATCGGTGACAGCTCTGTGGGAGGAAATGAATGAGAATTCCAAGGTTGGCTATCATAACGGTTCTGCTGGCTGTGGGGATATTCGTTGTTGCCTCGCGGCGGTCGCTTTTTGTTTCTGCGCAACAAGGAGCCGAACCCGCCGCAAGTGACCAGAGTGCTCTGCTCAAAGCTTTCGAGGAAATCAATCCCATCGACGCTCACCTGCACATTTATAAAGATGATCCGGCACTCAGCGCTCTGATCCAGCGTCTGAACTTGCGGGCGCTTAACATCTGCGTGATTGACGATCGCGATCCTTTTGCCCGCGGACTGGAACCACAGCGCGCTGACGTGCGCAACTTCGCCCGCCGCACGGGGGGCCACGCAGCTTTCTGCACAACTTTCAGCCCGTATGATTTTGAAGAGCCCGGCTTCAGCGCCAGGGTGATTCGCCAACTCAACCAGGACTTTGCCGATGGGGCCGTGGCCGTGAAGATTTACAAGGTAATGGGTATGGAGATGAAGTCAAAGACGGGCAAGTATGTGATGGCGGATGACCCTGCCTTTGAGCCGATTTATCAGGACATCTCGGCGCATCACCGGACGGTGGTCGCGCATCTGGCGGAGCCCGATTCATGCTGGCAGCCACCCAATCCCGCGAGCCCCGACTATGAGTATTACAATGAGCACCCCGAAGAATACGCATACGCCCATCCCGAGTGGCCGTCGAAGGCAGCCATCCTCGCGGCGCGGGACCAACTGGTGGCGGAGAATCCCAAGCTGCACGTGGTGGGGGCGCACCTGGGCAGCATGGAGTCGGACGTGGATGAGATTGCCAAACGCCTTGACCGCTATCCCAATTTTGCTGTCGACATGGCCGCCCGCGTTCCCTATTTCATGCTGCAGTCGCGCGACAAGGTCCGGGACTTTCTCATCAAGTATCAGGACCGCATCCTCTACGCAACCGACCTGGTGGTGATGCCGCAAGACAACACGGAGAAAGCAATCCAGAACATCACCAACACATACGAGCAGGATTGGAAATTCTTTGCGACGGACCAGTCAGTGGAATATAAGGGACGCACCTACCAGGGGCTTCACCTGCCGGCGCCAGTCCTCCGCAAGCTTTACCACGACAACGCCGTCCATTGGTTTCCGGGGATTGTGGGTTCTGCCCGGGTAGCGCACTGATTAGCGATCGAACGCGGGCTGGCGGCTGGTCGCAAACCGCGATTCCTACGGAATCTGCTGCTGTGCATCCAAGTAAATTAAGGAACTCGCACCAGGCAAACTGAGCAAGCGTAGGGACAAGTTGGATAGGGGCACTCGGTGTTTTTGAGGTAAGATATTATGAGCTTCAGGGCCCATAGCTCAGTTGGTTAGAGCAGCGGACTCATAATCCGTTTGTCCCAGGTTCAAGTCCTGGTGGGCCCACCCACTTTTACCGGCAAGTCGAGATCAACCCATCTTTAACTTCCTGAGTTCTCCCTTTTACGATTTTAGGGAGACTGGCCAACAATGAAACTGTAATTTCAATTCATCCCCTTCCCCTTCTACGCTTTTCTTCAGCCTCAAAACTCCAACCGTGTCACTCCCGACACAGGTTCGCCCGGCGGACACGAAATCACACTCACAGAGATCTTATAACTATAACGTTTTCAATAATTTAAGGTTAGGTCCCCAACCTGCCTTTTCCCATGGTGTCCGACACGACACTCGCAAACGGAGGGGCCCGATATGCGGCGCAAAACGAATCAGCCAGACAAAAGTGCAAGTAAGGCTTGGAAGAGATCAGCAATTCTGTTGGGAGCAGTTTTGCTTTTCTTTTCGGCCCAACTTCTCGCCAAAAACAACAACACATCCACCGTCAGTGCGGATGTTCAGCAAGAGGTGGCCGCGCCAAAACGAGTTCTGGTGTTGAGCGTCCCGGACCGCAAGCTCGCGCTGATGGAAAACGGTGCGGTGGTGGAAGTTTATGACGTGGCCGTGGGCAAGCCGTCGACTCCGAGCCCGATCGGCGAAATGAAGATCATCAACAAGGTGGTCGATCCCACCTACTATCACAAAGGGAAGGTGGTGAAGCCGGGAAAATCCAATCCCCTGGGCAATCGCTGGATGGGCCTGAGCGATGTGGGCTACGGTATCCACGGGACAAACGTTCAGAGTTCGATTGGGAAGGCGGCGTCGCACGGATGCTTCCGCATGCGTAGGGGTGACGTGGAGGATTTGTTCAAGCAAGTGGAAGTGGGCGACGCGGTGGAGATACATGGCGAGCGCGATGCGCAGGTGGCGGAAATCTTTGGCGGCACGGACGTAGTGGCACAGTCCGCAACGCAATCCAGCACCGAGCACACGACTGTCCCCGCGGCGGAGGTTGTGGCCGCAATGGCTGATGAGCTTTAGGGAATGAGGAACTACGGTTGAAGACTGCCGATTGAGAAACACTTCCTGGCAATCGCCCTCTCATTCTGCAGTCGTCAATCGTAAGCCGGCAATCCCAACAAGGCCGGGGCGAACCCCCGAGCAGATGGAGAAGGAGGAGAATATGTTGCTACTCAAGTACGTCATGTTGATTTTCGGCGTTGGGGCGGTGATCGACGCCGCGGTGATAGTGGCTTACGATTTCTATAAGGCGGAGAGCTACCAGCGCCTTATAGCGCAGGGCGCCGCAGAAAAACTGCCAATCCCAAAATCTATCCGCTGGGGCACCGCACAAAAATTGGTGGCCCTGGCGCTGCTGCCCGTGCTCCTCGGCCTGAGCATCGTCGTGGTGCCCAGCGGAATGGCCGGCGTTCGGGTGAGCCAGATTTCCGGAACGCTCCGGGGAACGCTGTATCCCGGAGTCCATCTGATCAAACCCATGATTGAACGCGTGGTGCTGTTTGACATGCGCGACCGCGTATTCACCACCATCGCGATACCCGGTCCGGCGCAGAAAGTGGAGGTTCTCAGCGTAACGTCGCAGGAAGGTCTCGCCATCGGCCTGGCCGTCAATGTGCGCTACCGGCTCGACCCACAGCGGCTCGACTACATTGAGGCCAATTTGCCTGAACCCCTGGGTGAAGAATTAGTTCAGCCCGTGGTGGCCAGCGTTTTTCGCGAGGTCGTCCCCAACTACACGGTGCGCGACGTGTTCGCCACGCGGCGCGAGGAAATCCGCAAACGGACTTCGGAGGAAATCTCCAAGAAGCTCGGTGGAGACGGGATCCTGGTGAAAGAAGTGATGGTGCGTGACATCAAGCTGCCGGATGAATATGCCAAAGGGCTCGAAGGGCTCCTGCTGAAGGAACAGGAAAATGACCGGCTGGTCTTCGAGACCCAGATTCAGGAAAAGCACGTGCGCATCGCCGAACTGGCGGCGGAGGCTGAAAAGGTCCAACAGGTGAAGCACGCCGAAGGCGACGCGGCGGTTCGCGTGTTGCAGGCCAAGTCGGAATCCGATGCCATGCAGTACACGTTGCCCCTCAAGGAGAAGCAAATCCAGCAGACTCGCCTGGAAGCCGAGGCGCGGAAAGAATCCACCATCAAGAACGCCGAGGCCTCCGCTCAAGCCAAGGTGATTGACAGTAAAGCGGAGCTCGAGCGCCGCAACCTGCTGGCCGACGCCGAGGCGAACCGTATCCGCGTGACCGCCGTGGCCGATGGCGAGCGCATGAAGACCGAAGCGAGCGTGCTCAAGCAGAATCCGTTGCTCATCAATAAAATCATCGCCGAGAAACTTTCCGACAAAGTGCAGATCATGATGGTCCCATCGGACGGAAAGTTTTTCCTCACCAACGACCTGATGCGCGGCGCGCCGATTGTCCCCACTTCAGCCCAGCCCACCGACCCCGATGACCCGCCAGAGAGAACATCCGCTCGCCAGCGGGACCCACGCTAACCACAACGGGCGCGGGCATCATGGGCGCATCCGGGACTCGATGCGGCCGGGATGCCTGCGCTCCCCGCCTGGCGCCGGAGAGGGATGCCCATGCTATAATCACCACGCGATAAAGGTACGCCAGGCTGATGCGGTTCTTCCGCCGAATTCTTCTCCCACTGGGCGCTTTGTTAACTGGAGCGCTTCTTCTTTTTTCAACCATGCTGTTGGCCGCGGACAATTGGTCCGGAGCGGCAAGTGAACTGGCGGCGAAAATCCTTACGCTCGTCAATGCGCAACATGCGATGGCTCTATCGCTAAGAAATATTTCGTCTCTCAGCGATGACGACGTGGCCCAGATTCGACGTGCCCTTCGCGCACAGCTTCGCAGCCATGGCATCCGGTTGTCGGCGGCCAGGCAGGCTGGAGTCGAAGTGCTGGTGACAATCTCTGAGAATGCGGAAGGATTCCTTTGGGTCGCCGAAATTCGAAGCGGGAAATCCCGCGAGGTCGCTATGCTTACCGTCGCGCCACCCATACCGAGCGCGTTGCAACCCGCCAGTGAGCCCGTGAGCATTCGCAGGGTTCGCCTCTTCGGGAGGGCGCAGCCCGTGCTGGATCTTGTGCCGCTTGACAACCTGCCCTCCGGTGCGGCGGGCAGAGCATTGGTGCTGGGCCTCGACGATGTGGCGTTATACGAAAATCAAGAAGACGGCTCAGGTTGGCAACTTACCCAGGCATTGCGCCTTCCTCAATTCCGGCCGCAGCTACGCGACGCGCGGGGCCACCTGATCATCAAGCCCGACAATTCGCTTGAGATTTACGTTCCGGGAACGAAATGTGAGGGAACGTTCAAGCCGGCTCTTCGTTTGGAGTGCCAGCCAAGTAATTACCCTTGGCCGCTCAACACTGGTGGCTCCACACTGGCAGCCGCCGCATTTTCCGCCGAACGTAATTTCTTTGAAGGAGGCATTCGGTCTCAGGACGGCCATGCCACAAAAACTCCTCCGTTCTTCTCTGCGGGCTTCCTTCCGTTAAAAAACGGGGCGCAGTGGGTGCTGGCCGGCTTGGATGGCCGCACGCGTTTGATCGACGCTGCTGGCGCGGTCTTGGCGAACTTTGTGGATTGGGGCAGCAATGTGGCAAGCATCCAATCCGGCTGCCAGAATGGCTGGCAAGTGCTCGCCAGCCAAGCGGGAGATTTTGGCGAGACCGACTCGGTGCAGGCCTACAACATGACCAATCACAAAGCCGAGGCTGCGAGCGCTCCAGTCGAATTCGCCGGGCCGGTGACAGAACTTTGGCCGCTCGCCGACGGGCCCGGAGCCATTGCGATTTCTCACAACCTGAAAACGTCACAATATGAGGCATTCCGTTTATCCATTTCTTGTGGTCAGTAGTGTTGCGCTCACCGTGGCGTTGGCGGGAGGAGCGACGCGGCCGCGCTATGGCGGGACGTTGCGCGTGGAGATTCAGGCGCGGGTGATGAAGCTAGACCCCGTGGAGTGGCCGGAACTGGCTGCTGCTGACACCGCGCTGAAACTCCGCGAATTAATTTATGATCGACTAGTTCGCCTTGATATCCACGGCCAGCCGCAGCCGTCCATCGCCATTTCCTGGGAGCATGACGCAACCTCCGCCAAGTGGCAGCTCAAACTTCGTTCCGGAGTGAAGTGGCAGGACGGCTCGGCGCTTACGCCGTTCGAAATTCTCTCGGCGCTCGAAGGCATGGCGCCGGGCGGCTCGGTGCGACTGCAGGGTGACACGCTCGAAATCAACATGGGGCGCTCCCGGCCCGATCTACTGCTCTCGCTCGCCAAAGATCCGGCATGGGCGATTCGTCGACCCGCGGTCGATACTGCCGAGGGTCTGCCCATAGGAACCGGTCCGTTCCGGCTCACCGAATGGACTCCGGGGAGCGTCGCCGTGTTTCAGGCGAATGATAACTACTGGGATGGTCGCCCCTTCGTCGACAAAATTGAAGTGAAGATGGGGCGGTCGAGCCGCGATCAGCTGCTCGACCTGGAATTCGGCAAGGTGGATTTGGTGGAACTCGACCCCGGTGAAGCGCGCCGAGCCCAGCAGGAAGGTAAAAAGGTTTGGAACTCGGCTCCGCTTGAACTTCTCTTTCTCCGCTGGGACTTGAACAAACCCGAAGCCCTGGATCGACGCCTGCGCGAAGCGGTTGCCGACTCCATTGACCGCGCCGCAATCCAAAAAGTTTTGGCCCAGAATTACGGAGAGGCCGCGGGCGGAATTCTTCCCCAATGGTTGAGCGGGTACTCGTTTCTCTTTCCCACCACTCCCGACCTCAATCGGGCGCGACAACTCACCGCGGAGATGGGCACCACGCCGACCCTCCGTCTCGGTTACGATGCGAGCGACGCGCTGGCGCATCAGACCGCGGAACGCATTGCGGTGAACGCACGCGATGCGGGCATCACCCTCCAAGTTTCACCTCTGCCCGAAGGTTGGAGGCGGATGCCCGACTCCTCGACTGACCTGCGCCTGGAGCGCGCCCGCATCGACGGCCCCACTTTCGCCACGGCGGTGCTCGAAGGTGCGCACCAACTCGGACTTCAGGCAAATGGCAGCGCGGAAAATCCCGAGCGTGTTTACGAGGCCGAGCGAAAGTTGCTCGAGCCTCTCGCGGAAGTCCCGCTGGTTTACATTCCCGAGCTTACCGGAGTGGGGGCGCGCGTAAAAGACTGGTCGCCAATGCCGTGGGGCGACTGGCGCCTGCAGGACATCTGGCTGGAGGCGGAGAAGCCGTGAGTTTCCGCACCAAATTGCTGGCCTTCTTCACGATCAACGTGGTCCTCACGGTGGGCCTCGTCGCATGGACTGTTTCCGCTTCCATGCGCGCGGCTTTTGAGCGCCTCGACAGCCAGCGCACGGCCGCACTGGTTGAACAGTTCCGGCGTGAGTTTGCCCGGCGCCGCCAGGAAGTGACTCAACCAGTGGAAGGCATCGCCGAGGCAAACGACACGTCGCGCATCGCCGTCGCGCTCAACCGACCGGCGCCGGATTACTCCGCATTCGTCAATGAAGCAACGGGACTCGCGGCCGCCCACCAACTCGATTTCCTGGAGTTGGTGTCCAACGACGGCAACATCGTTTCATCAGCGCAGTGGCCGGCGCGGTTTGGCTACCAGGAAGCGTGGGTCACTTCGCCCATCGACTGGGTTGCGCAAGGACCGTTCCTGAAGCGCGAGGAATTGGCGGATGGCGAGGCTCTGGCGCTGATCGCAGTTCGTGTGGTGTCGGTGGGCGATAAAAAACTATATGTCGTTGGCGGGAGAAGGTTGGGACGGGAGTTTCTCTCGTCAATGGTTTTCCCCGAAGGGATGCGGGCACTGCTTTATCAGGATGCAGGCCCGGGGCCGGGCGGAGCTTCCATCGTCAATGCCTCCGGGCCTATTCTTCATTCCGAAAAGCTTAGGCCACTCATCGCGCGCGCCTTGAGCGCGTCCGGGGGAGCGTCCTCAATCATTCAGTGGACTGATGACCCGACGAGCGCCGAGGCATTCCAGGTGATTCCCCTTACCGGGCGTAATAAAGAAGTTCTCGGCATGTTCTTGGTAGGGCGGTCGCGCCGGGAACAAATTGAATTGGAGCGGCACATTCGTTCTGTCGCAGTCATGGTGGGCGGAGCGGGAATCGTGCTGGGGATTTTGCTCAGCGGTTGGGCGGCCGGGCGGGTCACCAAGCCGGTGCGTCAACTGGCCGAGGCGTCGCGGCGTGTGGCCGGCGGCAACTGGGACGTGCGTGTGGAGTCCACATCCGCTGATGAGCTGGGCCAACTGGCGCAGGCATTCAACCAGATGACGCAACAACTACTGGAGCAGCGCGACCGGTTGGTTCAGGCAGAGCGCGTGGCGGCCTGGCGTGAGCTGGCGCGGCGGCTGGCGCATGAATTAAAGAATCCCCTCTTCCCTCTTCAGATCACGGTGGAGAATTTGTTGCGGGCTCGCGAAAGTCATGCGGGCGAATTTGACGAGGTCTTTCGCGAAAGCACGGCCACCCTGCTCGCCGAACTTTCCAATCTTCGCATGATCGTCGGCCGCTTCAGTGACTTTGCCAAGATGCCCGCGCCCCACCTTCAGCCCGTGGACATCAATGAAATCGTGCGTGGCGCACTGAAACTCTTTGACGCGCAGCTCCACGCGCCGGGAAAGCAGCCCATCGTCACCGAAGTCGATATTGACACCACATTGAAACCCGTTCAGGCTGACCCTGACCTGCTTCATCGCGCCATCCAGAACCTGATTTTGAATGCGCTGGACGTGATGCCTTCGGGTGGCAAACTGACGCTGCGCACCCGGGCCAACGCGGAGGGAGTGCGCCTGGAAGTTTCGGACACAGGAAAAGGCCTGACCCGGGAGGAGTGCGAGCGCCTGTTCACGCCGTATTACACTACCAAGCAGCACGGAACGGGACTCGGCCTCGCCATTGTGCAATCCGTGGTGAGTGATCATGGCGGAAAGATTTCCGTGGAAAGTGAACCCGAACGGGGCACCAGGTTTACGATAGACCTGCCGGCGAATGCTCCTGCCGCCGCAAGCGGCGAAGAGGGCGCGCAGGTGCTCGAACCAAAATCTTAGGAAGGGCAAAACAACGTGGCCGCGAAAGCTCATCTGCTGATTGTGGACGATGAAGCGAACACGCTCGCCTCTCTCTCCCGCGCTTTTCGTATGGCGGGCTATGATGCCACGGTGTGCGACTCCGCCGCGCGCGCGCTGGAGTTGGTGAAGACCCAGCAATTCGATTTGATTCTTTCTGACGTGGTCATGCCGGAGAAAGACGGCCTCTCGCTCCTCGAAGATTTTAAGAAATTGGAATTGGAGACTCCGGTGGTGATGATCTCCGGGCAAGCGCACATTGAGATGGCGGTCCGCGCGACCCGACTGGGCGCCGTGGATTTCCTGGAAAAGCCGCTCTCCACTGAAAAACTTCTGCTGACGGTGGAAAACGTTCTCCGCTTGAGGCGTTTAGAGGACGAAAATCAGCGCCTGCTCACGCGGCTCGGCAAGCACGAAATGGTGTGGTCAGGCGAGGCCATGCGCCGCTTGATGGCGCAGATCGAACGCGTCGCCGCCAGCGAAACTCGCGTCTCGATTCTCGGAGAGACCGGAACAGGCAAAGAGCTCGTGGCGCGCACTCTGCACGAGCGGAGCCCGCGGCACGCCGGGCCGTTCGTCACGTTAAATTGCGCGGCCATCCCCGCGGAATTAATTGAGTCGGAGTTGTTCGGCCACGAGAAGGGGGCGTTCACGGGAGCCGGGGCGCGCCACCTGGGAAAATTCGAACAGGCACAGCACGGCACGCTCTTGCTCGATGAGATTGGGGACATGCCTCTGGCCATGCAGGCCAAGCTCCTGCGCGTTCTCGAAGAAGGCGAGATTGAGCGTGTCGGTGGCGACCATCCTGTTTCGGTCGACGTGCGCGTGATCGTGGCCACCCACAGGAATCTGGAAGATCTGGTGAAGCAAGGCAAATTCCGGCAGGACCTCTACCATCGCGTGTATGTTTTTCCCCTCACCCTTCCTCCGCTTCGGGCTCGCCAGGAGGACATTCCTACACTGGTGGACCACTTCGCCCGCCAGGTGGCCGCGCAAAACGGGTGGAAGCCCATCGTGTTTGCGCCGGAAGCGATTGAAGAGCTCAAGCAGTACACATGGCCGGGCAACGTGCGCGAATTGCGCAACGTGGTCGAACGCCTTCTCTTGCTCGCGACCAACGACTGCGTGGACGTGGGTACGGTGCGCACTGCTCTCCCCCCACCGGGCGCGACCAATGTTCAGTCGGGGCCCGACCCGCAGAAGCTGGGCGATCGAGTGGAGGCGTTCGAGCGGGAAACCATCCTGGCCGAGTTGCGCCGCCACCAGAACCACATCACCAAGACCGCGCACGCGCTCGGCCTGGAGCGCAGCTATCTGTATAAAAAGTGCCAGCAGTTGGGAATTGATTTGCGCGCCTTGCGCAAAGATGAATAGCAAGTCACGCCAGCGCCGGGAACCAAATCGTCCTATGCGGTTTCTCTGATGATCTTCAGCAAACCTTCCAGGGATTCTCGCGTGCTCTCCAATTTGTTGCCATCAGGGCGACGATAGTGCGTTTCGAGTGAAACGGTACCCTTATAGCCGTCGTCGCGCAGTGCCTTGATCTGCCCACGCCAATTGATGACTCCAGCACCCACGGGAACCCAACTCATCTTGCCTGTCGCCGGATCGCGTTTCGAGTCTTTCGCGTGCATGTGATCGAACAGTCCGCGCACTTCGCGATAGCCGTCGGGATAAGGAACCTCGTTCAGCACCGTGGAGTTTCCCGGGTCCCAATTGCCGCGCAGGCTGGGTGAATTCACATCCCGCAGGATGCGCCCCAATTCCTTGCCGGTCCCAACATTGCACGTGGCCTCGTTTTCCAGAACAAGAATCATCCCGTTCTTCTTCGCGTTTTCCGCCGCATTAGCCAGTCGATCGCGAATGATGGGATAGGCTTTCTCGGCCTCCTCGGGTCGCACTCGCAGGAAGGCAAATATGCGAATCTTGCGCGTCCCGAAAAATTTGCCCAGCTCGAACGATTTCAGGAGAAGTTTTTCCGAGTCCTTATCCGTGAAACTGGCGCCAAACTGGTCCACCTGTTCGGGCGGCGCGGGGACCTCGGGCAGATTGTATTTGAAAATGGGTGAGGCAATATCGCTGACGTGCAGTTGATGTTTTTCAATCATTTGTTCGGCGCGCGTCCGGTCTTCCTGTGAAACGTTCATAATATTTTTCTTCCACAGGTCGCGCAATTCACAGTAGCCGAGCGACTGGTGGGAAATAAAATCCAGCGCCTTTTCAAAGTCATCGCCGATCTCGTCAGTGATAATGCCGAGTTTGAATGGCATGGGCCCTCCGCTCCTGGCCAGGGCTGGCCACGCGGCCCCGAGTCCGAGCGCCGCCAATTTCGAAGAAAAATTACGTCGGGTCATTTTAGATGTCACTTTACATCCTCCGCCCGTCTCTACATTGATCGGGTTATGTGAATTTGAATTATAACTCCAGACACCCAATTTACTTTCATCGGGGCAAGATAAACTGGTAATATTCTGCCCAAACTCCTTAGCGCGCTGCTCGATGGCATGGGGGGTCGAAGACTCTCTTGGGGGGACCAATGAACTTCAGTTTCAAAATGTTCGCAGCCGTGTGGCTGCTGTGTTGCGCGTGTGCAGCTTTCGGGCAGGAAGCACCCGAAGGCCGATTGATGCGTTTTCCTGACATTCATGGCGACAAAATCGTTTTCAGTTATGCCGGCGATATTTGGCTGGTATCCAGCGCCGGCGGTGTGGCCCGGCGCGTGACCACCCACCCCGGCCTCGAATTGTTTCCCAAGTTTTCGCCCGACGGCAAGTGGATCGCCTTCACGGCGCAATACGACGGCAATTCCAATGTTTATGTCATGCCCTCTGAAGGCGGCCAGCCCAAACAACTGACGTTTCATTGGGGCGGCGTCCACGAATCGGAACGCATGGGGCCGGACAACGAAGTGCTCAACTGGTTTCCCGACAGCAAGCGCATCCTCTTCATGTCGCGGCGCGACACTTACAACACCTGGTTCGGGCGCCCCTACGTCGTGAGCATCGACGGCGGCCTGCCCACTCCGCACCCTATCGACAAAGGCGGGCTCACCTCGTTTTCTCCCGACGGCAGCAAGATGGCTTACAACCGCATCTTCCGCAATTTCCGGACGTGGAAAAGGTATCAGGGTGGAATGGCCCAGGACATTTGGATTTACGATTTCAGAGCCAACCAGATCGAGCAGATGCCGCACGAGGATTGGACCGACACTTTCCCCATGTGGCACGGTGACACCATTTATTTCAGTTCGGACCGCTGCACGGGGCATCGCTTCAACCTATACGGCTACAGCTTGAAGACCCGCCAAATCCGGCAACTCACCACTTACACAGAATATGACGTGAACTGGCCGAGCCTGGGGCCGGACTCCATCGTGTTTGAGAACGGCGGGTATCTTTACGTATTCGATTTGAAATCGGAGAAGGCGCACAAGGTCAGCGTGAGCGTGCCCGGCGATCTCATCCTGGCGCGAAAACACTGGACGACCGTGGAGAAGTCCATCACCGATTTCGACATTTCCCCGGAAGGCAAGCGGGGCGTGTTCACGGCGCGGGGCGACATCTTTACCGTGCCCGCCAAAGAAGGCAGCATTCGAAACATCACCTCGACCCCCGGAATTCGGGAGCATTACGCCACATGGTCGCCCGACGGAAAATGGATAGCCTACGTCTCCGACCGCTCGGGCGAGGACGAGCTTTATCTCATGCCTCAGGACGGCTCGGGCAAGGAAGTCCGCGTGACCACTGATGGCAAGATGGTTCGCCTGGAACCCGTTTGGTCTCCGGACAGCAAGAAATTGCTCTTCGCGGATAAATCAGTGCGGCTTTTTTATGTTGACGTGGACGCCAAGCAGCCCGTCTTGATCGACCAGGGAAAATATTCAGACCTGGGCGGCTACAGTTGGTCACCGGACAGCCAGTGGGTGGCCTACTCCAAACCGGGAGAAAGTGGTTACAGCACCATCGAACTGTATTCGCTCGCCGAAAAGAAAATTACGCCCGTCACCTCTCCATTGACCAACAATAATCAGCCGGTCTACGATCCCGACGGGAAATACCTCTATTTCTTTTCCGACCGTGACTACAATGAGGTCCTCGGCAATGTCGACGCTGAATTCGCCAACCCGAAAACCACTCGCGTGTACCTGATTACCTTGCGCGCAGACCTTCCCTCTCCGTTTGCACCGCAAAGCGACGAAGCGGTGACCAAAAAACCCGAATCGGCCACGCCACCCAAAGAGCCTCCCAAGGAAGAAAGCAAGTCGGAGTCTCGCGTGCCGCCCAAAGATTTCCGCATCGATCTGCCGGGCATCGAGAACCGAATTGTGGCGCTATCCATCCCTCCCAGCAACATGCGGCGCCTGGGCGCGGCGAAGGACTTGGTCTTTTACGTTACACTGCCCATCTTCGGGCTATCCGGCCCGTTGCCGGGTGAAACTCCGGCCATTCATGTTTTCGATTTCAAGGAGCGCAAGGATCACGTCCTCATCGAGAACGCGAACGCCTTCGCACTTTCATTTGACGGCTCCAAGTTGCTCTACTCTGCTCAAGCCCCAGGCGGGGCCGCGAGATCTTTCGGGATCATCGACGCGAAGGTCCCTACCGCGCCGAGCAAGGTGGGCGACGGCGCCTTGAACCTTGCCCAGATGAATATGGAGGTTGACCCGCGCGCCGAGTGGAACCAGATTTTCGGCGAGGTGTGGCGACAGGAGCGCGACTACTTTTTCGAGCCTTCCATGAACGGAGTGAACTGGGAAAAGGAACGTGAGCGTTACGCGCCGCTGCTGCCTTACGTGGGTGACCGCTACGACCTCACCTACATTCTGGGCGAGATGATTGGCGAACTCTCCAATTCCCACACCTATGTGGGAGGCGGCGACTATCCCGATTTGAAGCCGGTGAACGTCGGCTTGCTGGGCGCTGATTTTGAGGCGGACTCCGAGCATGGACTCTACCGCTTCAAGAAGATCTACCCGGGTGAAAACTGGGAAGCCGACAGGCGCTCTCCACTCGCCGAGCCCGGTGTGAACGTGAAGCAGGGTGATTATCTGCTTGCCGTCAACGGACATCCGTTGCGCGTGCCGCAGAATCCCTACGAATTGTTCGTCAACACGGTGGGCCAAAACGTCATTCTGACGGTCAACTCGAAACCCGGCGACGAAGGCGTACGCCAGGTGACCGTGAAGCCCATCGACAGTGAGTTCGGGCTCCACGAGCTGAACTGGATTGAAACCAATCGCCACAAGGTGGAAGAGGCGACGGGCGGGCGTGTGGGCTACGTCTACCTGCCGGACATGGGTGACTCCGGGCTCAACGAGTTCGTGAAGCAATATTTCCCACAGATTCGCAAAGAAGGAATCATTTTTGACGTGCGCTACAACGGTGGCGGGTTTGTGGACCAGATTATCTTTGAGCGCCTGCGCCGCGTGCTGGCCGGGATGGATTCGGCGCGCAATTTCGAGCCCGGCACCATCCCCGATAATGTTTTCTACGGAGCCATGGCCTGCATCACCAATCACTACGCGGCGTCGGACGGTGACTTCTTCTCGTACTACTTCAAGTACTACAAGCTGGGCCCGCTGATTGGCGAGCGGACCTGGGGCGGCGTGCGTGGCATTCGCGGCAACATCCCGCTGATGGATGGCGGCTACATTACCCGGCCGGAGTTCTCATTCTACGGACTTGACAGCCAGTGGCTCATCGAGAACCACGGAGTGGAGCCGGACATTGAAGTAGATAACCGGCCCGACCTGGTGATGAAGGGCCAGGACCCACAACTGGAAAAGGCCATCGAATTGGTGATGAAAGAAATGAAGGAGCATCCGAAGAAGCTGCCGCCGCGTCCTTCTGATTTGCCCGCTTACCCTCCCAAACCGGGCGCGCGCCAATAATCGACCGCAATCCTTGCCTCAATTCCGGGGGTCGCTTTCAAGATGACCCTCGGGATTGAACATCTGCATAAAATCGTGTAAATTCCTATAGCCTAACTGTATTAAACGGAGGTATCGGCCGATATGGAATTCCTTCGTCTGCCCGCCGCGGCGCGTGAGTTGAGTGTAAGCATTCCGACGGTGAAGCAGTGGATTTACCAGAAAAAGATTCGCTCGGTGAAAACCGCGGGAGGCCACCATCGGATTCCGCGCACTGAGATTGACCGGCTGATGTTTCAAAAGGGCGGAGGAAGCCGCCAGGCCGCTGAGGGCCATCGAGTGCAGACTCAAGCCGGCCAGGGCGCAGGGCTCGAGCACATTATCAGCGGACGAAATCAGTTGGTGGGACGAATCACCGCGCTTCACTCCCTCGGGCTCTTGACGAAAGTCACGCTCGACGTCGGAGGCCAGCGCGTCACCGCCATCATCACGCGGGACGCCAGCGAAGATTTGCAATTGAAGGTGGGGGACACGGCGGCCGCCCTCATCAAAGCCACGGAGGTAATGATCATTCGGCCCGGCGGGCACTCTGATCCGCGGTAACCCTCAATCGAGTTGACACCGACCATGGATGCAACCGCACCCACCAAAACCTCCAGCATCGAATGGCCGTTGACGCGCTGGGACATTGCCGGCGCGTTCGGAGACATCGGGATTTTGTTTCCCATCGCCATTGCGCTCATCTCGCTGAATCATTTAAATCCGACCGCGGTGTTTCTGACCGCGGGGATGGCTTACATTTTGGCCGGCGCCTACTTCAAGATTCCCATCGCCGTGCAGCCCTTCAAAGCCGTGGCGGCCATTGCACTGGCCCTCCAGCTTTCGCCATCGTCCATTGCCAGCGCGGGATTAATGATGGGCGTTCTTCTGGCGTTCATCGGCTATACAAACCTGGTGACGCCGCTTGCCAAACTCTTCACTCTTCCGATCATTCGCGGGATTCAATTGGGCCTAGGACTGATCCTTCTGCGCGAAGGATTTCGATTGGTTTACCACTCGGCCCCCGTGCCGATCCGGGGCGTTTCCATATCGCCGTGGGCGGTCGCCCTGGCGGGCGGAGCGATCCTGCTGGTTCTCCTGCGCTCACGCCGCTTCCCTGCGGCGCTGGCCCTGCTGGCCGCAGGAGTGGCGTTTGGACTTGTGGCTTATTGGAACGCATTGCCGCCGCTCAGTTGGGGGCCAGTGCCGATTGGTTTTCTCCGCCCGCGCGCCGATGAAATGAAGAGTGTCCTGATTTCGTTGGTCCTGCCCCAGTTTGCCCTGACTTTTGGCAACTCGATTGTCGCCACAGAAAACACCGCGCAAATTCTTTACGGAACTCAGGCGTGCCGCGTCACGGTGCGAGCCCTGAGCGTGAGCATTGGCTTGATGAATCTGGTGAGCGGGATGGTTCTTTCCGCGCCCACTTGCCACGGCTCGGGCGGGATCACAGCGCATTACAAATTTGGCGCGCGCACGCAGAAATCGAATTACGTGATTGGCGGCGTATGTCTATTGCTGGCCCTCTTTGGGCAAAGTGCGGTTGGGCTTCTTCACTTGATTCCGACTGCCGTCCTGGGAGTGTTTCTGGTGTACGTTGGAATTCAGCACGCTGCGTTCGTCCGTGACATCGTCAATCGCAAAGCATTTCTTGTGATTGCCATTAGTGTTGGAGTGGTTTCACTGGTGATGACGAATTTGACTTACGGATTCCTGGCGGGCTTTGTTCTGCACGGCCTTTTGATGTTGTTTGAGCGCCGAAGCGCGACCGTCCCCGGTGAGGTCACAGAGCAAAAACAAGCTCCAGTTTGATTTTCGGGAATGAGCGGAAATCGCGCTCCTACGAGAACCGCGTTCGCTTCCACAAGAGCCATCCGCAAGCGAAGAGCAGCGCCACCATGCCGGCCACCAGCAATGCAACATAATACAAATTGAAGTTTAGCGGAGGCCGCTCCGTACCTACTGCCAACCAAATAAATATTCCGATGGCGGCGACGACAATCAGAACATCCAACCAGCGCTGTTGTGGGGCTTCGCCTGCCAGGCGGTCTTCACCCTTTTGCGAGGCCGCCACTCGCTCAACGTCCAATCCGTAGCGCTCACATTCGCGAGTCATGGCCTGGTGCCACGAGGCCATTTCCGCCATCGGGGCCACTGCGCTGCTGATGGCCACCGCGCCCAGAATCATCACCACCGATCCTACGATCACCAGGACCTGAGTCTCCCCGCCGCGGCCCGCCAGCTCTCCAAAAACAAGCGCGCCCCAGGCCAGACCCCAAAGCTGATTGGTGTTGGAGAGCGGAATGCCGCGGCCAATGCCGATGTACTTGGTGGCGTACTGCTGAAACAAGTCGCCCACCACCCAGCAAAACCCTCCAAGAAAAAGCCAGAAGAGCGCCGGCCGCGCGCGCGCAATCTCTTCGCTGAGCGGCCCCAAGCCGCCGCGAAAGATCAGGGCAAGCGCCGACATGGTGATGAGCTCGCCCACTGTGAAGATGGTGACGAAGGAGAGCGGATTCATTCCGCTCAGATACGCTTTGCGGTAGGGAATGTACATCGTCCCCCACATCATTCCCGCACCGACGGCCGCCATGATGCCCGCGAGGGCGTGAGGGGGAGCGCCCGACGCCTGGTGCGAAGACGCGTATCCAAGCAGGATAGCGCCCGCGACAATTGCCACCGCGCCGCCCAGCACCTTGGCCCACTGCGCGCCCCCCGCGCCACGCAGTTCGCGGAAGAAGAACCAGCCCCAGAAGACACCCACCAGGCTGTTCGTGTTCCACAAGGGAAAGGCAATCGAGATGCCCACATCGCGGATAGCGAAAACCGTCAGCGTGTTGGCCACCGCCCAGAGCGCCCCGGCCAGAATCCCCCAGACCACCAGGTGAGGTTTCTCGCGCAAGTCGAGAAAAACATAACTCGTGCCTTTCACCACGGTGGGCAGCGTCCAGCGGGCGACGAAAACCCCGGCGACCATGGCGAGCGAAATCAAAAACGGTGAGAGCCCCAGGGTGACGAGTTTCACCGGAGCTTCCGCCGCGCCCAACCACGCGCCCGCCCCGAGGCCGCACATCACTCCGAGCACGTGCAACGATTGGGCGGGGTTGGGCCGCACGTTTTCGCGTTGGCCTGCCAGTTTTTTTCCTCTCAGTGTAGATAAGCGAGCAGCGCAATGCCCAGCGCGAGCACGATGGCCGGCGCCCAGAACTGGCTGTCGGTG
Organism: Terriglobia bacterium; assembly: GCA_041481635.1. Classification (GTDB taxonomy): domain Bacteria; phylum Acidobacteriota; class Terriglobia; order UBA7540; family UBA7540; genus DASYXZ01. Next base: position 2,741 of record JBGPCF010000111.1, on the reverse strand, counting down.
AAGATCGCCTTAAGCATGGAAGGATTCATTCCCGTCCGCCTTTGACCTGGCCTGGTAAGTGGTCGCACACGGTGGCGACTTAAAGAAACGACGGGGCATTGTACAACGGGACGACGATGGCTGAGGTGGTTTTCGGGAAAAAGAATTCAGGGCAGGTCAGTGGGTCGTCAGATTTTTTTCCGCGTCCTCGATCGTGGGGAAAATGGCCAATACACGTTCGAGCCGGGCCAGCTTGAACAGAGTGCGAACGCGTTCCGAAATCCCGACAATGGCAAGGTGCCGTCCCGAATTGATGCACGAGATGTGAGCATTGACCACCGAACCGAGTCCGGTGGAGTCGATGTAGGGTACCTGGCTCAAGTCAAGGATTACCGTGGGCGCCTTTTCTGCGCGCACCGCGCTCTGAAAGTCGTAAAGGGAGGTCATGGTCAACGGACCATTCAATTTGAAGATCCGCTCCCCTTCACGAGGGCCAGATGAGATATTTACAATTAATTGTTCACCTTGCATCAACACACAATCTACAAAGGAATTGGGCGTTTGTCAAAGGCAATCGTCGGCGGTGATGAAGGGAAGGCATGTCATCTCAACGAATGGAAACTTACGCCGGGCATACGCAGCCGTTGCTGCCGCAGGTGGAAAAGACAAGGAAGGCAACCCCATAGCCGTTCAGCGTGACCGTGGCGCGGGGCGAGGCCGTTACGGGGACTGACGTTGGACCGGTGGACGGGTCGGTGGTGGCATCGATGGTCAGCAACTGGGCGGGGATCGAGCCTCCGGAAGTACAAATAAACGTCGACAAGTCAACGATCACGGTGCGCGGATCGCCAGGGCCGTTGTTATCGCTCGGTGAATGCACGGCGTGATTGGCGATCATGACCACGGCCTGGCTGGCCAAATTGATTGTGGCCAGCACCTCCACTGTGGATGTTTCGGTGGAGTTTACGTTCAAGATGGAAGAAGGCGGAAGCGGGCAGGTGACGGGGAATTCCGGCAGAGGGCTGACTGCGGCCAGAGGTGGGCAATAAGAATAGGAACCAAGATATTTTTCCAGGTAGTAATCCACCCAGTAGCTTAGATAAGTTTTTGCGGTGTTGAAATCCACTTCGCCATACTGCGGGTCGGCGTCAAAGGTCCAGTGGTAAAGGGCTTGATTTCCCGCCCGGCCCAGTTGCGAGAAAACGTAAGGACGCCAGGCGGCAAAGGAGGCGCTCGTGCCGCGCGGGTCGGTTACAAACTTCGTCCCATTGCAGGCGCTGATCCCGCTGCCATTGGCGTCGAAATCCGCGTTGACGTTGTTTTCCGTGACCCAGACGGGAATGTTTGCCAAGTCTGGCCGCAGCTTTAGCTCTTGATAAATGTAGCTGACATCGTTGGTAAATGAAGCGACGGAGTTGAAGAGTTGCGTGTCGGGATCTTTCTGGTTGCACGAAGAATAGAAATGAGTGGAGACGATATTGACCTGTGCGTTGACGCCACCCTGATTCGCCGGAAGGACAAAAGTCGGCAGGTTATTTCGCGGATCACCGACGTCGAAGTCGTAGTCCGCTAGTTCAAGCGCAGAGATCTGGATCGTTGGGTCGACGGCGAGCATGGCGGGCACAACCGCGTTATAGAGCTGCACGTACTGGGTGGGATTCAGGCCGTTGATGTTGTACTCATTGAAAATGCCCCACCAAGTGATCTTGTTTGGGCTCGCCGACTGAAAATGTTTGCCGCCCCAAGTGAAACCGCCCGTGTTGTAATAGCGGACCAGATTGGCGCTATACTCGACAAAGTCGGCGAGGTGGTGGGTGATGTCCAGATGTCCGCTGGAATCGTTCATGAAACTTGGCGCAACCGCGATCTAAAACTCCGGGCTGTGATCGGCCGCCCCAAGGATAGGCTGCACAACGGCATCCAGCATCGTGAAATCCCAGTCGGTAGGCTGCTGCGGGCTCGAATTCGCCTTCATCGGAACCGCCTGGGAGAGCCCCTGAATCCGGATGTGCTGGGGGCCCAAAGTGGTCAGCGGCGTGATGTCCGGATGGTTTATAAAGAATTGATAGTCCCATTCCGCCGGTTGGAACGAGGTGGACATAAACTCCTGGAGCCTGCCGTTCACTCCCACACTCGTATTGATAGAATTCTGGACGACGCTCACAATCGCCACTATCAGCTTCAAGCTGGCGCTTGCATTCGTGGCGCCATCCGTAGCATTCACCGTCACTTGGTAAGTGCCCGCGGCGGCGCCCTGCCCATTGAAGGCGATCGTGCCCTTGTTACCTGTGCCCGGCGATGTGATCTGAGTGGTGGCGCCGGTTGGGAGTGCAGCGATGCTGAGGGTGACAGAATTGGTGTTGCCGGCGGAGCGCGTCAAGGCGACATCCACCGCAGCCGCCGTTCCATCTTGCGTCACCATCAATGTGCTTGCCGCGAGTTGGATCGAAAACCCCGGCGGTGGATTATTGATGGGGGAACTGCCGCCTCCGCCGCACGAGGAAGCGACAAGTGCTGCGCAGAGAATGATGGCGGGCGCGAAGTCAGACTTGATCCGCATTCTGAAGGTCCTGCCACACGATGTGGAGCGACGTCAGACTTCTAATGTAACTCTTACCACGCCGGTCCACAATCTATTGCGGGGACTCATGTCAAAGCTCTTTAGAAATGTCCCCTTTCTTACCTCGTTAGAAGTGTCCCCTTTTCTTGTTTTTGGTTTTTGCCTTTCATTTTGTTTTGGTTCTTGCTTTTGTCGTTGGCCT
>JBGPCF010000110.1:0-22586 GCA_041481635.1 Terriglobia bacterium | reverse complement strand
ATGGGGCATGCCCTGGCGGGCGGGACCGTGGGACTTATTCTGAGCACTGCGGGCGCTGTCGCGACGTGGAACCAAGTAGCGGCCATCGGGCATCACTGGTATCCTCTCGCGCTCATCGCCACCGTGATGCCAACCGCATGGGCAGGCGGCAAACTCCGCGTGATGCAGTTGCGCGCACGCGTTGACGGCTGATGCCGCGGCCGGCTCTTTCCACCCGCCACCTACATTGGCCAAGGTCCAGGACAGAGCGCGACCCAGGGTCTCGCGCTAAACTTATCTGGAATCAATAGATAGATAGAGAACCAGTCTTTCCCCACCGGCCGCGTGGCAGCGCATTCAAGTTGTCTCATGCGTGAGGGGCGCCACGAAATACGGGTTGACCCTGACCTTTCGCCGCGTTTAGAATTCATTGTGGTGCGGCCAGACACCACAACGGCGCACGCCCGGAACACGTCTAACAGGGTGTGAGGGGGTAACATTGGGGAGGCTAAAACCTCTATTCGGGTTGACTATTGCCTTGGGGCTTGGGGCCTGCACGACGGCCCAATTACCCAAGCCAGCCACCCAACCTCCGGTTGCGGCTCTGGCGCCCGCGACCCTACCGATTCCGCGAACCGTCCTTCCTCCCAAGACTAGGCAGACGCTGGTGCCTGACGCGGTCGCCATACTGATCAAGCAGGCGGAAACTCTTTACGACTCCGGCATGCACGACTTTCGTGCCGGCAACTTCGACAAAGCCAAAGAAAAATTTGATCGCGCTGTCGCCCTGCTGCTCCAATCCAATCTGGATTTGAGCGCGGACGAACGCCTGTCCAAGGAATTCGACCGGCTGGTGGAGAACATCCACGCCCTGGAAGTTGCGACCCTTGAGAGCGAGGCAGTCCCCGCCGCACATAAAGAGGAGCCCACCGCCATCGAGTCATTTGCCGGGCTTACATTCCCGGTTGACCCTCACGTGAAAGAGCGCGCGCAGCAAGAGCTGAGGTCCGTCCATTCGGATTTGCCCCTGGTTTCAAACGATTATGTGGATGGCGTGCTGACTTACTTTCAGGGCCGGGGCCGGGGATTCATTGAGAAAATCTTGAGGCGCCTGGGCACTTACCAACCCATTTTCAGCGAAGCGCTCAAAAAGCAAGGTCTACCGGCGGAGTTGGTTTTTCTGGCCGCCGGCGAAAGTGGCTTTAATCCCCTGGCGCGATCCCGCACCGGTGCCAAGGGTATCTGGCAGTTCATGCCCGGGACCGGCGCGCTCTATGGATTGAGAAAGGACCGTTGGGTGGATGAGCGCGAGGATCCGGTGAAGTCCACGGATGCGGCGACACGCCACCTGAAAGACCTCTACAACACTTTTGGCGATTGGTATCTGGCTATGGCGGCCTACGACAGCGGTCCCATGACCGTTCAACGCGCCATCGAGAAGACGGGCTACGCGGACTACTGGGCCTTGCGGAGCATGCACGCCCTGCCGCGGGAAACCGAGAACTACGTTCCCATTTTTCTGGCCACAGCCTTGATTGGCAAAGACCCCAAGGCTTATGGCTTTGACGTCCAACCCGATCCGCCCCTGGCTGTCGACCGCGTGGTGGTGAGCGAACCTACCGATCTCCGCCTGATTGCCGAACTCATCGATCATCCCGTGGAAGATCTCATTCAATTGAATCCGTCGCTTCTGCGGTGGACCACGCCCGCCAACGATCCGGAGTTCACTCTTAACCTTCCCGCAGGATCCGGCGATGCTTTTGAAAAAGCGGTGGCTTCGATACCTCCCGACAAACGCATCTGGTGGCGCTCACACAAAGTGGATGGCGGCGAGACGGTGGCCTCCATCGCCCAGAAATACCGGATCTCCACGGTGGCACTGGCGAAGGCCAACGGGATCGATCGCGACACGACGCTCGATGAGGGTTCGCGTCTGGTGCTCCCCATGGCTCCGGGAAACGATTCATCCTTGCAACGCGTGAAAGAGCGGGTTCCCCTGCGCCGCATCAACTACCGCGTGCGCTCTGGAGATACGCTGGAGCTCCTCGCCGACCGGTTTGACGTCACCACTTACCAGATTCGAAAGTGGAACCATTTGAAGTCTCAGGGGCTGGTGGCGGGAAAAACTCTGGTGGTCTACTCGGGTGCTAGCGGAGGCAGCTCCTCTTCACACACCTCCCGCCGCCGGAAGTCTTCCCATAAACCTGCGGCCAAGAAGAGAACTTCGGCGGGCAAGAATGCCGAGGCCGGCAACCACGGGGGCACCGCAGCAAAGCCCGCGGCTCCAGCGGTCCGGGCAGGGCGATAGACCCTTATTACACCCTTCCATCATTACGCTTGACAGGACGATTTCTGTGGTATACATCTGCCCGCTGGAGAGTTTGCCGAACTAATACTTGCTTATTGGTAGCACCGAATTCGCTGTCAATTTTGAAATGAGTCAGGCGACTCAGGAAGGAGGATTTCATGGCGTTCGACAATGACCGTGAGCCGGGCGATGAGTTGGAAGATTTCGGGGACGAGTTGTCTTCCGATTATCGCGAGGAAGAAGAGGAAGGCGCCGGCGAGGAAGGCGAGGAGCTCGAGGAAGAAATGTCCTATGAGGCGGAGGTGACCGAGACGCCCTCAGTGCCGATTCCTCCCCCTGCGCCGGCTGCTCCCGCCCGCAAGCCAGCCAAGAAAGCGAAAGCGGCGAAGCCCAAAAAGGCCAAGCCCGCCAAAAAGCCTAAGGCCGCCAAGAAGGCCAAGGCCCGCAAACCCGCCAAGAAGGCGGCCAAACAGAAGAAGCCTGCGTCCAAGAAAAAAGGCCGGGGGCGCTAGAAACAAATCCTCCCGTTTCCGGGACGGGGAGGCTGCATTCGTACGTTGCGGTGCGGCCTCGCCAATCCCCGCAAGCGTCCCCCCGTATTCTCACCTTGGGCGAGAGTGTAGCCACCAGCCTTCGGTACCATTCCACCTGCTGCGCAAGCTTTTGCGTGGCGTTTCTTGCACAGTAATAATTCTGAATCAGGGTTGAGCGAGCACAATTTCCTGCAAACATGAGCGGGTGCGGCTATAGCTGCGTCTCCATGAACCGCTCGAGAATGGAGTCCAGCTCGGGCAGAGCGAAGATGCGCGGAAAATCAACGTGGTCGTAGGCTTTGACGCGGTCAATGAGGACGCCGTGGAGGCCGGCAAGCTGGGCGCCACCCATATCGGTGGCATAAGTGTCTCCGACGAACAGTGACTCGGCGGGCGAAACGCCGGCTCGGCGGAGAGCGAGGCGGAAGATTTCCGGGTGGGGTTTTTCAACACCTACCACGGCAGAGTCGAGCACGATGTGAAAGTGCCGCGCGAGTCCCAGATGGATGAGCTGCTCTTCCATAGTCCCAACGGAGTTTGAAATGACGCCCAGGCAATAGCCCTGCCCGCGCAGTTTCTCAAGATAGAGCGGGGTTTCGGGGAGCACGCGCGACCACAGCTTGATATTCCTAAACCCATTAGCGATGCGCAGCATGAGCTCTCCGCGAACCTCATCCGGGGCGCGGATCCGCTCCATGAGCGCGCGCAGGTATTCGCTCCAATAATAGTGGTCGATGGTGCGAGGCACTTCCCCTTGGCGGATTTGCGGCCACAGCCACTCGTCGAGCTTCGCTTTGCCCGCCCGCTCAGCTGCGAAGAAATCCTCCACGGTGGCCGGATAGCCCTGCGCGGTCAAATCTTCGGCCAGTTGGTCGGTGTACGGGTAAATCAGCGTGTTGCCCGCGTCAAAGAAAATGGCGCGGAGTTTCGACGGCATGGCTTTCGCTCCCGGAAAGATGAGGCATTATAGCAGGACGGAAGTTGAAGAAGGTAGGCGTCCGGAGCCAGAAGACAGAATGAAGATAGCAAAGAATCCACCTATCTACTTCCCGCCGCTTACTGGTTACTCCATTTCGGTCCTTGACCGTGCGTCAGCAAGCGGCAATGATATTGATTATCCGGATGGCCCGTAGGAGATTGGCCCGGCGAGTAGAGCCAGCATGATTCAATTCACCCAACACGGTCGAACATCGACATACCTCACGCTTGCCGGGATCACTTTATTTGGCGCGCTTGCCGGCGAGGTTCGATTTTGGGCAAGCCCGCAGAAGCCACAGAACGACGCCGGCCCAACTGTCCTGCCCAAGCCAGCCACCGGGGAGAAAACTCCCCCCGAGCAGGGGGCGAAGAAGGATGCAATTTCCGCGGCTGACGAAGCCGACGCGCTGGAAATGGCCGTCAATTCGGCGCAGCGCGACCCACAAGCTTTGATCAAGAATCTTGAAGGTTTTCTGGCGCGATTTCCTCAGAGCCCACGGCGCGAGCAGGTGCTGGGCACCATTTACCGCCAAGCCCTCCAATCCAATCAGCCTCACACGGCGGCGGAATATGCCGAAAAATTGCTGGAACTCCATCCGGAGGATCCCAACCTCCTTTCCTCGCTTGTCGATTTGCTCGACCGCGGGAGTGACGCTCCCGGCCGCGCCCAAGCAGCTCTTTACGCCACGCGCTTTGTCGACTACGTGGAAAAACTGTCGAAGCAGCCCAAGCCCGCCGATGTCACCGATGCGCGCTGGCGGGATGCAACCGCCCTGATGCGCGCCACGGGCTACTTGATGCGTGGAAAAGTGTACGCAAAGTCGGGCGAGAACGAAAAGGCAATTGCCGACTACACGCAGAGTTTCTCCATTTATCCCACGGGGCAAGTAGCGGAGCGATTGGGCGACCTGGCCCTCCAAAAAGGGGAGAGCGACCGCGCGCTGAATTATTTCGTCACCGCGTTTGCCTTTCCGGAAAGATCTTCGGACCCCGCGCATCGCGCCGAGTTGCGGACAAAACTGGGGAGCACTTACGTGGCGAAATTCCAATCCGAGAAAGGGCTGGGTGAGTTAATCCTGGCGCGCTACGACGAGCTGAGCTGTTCACTCCAGGGCCGCTTCGCAACTTCAACCCAGTCGAACGCTGAAGTCCGTGATCCGATGCAGTTTGTGTTGCAGGGCCTGGACGGCTCTTCGGTGCGCCTGGCGGATTTTCGCGGCAAAGTGGTGGTGATGGACTTCTGGGCTACCTGGTGCGGCCCGTGCCGCATGGAAGGCAAAGCCCTCGAGCGAGTCTTGCAGAAATTTCAAAACGAGCGCGCCGCGTCTTTCCTGGCTGTAAACGTGGATGAAGAGCGCACGGGGGTGCCGGGCTTTGTGAAGGAGGAGCAGTGGAAAATCCCCGTAGTCTACGCGCAGGGGCTTGACCACTTTCTGGAAGTGACCGCGCTGCCCACGTTGATCATCCTTGACCGGCTAGGCCGGGTGGTTTTCCGCGAGGAAGGCATGAACCCCATGACCTTTGAACAGCAGGTGGAAGAAAAGGTGCGCGAAGTGCTGTCGCGCCCGACCGCACCGGCCTCAGCATCATCCCGTTAGTGCAATTCCCTCATTCCTTCGCCAGTTCGGACCGCAAGGTTTTCAGAAGAGAATCCTTATCGTCCTCGGGCAAAAAAGAAACTCGGATCGCAGTTTCCGAAAAGCCGCCGAGTTGTTCGTGGGTAAGCCCAAAGGCCCCGGCGGCTCGCAAAAATTCATTTTCAAGGCTCGTGCCGAACAGACCTGGATCGTCGGAGTTGAGCGTGATTGTCAACCCCGCTTGGAGAAATCTGGGCAGGGGATGATTTTCGAGCCGGGGCACCAAGCCGGTGCAAACGTTGCTGGTGGGACACACCTCGAGGGGAATCTTGCGCTCGCAGAGCATCGCCATCAGCGCGGGATCGCGGGCCGCGGTGAGCCCGTGGCCGATGCGCTCCGCGCCCAGCAACTCCACGGCGGCCCGAATGCTTTCGGGCCCGCCAAATTCGCCTGCGTGGGCGGTGACGTGCAGGCCTGCATCACGCGCTTCGCGATAAACCTGCGTAAAGAGGTTTGCCGGACCGCGCGTCTCGTCTCCGCCAATTCCAAAAGCGACCACGCCCTGCGAGCGGAGGCGCGCCGCCCAATTGAGCACCTGCCGCGCGTGTTCCATGCCGAAATGGCGAATCGCGTCAAAGATCCACCGCACTCGGACGCCCAGCCGCGCTTCGGCTTCGGCCGTCGCCTCGCGAACCGCCTCAAAGATAGCATCCACCGGTTGCTTCTTCCACAGAATCACTCCCGCGGAGAGAGTCACCTCCGCGTACTTCACGTTCTGCTCCGTCAGCCACTGGCACAAACGCGTGGTGACCAGGGCATAATCCTGCGGCGACTCGAGCAGAAGCGTCAAAAGCTTGAAAGCTTGCAGAAATTCCTGCGGAGTTTGATAGTGAAAATTGGAGCGAACACGCTTCTCAATCCAGTCCTCGGTTTCCTGATGCAAGCGGTTTTTGGCCCGCGAAAGTTCGCGCAGCGTTTCGGGCCGGATGCTGCCCTCGAGGTGAAGGTGCAATTCCACTTTGGGCAATCGCGAAACGAAATTTTCGAGGGAAGAGGCGCCGGGAGACATTATCGGCTCGGCAAGGTGGGCCGGCCGGCATTCAGCCACGCGGTGTACCAGTAGGAGCCCACGGCGTGCGCCGCCGCGTTGATCTGCTGCATCACGGTTGTGCCGATCTGGGAATAGAAACGGTTGAAATAATCCTCGTTGTAGGAGGGCAGCCCCTCAAGTGAGCGCCGGTCCTCCAGCACAATGCGGTCCACCCAGGTGTGCGCGTCGAGCGCAAGCTGAAATGCGAACTCGGTGGGGTCGTCAATCTTCACCGCATCCTGCGGCGCGAGCATAAAGAAATTCGAGAAGCGGTCGATCAACCGAATCTCAAAGCGGTCGAGCAATCCGGCTTGGCCGGTTAACTGACCGTCGTAGTTCTGCGTGGTGTGGAGAGGGTCAGTGGCGTCGGCAACGTAGTGGCCCAGCATCGCCGCGTCCAACCTGACCTCGTCCCAGTTTTGAGCTTTAAGGGCGTTGGTCAAGCGCAAGCTGTATTCTCCCACTTGCCAGGGCAGCAGCCCGTCGCGATTAATGCGGCTCTTGCCGTACTGCTCAGTGGCGAGCTTGAATGAGTGAGGGAGTTTGGGATAGGGAAAGATGCCGTACTTGTCCAGGTATATGTAGTGCCGGTTGCGTTCGAAGAGGTCTTTCACCATCAAGGCGTCAGCATCATTCGCGTGCTCGATTAGATATGAGCGGTTGGCATCAAAGAACCCGCGGATTTCGGGAGGAAGTGTTTCCACCGCCCAGCGATTGGTAAGGCGATGCGCGGTGGGTCCCCAGGCGTTCGCGGCGGGTTGGCTTGCGAGCAAGGCCAAAGCGAACACGGCCAAAGACATCACAACCCGGGCGAGGGGAATTGGCATCTTCTTAAGCATCGCAGGGCGCACGCCATCACATGCATTCATGATTTTTGACAATGCCCCAGCCATTGTATGGGCATGGAGAATTCTACCTTAATCCTGTCCCCAAACCTGAGACTTATTCTGGCGTCCTATTTTGCCGCCGGGTGCGCAGACGCGTCGCGCGGGGAGCGTCCAAACTCGCTTCGATGGCGGCTGTAAGTAAAATAAATTGTCAGGCCGATGGCCAGCCAGATGAACAAGCGCACCCAGCTTTCCAGCGGCAAGCTCGCCATAAGAATCAGGCAAAACACAATGGCGAGGATGGGAACGACCGGGACAAATGGAACGCGAAAGGCGCGGCGGCGTTCCGGCTGTTTGTGCCGCAACACCAAAACACCCAGCGAAACCAGGATGAAAGCGAATAGGGTTCCGATGTTGGAAAGGTTCGCCAGCTCGGGCACGTCAAAGATGCCGGCGGGAATGGCGACGAAGAATCCCGCCACCCAGGTGCTGACGTGGGGCGTGCGAAAGCGGGGGTGAACGTTGGAAAAAACGCGCGGCAACAGCCCATCGCGCGACATGGAATACCAAACACGTGCCTGGCCCAACTGATAGACGAGCAGCGAGCTGAGCATGCCGGTGAGGGCGCCCACCGTGACCCATCGCTCAGTGCCAGTCAAACCGATGGCATGCAGGGCGTTGGCCACCGGGGCGTCGTTGTTCAGCGTACTCCAATGCTGAACTCCTGTCAGGATGACGGCGACGGAGATATAGAGAATGGTGCAGACGATCAATGACGCGATGATGCCGAAGGGGACATCCTTCTGCGGGTTGCGCGTTTCCTCGGCGGCAGTGGAGACGGAATCGAATCCGATATAAGTGAAGAATACAATCGCACCGCCGGTCAGCACTCCCTGCCACCCGTTGGGCATGAATGGCTTCCAGTTGGCGGGATGCACGTAACGCGACGCGGCGAAAATGAAAATCAGGATGGCGATGATCTTGACGGCCACCATGATGCTGTTGGCGCCCGCGCTTTCCCGGATGCCCCGCACCAGGAGTATGGTAAGAATCATCACTACTAGGAAACCCACCACGTTGAAGTAGGCTCCGGTGTGTACGCCGGACCTGTAGATGGGTTGGGCAAACTCTTTCGGGATGTGGATCCCCAGGCCATCCAGCAGGCTGTTGACGTAATCGGAGAATCCCACCGCCACGGCCATGTTGCTGACCGCGTATTCCAGGATCAGGTCCCAGCCGATGATCCAGGCCACCACCTCGCCCAGAGTGGCGTAAGTGTAGGTATAGGCGCTGCCCGCGATGGGAATCATGGAGGCAAGCTCGGCGTAGCAGAGCCCGGCCAGTGCGCAGGCAATGGCGACGAGGAAGAAGGAAAGCGCGATGGCCGGGCCAGCTCCCAATCGGCCAGCCTGTCCCACCGCTTTCGATCCGTGCAGGAGCAGGTCAAGCGGGGCGGCGTTCCAGATCGACGGCACCATTTCCACCTGGCCCGCGGCGGCGGTGCCGGTGAGAATAAAGATGCCAGTGCCGATGATGGCGCCGATGCCCAGCGCGGTCAGGGACCACGGGCCGAGCGTCTTCTTTAGTCGGTGTTCGGGGTCTTCGGACTCCGCGATTAATTTGTCGATGCTTTTACAGCGCAGCAATGTTGATGCCAAAAAGCACCTCGCGGGCGGGTCTGGGAAGGCTTAGCCCGCCCTTCATTTTATTTTCGCGTCGCCGTGCCGGGGCCCTTCTTCTTCACTTTCGGCTTGAGCGAACCTCGGGGCTCGGTCTGCTTTTTCTTGGGCGCTTGCTTCCTGCGCGCCGCGCGCTTCAGCTTTTTCCGTTCTGCACGATCTTTGATTTTGGTTGTATCCATAGTTGTTGGTTCCGTTTCGTCGAATTTACTCTTCCATTGTGCCAGGCTGCGAATGCTCCAGAGGGCATCAGGCGCGCGGCTTTCGATGGTCGTTTGCACCCGCCTCGCCATCAAACTCTTTCGAGTGAGGCGAATTTTTCCACCAGCTTTTTTACACCATACCCGGGGAAACTGACCACCAATTTAGCATCCTCGTCGTCCCCTTCGCATTCCAGGACGGTGCCCATGCCGTACTTGGGATGCCGGACGTGGGTGCCCAGTTTCCACCGTTTGCGGCGCGGCGCAGGCGGTTCGTACGTCAGCCCTCCGAATCCCGCGGTCTTTTTGGCGGCGCGGCGGGAAGCGAGAAATTCTTCGGCGCGGGCCACCGAATTGGCGGCATTCTCCCACGATGTGCGCTGCTTGGGGCCCTGCGCGCTGGGGCTGGAGGGCTCCAGCAGTTCAACCGGAATCTCCCTCAGGAATCGCGAGGGGCGCGTGCATTCATAAGCTTCACGGCCGTATGAGCGACGGGTGCGCGCCCAACAAAAACTCAGGCGCTCGCGAGCCCGCGTCATGCCCACATAGCACAGGCGGCGCTCCTCTTCGATCGACGCATCATCCTGGACGCTCAGCTTGTGGGGAAAAAGTCCTTCCTCAAAGCCCACCAGAAACACAATGGAGAATTCCAGGCCCTTGGCGCTGTGCAGGGTCATTAGTGTGACGCGCGCCTTCTCGTCGTAGGTGTCGGTGTCGGAAACCAGGGCGGCGTGGTCCAGGAACTCTGCCAAGGTTTCGCCGCGATCTTCTGCTTCGGCGGCGGCCGTCACCAGTTCCTGCAAGTTTTCAATGCGGCTTTCGGATTCGGGAAGATTCTCCGCCTGCAAGACCTCCAGCATCTTGGTGCGCGCCAGGATGCTTTGGAAGAACTCGCTCATGGGGAGGCGCTCGCGCTCGGCTGCCAGCGGCTGCATCACTTCGTAAAAACCATCGAGGGCTTTCAGCGCGCGCGAGGGCAAATTCCTCTCGGCCACTTCATGCTCCAGAGCTTGCCAGAGGCTTTCGCTGCTCCGGCGGGCCGATTCGCGCAAAGCGTCGAGCGTGGTGTCGCCAATCCCTCGGGTTGGCGTGTTGATCACCCGCGTGAGGGCGCTGTCGTCGCGAAGGTTTCCGGCCAGCCGCGCATAGGCGAGGGCGTCCTTGATCTCGGCGCGCTCGTAAAAACTGAACCCGCCCACCAGGCGGTATTCCACCTGATACCGTCGCATCGCTTCTTCAAAAACGCGAGACTGCGCGTTGGTGCGGTAGAGCACGCCCACGGTGCATTCGTCATCGGCGCGCAGCGCAGTGGCGACCTCGTTCGCCACCCACAAACTTTCCTCTTCCGCGTCCTGCGCCTCCAGAACGCGAATCCGGTTACCGCCCCCTTTGTCCGTCCACAGAGTCTTACCCTTGCGCGCCAGGTTGCGGCTGACCACGGCGGTGGCCGCGTCGAGGATTATTTGCGTGGAGCGATAATTTTGCTCCAGGCGAATCACGCGAGTCTGTGGGAAGTCTTTCTCGAAGCTCAGGATGTTTTCGATGTCCGCGCCGCGCCAGCGGTAAATTGACTGGTCCTCGTCGCCCACCACGCAAAGATTGGAATGGGTCTTGGTTAGTTGGCGGATCAGCTTGTACTGCGTCCGGTTGGTATCCTGATATTCGTCCACCAGGATGTAGCGATACCGGCGATTGTACTCTTCGCAGACGGCGGGCGCGGCGTCCAGCAACTCGACCGTCTTGATCAGGAGATCGTCAAAATCCAGCGCGTTGGCTTGGCGAAGTTTCTTTTCGTAACGCTCGAAAATGGTGGCCAACTTTTCCGACACCGGGTCGGCGGCCTGGCGGTACATTTCCTCAGGCGACGTGCCATGGTTTTTCGCGTAGCTGATGCGGCCCAGCGCGGCGCGCGGCGAAGCAATCTGCTCGCTCAGTCCTAGTTCCTGCACACAAACTTTCAGGATGCGTTGCTGGTCGTCCTCATCGTAAATCGAAAAGTCGCGTGTATAACCAAGGTGTTCGATGTTGCGGCGCAGCACCCGCACGCAAAACGAATGGAACGTGGAAATATGCGGCCAGGATTCAATGCCGCCGGAAAGCAGCGCCGCCACGCGGGACTTCATCTGGTCGGCGGCCTTGTTGGTAAACGTCATGGCCAGCACGGATTCGGGCGGAACTGCGCGCGTTTCGATGAGGTAGGCGATGCGATAGGTGATCACCCGCGTCTTGCCGCTGCCCGCTCCGGCCAGAATCAGGAGTGGGCCTTCGGTCGTTTCCACCGCCTCACGTTGTTGGCGATTCAGTGTGTCGAGAAGATGAGACATTGCCGGCCACGCCCGCGACTCGTTTCTCCTGAAGGGGATAAAGTGCAAGAACTGAGAAAGGCATTGTACACGATGTGACAGGCCTCGACAAATCGAGGTTGAATTTGGGTTTCCTTCTCGAGGGGGCGCGAGGTCGCGCTGCGGTCCCGGCCCCTTTTCAATTCTGCTCGGATTCTTGCAGGCGCTCGCGATACGCCTCGCGGGCGGATTCGTATGCTCGTTCTGCTTCCCCAAGTTCTTCGACGCGAATCTTGGGCATCTTCTGGCTCCAACATTGGTCCACGGCCTTTAAGCACCACTCCGCACTCTTGCGGGAGGCTCGAATGGGTTTACCTCCCACCAGCACGAAGATGGGATTGGTGTGGGAGGAGGGTAGAATCCGCAAAGCAACCCAACTGCTGTGTTCGATTCTGTAATTGAATTCCACTGCCTGCAAACTTCCGTCGGCAGGAATTTCCTTTCGCTCAACCGGCTGGCCATTGACTACCAACTCGAGGGGAACCTTGCGCGAATTGCCGATGCGGGCGCGCTCCAGGTCCCAATAGAGTTTCTCCGTGTAAGGCAGGTTGCGGAGGCTCTCGTCCGGTGCCTCGGGAAGCATAGCAGCCACGTGCGCGGTTACCCGAACCTCGCCCGGTTGCGCCATACGTAATTCACTCCCGTTCACACCTACCTGCAGATCGTTCACTTTGAAATTGAGGAGGTGGCTCTTGCCGTCCGAAACGTAACTGCGCCCGGCGCGCACGCCATCCAGCCAGTCTTGATAAGTCAGCACTCCGGTCTCGCGAACATAACTGCGCCCAATGCCCACTCGTTCCCCGTAGATGCAGGGGAAATCCGTCTCGCCGCTGATCCGCGTCCGGTAACCGACGTTGAGCGTGTGATACCAGATGTTCAACTCCCACGCATAGGGCGTGTCCATGGTGGAAATAAAATCGGGCAAGTCCTGCGTAACGCTCACGATATATTCGTTGGCGCCGATGCTGTCAAACGGAGGGACCTCGTCAGTGGGGAGTTTCTCCTCCTTCAAAGCCAGCCCCCAGCCCGAATGCGCGTAACCGACAACTGCGCCCTGGGCTTTGGCCCAGCGAAGAATGGGAATGCCGTAGCTCGGCCAGTCCTCAATCCTTTTGGTGCCGGGATAATCCTGGTCCTTTAATCCCAGCAGGCACAGGTGCCCGGAGTGGCTCGATGGAAAGCCCGAAACTTCCACGTCGTAGCGCATCAGCGTGTCTTTGGTGGAGAGTGAATTCGTTTTCCCTTCAAAAAATGTTTTCTGGAAGTACCACCCCGGACCCCAACTGAGGATTTCTCCGACGTTCAAGTCTTCGCCGAGGATGTGTCGCATCATATCCTTCGGATAAACCCCCTCGGAAGGCTTTTCATAGTGCGCACAACCCGCCGCATGAATGTGGTGGTCGCCCGAGTACCAACCCAGCTTCGCGGGGTTGATCCAGCGGTCGAGCTTGAAGGTCAACTCGACTGGCCGGTCCCTTACCTGAAGATGCCTGACTGATTTGACATACTCAGGACCGCGCGAACATTCGATTGTGTAATCCCCATTTTGGAGCAGAATAGACTCCCCGTCCGCCCGATAAATTTGGGGTTGGAAGGCGAAGTCGGGCGCGAGCCTTTTGGCCTGTGACGGGTAGACACGGCCGAGGTTGTCTCGAATCAGAAAGGAGGCAGTGGCCGGCTGGCCGTCAAAATCATAAACGTGCAGAGTTACCCGGGATGCGGGTTTCGAAACAAAAAGGATATCCACGTCATTGCGAAAGCCGAGGTCTTGCGTGCCCTGGCCAACATCAAAACTCAGCTTGGCTTCGCGCTTTCCAGCATCGCGGGAGTACAAGAGCAGGATGCGGTATTCGAGTTCGAGGCCGGAAAGGCGGGGACGCATTGGCTGCTTGTCGAACATCATTAAGTCCAGGAATTTCCCCTGGACCTCGTACTCGTTCGCGCCCGCAAGTTGACCGGCATTAGGGCTGCGTGCAACGAGAACGGCAGTGACGCCGGCTTCGTTGTGGACTTTCACTAAAAAGGCGCGCCAGCCCTGCTCAGAGAGTTCTGGTTTAGCGGCGCCTTGCTCCACTTTTACGCGACTTTCGGGATTAATATCCACGCCAGCCAGGCAATACCGGTCGAGAATTTTCTGCATCTCGATAATCGCCTTGTCTGGATTCGCCGCCCCGGCCGAGAGCCGGCGCAATTCCACAGCGTCCGCGGCGCGCAGCGACTCCCCCAAACTGTCGAGGGCGTCTAGCATTCGCACCACTTGTGCGGCCAGGGGTTGGTATTCCACATTGGCCACAACAGGAAGCTCATCCGCCCGGCATGGCCCGGCAAGAGCAATAACCAGCACCATCGCAGTTTTGAGACGCATCATTCACCTCCCTTAATTCCTCCGATGTGTAACACTTTTCCCCCATGTTAATCTATTCCACCGAATCATTTCTTTTTGGGTGGCTGTGACGGCCGCATTTCAATACGGCTCGCCAGCGAACTCACAGGGAAGGCGTAAAGATCGACGACCGCCTTGGCGATGTCCTCCCCCGTCAACTTCCATGCCTCACGCTGTTTTGAGCCGGGCGCTGCCGCAAAATCGGTGGCCACGCTGCCGGGCATGATGTAGCTTACCCGGATGCCGTCGTAGCGGATATCCTGCATCATCGCTTCACTGAAACCATTCAAGCCGAATTTGGAGGCGTTGTAAGCGCTGCCGCCAGCAAAGGGGTTGATGCCTGCAAGACTCGAGATATTGAAAATGTACCCACCGCCCCGCTTGCGCATGAGTGGAATTGCTTCGTGACAACAGTAGAAGACGCCGGAGAGATTAGTTTGGATGGTTGTATCCCACTCCTCGACGGAAAGTTGGTCCACGGGTTTAAGTATTCCCACGCCCGCGTTGTTCACCAGGATGTCGATTCCCCCGAACCGCTCGGCGGCGCCATGTATGAGTTTGGAGCAATCCTCGTGGCGACTCACGTCAGCGGCGAGACCCGCCACATGATCCTTGCCGCCGGAACTGCCCAGTTTCTCTACAGCCGCTTTCACCCCCTGCGCGTCGCGCCCACATAAAAAAACTTTGGCGCCTGCCGCCAGCAATGCCTTTGCGATGCTATATCCGATTCCTCGAGTGCCGCCAGTGACGACGGCAACCTTACCTTGAATCGTTGTGCTCATCTATAATCCCTCCTGAGGTTGAAGACCTAAGTAGCTTACGTTGGGAACGCGGAATAGAGCAACAGCCAGTTGAAGAGAATTCCGGAGAACCAATAAATGACTGCGAAGGAATGGGAAAAGAAATTACGCGAGGAAGGGTTTGCGCACATATTCACCTGGGCGGACCACCTGCACGCTTTTTATTCCGATCACACCCATCCAGGAACCACCGCGCACATCATTCTGGAAGGTGAAATGACGTTGACCTCCGAGGGCGAGACCCACACCTACAAAGCGGGAGACCGATGTGACGTTCCGGCGCTCGCCGTCCACTCGGCCCGTATGGGCCCCGCCGGTTGCAAATATATTGTGGGCGAGAAGTAGCACCGGCCGAATTACTTGCGATTGCCTTCGACGCCCGTGCGGCGAAAGAATTCCTCCACTTTGTGCAGATCCTCAAGTGTATCGACCCCGATCGTGTCCTGGGCGGTTTCGACGACATGAATGGGAATGCCGTTTTCGAGGAAACGCAATTGCTCGAGTTTTTCCAGCAATTCGAGGGGTGAGGGCGGCAGGGCGTGGAATTTTTCAAGCGCTGCGCTCGTGTACGCGTAAATGCCCAGGTGTTTGTAGTACTGCACCACGCCAGTGCCATCGCGATCATGGGGAATCAGTGCGCGTGAAAAATAAAGCGTGCGACCTTCCGCATCCGTCACCACCTTCACGTTGTGCGGGCTGCGGGCTGCCTCGGCGCTCATCGCGACTTTGAGAGTTGAAACTTGGGTGAGGGGCGATTTACCAAACGGTTCGAGGAGCAACTCGATATGCATGGCGGTTACCATCGGCTCGTCTCCCTGAATGTTCACGTAGATGTCCGCCGGTTCGCGCGACATAATCTCCACCACCCGATCCGTCCCAGAGTGATGGGCGGAGGATGTGATTTGGGCTGGAATATTGGATTTCCGGCAGAAATCCATAATCTCTTCCGAATCGGTGGCGACCACGAGTTGGTCAAGGCATGCCGCCCGGCGGGCGCGCGTGTAGACCCACGCAATCATGGGCTGGCCGCAAATGGGCTGCAAGGGTTTGCGCGGCATGCGCTGGGATTCGAGCCGTGCCGGTATCACTCCAAGTACTTTGCGCGCCATAGGGTTCTGGCAGATTACGCCGGAGAGCGAGTGATTGGCAAGCCCTGACACTTCTCCGTTGGCAACCTTGGAATGGTTTATGCCCTCTTATCCAATGCGGGGGCAGTTGGAGCAAGACAAACGGCCTCGCGCGTGCGAGAATAGGAAAGGGTTCACGCCAATCATGAAGAGGGGCTCCTCGTCTTTACAGGGCCTGACCCGTGTGCAATAATTTCCAATAAGAGAACGAGCAGATCAGGAGTTTCATGTCAACACTCAGCAAGAGAATCACTGCGGGAATCATCTTATTTTTGGTCGGCGTAACCGGGGCTTGGAGTGCTCAAGACACCCCCCCGAAGACCTCGCCCCAGACTTCGAGCCAGAACACTTCGGCGGAGCCGGACCACGGGCGGGCTTATTACCACTATATGCTGGCCAGGCGCTTCAAGGAGCTGGCGGGGATTTACAACCGCAGCGATTACGTTGACCGGGCTATTTCCGAATACAAGCAGGCCATGGAAGCCGACCCCGATTCGCTTTTCCTGCGAGTCGAACTGGCCGACCTTTACTGGCGGATCAGCCGTATTGCCGACGCAGTCCGCGAGGCTGAAGCCGTTCTGAAAATTAATCCGAACCAGGAAGATGCGCACCGTCTGCTCGGCCACATTTACCTGCGCAACCTCGGCGAAGCCCAACCGGACACCGCGGCGAAGCTAAGCCTGCATAAAGCCATCGACCATTTCGAAGCCCTTACCAAGTTGAATCCTGCCGACACGGATTCTTACGTCATCCTGGGCCGTCTCTACAAGTTGAACAATGAACCCGCCAAGGCGGAATTGGCCTTCAAGAAAATCCTGACCTCCGACCCGTCTTCCCGGAACGCGCTCTCCAGCCTCGCGCAGCTTTACACCGATCAGGGTGACTACGCGCAAGCTATCGACCTGCTCACCAAGATTCCGGATAGCGACATGGACGGCCCGCTGCTGGGCATGCTGGCCTACGCTTACAGCCAGGCTCATCAATCGGACAACGCACGGGCCACGTTTGAAAAAGCTCTGGGACGAGACCCCGACAACCAGGACATTCGCCGGGCTTACGCGGAAGCCTTGCTGGACGCCGGCAAGACGGACATGGCGCGGGAGGAGCTGCGGAAGATCCTGAAGGCGGACCCGGAGAATGGGCAAACTTATCTGCGCCTGGCCCAGATTGACCGGCAAGAAGGACATTTTGACGCAGCGCGCCAGGAACTCGAGCGCGCTAAAACGCTCGTTCAGGACAGCGCTGAGATTCCCTTCCAGCAAGCTATGCTGGAGGACGCGGCAGGGAACGAAGATAAGGCGATAGAAATCCTGCAGGGACTCCTGAAACAAACCGAGAAACCGCAGGGCCAGTATACGTTGGGCGAAGCCAACAACCGCGCCATTTTTCTCGAGCGCCTGGGAATGATTTACCGGTCGCAGGAAAAATTTGATCAGGCCATCGCGGCGTTCAGGCAGGTTGAAGCTTTGGGCAAGGACCAGGCGCCGCGCGGCGAGGGATTGATTATTGAGACGCTTCGATTGAGCCGGCAGCCGGAGAAAGCCCTGGCGGCCGCTGAAGCTGCAGTCCAAAAATACCCCAGTGACAAGCCGCTGCGCCGCCTTCGCGCGTCGCTCCTGGGCGAGCAGGGCCATGTGGACGAAGCCATCCAGCAACTGCAGGGCATGACCACAGGCAGCCCCATTGACTCTGAAATCTATCTCTCGATGGCCCAGATTTATTCGCAGGCCAAGCGCTATCCCGAGGCGGAAGCGGCGACCAACAAGGCGATCGCGGTCGCGCCCAAACCTGAGGACCAGCAGGTGGCCCGGTTTATGCTGGGCTCGATTTACGAGCGGCAGAAAAAATGGGACCTCGCTGAAGAGCAATTCAAGCAGGTGCTGGCGGCCGACCCTCTCAACGCTCCAGCAGCCAATTATCTTGGGTACATGCTGGCTGACCGCGGGGTGCGGCTAGAAGAATCAGTGAAATATATCCAGAAGGCGCTGGAGGTCGAGCCCAACAACGGCGCATATTTGGACAGCCTGGGATGGGCCTACTACAAAATGAACCGTTACGATCTGGCCCAGGGGCCGCTCGAGAAAGCCGTGCAAAAGATTCCCGGCGATCCCACGGTTCAGGAGCACTTGGGCCGCCTTTATTTTCGCATGGGGAAAAAGGTGGAGGCGGCGCAGCAGTGGGAGCAAGCTCTCAAGGAATGGCCCAAAGCAATGGGCGGTGACTTCGATGCCGACCAGGCGGCCAAGCTTCAAAAGGATCTCGACGAGTTGAAGCGAACCATAGCCCAGGGAAAGTCGGGCCCGAAAGACTAGAGATCATTGGGGCTTGCAGTGAGGTGAGGGAGACTCACTGCGTGGAGCATTTTCCAAGTTCCAGACTCCTCCCGCAATCGTCTTGACACCCTCCATTCGCGTTTGTGCCTTTGCGAAGATTAACCTGGGGCTGAAGGTCCGCGGCCTGCGGTCCGACGGCTATCACGGTCTTTTCACCATTTATCAAACCATCGCGCTGCACGACCTGCTGATCATTTCACTCCCAAGAACCGGGAAAAATATTCAGGTGGAGTGCGATAATCCCGCCATTCCTAGCGGTCGCCAAAATCTGGTTTACAAAGCGTGCGAGATTTGGAGGCGCGCACGCAACTACTCGGGCGGCGTCTTTGTCGTGTTGCGGAAGAGTATCCCGTCGGGGGCTGGACTGGGTGGCGGGAGCAGTGACGCGGCAGCCACGCTGATGGGCCTCGAGCGCATGACGGGCAATCGTCTGGATCTCGCGACGCAACTCAAGCTGGCCGCTCAGCTCGGCTCCGACGTTCCGCTTTTCCTTTGGGGAGGGAGAGTGCTGGGCTGCGGGCGCGGCGAAGAGGTTTATCCCCTCTGGGATCTTCCACGCCGGAAGGGTCTGGTGATTTTCCCCCGGTTCTCCGTTTCAACCGCGGAAGCGTTCCGTGACCTGGACCGGCGCCCGAGTTCACAATTGACAAAACGATTCGAAAACTCTAAAATCGATGCGTTTGGTGCGTGGCCACATCTTTCCCTGGAATCTTGGGGACCGGCCGAAAACGATTTCGAGCAAGTCGTTTTCGCGAGGTGGCCAGAGCTGGCGCGCTTGAAAGCCCAGCTCATCCAGGCCGGAGCCGAAACAGCCTCCCTCACGGGTAGTGGTTCTGCTGTCTTCGCCGTCTTTGACTCCGCTCCCAAACTCGCTCGTGCATTGAAATTCATTCCTGCCGGATGGCAGGTTTTCAGGACAAGGACCCTTCCCCGGGACGAGTACGAACGCCTCATGTTTTGATTTGCGTGTTGGGAGGTCGTCCAGTGGTAGGACACATGCCTTTGGAGCATGGAACTCTGGTTCGAATCCAGGCCTCCCAGCCAGGTTTGACGATCTACGGATCGAAATTGAAATAGCAAGGATGCGACGATGGCCAATCACGTCCGGCATACGCTGAAGGTTTTCACGGGAAACGCGCACCCGGCCCTGGCCCGGGAGATTTGCGCTTGCCTCGGCGTGCCCGTGGGCAGAGCCAACGTGGACCGCTTCCCCGACGGCGAGGTCCGGCTTCAGATTCAGGAAAACGTTCGTGGCGCGGATGTCTTTGTGATCCAGCCCACGTGCAGCCCGGTGAACGAGCATTTGATGGAACTCCTGATTATGCTGGATGCGTTCCGGCGCGCCTCCGCCAACCGGATTACCGCCGTGATGCCTTACTACGGCTACGCGCGGCAGGACCGCAAAGACCGCCCGCGCGTGCCCATTTCTTCCAAACTGGTTGCGGACTTGCTGACCTCGGCGGGCGCCACCCGCGTGCTCGCGCTCGACCTGCACGCCAGCCAGATTCAGGGTTATTTCAATATTCCTGTGGACCACCTCTACGCGACACCGGTGACCGTGAAATATTTCAGGACGCTGAAACTCAGGGACGTCGTCGTGATATCACCCGACCCGGGCGGTGTGGAACGGGCGCGGGCCTTCGCCAAGAAATTAAAGGCTCCGCTGGCCATTATCGATAAACGCCGGGAAGACGCGCACGTGGTTGAGGTGATGAACGTGATCGGCGACGTCAAGGGCAAAACCTGCTTGATTGTCGATGACATGATTGACACCGGTGGGACGCTGGTGCGCGGCGCCAAAGCTTTGCTCGATAAAGGCGCCACGAAGGTGTTTGCCAGTTGCACGCACGGTGTTTTTGCGGGCGACGCGATCAATAAAATTTCCCATTCGGCACTCGAACAAGTGGCGGTGACCAATTCGATCCCGCTTTCGCGCGAGGGCCAGGGCTGCAAATTGATTAACACATTGAGCGTAGGCCCTCTGCTGGCCAACGCCATCAAATCCATCCACGACGAAACCTCAGTGAGCAAGCTGTTCATCTGAGGCCGGTCGGGAAGACGGTCAAGAAGGCAAGGAGTAACGGATATGTCCCAAGCATTGACGATTGACGCGGAACCCCGCGAAGAATTTGGAAAGAATGCCTCCCGGCGCCTGCGGCGAAACGGGCGCGTGCCCGCCATCGTTTACGGTGACCAGGGGCCGGCTATCCCCTTGGCGGTTGAGCCGCGCAAAATTCTCTCCATCTTGCAGTCCGAGTCCGGACACAACGCCATATTCAATCTCGAAATCAAAGGCAAGGCCCCGGCGCGCGTGATGCTCCGCGATTGGTCCGTGGATCCGGTGACCGGGACGCTGCTGCACGTGGACATGGTTCGCGTGGCGCGCGACACCAAGCTGAAATTGAAGGTGCCCATCCACATCACGGGCGAGGCTCAGGGCGTGAAGGTGCAAGGCGGGATTTTTGAATTCATGTTGCGCGAGGTGGAAGTGGAATGTCTCCCCGACGACATCCCGGAACATATCACCATCGATGTAACTCCACTGACCATCGGGAAGAACCTGCGCGTCTCGGATCTCCCCTTGGGCCCGAAGGTGAAAGTATTGACGGATCCCCATCGCGTGGTGGCACACGTGGTGATCATCAAGGTGGAAGAGGAGAAGCCTGCGACTGAAGTTGCGGAAGCCACGCCCGCCGAGCCCGAAGTCATTCGCAAGGGCAAGGCCGAAGTCGAAGGCGAGGAAGGCGAAGCGGAGGCCGAGGAAAGCAAGGAAGGCAAGAAGGAAAAACAAGGAAATCGGGAACCAAAGAAAGAGAGCAAAAAGGAATAACGGGCGGTGCCCGAATAGACTGGCTCTGGATGCCTGGGAAGAGGCGGCTTGAAACTGATTGTGGGTCTCGGCAACCCCGGTTACGAGTACCACCTGACGCCGCACAATTTGGGTTTTATGGCGGTGGACCGCCTGGCCGAAGATTGCGGCGTGGAAGTCACGCGCCGTGAGGCGCAGGCGTTGACGGCTCCGACGGAGATTGAAGGTGTTCCTGTAATTCTCGGCAAGCCGCAGACTTACATGAACCTGAGTGGGATGGCAGTGGCCCGGTTGCTTGGGAAATACAGCCTCCCCGTCGAAGACTTGATTGTCCTGGTGGATGAAGTCAACCTTCCGCTGGGCTCACTTCGAGTCAGGCCGGCGGGCAGCGCGGGCGGGCATAACGGATTGAAGTCCATCATCGGCGCGCTGGGTTCCGATGAATTTGTTCGTGTCCGCATGGGCGCTCAACCGGAGGTTCCAACCGAGGACAGGGTTTCATATGTCCTGGGGCGGTTCCGCAAGGCTGACATGCAAACCGTTTTGGAGATGATTGACCGCTCATCGGAAGCTGTCCGAATTATCTTGAGAGAAGGCGTGCACAAAGCAATGAACCGCTTTAATCGGCGGAATTCAACAACGCAGTCGTGAGGTTTCATGCGTAAATACGAGATTATTTTTATTGTTCGTCCAGATATCGAAGAAGAAGAGTTGAACAAACTGGTCACCCAATTTGAAGGAGTAGTGGCCGGTGCGGGCGGGAAGATCGAAAAGGTGGACCGGATGGGACGGCGCCGGCTCGCCTATCGAGTAGGCCGCCACCAGGATGGACACTACATTCTCTTCCTTCTGGAAGGTACGGGCGACACGGTGAAGGAACTGGAGCGCCGCCTGGGAGTCACCGATTCAGTCATCAAGTTTCTCGCCGTGCGGATCGATGAAGAACTGAAGCGCGCGGAAAAATTCAAGGCGCAACGTGCGGCCAGGGAAGCCAAGCGGCCGAAATCCAAACCCGCCGCCCCGCCGCAATCCATGCCTGGCGCACCCCAACAGACGGAAGAGCAACACCCTCAAGCTTAAAGGAGTCATAAAACATGCCAGCACCCAGAGGAAATCCAAGGAACTCAGGACGCCCCAGTTCAGGCCCGAGGCGCGAAGGCGGAGGCCCTCCCGGAGGGCCGCGCAAGCAATACTTCCGTCGCCGCAAGGTCTGCAAGTTCTGCGACGAGAAAATCGACGTCATCGACTATAAGGACGTGAAGCTGATCGGGCAGTTCGTGGCGGAGCGGGGCAAGATTCTCCCACGCCGGCTCACGGGCACGTGCTCGTCGCATCAGCACGCCCTGACCACAGCGATTAAGCGCGCCCGGAACATTGCTCTGCTCCCCTTCGCCGCGGCTGTTTAGGCCTACGCTCAGCCGCGAATTCGAAAATCGGCGAGGGGCCAGGGCTCCAATCTTCATCCATCAAGGGGAACTCAAATGGAAGTGATTCTACTCAAGGACATCGAGAAACTCGGAAATCGCGGACAGATCATCAAGGTCGCGGACGGCTACGGGCGCAACTACCTGTTGCCGCAAAAAATCGCCGTGGCCGCCAATGACCAGAACCGCAAATGGTT
>JBGPCF010000109.1:0-23134 GCA_041481635.1 Terriglobia bacterium | reverse complement strand
GTCGCCCCCTCGGAGAGCGCCGGGATAAACCGGCATGTTGTAGGGGATGAAAGAGCCCTACAGGAAAGGAGAGCAGCGAATCCATCCTGGCCTCGAGTCTTGCAGGTGATGTCGCGAGATATCGCTTGAAGCGTAGACAGAGGTATCGGTGGGCCGGGCTATTGAGCTTCGAAAAGGCGATGGAACAGGATGCCGACTCCGTTCCGAAGGGAGGAAGGCAACACGACAACCACGCTAAACGCGAGTGGACTGTCCGATCCTGCGTAGTCTGAGAACCCGCGCACGCTGAGAGGGATATCTAGGTACATGGTATCCCCCCTGTGGGTTGAGACGATAATCGAGGAAGACGGGAGGAAGCAAGCAAGTATCGAGAGGGAGTCGAGGATGGAGTTGGTGAATGATCTCCCAAGGGGTGAGATATTCTTTATGGGAATTGGGGCGGGCCAAATTGAAATAGAGCTGATAGAGCGAAGCCTTGGCCATAAAGTCGGCGCGACTGTGGAAAGTTTCCAGGTCCAGGAATTCATCTTCGATGAGGCGATGGACGGTTTCCACGTCGCTCTGATAGGTGTGGGCACCGGGCGGGATGCGCTCGTGTTGGGAGCCGAAGTAAGTGACGGCGGCGGGAAAGCCGGAGCGGGAGCCGTCTTTCTGAAGTTGGCCGATAAATTCACCGCCGTTGTCAGTTTGCCAGGTCACGTCTTTCAAGTTGAGGCCGCAACGTTGCAGGTGGGTCTGGATGCGTTGAGCAAATAGGGCGCTGGCCGCGGCGGAGCGGCGTGAAGCATAGGCGAGAAATTGGAGGCCACTGCGGACCTCGCGGGCGGTGTACTGGATGAGGGGTAAACCGCGAGCTTTCATTTGAGGCTAATAATGCGGGATATCGTCGAGGTCCTTGGTGTCGGCGGAGATCTGTTGGAACAGAGCCCAAGTTCGTTTGAGCGCGGCCAGGTCCTGCTTGCGCTGATGTTTTCGCCGGCGAGGATGAACCAGATCGTGCTGCCGCCAGATGCGGTGAATGGCCACGTGGCTGAGGGGGAGATCCCATTCGCGTTTCAAGCGTTGGGCTCCGAAGGTGGGCAACTGGCGACGCAGCGCCACCACCTGCGCTTCGAGCTCACCTTGAATCTTGTGCGGACAGGAGTGGGGGGCGCGCGCGCGTTCTTCGAGTCCCTGGACGCCTTGCTCGGCATGTCGACGCACCCACTTGCGGACAGTGCGCAGAGTGGTGTGGAACTGCCGAGCAGCGGCCTTCAGGCCGTGCGCACGGGCGTAGTCAACCAAGCGAAGACGATGGTTAAAGGGTTTCTTCATTTCGCGGATCTGGTCGTAATAGGTGTCGGGGCACATGGGCGACCGATTTTACTCGCGCCGCGCTGCCTTGGTCCCCCCCCACCAAGGCAGCCACCTCCCTCCTCCTCTTCTCACTTATACACTTCAACTCCACAGGGGGGATACCATGTACCTTTCCAATCCCAAATGGAATTTAAGTTTGACTTCGTTCTTTCGGCCACCTAACATGTGAATATTCATAAATCTTGAGAGAGATGGATTGGAGGACGTTACTATGCCGGTTAAGGTAGGAATAAATGGGTTTGGACGAATCGGACGAAATATTTATCGGGCTTCGATGCAGGATGCGGGCATCGATATCGTGGCCGTCAACGACATTACGGATCCGAAGACCCTCGCCCACTTGTTGAAATACGATTCTGTACTGGGAAACCTCAGCGCCAAAGTTACCTATGGTGAAGACAGCCTCACGGTGAATGGCAAGACGATCCGGGTTTTCAAGATGAAGGACCCGGCGACCATCGACTGGACTTCCCTCGGCGCGCAGGTTGTGGTGGAATCCACTGGATTGTTTACCAACGCGGAGGATGCCAAAAAGCATTTAAAGGGCTCGGTGAAAAAAGTCATCATCTCAGCCCCCGCCAAAAATGAGGACATCACGATAGTGCTGGGGGTCAATGATAAGAATTACGACCCGGCCAAACACCACATTATTTCCAACGCGTCTTGCACCACCAACTGCCTGGCGCCAGTGGCTAAAGTGGTCCACGAGAACTTTAAAATCAAGAACGGTTCCATGACCACCATTCACTCTTACACCAACGACCAGCGCATTCTGGACTTCCCGCACAAAGATTTACGCCGGGCGCGCGCCGCGGGTCTCTCCATAATCCCGAGCACGACAGGGGCGGCCAAAGCTTTGGGTCTGGTCATTCCGGAGCTGAAAGGAAAGCTCGACGGCTACTCGATGCGCGTTCCGACGCCCAACGTTTCGCTGGTGGATTTGGTTGCGTTCGTCGAAAAGGCGACAACCACTGAAGAGTTGCACAGCGCATTCAAAGAAGCGGCTCTCGGCCCTCTGAAGGGCATCCTCGATTACACCGAGGAGGAACTGGTCTCTGTCGATTACCGGGGCAACCCGTTCTCGGCCGTCGTCGATGCCGGATACACCAAGGTGATTGACGGGACTTGCGTCAAGGTGAACGCGTGGTACGACAATGAGTGGGGGTATTCGTGCCGCGTCATTGACCTGGTCAAGTTTGTAGGCAAGAATCTCTAATTTGGAATTTGTCCGCTGTCAATGGCATACTGCCCATGACCATGGACATTGGACGCCGAGCAATCTTTCCATGGCTAAACTTTCCATTCGCGACCTCGCGCTGAAAGGCAAGCGCCTTTTCATGCGGGTGGACTTCAACGTCCCCATGAACGACAAGGGGGAGATCACAGACGACACGCGCATTCGAGCCAGCATGCCCACCATTCAGTACGCGCTCGACCACGGGGCGCGCCTGATTCTGGCTTCGCATCTGGGAAGGCCGAAAGGCAAGTCCGATCCCAAATACAGTTTGCAGCCGGTTGCGGCGCGGCTCTCCAAGTTGATCTCCAAGCCGGTGGGCTTTGCTCCGGACTGCGTGGGGGCGGAAGTAGAAAAGCTGGTGGCGGCGCTCCACGACGGCGACATCTTGCTCCTCGAAAACCTCCGCTTCCACGCTGAAGAGGAAAAGAACGATCCCGACTTCGCAGGCCAGTTGGGGAAGCTGGCAGAGGTTTACGTCAACGATGCTTTCGGGACGGCGCACCGCGCACACGCTTCCACTGTCGGGATTACCCGCTTCCTTTCGCCCAGCGCCGCAGGCCTGCTGATGGAGCGCGAACTTGAGTACTTGGGCAAGGCGGTTGGGAATCCCGAGCGGCCTTACACGGCCATCGTGGGCGGCGCCAAGGTTTCCGACAAAATCGAATTGCTTCAAGCGTTGATGCGGTACGCGGATTCTGTCCTAATCGGCGGAGCGATGGCGTACACCTTTTTGAAAGCCCAGGGCGTTCCCACCGGGATGTCGCTGGTGGAAGAAGACAAACTGGATCTGGCCCGCGAGCTCTTGCAATTTGCCGAGCGGCGCAGCATCAAGTTGCTCTTGCCTATCGACCACGTGGTGGCGGCGAAGTTGGATGCAGCCTCTCCCCCCGCGGTGGTGAATACTCGGTCCATTCCTTCCGAACGGATGGGTGTCGACATTGGACCCGCGACCCGCACTGAATACGCCAAGGACATCGCAGCGGCTAAGACCATCGTTTGGAACGGGCCGATGGGCGTGTTTGAAATTGACCAGTTTGCCGAGGGCACTCTGGCCATCGCGCGCGCTGTGGCGGCTTCTTCCGCGCTCTCCATTGTGGGTGGAGGCGATTCCGTTGCCGCGGTGGCAAAGGCCGGAGTCGGTTCTCAAATCAGCCACATCTCCACAGGAGGCGGCGCGACCCTGGAATTCCTCTCCGGCTTGGCGCTTCCCGGCGTGGAAGCCCTCACGGAGAAAAAGTAGATGGCAGGTTGCATGTTATAAGTTGCGCCAGCTAATCCGGCCACTCCCCATCGGCTACATGTGAACCGCGGATAATCAAATGAGAAAACCCGTAATTGCCGGCAATTGGAAGATGTTCAAAACAATCGGTGAGTCGGTGGAGTTTGTGAAAGACCTCCGCTCGCGTTTCGCCAGGGTCGACCACTGTGAGATTGTGGTCGCACCCCCCTTCACGGCGCTGCGAGCGGTGGCAGACGTGCTCCGCGGCAGCAACATCGCCATCGCTGCCCAGGACTGCCACTGGGACAAGGAAGGCGCGCATACCGGCGACATCTCACCGGCCATGCTTTGGGACGCCGGGTGCACCCACGTCATCATCGGGCACTCCGAGAGGCGGCACGATCACGCGGAGACTGATGAGGAGGTGAACAAAAAACTGAAGGCCGCTTTGGCAGCCCAGCTTCTGCCCATCGTGTGTGTGGGGGAAACGCTGCAGGAGCGCGAAGCGGGCGACACGCAGAAGGTGCTGGAACGTCAGTTCGAAGGTGGTTTTCGAAGATTGACCCCCCCGGAGATTTCCCGTATCATATTAGCCTACGAACCTGTGTGGGCTATTGGCACGGGGCGCACGGCGACGCCGGAAATGGCGGCCGAAAGTCATCGCCTCCTGCGCGGGCTTGTGCGCAAACAGTTTGGCGACGAAGCGGCAATCCAGTTGAGGATTCTTTACGGCGGCAGCGTTAAGCCGGATAACGTCGGCGGATTGATGAGCCAGGAAGAAATTGATGGGGCGCTGGTGGGCGGCGCCAGTCTGAAAGCGGATTCGTTTTCGGCTCTCGTCAATTTTCCGCAGGCTTAAAAACTTTCGTCACTCATAAGAGGGAATAATGGTTATTGCCGTCATGGTGCTTCATATTTTGGTCTGCTTTTTGCTCATCCTGGGTGTGATGATTCAGGGTGGAGAGAATGTGGACATTACCGCGGCATTTGGTGGTGTCAGCCAGGCCGCGTTCGGCCCTCGAGGGGCGGTTTCCACTTTGGCGAAAATCACCTGGGTGCTGGCCATCATCTTCGCCGCAACCTCCATCTCACTTTCGGTGTGGGCCACCAAGCGCATTGGAGGCTCGATGTTGGAGACGCCCGGCAAGGCCGTGCCGGCTAAGACTGAGCCGGCCAAGAATGCCCCGGCGACCTCAAATCCGTTGGTGCCGCCTCCGGTGACTCCAGGCACAGCCACCCCGGCTCCGGCAAAGAAATAGAGAACGTGGATCTCGCGCCCACAGCGGGCGAGTCAAAGGGCTTTCCAAGCCTCCAAGTGCGGAAGTGGCGGAATTGGCAGACGCACCAGCTTGAGGGGCTGACGGTCGCAAGACCGTGGGGGTTCGAGTCCCCCCTTCCGCACCAGATTTTTTTCAAGAAAGTCTGAATTGACCGCAAGATCCCGCCGCAAGTTCTTTGCATAAGACCCTCTACTTTTCATCTAGTGTGGTACACTGCCCGGCGAGCAAGCAATCGAGTTCTCAACGCATGGCCCATACCGAGGAAGCCAAACAAAAGCTCCGGGAAATTTGTCGGATCGCCGCACGAGTGTTTTATGAAAAGGGGTACGATGGCGCCTCCATGCAGGACATTGCCAGCGCCGTGGGGCTCACCAAGGCCGGCCTTTACCATCACATCGTGAGCAAAGACCACCTGCTCTACGAGATCATGAATTACGGGATGGATATTTTGCAGGAGACGGTTCTGGACAAAGTGAAAAATATTGCGGACCCGCGCGAGAAACTTCGCCAGACTATCATCGGCCACATCGACTTAATAGTGCGTGCGCGCGACCTTGAAATCACCGTGATCCTCCACGAGAATCGGTCACTCAAGGGAGCGCTGCACAAAAAGATCAACGCGAGGAAGCGGGAGTATATTCACTATCTCGAGGGTTTGATCGCGGCCGTCCAGGACCAAAAGGGCGGCAAACCGTTGCTGGACCCTCGCACGGCCGCATTTGCCCTGCTCGGAATCATCAACTGGCTCTACCAGTGGTACCGGCCTGACGGGCCAATCAAGCAAAACGAAATTGCCCAAACTTACTCAGACTTTTTTTTCCGCGGGCTCCTGGGCACTACTTGATTCGTCGGCTCTCAGACGTTCGAGATTCCGGGTGACACAAGATCACCTCTCCAGGATTGAGCTTCCACCAAGCTCAGTTTCAGGATCGGGAAGAACCGAGACTCATGGCCAACCCAACCGTAGCATTTCAAGGAGAACGAGGGTCGTTCAGCGAAGAGGCGGCCTACAAACTGCTGGGCCGGCGGATTCGCGTTTTGCCCCGTGAAACTTTTTCCGCCACGTTTCACAGTGTGGCGAGTGGGGCGGCACGGTATTGCCTGGTGCCCATCGAAAATACTCTCGCCGGCTCGGTGTACGAGAATTACGATTTGCTGCTTGAGAATCACCTGCACATCGTAGCGGAAGTTAACTTGCGCGTCGTGCACAATTTGATTGCTTTCCCCGGGGCAACACTCCCCAATCTACGCCAGGTTTACTCACACCCCGTGGCACTCGCACAATGTAGCCGGTTTTTTGCCACACATCCGCGGGTTGAGAAAGTTCCGTTCTATGACACGGCAGGGAGCGTTAAGATGCTGGCTGAGAGGCGCATCGCGGGAGGGGCGGCTATCGCCAGCCGGACGGCGGCCTCTGTGTATGGCGCGCGAATCCTGAAGACGCACCTCGAAGACCATCGCGAAAATTTCACTCGATTTCTTTTGCTTTCCAAGAAGAGTACCGTGGCCAAAGACGCCAACAAAATCTCTATCGTCTTTTCCACGCGCAATGTTCCCGGAGCCCTCTACAAATGTCTCAGCGTCTTCGCCCTGCGGGACATCGATTTGGCCAAGATGGAGTCGCGTCCCCTGCGCGGCCGACCCTTCGAGTATTTCTTTTACGTGGATTTCCACGGAACCCTCAAGGAGGAGCGCAGTGCCAAAGCGTTGGCCCATTTGGAGGAAGTTACAAATTTCCTGCGAGTCCTGGGATGCTACAAGCGTGCAGAAAGGTAGGCTCTTCTCCCCTGCAGACCTCTATTAAAGCCGCTTGGAAATGCTCTCCAAAGAGTCCGCCGGCCTCCAGCTTGCCGCGCGATACAGGTGAAGATAAACTTGATGTGTTCTTTCAGTGCGGGGATTGCATCCCATGAATGGGGGAGCGCTCAGCTTTCCGACACTTTGAAAGGGAGAAGGTCGATCCGATGTGCGGAGTGTTCTATCTGCAAAGGCGTACCACGCCCCCTCTTTGGACTAAGCATTGGACGTGTGTTTTTCTAGCCCTTCTTGTCCCATTGGCCTTGGGAGCACCCAGCCGGTCAGGAGCGCGGCAAGCCAAGAATGAAATCGACGAAATCAATACAGAATTCCATTTCGTGGGCCCTGATGACACGATCCTGATCCATGAGGAAGAAGGGAAGCTGAAGGGCCAGATTGATGCCTACCAGAATGACGAAGAGTCCGACACTGTCCTGAGTTTTGTCATCACGATTGGCATGCGGAAGAGCAACCACGTGGAATTCAAGACCGCAAAGATCCACCAAAAATACTACCGGTTCAGCGGGGAAATCGCGCGCGGGTCAGGCCGCGAGGAAAAAGACGAGGACTATCTCCGGCTGGTGGGAGATCTCCAAACCATCACCGTAAATCCAGACAACGGGCAGGAGAGCGTGGAGGAGAAGCCGGTTGTTTTCAAATCACTGTCCGCCGACGAAATGTCAGATGACTAGCCTTTAAGCTATTGCTCTTGGAAATCGGCAATGGCATGGCCGATGTTGGTCCGCTAAAGTGCAAGCCTCTTTTCTTTCCCTCCAACTTTTTTCCGCAATCTCTTCACGCGATGCGAAAACTTCTTGTGCTGGGCTGATCCCGGCGTCGAGTTTCCATGCCTGACCGCGCGCTCGGCGTATTCCAGTGCCGTTCGGGCATCGCGCTGGCGATGTTCGTAGTAGATGGCAAGCTCCTCAAAGGCCCGAATGGCCAGCGGAACCTCGCGCCGGGTTAATTCCAACCAGAGTTCCACAGCCCGGTCGTGTTCGCGCCGCCTCTTGTGTTGTGACGCCAGCTGCCACAAAGCCTGAGTCTCGATGGTTTGTGGAAGGCCGGCCTCCAGCGCCTGCCGGCAGACGGACAGGGACAATTCATGCGACCCCGAGCGCTCGAAGATCCGGCTGAGGCTGAAGAGGTCGATGCTCGAAGTAACTGATGCTGCCTGAGTATGCGACGCGCGAGGTTGCCCAGACGTGTAGGCTCCCACCACGCTCGACAATTCCACGGTGAGCGCAGCGAGTGAAACGATGTCCAGGGCGTTGTGGTAAAAAACCGGCTGCAATCCGCGCGCGTCTCCAGTGGACAAATAGTCAAAATAAATGGATGGTATTTCCGACCCCTCCACATCTCCCTCCCGGTGCACGCCCAAAACTTCACTCTCCAGATGGCCAAGCCGGCAACTCTCGAGCCGCAGTTTCCACAACCGTCGAGCGGGGTGCAGTAGGTCCAAGTGAAGAAGGCGCGTAAAGGGCGATTTCATGCGCGCCAGGGCGTATCGCGTTTCGAGGAGTGGAATATCAAATGTTTTTCCGTTAAACGTGACCAGGCCTTCATGAGTTTTAAGCGCGTCGGCTAGCGCGGCGAGCATAGCCTTTTCTTCAGGATAATCTCGAAGAAAAAATTGTCTTACAACAAATTGTGAGCCCTCAACGGCACCCAGTCCGATGAGAAAGGCGCACGTCCCCGTTCCACCCGCCAGGCCAGTGGTCTCAGTGTCGAGAAACATCAAACGGGAAGGTTCCGGGAGAGTGGCGCTTCCCAGGAACAAGTTCAAAGGTGCCAGGTCGGCCGTTGAAAGGTCGCCGATTCGCAGCTTGCCGTAAGGCCTTCCAAACGGAAGCGTTTGGCGTGCAGAAAAATACTCACCATGTGTGTTCGTATCCGCGCGCCCGTCAACATAAGCTTCAATTCCTTTGGGCACGCGGTGCGCGGGCAGGGGCCAGCGAGGCAGAGTCCTAACTTCCATGCGCTGCAGGTACTCAAGCTGGCGCTCGAGTTCCGCGTCCGAGTTGCTTTTTTGAGCGGCTTTCTTGAGCTGAGCGAGTTTTTCCTCGAGGTTCATTCGTCCTTGACCATCGAACTATGAATTGCCGCTAAAAGTCAACCGCCGCTCCGGGACAGAGTAGACCCGGAGCGGCAGGTGAATACCTGGCCAACAGCGATGCGCTTAAACCTTAGATTCTTGCCTCTCACTCGGTGTCGGAGCTGGTTTCGCCTCCACCCTGGGCTGCGCCCGCTGCCTGGGTAGCTCGGCCCTTCAGTTCAATGGTATCACCTGCGAAAAGCGTATTGGCGCCCTTTTCCAAGGCCATTTTGTTGAAGGCCGTCACATCTGTTTTGAGGAAATTATTGAACTCCTGCAAATGCGTTTCGAGTTCTTTGCGCAGCGTTGCCATTTCTTCCAGCACGATTTCGCTCGGTGGCTGATCGTAGCTTGCCATGGCGCCGCGCATAATCCCAGTCAGCCGGTCGTGGAAGCGCGCGAGATAATGGATGTCGTCCTCGCCGGCGGGTTGAACTTCAGTGTTGTAAACATCCGTCTCGATTTTTCTCAGCTTTTTGTCGAGAGCCTTGGCTTCCTGGAGTACGGGACGATAGGAGGCCGGAACCATTTCTTCGTTGCCCTCGCCACTCGCTTGCAGAACTTTCTCCAACGCGGCGATTTGCGTGTGCAAGTTTTCCAGGCGGTTCAGGGCGCGATTCAGCGCGGAAACTTCGTCTCGCACCTCCAGTGCCGCCTTGGTTTGGGCCTCGAAGACGGACTTGTCCACGTGAAAGCGGGGGTCAGCTTCCACTTGAACCGTTTGAGATTGGCTTTGTCCCTTGACTGTCACTGTGATCTTGTAAGTACCGGGATCAACCGGCGGCCCGGCATTGCGATTGAATAACGGGTTTTCTTCCTCCTGCTCCCCACGGACGAACGCCAGCCTTGTTGGACCTTCGTAGTCCAGACTCCAGGACATGCGGTTGAATCCCGCCTTGGCCGGCCCGTGCAGGGTATTCACAACTTTCCCGTCTGCGTCGGCAATCGTAATTTTCACCGGTCCCCGGTCCGGCCTTATGCCCGGATTCTGTCCGCCTTGCCCCTCGTCACCCTGTCCCGCTGGCTTCTCTTTGATCTCAGACTTCGCATAGTAATCAATGCTCGCTCCCTCGGGTGGGTTGGGGGAGGTAAACCCGCCGGAACTGAAGCCGTGCTTATTCCACATGTGCCAACGACGCGCGGTCAGCATGGGGAACAAGTGAAAGTCCTCAGCAGCGATCTGCGTCGTCATTTCCTCAAGCGGAGTAATGTTGTCCAACACAAACAAGCCGCGGCCGTGTGTGGCGATCACAAGATCGTGCGTGCTCTTGATGAATTTCAGATCGTAGATCGGAGCGGTGGGGAAATCGCTTTTAAGCGGTTTCCATTCGTCACCGTCGTTGGTTGAGTAGAACAGTCCTGTGTCCGTGCCGACCACCAGGAATCCCTGGTGATTGGGATCCTCTCGCACCACGCGGGCCGGGTCGCCCCCCGGCAGGCCCTTCGATATGGCGGCCCAAGTCTTGCCGAAGTCGTGCGTCTTGAAAACGTATGGGTGGGTGTCGTCTGTCTCGTGGAAGTCCACGGCAACATCAGCGGTGTCCGCGGAAAAAGGTCCGGCTTCGATCTGTTGGATGCGTCCCCACTCGGGTAACTTGGGAATGTTGGCAGAAACGTTGGTCCAGTGCTCACCGCCATCGCGCGTCACCTGCACCACACCATCGTCCGTGCCCACCCAAATGACTTTGGGATCGACCGGCGAAATGGACATGGACAAAATCGTGTCGTAGGTTTCGGCGCCACTGATGTCATATTCTATGGGGCCGCCTGACACGACTTGTTTGCTTTTGTCGTTTCGCGTCAGATCAGGGCTGATTGCGTTCCAGTGTGTGCCGCTGTCGGTGGATTTGAATAATACATTCGCTCCCAGATAAACCTCATTGGGATCGGTTCGCGAAGTCGCGATGGGCGACGTCCAATTGAACCTGTACTTGAGATCGGAAGGAGGGAACTCCTCGACGCCGGCAAGATAAGGCCGAATCCTCCGCGCCAGTCCCGTTTGAGAGTCGAGTTGAGCAATGCTGCCATTTTGCGAGTCCACGTAAATCAGGCTCGACGAGCCGGGCGCTGGTACCGCGTATTCACCATCACCGCCTGCAACCGTCATCCAATCAAAGCCGGTAATCCCACCGCGTCCCAGACTGTTGGAGGGCCCGCACCAGGCGTTGTTGTCCTGCAATCCACCGCAGAGGTTGTAGGGCGTGTGGTCGTCAGCGGCTACTGCATAAAACTGCTCGATCGGCAGGTTGTCCAGATAGCGCCAGTGCTGGCCGGCATCGGAGGAGATATATACCCCACCGTCATTGCCCTCGATCAACCGATTGGGATCCTGGGGGTCAATCCACAAGGCGTGGTGATCGGGATGGACCCCGCGGCTGATCGGGTGGGCGGTTTTCCCGCCATCAGTGGATTCCGCAATCAGATAGGAAAGGAAGTAGATTTTTTCTTCGCTGTTCGGAGCCACAAACAGGTGTGAGAAATAGAACCCGCGAACCGTGAGCATGTGGTTGTCGCTTACCTGGGTCCAATGGTCGCCGAGATCATGCGAATCCCACAGCCTGCCTTTCTTGGCTTCCACCAGCGCGTAGATGTGGTTGGGATTGCTGGGAGCAGCCGCCAATCCAATTCGGCCAAGCGGCGCCTCGGGAAGGCCTTCGGTCAGTTTTTTCCACGTGCTGCCGCCATCGGTAGAACGGTAAAGGCCGCTGGATGGGCCGCCGCTGACGAGTTCCCAAGGAAATCGTTGTACCTGCCACATTCCTGCGAACAACACCATGGGATTGCCCGGGTCCATGATCATATCGCCTACGCCCGTCTTGTCGTCCACGAACAGAACTTTCTGCCAAGTCTTGCCACCGTCCGTCGTGCGATAAACGCCACGGTCCGGATTGGGCGCCCAGGCATGCCCGAGAGCCCCTACGTAAACGATGTCTGGGTTGGTGGGGTGGACGATGACGGAGGAAATCTGGCCCACATCGGCCAAGCCCATGAACTTCCAACTGGCGCCGGCGTCAGGGGAAAAATAAACACCGTGGCCAGTGACCACATCGTTGCGAATGTTCGCCTCGCCGGTGCCGACCCAGATCAGGTTTGGGTTGGAGGGTGCCAGGGCAACCGCTCCGATGGAAGCAACGGGCTCCTTTTCGAAGATCGGTTTCCACGAAATGCCGCCATCGATGGTCTTAAAAACGCCCCCTGCCGCCGCGCCGATGTAATATAGGTTTGGCTGGCCTGGTACTCCAACGACAACCGTCACCCGGCCGCCTGCAATCGCCGGGCCCAGATTGCGAAACTTGATGTTCTCCATAATATCGTCAGGCTTTGCCTCGGTTGTCGATGGAACGTCTGCGGCATTGGCGGCGGTTCGCGCGCCCAAACCTGCTGCCAATGCGATCACAACCATCATGCCGAGCTTCGCTGTTCTCGTTAGCATTTTGATTCTCCTCCGTAAATCAAATAAAGATGTCCCCGTGCATGTGTCACCGGCATGGTCTAACAAAAAGGAACCGTTGATTCATCGAGCCCTTTATTCATTCGCAGCGCGAAAGAGCATTCAAGTGGATCGAAGGACCAATGAGTCGATGATTGTAATGATTTCTGCGTACAATGAACGGCGGACAACTATTCGCCGGCGCCCGACACCTTTTCCAAAATCGCCAACGCCACCGCTTTCCCTTTTTCGCCCACCTCGCCGGGGGGGCCCACGCATGAGGGGCATCCGGCGAGACACGGGCAATGCGCAATCAATTTCTTCGTATTGGCAAGCAAGCTGGCACTCATGCGGAAGAGCGGTTCGCTGAAACCTACTCCACCGGGATATCTGTCATATAAGTAGACGTTTGGCTCGAAGATTGGGCTTCGGGGTTTGAGATTTTGAGATCGAGATTTCCGAATTGGGGTTTCGGAAGGGAGGCTTTCGAGTCCGGCAGTTGATCCGGCCTTTTGCTCTTCATTTTCGCCGACCGCCACTCCCAGGTCGCGCGCGTCGCACATCAAGAGCAATGTCGCGATCGCCTGCATTGCGTTGCCGAGCCCGTTCACGCCATCTTGTCGCTCTGTGCTGGTGTACGGCAGACTTTCGAGCATGCCACGCGAGAGGGTAAGCCAGTAAGAGGTGGTGTGCATTTCCTGTTCGGGGAGGGAGAGTTGGCCCGAGCCAATGTTCTCCATCGTCCCGAATTTTATTTTTTTCCAACCCACCACCTGCGTGTTGACCTGCACCTCGCCATGATTATTCGAGGCGTCCCGGGCCCTGCTTAGGGAGTCTTCCTCCCCCTCCATTCGAGGGCTAGAGGGCGGGGCAGGAGTGAACCCTCCTAAGGGCGCGGAGTCGAACGTTTCGAGAATCTTGATTTTGGTGTAGGAAATTGCGTCAGTAAAATATTCCGAATCGACGCGGTGGACGTAAGCTTTGCGGTCGTCGTAGTCCAGCCGCTCGACGTGATACTGCTGGCCATCCTGCAAATAAATGGCTTTCTCGTGGACCGTCGTCAGGGCGCTCGTGAAATCAACTTCGCCAATCACCCGCGGCTCGGCGGTGTTGTCCACAATCACGAAATTGTCGGATGAGACGGAGCGCAAACTGATGGCATCGGCGGGATAGCTCTCGGAAATCCAGTGCCAGCCATCGGCGGAGCGGTGGAGAAAGTGCAACTCCTCCAGATGCTCGCAAAGTCGCTTCAATTCGAGCTTGCCGAATTTCTCATCCTCTCGAATGGGCAACTCGAACGCCGCGCACTTCAAATGGTTCAGGAGGATATGCAGATTGTCGGGATTTACATAGCCGTGCTCGGGTGAGTGGCCGAAGAAAAATTCCGGGTTCTGCACCATAAACTGATCGAGTGGCGCACTCGAAGCCACCATCACGGCCGCTGACCCGTCTTGCCGGCGGCCTGCACGTCCCGCCCGCTGCCAGGTGGAAGCGATGGTGCCCGGATAGCCCGCCAGCACCGCCACGTCCAGCGAGCCGATGTCAATGCCAAGTTCGAGGGCGTTGGTCGTCACAACGCCGAGGAGGCGGCCCTCGCGCAGGTCGCGCTCGATGTCGCGGCGCTCGTTGGGAAGGTATCCTCCCCGATAGCCCCGAATCAAATCGGGACCCACCGGCCCACGCGCAAAATCTTCTTTCAGGTAAGTCACCAGAATCTCGGTGGCCAGCCGGCTGTTGGCGAAGATAATGGTCTCCAGGTTGCGGTCAAGAAAGGTTCGCGCCACGCGTCGCGTTTCGTTTAGATATGAGCGACGAATGCCTAGTTGGATGTTCACGACAGGCGGATTGTAAAAGACAAAATACTTCTCCCCGGAAGGCGCGCCGTTCTCATCCACCAGCACCACATCTTCCTCGAGAATTCTTCCAGCTAGTTCCGCCGGGTTGGCGATGGTGGCCGAGGCGCAGATAAATTGCGGCTTGCTCCCGTAAAACGCCGCGATGCGCTTGAGGCGTCGCAGAACGTTGGCGAGGTGGCTGCCGAAAACCCCGCGATAATAGTGAAGCTCGTCAATCACCACATACTTCAGATTCTGGAAAACGCGCTCCCACTTGGTGTGGTGGGGCAAAATGCCGGTGTGAAGCATGTCCGGGTTCGTGATCACCAGGTTGGCGCGGGCGCGGATGGCCTTGCGCGCGTCCTGCGGCGTGTCACCGTCATAGGTGAACGTGCGCACCTCATCCTTCAAGTTTTCTGTCCAGCGATTCAGCTCCACCAGTTGGTCCTGGGCCAGCGCTTTGGTGGGGAAAAGGTAAAGCGCGTGAGCTTCGGGATTCTCCACCAGCGCGCTCAAGATCGGGAGGTTGTAGCACAGGGTTTTCCCGGAAGCCGTGGGCGTAACCACCACGAGATTCTTGCCCTCGCTTGCGATTTCCATGGAGAGGGCCTGGTGCGAGTAGAGGCTTTCGATCCCACGCGCTTTGAGGATTTCCACCAGCCGCGATGGAATAGATGCGGGGAATTGGACAAGCACCGCTTCGCGCGCCGGGAAGTGCTTGGCAGCGGTCACGCCGCCGCGCGCTGCCAAAGCCAGGCGAGTGTCGCCCTTGCCGAGCTTGTCCCGAATCTCCTCCAGCGCGCCTTGGACGCTGGCCACCGGCCCGGCCAGCAACGATTTGGATTCTGATTGCACGATGGGACCTCGCGACGTTTTCGATTCGCCCTTTTTCGCTTTTTCTTCGCTCACTCTATCACACTCCACAAGCGATGCCCAAGAGGTTTTTCTTGAGAAGTCGTCCGTGAAAGAGAGCAGGGGATAATGGATGGCGGGCGTACGCCATCACGGCGGCCCGTGAAGGGAAGAGAATTGGCCCGGAGCACAGGAGTTTTTTCAACCCACCTACGGTCGTGGCATCGTTCGGTATTTCGGTTCGGCGCCAATCTTCCGCTCTCCGGCAAAGGTTCGGATTCTTTCCACGATGCCGTCAACGTCCAGGCCGTACTTGGCGTGCAGGAGATTGGGCGCGCCGTGAGGAATGATGCGGTCGGGGACGGCAATGCGCAGGATGCTGACCGGGATTTGGCGATCGTGAAGCAGGGCCGCGACGTTGGCGCCAAAGCCGCCCGCCTCGGTGCCTTCTTCCGCCGTCACCAGGAATTGTTTTTCCGCCGCCAGGACACAAAAGACTTCTTCATCCAGCGGCTTCATGAATCGAGCGTTGATAACGGTGGCGTGGATGCCGAACGCCTCCAATTTCGTCGCGGCTTCGAGGCAGGGATAGACCATGCTTCCGAGAGCGAGAATGGCGATGTCGCCGCCCTCGCGAAGAATTTCGCTCTTGCCGATTTCAAGCGCCTTAAATTGTGGGTCGAGGACGACGCCAATGCCGTTGCCGCGAGGATAGCGCAAGGCCGCTGGGCCATTGGACATGACGGCGGTGTAGAGCATTTGCCGCAACTCGTTTTCATCTTTGGGCGCCATCACCACCAGGCCCGGCGCGGCGGGTAGGAAGACGAGGTCGTAAAGGCCGTGGTGGGTGGGACCGTCCGCGCCCACTATCCCCCCTCGGTCGAGCGCAAAAGTCACCGGCATGTGCATCAAGCATACATCGTGGATCACTTGATCGTAGGCGCGCTGAAGGAACGTGGAATATATGGCCGCGACGGGGCGCATGCCTTCGCACGCCAGGCCGCAGGCAAAAGTCACGGCGTGCTGCTCTGCGATGCCCACGTCAAAGAAACGATCAGGGAATCGCTTGGCGAATTCGT
Source organism: Terriglobia bacterium (assembly GCA_041481635.1). Lineage (GTDB taxonomy): Bacteria > Acidobacteriota > Terriglobia > UBA7540 > UBA7540 > DASYXZ01. The sequence continues at coordinate 6,954 of JBGPCF010000109.1, read as the reverse complement.
CCAGCCCCGTTCCTTCGCACATGGCCGCGGTGATGCCCACCACGCGGGAATCATTCTCCGCCAAATCGCACATGGCTTTGCCGAAGACAGCGGTGTAGCTGGGCGCCTTGGCCGGAGCCTTGTGGAACGCGCCGGTGGAAACATCAAACTGGGTGACGCCGTGGAATTTGATCGGGAGCTGTTCGGCGTGCGGATACCCTTTTCCTTTTTGCGTCACCACGTGGAGCAGAGTCGGCTTGGGATTGTCTTTCACCCGGTTGAGGACGTTCAGCAGATCCTCCATATTATGGCCGTTGATCGGTCCCACGTAATCGAAGCCCAACTCTTCGAACACGAGCCCGGGGATGAGCACGGTCTTGGCAGACTCCACAAGGTCTTTCGAGAGCCTCAGCAATCGAGGCCCGAGGCGTGGGACCGCCAGAATCATTTTCTCCACTTCGTGGGTCAAGCGGTGGTACGCCTGTCCGTGGACGATACGATTCAAATAACCTTCAATTGCGCCCACGTTGGCCGAAATGGACATCTCATTGTCATTCAAGATGACGAGGACTTTTTTCTGCAGTGTTCCGAGATTATTGATGCCCTCCAGTTCCAGCCCCGACGTCAGGCCGGCATCACCGACCACGGCGACCACGTGGAAATCCTGGTGCTTCAAGTCGCGCGCCACGGCCATGCCCAACGCTCCGGAAATCGCCGTTCCGGCGTGTGCGACGTTGAATGTATCGTACGGGCTTTCGTCGCGGACTGGGAAGCCAGAAATGCCACCGTACTGCCGGATAGTGGGCAGGCGGTCGCGGCGGCCGGTCAGCACTTTGTGTCCATAAGCCTGGTGTCCCACGTCCCAAACGATCTTGTCTTTCGGCGTGTCGAAAACGTAGTGAAGAGCCAACGTCAATTCCACCGCGCCCAGGCTGGACGCCAAGTGTCCACCGACCTGGGAGACGACGGTGATGAGATAATCGCGCAGCTCCAGGGCGACCGTAGGCAGGTCTTCGCGCGGGACTTTTTTAAGATCGGCGGGCGAATCGATCTTCATCAGGAATTGATAGTCCATCAATTGTTCCTCGCTATCAGGTAATCTGCAATGTCGCGGAGTCTTCGAGCCCGGTCGCCAAAACCATGAAGAGCTTCGCCGGCTTCCCGGACCAGTCTCTGGGCGACTCGCCGCGACTCTTCCACACCATGCAGGGCAGGGTAGGTGAATTTCTTCTCGCGATCGTCTTTTCCCGCCGTCTTGCCCAATGATTCATTGGAACCCAGCACGTCCAGCAGGTCATCCGCAATTTGAAATGCCAGGCCCACTTTTTCGCCATACACCGTAACGCATTCCAAGCCCTCCTCCGTGGCGCCCGCATGAATGGCCCCCGCGCGCAGGGCGGCACGGATAAGCGCTCCCGTCTTCGCCGAATGGATATACTCCAGCGTGGCGGCATCGGCCTTACGGCCTGTGGTTTCGATATCCACCACTTGGCCTCCCACCATTCCCGCTCTCGTCCCAATGGCGCAGGCGATCTCGTGAATCACCCGGCGCCTTCGTGAATCCTGAAGCTCGACGGTCGTTGGCGGCTCGGGGGCCGAGAGGACTTCGAACGCCAGAGTCAGTAGCGCATCCCCTGCCAGGATGGCCATCGCCTCGCCAAAAACCACATGGCAAGTGGGCTTCCCACGCCGAAGGTCGTCATTGTCGAGCGCCGGCAGGTCATCGTGAATCAGGGAATATGTGTGAATCAATTCTAGCGCGCTGCCCACACGTAACAAACTTTCTTCGTCCCCGCCAAATAGCCGACCGGATTCGATGCAGAGGATGGGCCGCAGACGCTTTCCCCCCGCAAACACTGAATGCCGCATCGCCTGATGAATGGAAGCCGGGTAATCCTCCGTGGCGGGCAGCAGGCGTTCAAGCTCCGCGTCCACACGCGCGTGTTGCTCCCCCAGAAACCGCTGAATGGGTTCTGTCGTGGTGATGCTCACGAGGATTCCGACTCCTCGGGATCAAAAGGTTCTGCCTCGATCTTCCCGCCGGCCTTTTTCATCAGGATTTCGACACGACCTTCGGCCTCTTCCAGTTGTTTCTGGCAAACGTGGGAAAGTTTCATCCCTTCTTCGTAATGCTGCAAGGCTTTTTCGAGCGGGAGGTCGGCAGCCTCCAATTGCTGGACGATTGCGTCTAGGCGTTCGAGATTCTTCTCAAACGATTCGGTCTTGCCTGTTTTTGAAGTCGGAGTCATCTTGGCTCAAAGGTCAAAGGAAAAAGGTTGAAAGTCGGAGTACCCTTTTTGATTAATCTCAGATATTGCCCCTTAACCTTTACCCTTCATCCTTCACTTTTTTTCCTGGACACTTGCCCTTTCGGACAGCACTTTCGCCACCTCCACCGCCATCGCGTAGCGGGCAAAGGGGGCCGCGATTTGCACACCCTGCACCATATCCCGAATTTCGAGCAGCGCCTCCTGGGCGATTTTCACGCCTTCCGCTCGCGCCACGTCTCCCGTATCCGCTTTCCGCATCCGCTCCATGATGGCGGGCGGGATGGTAATTCCCGGCACTTCGTTATTCAAAAACTCCGCATTGCGAAAGCTGGTGAGGGGCCAAATGCAGGCCAGCACGGGAAAGCGCCCGCCCGTGATGGGTTCGATTCGGCGCAAGAACGCCTCCAATTTTGCCACGTCAAACACCGGCAAAGCGAGGACAAAGTTGGCGCCCGCTTCCACTTTATATTCAAAGCGCCCGATTTCTCTCTCCAAGTTTTCTGATTGCGGGTTGGCGCCGACCCCAATCAGGAAACTGGTCTGTGTTCCCAGCGGATTCCCACCCGCATCCAGGCCGCGATTGAGGTTATTTATAACATTGACCAGCCCAATGGAATCGACGTCAGAAATATGCATTTCCGGGCTGGAAGAAAACTGCGTGGTGTCGCGAGTCAGGGCCAGTACATTTCGGATGCCCAGGGCGTGAGCGCCCAAGAGATCGGATTGGATGGCGAGGACGCTGCGATCAATTGAGCTGTAGTGGAGCAGGACGTCCACACTCACGCGTTGTTCCAAAATCGCTGCCAGCGTCAGCGCGCTCATGCGCGCGGTGGCGCCCGATCCGTCGGGAATATTCACCGCGTCGACGCCCTGGCTCAAAACGTAGCGAGCGCCTTCAATTTCCCTGGCGGGGTCGCAACCTTTGGGAGGTACAATCTCCACCAAAACCGGGAATGCTCCGTGAGCCAACTTCTCGCCCAGCCGGGATCGCTTTTCCACAGGCACCGGAGTGAGGGCCCGGAGCGCCGCGGCGGGGGCCTCCACCGTAGCGCGCGCCGGATTGGGACTTAATGACTTGACTGCGGCTTTGATGGCCTTGATGTGCTCGGGCGTTGTGCCACAGCAGCCCCCCACCAGACGGGCGCCCGTTTGAATGAACCGCCGCGCATAACTGGCCATGTATTCCGGTGAGCAGAGATAAAAATTCCTGCCCTCCACGGTCCGAGGGAGCCCGGCGTTGGGCTGGGCGGATAGTTTCCGCGTGGTCAGCGGGGCCATGCGTTCGAGCGTCTCCAACACGGTGGCCGGGCCCACGCTGCAATTGATTCCGATAACGTCCGCACCCCATTCATCCAACTGCCGGGTGAAATCTTCAGGGAGAGTGCCGGCGGGCGTCGAGCCGTCATCCTGAATAGTCATCTGCACGACCACGGGGAGTGTTGGGGCCACCTCGCGAGCGGCGAAAAGGGCTTCATGTGCTTCGTGCAAATCACTCATCGTCTCCACGACGATCAAATCCACGCCGCCTTCCACCAACGCCGCTATTTGCTCACGGAATGCAGCGCGCGCTTCCGCCAGCGAAGTAGGCCCCAGGGGCTCAATGCGGACACCGAGCGGGCCTACGGCTCCCGCGACATAAAGGTCTTCTCCTGCGACTTCACGGGCCAGGCGCACCCCGGCCAGATTGATCTCGCGTACCTTGTCGGCTAAGCCCGGTTTTTCCAGGCGAAAACGATTGGCGCCGAATGTGTTCGTCTCCAGCACCTCCGCCCCGGCCTTCACGTAACCCAGGTGGATGTCTTTGACGGTCTGAGGAGACGTCAGATTCAACTCGTCGTAGCATCGGTGCAAGGGAATGCCCTTCGAATAGAGCATGGTCCCCATGGCGCCGTCGCACACCACGATGCGCTTTTCCAAACGCTGAGAAAAGGGTTCCCGCATTATCTCCATATTTTAACACGCATCGGCCGCATCACAAACCTTAGCGTGCCTCCCCCTCTTCATGCATAATGGGGCAACCCGTGGCCGACACCATTTTCCAAATCCTCTCCTCCTTTTTTGCCCGGTATGGGTACTGGACGATATTTCTGGGCGTCATGCTGGAAAATGGCGGTGTTCCGGTGCCGGGCGAAACAGTCCTGCTCTTTGCCGGTTTTCTCGCTTACCAGGGCGAGATTAATCTCGAACGGGCGATTATCACCGGGATTGCCGGCGCCACTATCGGCGATGCCCTGGGTTACTGCCTGGGAAGATTTGGTGGGACGGCGTTCATTGAAAAATACCGGCGGCGACTTTCCTTTTTCGGAAGTCACTTTGACCGCGCCCAAACCTATTATCTCAGGCACGGTCAGTGGGCGGTCTTTGTGGCGCGCTTCATCACCGGCCTGCGCATGTTCTCCGGAATCATCGCAGGCTCCTTTCGCATGCCCTTCTTCAAGTTCTTCTTCTTCAATTTCACCGGTGCGGTCGTTTGGTCAACCGCTGTTTGCTGCGTTGGGTTCATCTTTGGAAGCAATTGGGACAGGTTGGTTTGTGGGGTGGAGCGATTCAATCGGATTATCCTGCTTATCGGCGGTGTTGCGATCGTGGCGGGTATCATCCTATATTACGCGCGGAAAAAGAAATTGGGGCCGACGGACTTGAAATAAAGTCAATTGTGGCTCGGGAAATTCGGGCCCGTTTCCCGCTTAATCGCCGGAATTCAACCACCTTTCGCGGAGACTCTTTTGGTCAGCGGCGGCCCCGGACATTTCCGCAATGGAATACTGATCTTTCACTGGAGCGGCCAGCTTTACCATAATCCTTTCCTGTCGCATGTGCCTCTCCACCGTAAAAGGAACCTCGGTGCCGGGAGGGTACATTTTTAAGCGTTCACTTAATGTCCCGGTGGCCAGCGAGAGTTCGTCAACGTTGAGGAGAAGATCGCCCTTGCTGAGGCCCGCATGGTCGGCCTCACTGCCCGGGCGCACGGATGTAATGAGTAATCCGCGATCTTCTTGCTCAGCAGAGACGCCGATCCATGGGGTCGCACCGTCTGCGGCTTTGACCTGAAGCTCCAACCCCACTTGCCCCAGGGTTTGTTCATAGGGCAGAGGATCAGTCCCCCGAATGTATCTATCGAAAAATCCCGTGAAATCGCTGCCCGTCAGGGCATTGACCTCATCCAGGAGATCCTTTTCCTCATACCCTTTTCCCGGGCCGTAAGGCGTGGCCGCGGGCGCTTCATAAAACTTGTGGTACAAGGAACGGAGAAGGTCGTCGAGAGATTTCCGTCCGTGAGTGCGCGCGCGAATCTCGAGGTCCAGGAGCCATCCCAGCAGCGCACCCTTGTTGTAATAAGAGATGGCAGAGTTCGCGAAATTTGTCTCCTGGAGTTGCGGCGCCCGATCGTAAAACCAGGCGTGGAAGCTGGAACTCTCTGCGGACATCAGCCCGCGCCCAGGTTCCGACTCGAGATGACGGATTTCATCCGCCAGGTGTTTTAGAAAAACTTCGCGGCTCCAGAGACCGGAACGAAACATGTGAACATAGGCGTAATAGCTGGTCACCCCTTCGGCAAACCAAAGCGAGCGAGTGTAATTTTCCCGCGTGTAATCAAAAGGCCCCAGCGCGGAGGGCCGCAGACGTTTGACATTCCAAAGATGAAAAAACTCGTGCGCAGCGGTTTCCAGCGCCTCGCGAGCCGTATCCTCGGCCAGTGATCCGCGAATGATGATTTGGGTGGAATTCAAATGTTCCATGCCATCACCGGCGGCAATGTCGGGAGCGAAATGGAAAATAAAGGTATAGCTGTCGAAATCGGGTAATGGCATCATTGCCGTTTCGGAGTGCACAATTTTCTTTAACTGGTCCGTGAATGCGGCCACCTGCTCAGTGCTAGAGGTTGTGCTCTTTCCCGAATCGTCGCTTCCTTCAGCCGTATAGTTGTGGATGAAAGCGCGGAAAGTTTTTTCCCGCTCGCGAAACTCAGTCATCCAGCACTCACCGCAGATTTCCAAGGGCGTATCGATCAACCGGTCATAGCTCGAAACCTTGAATGATTTCTGGTCCGATGAGGATGAAAGCCCGCTGACGATTTTCCAGGCGGGCGTCATCTCCGGAAGGTCTTCCAACGCAAGGGTCAACGGATCCGGCTTGTGCCCGTCGACGTACATGTAAACGGAAGCCCCGTTCAGATTCAAATGGGAAGTATCGAATTGGGAGAATGAACCGTTGAGGTCGTTCGTGTAAACCTGGTAGCGCACGCGAACCGTGCCCCCGGCATTGTGCGTATCGACGCGCCATGTTTGCTTGTCCGGCTGCGTCCAATCGAGAGCCTGCCCGTGCGAGTCAAGCGCATGGAAATCCTGAACGTTCTTGGCAAAATTATAAATGGCGTAGCGGCCGGGGGACCAGGCGGGCAGAACAAAATCGAGGATGGGTGAACTCACTTTGGAGGCATCAATCTCAATTTCAACCAGGTGAGTAGAAGGGCGCGAAAGGTGCAAATGATAATTCAACTCGAGTTGTCCCTTGGTCTGGCCCGCCGCGGGAAGCTCGCATCCGATCAGTAAAAAGAAGAAACTAGAAGCCATTTCAAAACCCTATACAAGGGGCTGAATTTAGGGTAGATGTTTTTCTGTGGAGGGGGATCGCCAAAGTGGACAGCGCCAGGGGGAGGGCCGATGGCGCGATACGGTCGGTTGCTGACCGACGCCCAGTGGGC
>JBGPCF010000108.1:0-23209 GCA_041481635.1 Terriglobia bacterium | reverse complement strand
GCCGTCGGCCGTTCTCCGCGATCCAATGCCCATAACACCCGATCCCGCAAGTCCTGTGAATAGGATTGCATCTCCGCCTCCCCTCTACCGGCAGAGGCATCATAGCATATATTGTATACACTTAAATTAAAAACGCTCTAATTCACAGAGGAAGGGCGGCATTCAGCTGTTCCAGCATCTTTCCACAACGCCGGTCTTGCGCGTTTTCGTGCGGGCCGGCGCCCTCTTGGACATTCCGACCAATTCTCCAGTTCAAATTCCTTGCGCGGCGCTTGCACGAGGCGGCTCAACCAGTCTCCCACAATCTCAATTTATGGTCTCTGGCCACGGGCGCGCGTGCCTGGGAATTGAAAGCGCGGACGGTGCCTCGATGCCCGCTCCTTAGTTGGATGAGCAGTTTTGACCACAGCAGCGGTCTGTACGGGACAGACAGTTTAATGGCCCCAAGGTATAAAGGATGGGCCTCACGTTGTAAGCAAGGACCCGGTAGGAAGCGGACAGCGCTCTCCTGGCTTTGAGGGCACAAGGGAGTTTTAAAATGAAAAGGCTTGGTTTGATTCTTCTATTACTCACATTCTGCATGCCGGCATTCGCGGGTGAAAGCCAGCTGCAAAAGTCCACCAACATTCTTCACGAGATTATGGGGACTCCCGACAAGGGCATTCCCGAGGAGTTGTTTGAAAAAGCCGTGTGTGTCGGCGTCGTTCCTTCTCAATATAAATTCGCGCTGGGACTCGGCGGCACCTACGGGCGCGGCGTGCTGGTGTGCCGCAAGGGCGGGACCGGCGAATGGGGCGCCCCCTCCATGTTTACCCTGGGCGCGGCCAGCATCGGATTCCAGATTGGCGGCAAGGCGACGGACGTCATCTTCCTGGTGATGAACCCCGAAGGCGCGCGCAAGCTGGTTCAGGACAGCGTGAAGCTGGGCGCGGAAGCCTCCGTTGCCGCGGGACCGGTGGGACGATCGGCGGAAGGCGCGACCGACGCTCAACTGCATGCTGAGATTCTCAGCTATTCGAGAACGCGCGGCTTGTTTGCCGGCGTGTCGCTCGACGGAGCGGTGATGAAGCAGGATAAGGACGACAACGAAAAACTCTACGGCCGCAGGGTCAGTGCCAAGGAAATTCTGATCGACGGCACCGTGGCCACGCCTCAATCAGCTCGAGCGTTGGACAATGCTTTGCGTAAGTATTCCCCCAAGGGCGGACGATCTTTCGATCGAGTGTAATCGGCCGAAGGAATCAACGAAGAGATGGTTCACTTCAACATCAGCTGCGCCAGACGTGACGAGCGCCTGGCGCACGAATTCCTGGTTCACCCCGTCATAAGGAAGAGCGGAGCATGAGAAAAACGCCAATAATTGCCCTTCTCGTCTGTGCCTTGCTGATGTGCGCCGGCAGTTCGTTCGCATACTCAGTCCTGACGCACGAGGAAATCGTCGACCTGCTCTGGAAAGATGAGATCCGGCCTCTACTGCTCAAGCGATTTCCAACACTGACCGAAGACCAAATCACGGAGGCGCACGCCTATGCCTACGGCGGCGCCGTCATTCAAGACCTCGGTTACTACCCATTCGGCAGCAAGCAATTCAGCGACCTGGTGCATTACGTCCGCAGCGGGGACTTCGTTCGCGAGTTGCTGCTCGAGAGTCAGGACGCCAATGAGTACGCGTTCGCCATGGGCGCCCTGGCGCACTATGCGTCGGACATTGCCGGCCACCCGGCGGTGAACCAGTCCGTTGCGATTCAATATCCCAAGCTTCGGGCGAAGTTCGGCAAGTCCGTCAAGTACGCGGACGACAAAACAGCGCATATCAGAACAGAATTTGGGTTTGACATGGTGCAGGTGGCGAAGAACCGTTATGCCTCGCAGCAGTACCACGATTTCATCGGGTTTCAGGTGTCCAAGTCCCTGCTGGAACGCGTCTTTCCGGTTGTCTATGGCGTGGACTTGAAAGACGTCCTTCCCCGCGAGGATCTCGCCATCGGCACCTACCGTTACTCGGTCAGCCAGATGATCCCGGAGATTACACGGGTCGCGCTGCGCACCCATAAGAAGGACATGATGCGCGAAGAACCCACGTTCTCAAAACGGAAGTTCCTTTACCGTCTCTCGCGCTCCGATTATGAAAAGAACTGGGGAAAGGAATACACCAAGCCGGGATTCGGCGTGCGCGTGTTGTCTGTGTTCCTGCATTACATGCCGAAAGTTGGGCCCTTCAAAGCGATGGCGTTCAATAGCCCTACCCCGCAGACCGAGGACATGTATTTCAAGAGCATCAACACGAGCGTTGATCAGTACCGGGCCGATCTCGAAGCGGTGCGGACGGACTCGCTTCAGCTTGCCGATGTTGATTTCGACACCGGAAAGCCCACCAAAGCGGCGGAGTACACCCTGACCGACAACGCCTACGCCAAGTTGCTGGGCAAACTTTCGGAACGAAAGTTCGATCGGACATCACCGGAACTGCGCGAGAACATCCTGAACTTTTATGGGGACCTTTCCGCAGCGTTCGAGACCAAGAAGGACGCCGCCGGCTGGCAGGCCGTGCTGGCCTCGCTGGATCAGTTGAAGTTGGTGACACCACCGGACCCGACTGTCGCGGGTAGCCCAACGGCTGCCCCAACTCAACTCCGGCGACCGTAATGCAGAGCCCATACTAAGGTTTGGAAATAATCCCGGCAGAAGCATTTCATTGGCCGGGATCTCTAAAGGAGGCAAGGAAATGCTCGCAACTGTTTTGATTGTGGTTGTGGTTTTGATGCTTTTCGGTTCACTGCCCACTTGGAATCACAGCCGAAGCTGGGGTTATGGCCCCAGCGGCGGATTGGGCCTGGTGCTGACGATAGTGGTTATCTTGCTGCTCCTGGGCCGGCTCTAAGCGGTCGAGAATATTGGATGGCGCGCAGAGAAGATAAGAACAAGCGTTCTTGATCAAGTGCCGACAGGTTCGAAGCTTGTTTCGGCTGCAATCAACAAGCGCACGCCGGGGAGCGGCCCGATGGGTGTCTGCTTTATGAAGATGAGAAGGAGGATTAGATCATGGATTTAATTCATGTGGTTGGGGTCCTGATTGTGATTGGCGTCGTACTTTGGCTGATTAATGCTTTCATCCCGATGGCGCGCTCCATTAAGTCGATCCTGAATGTCGTCGTGGTGGTAAGTGTTGTTTTGTGGCTCTTGAACGGCTTCGGGTTTCTGCACTCGCTCTCCAGGTACCATATGCGAGCGTGACGGTGCCGCTTAAGCGCCAGAGATACTGAGCTGCCACACACGATTTGTCGGCAAAGTAGACGGGCCTCCGTTACTATGCAAAAAAGAAGGGCTCGACGAGGATCGAGCCCTTCATCTCCAGCTAGAGCTGCGGGGGCCTCCATGGCACCAGCCGGATCAGCTGCTTAATCCCAACTTACTTGCCTTTCACCTCCAGTTGAATGGGGCGCGCCACGGATTGCACGTCTGGGGCGTAGTATTCGTAGACGCGCGACGCAAACGTCTTGGCGCGGATGGGATACTTGGCACGCAGGCGATACTTGAGCGTCACTGTCTCCCCAGGCCCGAACGAATCGAAATAGAGGATAGCCTGCGTGGCGGTGAGGCTGAATTTCTCCAGCCGGCCGCTCTTCTCCTTGGCGCTCGCCGAGCGGTAATCGTCCAGATCCTCGCTGAGCAAATCAAAGCCGGGCGGAATTCCCACATCCACCATCACCATGTTGGCGGCCTTGCGCAGGTTGTTCTTCACCGTCAATGTGGCGGTGGCGATGTCATCCTGAGAGAGGCGCGTGCGGTCATAAGCCACGTCAATCGACATGGGCTCGCCCTGTGGTTTCTCGTCCCAGGGCAGGAAATACTGGCCCACCAATTGGTACGCCAGCCCGCCTTTTCCGTCGAACTTAAGTTCCACGGAGTTCGCACCCTTCTGATCGATGTCTTTGAAAACGAACTGGTGCAGCAGGTCGTTATTCTCCGCATTCAACACCAGATGTCCGGCCGGCTTTCCGTTGATGACGATTTCCACCGTGCCGTGAACGTCCGCCGAACCTTTCTCGGTGGCCAGGAGCAGGGCGCGCAGGGCCATGATGGTGGCTTGCGTGGTGCCCCAATTGCCGGAAGCGTCTTTCTTGGTGGTAATAAAATGCAGCGCCTTGCGCGTGACGTTTGACGCCTCACCCCACTTGAGCAGAGCCTGCACGGCCAGCCCTGTGGTCTCCACGCTGGCGCTCGCGCCCGTGGAATAAACGGCGGTTTCTTCGGCGCTCCAACTGACATCCTCGCCCGCCTCAACACGTGCGTCGAGCAGGCGGCCCATCATGGCGCGGGTAAACTCGCGGTCCTTGCCGTAGTCGATGGCAAAATTCGCCAGTACCGCCAGCGTGTAGCTGTCCTGCTTGGCCTGGAGGTGGTTCTCGATATATTTCTTGGCGCGCTCGACCGCCGGGCCTTGATAGCCCGTGTTCTCGAGTGACCATGCAAGGTAAGCCGTGATCCGGAGAACGTCTGAGTTGTAGCGGTTGGTGGCGCCTTCGTTGATGAATTGGGTGTCGGGCTTCCAACTGCCGTCGGCCTGCTGCTGCCCGGCCAGCCACGCTTGCGTGCGAGTGATCAGGTTCGGGTCAACATCATAGACCTTGGACATGTCGTTGAATTCTATCAATCCGTAGGCGGTCAGAATTTTGTTGGCGGGCGGATTGCCGAACCAGGAGAAGCCCCCGCCGGGAACTTCAAAAGTCAGCAGCCGCTGGTACCCGTTGGAGATAAAGCCCTCGGCCTTGGCGTGAACTTCGGGAGTCAGCTTCTTGGTTCGCTTCATGTAGGCGAGCGCCAGCACGTTGGGGTAGGTGCTCGACGAGGTCTGTTCAAAGCAGCCGCCGGGCATGCGCAGGATGCTATCCATGCCTTCAATCACCTGGCTCAGCGGGCCGGGATAGAGTTTGATGAAAATCTTGCTGGCATCGGGAATGGCGTTGGGAGGGAAAGTCACATCCTGCCGCAGGACATTCTCCAACCGGTCGTTGTAAACCAGATTCTGCTCGCGGCCGTTGGGGACCACTTCAATTTCCCGCACCACGATGTCGGCGCGACGCGCGTCACCATTCATGCGCGCCGAAAGGGTCAGCTTGAACTTGCCGATGCGCCGGGCCACGATGGAGAATTGCGAGCCGCCCACGCGGTCGGCATCCACTTTCACATTCTTGTCGGACTTATCGTCGTTGAGATCGTACCAACCTTCCGGCTTCAACTCCAGGCTGACGTCACCCGCGGCGCCCGAGTAGTTATAGACGGCCACGGGGATCGAAACGCTGTCGCCCTGGGTGAGCGTGACGGGCAGGTCGAGGTCGACAAAGAAATCCTGAAAAACTTTCAGGCTCCCAGTGGCGCTGCCCAGCGCGCCATTAGTGGTTGAGGCCAGCATGGCCATGCGCCACGTGGTGATGGAATCGGCCATAGGAATCACAATGCTGGCGCGGCCGTCGCCATCCGTGATGATTTCCGGATTGATGTAGAGCGCTTCCGGGAAATAGGAGCGCACGCGCGGCGCGGCCGAATCCTCCTCTTTGGAAAGGGAGGCCGTGCTCGTGGGCACTGCCTGCATCTTGTCCTTTTTTTCCGCGTCCATGGCCATTTGTTTGAACTCCGCTGCAGGCGGAGGCGCCATCGGCATCCTGCGCTCCCTGCCGCCCGCCACCCCGCCCATAGCCCGGCCGACTGCCACGGCTTCGTTTCGCGCCATTACTTCATCGGCGACGCCGCCGTTGAAAACTCCATAGGACTCGTTCACCGCCACAATCGTTTCCGCAGCGTCGCCGCGCAATGTGACGGCAAGGTTGAACCGGTCGCGCGCCCGCAGATTCAGGCTCTTGCTGGAGACGCCGTCGAATCCCGGCATCGAAATAGACACGTCGTAGGAGCCCTCCGGCAAACCTCGCAGAGTAAACGCTCCGCGTGCGTTGGTGCGAGCGGTGCGCGTCACGCCATTCGAGGCCGCGCGAACCGTGACGGTGGCGCCCTCCACCGCTGCTCCGGTGCGGTCGATCACGGTCCCACCCACCTCGCCGCGCGAAGTGAATGGGCCAAAGCCCTGCTCAACGTCGATTTGAATGGTGCTCTTCTCAATAGTGCGCGGCGGGCTAACCAGACGGCGCCGGCGCGTCTCCAAGTAAACGGCCAAGTCATCTCCAGAGTTGGCCTGCTTGTCCGGGCCGTCACTCATCAAGAGGGAGTAAGTTTTCTGCCCGTCAATCCATGCTGTGGGTTGGAAACGCATTTCAGAGCCCCACGCGTCGCGCAGGTCGATCACTTTTTCTCTGGCAATCCGCCTGGCCACTTTCTCGAGTTCACCTGATTCGGGATGTTCGAGGTAGTAGGCGTTTAAAGATTTCGCCAGCCCGCGAGCCTGCTCCAGGAACTTGGCGCGGTAACGGTTGGCGTAGTCGGGATATTTTGTGGAGGGAATCGTGCGCCCAAATTCGGTTTCAAACTTGTTGGGGCTCACGATTTCGGTGGCCGCGAACAATGCGCGCGCCGCACGGTCGTGTTGCTCGACTTGCGATTTTTCCACCGGCTCCACCACCTCCGGCATGCCGAAGGAATGGATTTCGTAGCGCGGCTTCAGAACTTCCTGCTCGAGATAAAAGAAGACTTTGGCAAAGCCCGGCTGTTTTTCCGCCAGGGCGAACACCGCCTCGTCCACCACCTGCAAGCCCAACGCGGCGCGAACGCCCTCGCCGTGAGCGTTGGTCACGCGGAAACGGATGCGCGCATCTTGTCCCGGTCGGTAGACTAGTGAGTCAGCCACCGTTTCGATCTTCAGCTCCTCGGCAGGCTGCACGAAAATCAACCGGTGATCGCCCACCGGCACCGCGTTCTGGCTAAATTGGTAGGCGCTCAAATCGACGGTCCCCGCGAGGTCCGGGCTGGCGGTCAAATCGAGTTCCGCCATTCCATTCTCAACATCCAAGTCGCGCGTCAGGACGGTTTGGCCTTCCTTTACGATGTCAACATAGACCGTGCCCCGACGGCGTGTGGAGAATATCTTCAAACGAATCGGCTCCCCGGCGCGGTAGACTGCGCGCTCGAGTCGCAGCAAAACCTGGTCCTGCCCGTCGCGAGATTCGAGCTGCACGTTGCGCGTAGCGTGATTGCCCTCACTATCGTGCGCCTGAATGTCGAGTTGTGTGGCGCCGTCACCCGGCGTCATCCGCACCACCGCCACGCCCCCGGCATCGGAAGCAACACGCTGCTCGGAGTTGCCCGTGCCGCGAACTATCAACTCGGTTTTTGCAGGCGCGCCGTCAGCGTACGAAGTGAGAATGAAAATTTCATTTTCGATGTTGCGCACCAGCGTGCCACCCTCCGGCACCGCGGTGATGATGATGGGCGCCTCGGTCACCGTGATCGGTTCGCCGCGCGTTTCACTGTGTCCCGCGGAGTCTTTCACGCTCGCCTCCACCAACACCCTGGCCGCGCCCTGGTCCAGCGGGCGTCCAGCAAAGTACGAAGGTAGGCGAAAATCAAAGTGGTAAGTCCCGTCGCGGTCTGTCTTGCCTTGAACGGCACCCGCTTCAAACAACGCCACATCGAGCGCCGACGCCTTGATGGTCACTTCGGCGCCGTCCACCGGCTTGCCGAAGAAATAATTGGCACGCACCGTTCCTGAAACGTGATCGCCAGGGCGGTAGCCGTGAGTCGTCTTGCCATGGTCGCCGGAGAATTCCACCGCTACTTTGAATTTGGGCAGGACGTAGCGCTGAACGTTTAGGGCAAGCTCAGCGCTGTTCGAGCCCGCGGCCTCACTGTCGCCCAGCAGCGCTCGCAAATGATATGTCCCAAGATTCACTTCGTCCGCCAAAGTGAATTCGGCGGACCCAATCCCGAATTCGTCGGTTGCAGTCAACTTCTTGAAGACCTTGTTGCCGCGGGAATCTTCAACTTCGAAGGTGAGCTTGCGAGCGTCCGCGGCATGATGGTCAGCGCGATCGAGCACCAGCGCGCGCACGTGGATGGTCTGCCCCGGTTGATAGATTGGTTTTTCCGTAGTCAGAAGAATTGATTGCTTGTCCTCAAGCCGAAGAGATTGGGTGAATTCTGTCGAGCCAATCGCAGTATCAACGCTATAGCGCAGTTGAAATGTTCCAACAAGGCCGGCGGGTAATCGGAACTGAGCTTCCGTGGTGCCACGCCGGTCGAGCGATCCTTTGAAGAGCAGGCGCGAATTCTTTTCCGACTCGATCAACTCAATCTTAAGATTGCCGCCACTCAGCACTTCGTTCTTGGAATCCGTGGTGATCACGCGGACCGCCGCCTGGCTTCCCGCGAGGTAAGCTTGCTGACCCAGGATATGAACCACGGGCGTGCGCAAAATCTGGGAGATGGATTCGGTGCCCTCGATGGGTGCGCCCGCATCGTTCGCGGGATGATCGTATTCAAAACGGTATCGCAGGCGGTGCCAAACGAGATCTTCAATGGGCATCACTTTCGCCAGTTGGAGCTCGGTGTGCCACCTGCCGTTGCCTTCGTTCACTTGCGTGTCGCGAGTGGTCTCGGCCACCACGTGGTCTTCCGGATCCAGGATTTCGAGTGTCAATCGTCCCGGGCCGGCGTTTTCCGCGCGATAAGGAATGGTGACGCTCACGCGCCCGTGGACATAAGTGGCCACGGTTCCGTCCTTTCCTTCTGCCGGCGCGGATTGCAGAACGATCCCCAAGGCGACCAGCGCCAGGGCTGCGATTAATGCAATGACCCATATGCGCGATTTCCGGTGACCTGCCGGAGTGCTGACAATCTGTTGATTCTTCGAGGACTTCATGGTGGTTCTCCCTTTCGATCCTGTGCCCAGCCTGGACAAAATGGCTAGGCGAAAATGTCAGCGCGGATAGACTCTTTGCGCGCTCAGGAAGAGAACGGGTGGGCCGGAATTTCTTGCGAAATATTTATTGAGGGGGGATGGGGCGCGATTTCCACAGCCGCCTGCGCACTGTCCATGACGACTTTGGAACAGGCGGCGCGCGCCACTAAGAAGGCCATGCGCGCGTGTAGTTTTGCACAGACAACCATGGCGTCAACCTGATAGACTGCGAAGTGAATTCGACAACTGGCGGACCTAACGGAGGTGCTCTCATGCCCCAGGATGATCGGGACGTTTTGGAAGTTCTCAAAGCGGAACTCGACTTTGTGGAAAAGGGCGGATATGGTCGCTCGGTCCGCACACCCTGGTTGCCTACCTCGACTTTTCAAGATTCTCTCTCCTGCCTCAATTTCGGCGATCCCGAGCGGACTCACCCGTGTGATGAATGTCTCCTGATGCAATTTGTGCCGGAGTCCAAACGCTCCACGGATGTTCCTTGCCATCACATTCCACTGGATGTTACGGGTGCCACGCTGGAGGGGCTTGAGGGATCGAAGGCGGAGGCTGACCGGGAAGAATGCGTCAAAACGTGGCTCCGGGGGACCATCAAGCGCTTGGAAGAAGAACGCGCCCAACGCACTCCGAAGTAAGACATAGCAAAGTCTGACCCCGGTTTCCTCATTTGACGTAGGCCTGAAATCCCATGAAAGGTAGATTACCGATGCCCAAATCCAAGCCTAAGAATCTTCCAAGGACCAAAGCGAAACAGCCCGCCCCGGCAACCAATAAAGTTTCGGCCAAACCGCTGGCGCCAGCGGAGCTGCGCAAGATGAACGCCTACTGGCGTGCGGCCAATTACCTATCGGTCGGACAAATCTACCTGCTCGACAATCAATTGCTGCGCGAGCCACTTAGGCTCGAGCACATCAAGCCTCGTTTGCTCGGCCATTGGGGCACCACGCCGGGCCTCAATTTTATCTACGTTCATTTCAACCGGTTGATCAAAGAGCACGATCTCAACGTCATTTATGTTACAGGGCCGGGGCATGGCGGGCCGGGCCTGGTGGCCAATACGTACCTGGAGGGAACTTACAGCGAGTTCTATCCCAACATCCCGCGGAACGCGGAAGGAATGAAGCGGCTTTTCAAGCAGTTTTCATTTCCCGGAGGCATCCCCAGCCACGTGGCGCCGGAAACGCCGGGCTCGATTCATGAAGGTGGAGAACTTGGGTACGCGTTGGTGCACGCCTTTGGCGCGGCGTTTGACAATCCCGGCCTGCTGGTCTGTTGCGTAGTGGGCGATGGTGAAGCCGAGACGGGACCGCTGGCCACCAGTTGGCACTCCAACAAATTTCTGAACCCCGCGCGCGACGGCGCCGTGCTGCCCATCCTCCATCTGAACGGGTACAAAATCGCCAACCCCACGATCTTGGGCCGGATGAGCGATGAAGAACTGACATCGCTCTTCACGGGATACGGCTACAAGCCATATTTCGTTGAGGGGGACGAACCTGAGACGATGCACCAACAAATGGCCGGAACGCTTGACGCGGTGCACTCTGAGATTCGAGCCGTTCAGAAGAGGGCGCGGACGAATGGATTCACGAGCCGGCCGGTCTGGCCCATGATTATTATGCGCACGCCCAAAGGTTGGACTGGCCCCAAGGAAGTGGATGGCAAGCCCATGGAAGGGACTTGGCGCGCGCACCAGGTGCCGCTCAGCGACCTCGCCACCAAGCCCAAGCGCGTGAAGATGCTCGAAGAGTGGATGAAGAGTTACAAGCCCGAAGAGCTGTTCGACTCTGAGGGCAAGCTCCTCGCAGAGTTGTCAGAACTGGCGCCAAAGGGCGAGCGGCGAATGGGCGCCAATCCACACGCTAATGGCGGCCTGCTCCTGCGCGACCTCGCCATGCCCGATTTTGCCCAGTACGCCGTGGACGTCCCCCAGCCCGGCACCGTGACCGCCGAGGCGACACGCGAACTGGGAAAATTTCTCCGCGATGTGATGAAGTTGAACACCGCGTCCAAGAATTTCCGCGTGATGGGGCCCGACGAAACGGCGTCCAACCGGCTGGATGCGCTCTACGAAGTGACGGGCAAGGAATTCACGCAGCAGATTTTGCCCACCGACGAACACCTCTCCCCAGACGGCCGCGTGATGGAAGTGCTCAGCGAGCACATGTGCCAGGGCTGGCTGGAGGGCTACCTGCTCACCGGCCGTCACGGTTTCTTCTCCTGTTACGAGGCGTTCATCCACATCGTGGATTCCATGTTCAACCAGCACGCCAAGTGGCTGAATGTCACGCGGCACATTCCCTGGCGGCGTCCCATCGCGTCGCTCAATTACCTGCTCAGCTCGCACGTCTGGCGGCAGGACCACAATGGATTTAGCCACCAGGACCCCGGCTTTATCGATCACGTGGTGAACAAGAAAGCGTACGTGGTGCGCGTCTATCTGCCGCCCGACGCCAACACGCTCCTCTCGGTGGCCGACCATTGCCTGCGCAGCCGGCACTACGTCAACGTCATCGTGGCTGGGAAGCAGCCCGCCCTCCAGTGGCTGAACATGGAAGCGGCAATCGAGCACTGCACGGCAGGCCTGGGCATTTGGAGTTGGGCGTCCACCGACCAGGGAGCTGAGCCCGACGCGGTGATGGCCTGCGCGGGCGATGTGCCCACACTCGAGACGCTGGCCGCGGTGGATTTGCTCCGCCAGCACTTCCCAGACATCAAGCTTCGCGTGGTGAATGTGGTGGACTTGATGACCTTGCAACCATCCACTGAGCACCCTCACGGGCTCACCGACCATGAGTTTGATTCCATGTTCACCACTGACAAGCCGGTGGTGTTTGCCTATCACGGATATCCATGGCTGATTCACCGGCTGACATATCGCCGCACCAACCACGACAACATGCACGTGCGTGGGTACAAAGAAGAAGGCACCACCACTACACCTTTCGACATGACAGTAATGAACGATCTCGACCGCTTCCACCTGGCGGGCGATGTGGTGGACCGTGTGCCGCGCCTGGCGCGCGTGGGCGCTCACTTCAAACAGTATCTGCGAAACAAGCTCGTCGAGCACAAGCGCTACATTTCCAAGTGCGGCGATGACTTGCCGGAGATTCGCGACTGGAAGTGGCCGTACTGAGAGAAGTGACTCAGTTGCTCTGTATTTCAGTATGTCAGTTCTCGACCTCTTAACTGAAATACTGACGACCGGACCAACTGAAATACTTTTTCCAATGAAAATCCTCGTTCTAAACGCCGGCTCGAGCAGCCAGAAGAGCTGCCTTTTTGAGCTTGCCGATTCGCTCCCCGCCCTGCCGCCGCAACCGATTTGGGAGGTGCACATCGATTGGAGCGCCGGATCGGGCAGCGCAGACCTGCAAATAAAAAAATCGGATGGCTACACTCTTCATGAAAAATTAACAATTGACTCACGCGCTCACGCCATCCAACACATGCTGGAAACATTGGGCCATGGCCCCGCAGACGGCAGCGTCAAGCCCTCGGATGTTGCCGTGGTCGGCCATCGCGTGGTGCACGGCGGACACAACTATCAGGAGGCGGTGATCGTCACGCCCCATGTGAGATCTGAAATCGCGGCGTTGGCGGTCTTCGCTCCACTTCACAACCGCGCAGACCTCGAAGGCATGGAGGCCATTGACCGGATCCTCGGAAAGGTCCCTCAGGTTGCCGTGTTTGACACGGCGTTCCACAGTCAGTTGCCGATGGCAGCGGCCACCTATCCCGGTCCTTATGAGTGGCTAGGCAAGGGCATCCGCCGCTATGGCTTTCATGGAATCAGCCATCAATACTGCTCGCAGCGTGCCGCTGAAATCTTAGGGCGGGATGTGGCGTCGCTCCGACTCATCACGTGCCATCTGGGCAATGGGTGCTCACTCGCCGCCATTCGCGAAGGAAAAAGCGTGGACACCACCATGGGCTTTACTCCTCTCGAGGGATTGATGATGGGCAGCCGTTCGGGATCAGTGGATCCCGGCATTCTGATTCACCTCCTGCGGGAAGAAAAGTACTCTGCCGATAGATTAGAAGCGGCACTCAACAAAGAGTCCGGTTTGCTCGGAATTTCAGGCCTTTCGAACGATATGAGGGAAATTCAGAGAGCAAAGGACAGCAACCCGCGAGTTCAACTGGCTCTTGACGTTTTTGTGCACCGGCTGCGCTCATGCATGGGTGCCATGCTGGCTTCGCTGGGGGGCCTCGACGCCATCGTGTTTACCGGAGGCATCGGGGAAAATTCCAGCGAGGTGCGGTCGGCGGCCTGCGAAGCCTTCCAATTCCTTGGCCTGCAACTCGATGCGGAGCAGAATGCCGCGTCGGCTGCCGACCGGGACATTGCGGCGAAGGGGTCAGCGGTCCGAGTCTTGGTGATCAGGGCGCAGGAAGACTGGGCAATCGCTCGCGAATGTTGGAAATTAATTCGGACGTGAGAATGAAGAACGGCCGATTGAAGACATGGCACTAATTCCGGTGGTTGTGACGAACGGGCCGGACTTGTGTACGGACATGTTCGAAGGCGTCGCCGAGATCATCGCACAAAAGGTGGAGCACCCGGAAGGCAAATTCGGCGTCTTGATCCATACATCTAGTCACAATGTTCTTGGGGATGAAGCTCAATTGGGTTGCACACAAAGTTTCAGCCGTTACTTCATAGGGCTTTCCTGAAACGGTGGGCGTCAGTCCAAGAATCTCCCCTCTTCGCACTATGCGAGAATTCAGTCCTTCATTTCCCTTGCCCGACATCGTGAGCCGAATCTTCCCCGCGTGGATCAGGTAGATCCCTTTTGAGGCTTCGCCCGCGCGGAACACGGTGAAGGCCGGAGGGTGAGATTGCGTGATCTGGCTCGCCCGAAAAGCTTCGAGTATCTCCGGTTTCAAGGAGCTGAAGAGATTCTCGTGCCCATGACTGCCGTTTGCCCTTTTGCCTGAACTTTTCTTCATCGGGATGTTCGATTCCCCAAAATCAAATTGCCTTGCGTGCGCACGAATCATGGATGTCTCCCATGGAAACCCTTGGTCTGGAGCTAGAGGTCATGAATTCTTTTCCCGCCTACGTGATCCTTCCTGCGACCGCCTAACGAGACGCTGCGCTGCGCCCCTCCTAGGCCGCGGCCGGGATGCGAATTCGGTCGGGAAGAACCTCGAAGGTCGTCACGATTTCGGCCGAATTGCGCAGCATGGCGCCTACCGAGCAATACTTGCTTTCTGACAACTTGACGGCTTCCTCCACCGCTTTGGCATCGACGTTGTGCCCAGTCACCAGATGATGGATTCGGATGGCGGTGAAAACCTGGGGGGGCTTTTCGGCCTGATCCGCCTCCACCCGAACTTCGTAACCGGAAACGTCTTGGTGCCGCTTGAAGCGCAGATACGTGATGACGTCGAACGCCGTGCATCCCGCAAGGGCGACGGCCACAAGTTCTACAGGCTTGGGTCCCGTTCCACCAACCGTGTCGTCAAGAATCAAGTGGTGTCCGCTTCCCGTTTGAACCACGAATTGGCGCAGCGCGGTGTTGGGCTGGGTTAACGTCACTTTGGCTTCAACCATTTCGGGCCTCCTTCCATCCTGACTGCGATCTCTTCTCCGCTCACGGCGCCTTCGGCAGCGCGACACTCGCCGGAGCCTCGACCGCCCGGGGCATCCTCAGTTCCAACATATCGCAGTCCAGAGTTGCCTTCGTCACCGATGGGTCCACTTCCATCGGCAGATTCAAAACTTGCAGGCATCGGGTTGAACGGCACTTCTGCGCGATGCCCTTTTCGCCCTCCAACTGTTTTGCAGCCTGCAGGGCGCAGATCTTGACCCGGCGTGGTTCCACACAAATACGGTGTTTCTCGTCGCTGACCCCCGGCAGTTCACATCGCAGGATGAGTTCGTCGTCGGATTCCGCGAAATCAAAGAGGATGGGGTAATGGGCCTCTGCGTTCGCGTCGATTCTGTCCAGCGACTCCCTCTTTCCGCGCTCCCGCGGCCTTACTTTCTTGTCCAGTTTCTTTCGATTGGCCCTCTGCTGCATGGTTCTACCCCGTCGATGCTGCGGGCCACCGGCATGACAGCATGCCGGGTCGCCTGCGGCCGCCTTGTACCGGGCGACGCCGCCGCTACTGTGCTCACTGTAATTGTTCCGGAAGAGCACCGCAGTGAGGGGCATCACAGGTCGAGGTGACCCGTGTCACGGAGGATTGACGAAGCTGGAGAGATTTAGGGAGGTGACTGTCGAGCTTGTAAGCAGGAATCTGACCGGGCGACTGGGGGGATGGTCAAATGAACCGGAAAGACTCGAGAAGTGCTGCAGCAATATTAAATGCCGACGGAGATTCGTTGCGTCATGCTTGCCCAATGGATTGGACGCACCGCATTTGAGTTTCCAGCGTCCATCTGAGATCTTCGAATTCGGGACGTTCAAGGTAGTCCACGGCGCCGAGTTCCATCGCCTCAAGATAATTGTGAATGATCACGGATCGCGCCACAACGAGGACAGGGATGGGGCGTGGAAGATTCATGGCGAGCTCCAGGATACTTTTTCCCTCGAAATCCGCGCCTCCCTGGTTGACCACAACAAAGTCAAAATCCTCGAGCGCCAAGTGACGGGCCCCCTCATCATACGTTTCGCAGAGAACCACCTCATATCCGACCGCCTTGAGCTTGCCGGCGTAATTGGGAAAATCCCGGATGTCGTCACAAACCAATAGTCCTCTTCCCCGATGCATACTTCTCCTCACTGACTTCTGCCCCGTGGGCGGTCCGGCGCGGGCGTCCAGTGAATCTCCTGTTAAGGATTGACGAGATGCTCCAACCCTTCTTTGTTTTGGATGACGAGCGTAGACCCATTCAACGCCGCCAATTGTTTGGTTTTGAATTCACTCAAAGTGCGGGTAACAGTTTCGCGCGAGGTCCCAATCATCTGGCCTATTTCTTCGTGGGTCAGGGTGAGCTTCATGCGCGTTCCGCTCTTCGGCTCGTGGCCGTTGGTGGCCCAATCGAGCAGGAACCTGGCCAGTTTCTCGGGGACAGAGTGCGCGAGCCCCAGCGACCGTATTTGCTCGCAAGCCGTGTGGTAGTCGCAACTCAATTGCTGAGCCGCCCGAATGGACGCTTCCCCGTTTTGGCGGAGGAAGCCCAGGAAATCATCGCGCCGGATGAAATTCACCTGGCACGGTTCCAACGTTTCGGCTGTCGACTGATACGCGTCTCCCGATATCACCGCGTGGAGTCCCAGCACCTCGCCCTGCTTGACGATCCGCAGGATGACCGCTTTCCCCTCGGCCGATGTCATGGAAAGCTTCACTCTGCCTTTGCAAAGAATCAAAATCCCACGGGGGGATTGCCCCTCCATGAACAGGACGGCGCCTTCCGGGTAACCGGAAGTGTATTTCACCGCTTCAAGGCCCTTCAAGTTGGCCGGCGGCATGCCGCAGAAAAAATGGGATGATCGAAGCTTGCAATCCCGACAGCTTTCAGTGAGTTCTAACCCTTGTGGTGTTTTCATTTGCCCGTGCCTCCCTCAATTGACCATGACTTTTATGTCCATTACTCTTGTGGCCGTTGCTGTCGTGCTTGATCCTCTCGATGATGTATCGAGTCATGATTCCGTCCCCCACGAGATCGACGCCAGCCTGATGCATTTCCCGAAGCAGGTGCTTTCCTTCCTCATCCACATACGTCACCGCGCACAAATCGACCTGGAGGTGTTCCGCATTAAGAGCGGGCTGGACGGCGTGCCAGGTCTTTTCCAACTCGTCGACCCAGGGCCCAGCCAGCTTCCCTTCGACCTTGAGCACTGCCGTTTCGGTACTGTTGCAAAAGGTAATTTTCATCATAGGCTTTCTCTATTGTCCCCAAGCTCGGGCTTTCATTTCGCCACCAACTCTTTCAACCCTTTCCTGTTGGGGTGGTGTCCCGCAGCCGCCCTTAAAGAGAGCATTTAGGTGGCCAATCGCACTCTTTGGCGAGGGGCTTCGGGGAAGGCCGACGAATCAAAGGGGTTGCTTGAAATCACACCCACTTGTGACGGGCATCACAGAGACGTGTGACGAGGATTACAGTGACGAAATACCGTCATGTGACGGAGGGGCGTCACAGGTCTTTGCGGGTTATTCCGAGTTTTTCCATCTTGGAATTCAAGGTTGTTCGTTTCAGACCCAGGCGGGCGGCCGCGCCATTCGGACCGCCAATAACTCCCTTTGTTTCTCTCAGGATTCGAATGATGTGTTCGCGCTCTTGGGTCTCAAGTGTGTCGGAGGCAGAAGCTTCAAGCTCAGGAAGCTGATGAAGTTCGGTCAGGGGCAGACGGAGGACTGGGCCGCGAGAGAGGATCACGCCCCGTTCAATGAAGTTCTCCAACTCGCGCACATTCCCCGGCCAAGGCCAGCGTGAGAGGGCTTCCATAGTTTCAGGCGGGATGATCTCGATGCGCTTACCCATGCGCTGGGCATGCTTTTGAGTGAAGTAATTAACAAGGATGGGGATGTCACCTAGGCGCTCGCGCAGCGGAGGGACGGTGACGGGAAAAACCCTCAGGCGGTAATAGAGGTCGCTGCGGAATAATTTGTCCCCCATCATTCCGGCCAAGTCCCGGTTCGTTGCCGCGATCAGCCGCACGTCGACAGGAATGGTGCGTGTGCTCCCCAGTCTTTCAAATTCTTTTTCCTGTAGGGCGCGCAGCAGCTTGGGCTGCAATTCCAGCGGGATGTCACCCACTTCGTCGAGAAATAAGGTTCCGTGGTGGGCGAGTTCCAGGCGTCCGATCTTTTGTGAAATAGCGCCGGTGAACGCGCCCTTTTCATGGCCAAACAATTCGCTCTCCAGCAGGCCGCCGGGAATGGCGGCGCAATTTACTTTCACAAAAGTCCGCTCTCGGCGCGAGCTCATGTCGTGGATGGCGCGGGCCACGAGCTCTTTGCCGGTTCCGGTTTCGCCCAGGATGAGCACGGTGGCATCGGTGGGCGCCGCGGTTTCCACCTGTTTCAAGACGCGCCGCAGCCCGGGGCTGTCTCCGATGATCTCTTCAAAGTTGTATTCGGTGCGCAGCTCTTCTTCGAGATAAAGTTTCTCTTCCGTGAGTCTCTCTTTCATATCGGCAACCTGGCGATATGAAAGCGCATTGTCGAGCGTCACAGCGACCTGGTTGGCGATTTGGACCAGGAGGCGGACATCTTTCTCATCGAATGCGTCGACCTGCTCGCTGGTGACCACCAAGGCACCCAGCATGCGGTCCCGGTTCGAAAGGGGCAGCCAGCATCCTGACTTCACGCCCATTTTCTCCAGGCGCTGCATGACTTCCGCATTGAAGCGGCCCGCTTCCATGCGCCCCATCACCAGGGGCTCTCGTGAAGTAAAAGCCCATCCCGCGGGAGTGTCTTCCACCGAAACCAGGAGTTCTTCCTGACTCAGTGCCACAGAATTCGGTGCGGTTAGAACCTGTAATCGCAGCTTTTTGGATTCAGCCTCGTAGAGCGCGAGGGTCGCGTAAAAGTGAGGCTTCACTTGCCGGATGCTGGCGGAGATCGCCGAAAGGAGATTGCTGAAATCGAGGTTGGACATCAGGACGTTGGTCACTTCCAGGAGCAGCGCCTCCTCCGCCTGCTTGCGCTCCGTGATGTCGGTGGAGATTCCCGCTACAGCGTTGGGGCGCCCGTCTGAATCAAAAAGGGGGAACTTGATCGAGATGTAGGTGTGGGGCTTGCCGGCAGAGGGGGCGACCTCTTCAAACTCCAGTGGAACGCCAGCCTGCAAAACCTTTTGGTCGTGGGCGCGAAATTTGTCCGCCAACTCCTTCTCAAAAAGATCGTGGTCGGTTTTTCCAATCGCTTCGCTTCTCTTCAATGCGAACAGGAATTCAAATCGGCGGTTGACGGTCAGGAACCGGCCCTGTAGATCCTTCAAATAAATGACCGCGGTGGAGTTGTCGATGATGCCCTGAAGCCGGTGCTCGCTCTCACGCAGCGCCGCCTCCGCAATCTTCCGGTCGGTGATGTCGCGGACCACGCCCAGCACAAATCGGCCGTCCCTGGTCTCTACGGGGCTCAACATGATGTCAACGGGAAACTTCGTCCCATCTTTGCGCATTCCGTAAAGGTCCAAACCGGCGCCCATGGGGCGGACGTGGGGATCGGCGGTAAACGCTTGGCGGCGGGCCGGATGGGCGGCCCGGAATTTCTCCGGCACCAGGATTTCAACCGCCTGGCCCACCAACTCCTCCCGGTTGTATCCGAATAATTTTTCCGCCTGGCCGTTGATCCGCAATATTTTCCCGTCCATCCCGGCCACCAGAATGGCGTCAGGAGAAGATTCGAAAAGCGTTTCGAAGGCTTTGCGCTCCTTCATATCTGAATCCGGAAAAGCCGGGTTCGGCGCACTCATACACTAGACGATAACATCCGGTTCTGAAATGGGCAAGGAAGGCCGGGCAAAAACGTTGTGTGCGAAGGTGCTCCGGTGTATGTTACCGGGCGCGGGGAAATCAATTCTTGAAAACTCGCACCAGATTTGAGCGTACCCTGTGCAGTACGCAGCGCACGACGCGGGCAAACCATTCGAAAGAGGTCATGCGTGGAACACAACCCTTCGCGACGACAATTTCTCGGCTCACTCGGCGCCTTGGCCCTGGGGCCGCTGGACCTCGAGCGCGCTTCACCCGCTCTCATTTTGCATAACGCGAACATCATCACAGTGAATGCGCGACACCCGCGCGACCAGGCGCTGGCCATTGCCGACGGACGAATTCTAGCCATAGGATCCAATGACGAAGTCAAAGCTCTCGCCACGGCACGGAGCGGAAAACTCGACATGGAAGGCAAGACGGTTCTTCCGGGTTTTATCGACGCGCACACGCATCCTGCCAAGTCCGGACGCGAGCATTTGCGCATGGTGGCCTGCGATTCCGATTCCACTGAAGCCATTCAGGCGGCACTCCGCCAACGCGCCGGGCAAACTCCGGCGAACGATTGGGTGCTCGGCTTTCTCTACGATGACGGCAAGACTCCGCACCCCATCACTCGGGCCGAGTTGGACGCCGCCGTGCCCGACCATCCCGTGCTGGTGCGCCATAGGGGCGGGCACACGATTTTCGTCAACTCGCGCGCCTTGGAACTCGCGGGCGTGCAAGAGAGCACGCCGGACCCGGAGGGCGGCCGTTTTGCCCGCGATGCTTCCGGGCGTCACAACGGGTACGTGGCTGACTATGCGAGTGCGGCTTTCGAGAAGGTGATCAAGCTCGATTACACGCGCGACGATTGCCGCGAAGCGGTCAAGCTGATTTCGAAAATGCTGGCGCGCAAGGGCGTCACCTCAGCCGGCGACGCCACCACCACCACGGAAGACCTGCAGGCTTATCAGGATGCGCGCGATGCCGGAGAGTTATCTACCCGCGTCTATTGCATGATGATGCTGAATACATTGGACCGCATGATCGCGGCGGGCATCCACACGGGATTCGGCGATCAGTGGGTGCGTATGGGCCCCGTGAAGCAGTTTGCTGACGGCTCCATTTCCGAGCGCTCGGCCCGGCTTTCACAGCCTTACGACGGCATGCCCGGATATTACGGGCTGTTGCTCGAATCCAAGGAAGAGCTTTACGAGAACGCGCGCAAGGCGCACGCCGCGGGCTGGCAACTCGCCACCCACGCCAACGGCGATGTGGCCATCGACGAAGTGTTGGGCGTTTATGAACGCGTGCAGCGCGAGATGCCCCGCCGTGACCCGCGCTTCCGCATCGAGCATTGCACCATGGTGAACGCAGCGCTCGTCGAACGCATGCGCGCCTTGAAAGTGATTCCGGTCACCTTCTCCGGCTACGTATACTTTCATGGCGACGTCATGCACTTCTATGGCGAAGAGCGACTGAAGAATATGTTCGCCATGCGCACCCTGATCGATGCAGGCTTGAATCCTCCGGATTCCTCCGACTACACGGCCAGCCCATCCGACCCCATGATGTGGTTATATTCGCAGGTGACGCGCACCGACCCGCGCGGAAAAACCTGGGGCGCCAACCAGCGTATTACCGTGGAAGAAGCGATTCGCACCGGGACGCTAAACGGCGCCTACGCTTCATTTGAGGAAGATATAAAAGGTTCACTCGAAGTCGGAAAGCTCGCGGACCTCGTGGTGCTCGGCCAGGACCCGACGCGCGTGGAGCCCGCGGCGCTCATCAGTATTCACGTCGAACGCACGATGGTGGGAGGCCGCTGGGTGTTTGAGGCTTGAGGCAATTCGACAGTGATGCATGGGCACGTCAATTATTTCTCTAACGCAGCCACGCAAGCATGACGGCCGAGGCGAGTGCGCTCGCAATCAGGCCTCCCGCCAGTTGCCGACGGAAAGGCGCACGGCCCAGCGCTAATCCCAGCGTAAGTTTCATCAAGGTATTGGAAAGAGCTCCAATCGCAATGGCCTGCGCCGCGGTTCCCAGCGACACTTCAACAGGAGCGGACTTGATCATGGAAATTACCAGCGCATCCATATCCGCCAAGCCCAGAACCGCTCCGGACGCCAGCACTCCCGCTTGCCCCCACACGTTATGGGCAACATGCACGGCGAATAGGACCACCTGAAATATTCCCGCCATCTGCAAGGCGGTGACAAATTGCAGCGGGTTGGCAGGAGGCTTGAGGGGACGCGGCATCTCCTGGCGCCCCCTCATGCCCAACATGATGGCGAGGATTCCCACCAGGAACGGCGCCGCCAAGTAAGGTAGGAGTGGAGTGACGAGCGCCGGGTTCAGGGCTCCGATGGCGATCATCACGCGCACGTACATTACAGTGCACGCGCCGATCACACCCAGCGCCAGCGGCACGCCTGATTCCTGCTCATCGCGGCTGGCGCGCGCGAACGAAAACGCCACGCTAGTGGACGAAATAATGCCGCCCAACAATCCCGCCACCAGATAACCGCGTTCGGCGCCCGCCAATCGCCGGGCAACGTATCCGGCAAAACTCAGGCCTGAAAAGAACAGAACCATCAACCAGAGTTCTTGCGGCCGAACGCCGCCGAAAGGACCATAGGGCCCTTTGGGAAGCAGAGGCAGAACTACCACCGCCATCACCGCAAAGCGAAGGCCGGCGCGCAGTCCGGCGTCGTCGATGCTGGCCACTATCGCGTGCAACCGGGATTTCTCAACCAGGATCAGCGTGGTGAGGGCGATGACGCCGCTCGCAAGGCCCAGGTGACCGGTACCGGAACCCAATCCGGCAGCCAGCACCACCAGCGCTGCCACTTCCGTAGTGCCGTCGAGCTCACGCTGACTGACCGCCGCGTATGCAACGACTACCAGGGCGGTCGCGCCCACCAGTAGAACTACCGCCGGCAACTGCAGGTTGATGTTCCAGAGCCAGCCCGCCGTGCCCGCCAGGCCGCCTAGCATGGTGAAGGTTCGGACGCCTGCAAAATGGGCGTTGGGGCCGCTGGCATGTCCGGAGCGTTCGCGCTCCACACCCACGGCAGCGCCGCCCAGCGCAGCGATCATAATATTCATCGCGGCTTGAAGGGTTGGGGTCATCACTTGTCCTTGCCTTCAATTCCAGGACTTTGCCGTGCCTGTCTCGACGAATCCTGTTCGAGCTTCTGTTCCTGACTGCCGGCGTCTGACCGCTGCCTCCAGCGACCTGCCCAAGCCTTCGCTTTCTTGATCTGCAGATGGAGAGTGGGAAAGCGCATGCGAAGGTGAGCCAACAATCGATGCGCCCAGACGTATTCCGCGGACAAAAAGGTAAGGCCGACCATCAGGAAGAGAATGCCTTGAAGGATGGGCAGAAAGAGGCCGACGATACCCAACAGGATAAACGCCCACCCTGCAACCTGGATGGCTACATGTTTGAGCCTGGTGCGCATTTCACCAGATCCTTGGTGGCTGAAATTGCTGATCCATATTTCGGAGTCTTGAACCTCAATGGAGCAATCTCCTCCGGAGTCGCAACCTTTTGTCCGAGGCCTGCGCGGAAACTTCACGAATTGTACTGGGGTCTTTTGAAGGCTGGCCGGTTTGGCCGGGGCTTGGTCTGCCGCACTCATGACGGCCTCACCTGCCATACCGCCTGGCCCGGTGGCTCCGCTCACACCTGCTGAACTCGGACGAATTAAGCGGCTCCGCAATGAATCGTGCAGAATGTAATCAACTGGCCAGCGGTTCGTGCCGCTCGTGTGCTTTTTCGGCCGCCTCGAAACGCACAGCCACTTTCGCCCGCTCGTGGAGGGGAGGGACTTGGATCAGCACGCGGCACGGGGCGTGCTCGGAGACGTACTTGGCCGTCGAACCCAAGATCATTTCCGCCAGCCCGTGCTTCTGGTGATAGCCCATGATCAACAGGTCCATGGCCGTGTCGCTGGCTTCCATC
>JBGPCF010000107.1:0-23230 GCA_041481635.1 Terriglobia bacterium | reverse complement strand
CTTGCTGAATGTCGTCGCCACGCATGAGGTATCCTCCTTTGGAATCCCTAATATGGATTATACCTCAACTTATATGTCTAAAGAAGGGACAAACAAGCATTTTTCATCAGCCTGCTAGTACGTAATACTCTGGAGAATGCCAAGCGACTTGAATCCGCTTTGCGAGAATTTGGGTTGGGTTCGCTTGATTTGAAGGCCGCCGACTTTGTCAATTCCTATCATGTGATCCAGTTGGGGGTGCCGCCCAACCGAATCGACCTTCTGACTTCCATCACGGGTGTTTCCTTTGATGAAGCTTGGGCGGGAAGGATTGAGGCCGAGCTTGGAGGCATGCCCGCGAAATTCATCGGCCGGCAAGCTTTAATTCAAAACAAAAAGTCTACGGGTCGTCCACAGGACTTGGCTGACCTCGATGCTCTCGGGGCAAAAGAATAGCCGGACCCGAGCGGGCGGGCAGTAAGAAAACTTATCGCACCGCGGCAACGGGTTGCGAGCAGTGGGAAAGCCATCCGTACTTGTCTTCCGTAGTGCCCTGCACGATGCCCATAAAGCGGTCCTGAAGTTTTCGTGTGACAGGCCCTGGCTCGCCCTTACCCACCACAATGCGGTCGACCGAGCGAATGGGAGTGATCTCGGCCGCCGTGCCGGTGAAGAAGATTTCGTCGGCAATGTAGAGCGCCTCGCGCGCCAGGGTTTCCTCGACCACGGTCAGGCCCATCTCGCGGGCCAGAGTAATCACCGAATCGCGCGTGATGCCCGGCAGAACCGACGAGGCCAGCGCGGGCGTATAGAGTTTATTGTCTCGAACCACAAAGATGTTTTCGCCACTGCCCTCGCTGATGTGGCCCGTAGCATCCAGCGCGATGCCTTCCGTATATCCATTGGTGATCGCTTCCATTTTGATGAGCTGCGAGTTCATGTAGTTGGCGGCTGACTTGGCCAGGGCGGGCAGGGTATTGGGCGCGATGCGATTCCATGAGGACACGCACACATCCACGCCGTGCTTCAAGGCTTCTTCGCCCAGATACTTTCCCCACTGCCAGGCGAGAAGATAAATCTCAATGGGATTCTTCAAGGGGTTCACTCCCACTTCGCCGAAGCCGCGGAAAATGATGGGGCGGATGTAGCAGGCCTTGATGCTGTTCACGCGGACCAACTCCATCATCGCTTGCGCCAGTTGAGCGCGCGTATACTCGAGCTCCATGCGGTAAATCTTGCAGGAATTCACCAGCCGATCGGTGTGTTCCTTCAGGCGAAAGATTGCCGGGCCTTGCGACGTTTCGTAACACCGGATGCCCTCGAATAGGCAGGACCCGTAGCTCACCACGTGCGAAGCCACGTGAATGTTGGCGTCGCCCCAGGGCATAAAAGTGCCGTTGTGCCAGACCTTCTCGTAATATGCCAGCGCCATAATTTTTCTCCACTCGTCCCCGGAATTTAATTCCGGCGGTGGCCGGAAAAAGCATTGGAAGCTTTGCGATCAAGACCAGTATAGCATGATGATTTTTCCGCCCGTTTCCTAAAATTTTGTTTCGTCATCTTGTGGCTCTTTGTTTTCGAGAAGAATTGGCCCGGGGGCGGGAAGGGCGGCGTCGATGGTTACGGCTCAGTTCAGAGGCATGTGGCGCGTGCCTTAGCGGCGGTTCGCATGCGCGGTGTCGGCGGGCAACCTGTGCAGCATCCAGAGCAGCAGGCATCCCATGGCGGCCCCGAAGAGAGTTCCGAATCCAATGCCAAAAGTCATGTGGCCGGCAATGTGCTTCCAGGGGCTATGAATTCCAAAGGAAAATTCCGGCTCGGAATAAACCGTTTCGATTCCGGTCAAAGCTGAAAAAGCGATGGCTGCGGAAATGAGCAGCTCTCCCCACGCCACGAGCAAGAGCGCGCCAAGAACGACATTCGCGTAGCTGCCAAACCGCCGGATGTGAATCAGGAACACGGCCAGCATGATGCAGATGGGGACGGCGAGGGTCACGGCGAAGGCGTGCACCAGTATGCGCGGCGCTCCCGCCGCGGCGAGGATCAGCCGCAGCGCCCAAACCGCCGCGACCAGGCCGAACAAAGGTCCGACTAATCGAATGTGGTCACGCAGCCCGTGTCCCTTGATGTTCATGGTCACTCCTCTTGCGGCTAAGTCGCTCTGGCGATGAGCAGCGTCATGTCGTCTTCCGGTTCATCGCCTGACCATTCGCGCACCGCCCTCAAGACCTGCTCTTGAATTTCCGCCAGCGGTTTATGGGCGTGGGCAGTGATAACTTCTTCCAGCCTGGATTCTCCGAATTCTTCGCCTTTGTGGACTCCCGCCTCGGTAATGCCGTCCGAGTACAGCACAATCATGTCTCCGGATTGAAGCATGATTTGGCCGACCTCAAATTCGGTGCCTGGAAACAGCCCAAGCGGCGGGCCTCCATTCGTTAACCGTTTTCCGCTGATGGAGCCTCGCACGATGGGGACCAAATGTCCTGCGTTCACGTAGCTCAGGGCGCGCTGCCCGCGGTTCCATTCCACGAAAAAGAAAGTTGCAAATCGGGTGCCGTCGGTCACCTGGCAGAGATGGCGGTTGAGTTGCGCGCACACTTCTGCCGGTGAGTGGCCCGCTTGAGCCACGGTACGCAAGACTGCCTGCAAATTGGACATCAGGATGGCGGCCGATATGCCTTTGCCGCTGATGTCGGCAATCGCAAAGAGCATGCGGCCGTCGGGCAAGGCCACTACGTCATAATAGTCTCCGCTGATTCCCCGCGCCGGAACGCAGATCGCGGAAAATTCCATGCCTCCGTCGGCCGGAAACTGGCGGGGAAAGAGCGCCTGCTGCACTTCAAGGGCGAAATTCAATTCGGCCTCGCGCCGCGCCAATTCGCGCCGGCTCATGCGCAGATCCTGCTGCACTCGGTAGAAACCCATGCCTAGAACGCCGGCCGCGGTGACACCCGAAAAAGCAAGCACCATCGTCAATACGGCGGACCTTTGCAGCAGGTCGCGGCCCACGTAAAGCAGCAACCCCGCGCCGACCAGGAATCCGATGAGGTAGACCTTGTCCCGCATGAGTGACATCAGTGTGAACGAAGAAGGTAAAGCTGGCAAGCCTTGCGGGCATGCCTCTGTGGCGTCGGCGCCGCCGAAGGGAAACTTCACTGAGGCCGGGCAGGCGAGTGGCAGCCGGGAGGACGGACGGAGAACTCCTGTTTAATTAAGATGCAAACGCTCCGCTCGGGTCGCCCGAGGGTTCAGCCACAAAAATAATTTATGGGTATAACTGAAAGTTTTTGCTTGCATCTATTCCCAGTGTAGTGGATATTCTTCCACTACAGGCCGAAAGGCCTGCAACGGGTTGAATGGAGCGCTAGGCAAAGCGCCAGTTTGAAAATTTGAACGTCGATAATCCGGGGAGTAAATCCTTGGTTGATCTCAGTGCGTGCGGTCGAAGGTTGGGATGCAATAGAGTGTCCCAACCCGGCGACTTTCGACCATGGTTGAATACGGCCACCATAGTGGGAAGCCACCGTATACCATTTGGGAATTTTTTCCCATTTTGGTGTATGCCGCAAGTGTCGCATCGGGCTAACTTATTGGAAATATTACCACGGTTAGCGGTAACGCGTTTGGCATCTGAATTGCTTGCTTCTGGGTGTGTGTAGTGGACGCCTTGCCACTACGTATGTAAAAGGCGTCCAGGAACGGCAATTATGGCTTTCATTCGCAAACGCGGCCAGTCGTATTATCTGGTACATAACACCCTGGAAAAGGGGCAGGTGCGCCAGTTGCATCTCGCCCGACTGGGGCCCCGGCCGCGTATTTCGGAAGAGATTATCGAGGGTGTGAAGTCAAAACACCCTTTTGTGCGAATCGATTGGAAAGAGCTCAAGGAAAAAACGTCGCGCGACCTGGTGCAACCCTTTGCCAACGATTCCGAGTACCTGCGAAATTTGCTGGCTGCGGTCCACAATCTCCACGTGGACATCGCGGACCTGCCCCTGCCGGCCCTTGAGCTGGCGCGCGACCGCGAGCTGATGTCGCAAATGGTTTCCGGCCTGAAGCTTCTTCGATCGACGCTGGATGTGAAGTTGAACCAAATTCGAAGAGGAAGATCGATGACCTTGCGGAACTAGAACACGGAGGTGGCTCCGATGAACCGACATCAAACCAGGCTCGACCCCAACGTACACAGTCCTGAAGTTCGGGATTTTGAAAACGCCCTGCTGCAACGCGTGGTGGGACAGGACCGCGCGGTGCGACGCCTGGCGCGCGTCTATCAGGTGTTCATGGCGGGTTTGTCGACGCCCGACCGGCCGCTGGTGAATCTGTTGTTTCTCGGCCCCACGGGCTCGGGCAAAACGCGCCTGGTGGAGGCCGCCGCGGAGGTCCTGTTTGGCGACCCGCGCGCCGTTGTCAAAATCGACTGCGCGGAGTTTCAGCACAGCCACGAGATTGCCAAGCTGATCGGCTCGCCTCCGGGATACTTGGGCCATCGAGAAACCCAGCCCCTCATCACTCAAGAAGTGTTGGACTCGCACTACACGGACACGCGCAAGATGAGCCTGGTGCTTTTCGATGAAATCGAGAAGGCGTCCGACGCCCTGTGGCAGTTACTGCTGGGGATTCTCGACAAGGCCACGCTCACCTTGGGTGATAACCGTCGTGTGGATTTTTCCAAGACCATGGTTTTCCTCACCTCCAATCTCGGCTCGCAGAACATGATGCAGTTGATGTCGGGGGGCATCGGTTTTTCCAACGGGCCCCACACCGATGAGGAGGAACTGGACCGCAAGATTTATCGCGCGGCCTCGGATGCGGCGCGGCGGAAATTTTCGCCGGAGTTTATGAATCGCATCGACAAGGTAATAGTGTTTCGTTCTCTTCAGCGCCCGCATTTGGAGAAGATTCTGGACATCGAGCTGGCCCACGTGCAGGAACGCATCATTTCGTCCTCCATCGGGGGAAATCAATTTGTGTTCAAGTGTGAAGACCGCGCTCGCGATTTCCTCCTGCGCGAAGGGACGGACGCCAAGTTCGGAGCTCGCCACCTGAAGCGCTCCATCGAGCGCCACCTGGTTTTCCCGCTGTCTAACCTGCTCGCCACGCGGCAGATTCAGTTGGGTGACCTCATCACCGTGGACCTGGACGACGACGGCGCCAAGCTCGTGTTCCTGAAGGACGATCAGGGTGCGCTGGTAAAGAGCATGGACGATCTGGCGCAGGAGACGGCGATGGTGCATGTCTCGACCCGCAGCGCGAGCACCACGCGGGCTCTGGCTCGCCGCGCGCCGCGTGACTGAAGGGGCAGGCGAATCGCAGCCAGATAGACAGGGGATCTCGAAATTTGTGCGCCCGGTGAGCATTCAGTCCGGGCGCGCGGGCCCGGCAGATTCGGGTGCCCCCGCCGACGCAGCGATGCCTTGGTA
The DNA here is from genome assembly GCA_041481635.1 of Terriglobia bacterium. GTDB lineage: Bacteria > Acidobacteriota > Terriglobia > UBA7540 > UBA7540 > DASYXZ01. The sequence continues at coordinate 17,828 of JBGPCF010000107.1, read as the reverse complement.
GGTATAGGTCATGGGCCGCGGTCCGGGAAGGTAGCCGGTCTTTAGCTCTTCAATCTTAAATCCCGCCGCGGTGATGAGCTCATCCATTTTGCGATTGAGGCGGCACCCGCCCGTTAAGCGCTTCCAGAGGGGTGTTAGCCGGTCCTGCCAAACCACCACTCCCGGATCGCGGGCCAAGCCGTGCTCGATAAAAATCAGTTGCCCGTCCGGCTTGATTACCCGCCTGATTTGCTGAAGCGCGCTCAATGGATCCTCGATGGAACACAGGCTCCAGGTGACGACTGCTGTGTCGATGCTTGCTTCGGGCAGTGGCAGGGGCATTTCAGCGGATTGTGAAATAAACTCGACGTGTATAGCGGTGCCAGCAGCCCTTTGGCGCGCCAAGCGCTGGAGCTCCTCGGAGGGGTCTACGCCACGAACCCGCTGAACTTCGGGGGAATAAAACGGCAAATTCAGGCCGGAGCCAATGCCGACTTCCAGGACTTCACCGCGAGCGCGAGGAATCCAATCTGCGCGCAGGCGACCCGTCTCCGGGTTCCTCATCGCCACGTCAATCAGCTTGGGCAATATGTATCGGCTGTAAAGGCCCACGTCAAACTCCGATTCTAAAATACTGTCTTCTGACAATAATCTACACGCATGAAGTCTACTCGCCAAGTGTCACCTTTCGTGCGGTGGCTAGCGGTTGATTTAAGCCCTTAAATCGACAAGAATGGGCGAACTATGCGTGTTTCAATAAGAAGTGCGTTGCTCTTAGTGATGGTGCTCGCGGCTTCGTTTTCTGCTCTTGCCCAGGAGAGGCGAGGGCCATCGACGCGCCAGGAACGAGCCGATGCAGTGAAACTCGCCCGAGTGCTCGAACATGACCCGTTCAACAAAGACGCGAAGAGAATGCGCGAATGGTTCACTGAGTGGCTTATTGAAATTCCGGATTTGACCGTGGATGGCTGCCCCGGGTACCTGGAGCCTCTTTATCAAAAGAAAAAGAAAAACTACGCTTCAGTCATTTCCAGCCAAATGCTGTTTTCGAGTGCTGCCTACATGATTGACCATCCGGACCTGGCCGACGACAGAGTTGCGGTCAACCTGGCGGGCCTGGAAGGCGCGCTCAAGACCTACCAAGCCATCCTGAGGAAAAAGCCGAACAAGCGTTGGCCGTTCCTGGACGACTTGCTCAACAAGCGCGACCGGGGCGAGTTGAAGGCGTACGTGGAGAGTATCGCTGCCACCAAGTGCGCGGGCAAGAAATGAACGGATTTATTTCATCCCTGGATGGAATGAAGGCCAGAGTAGGTGGGGCGAACCTTGGCTTTCGCGGCGAGGGAAACGCCAGGCTCGCCCCCACTTCAATAAGCGGCATTCTCAATTCACTTTCCACTGACAGTGAGCGGCACACGCTCGATGAGCACGGGTTCTTTCGCCATCAATTCCGGGCCCGTATTCGGTGCGGCGTAGTGCAGCGTGAGCCCAACCTCTTTGAGGTATAGGCTTCGAATAGTCCCTCTCCCCTCGCGGCGCGCAACAATCAACGCGCTGGTGTCTTTGTCTTTGGTTGAGCTCCAATAGGCCGGCGTGAAAGTGTGTGCCTGCCCTTCCCGTTGCACCCTGATCCAGCGAGGCGCCGCGCTGTTAATCACGAAGGTATACTCGCCCTCAGGCAGAACGGCCTGCCCCCATCTCGCCTCAAAAGGCAGCTTGAATTTGCCCGTCAATTCCTGCGCGCTGGCGAAGCTCGGCGCCAGCAGCGCCGCCAGGGCCACCAAACCCAGCAGTGTTACCCAACTCCAACCGCGATTCCTTTTCATAACCCACCTCCAAAATTAGATTGGGCGCCGCGTCCCCGGTGAATTTCGTCTTGTGGATCGCTCGCCTCATGGCGGCGACTCTGGCGCATGTCCCTGGGCAGGTCAATGCACTGCCAATCGTCTTTGGTTCAAACCTTTCTCAACTCTCAATTGCTAGAAACTGAAAGAGTTGGAGTTGGGGTTTGACAAATGCAATTCAGGGGGATAGGCTCGTGGTAACTGTAAGGAGCCGTAATATGCAAGATACCGCTCAGTCCGTTCGAGCGGTGCGCTTCGGATTGTTTGAGCTCGACATGCGCAGTGGCGAACTGCGCAAGAACGGCCTCAAGGTCAAACTCCAGGAACAACCCTTTCAAGTACTGTCTTTGCTGCTCGATCATCCGGGCGAGGTGGTCACGCGCGAGGAGATGCGCACCAAGCTCTGGCCCGAAGACACCTTTGTGGACTTCGAGCACAGTTTGGCGACCGACATCAATAAACTTCGCGAGGCGCTTGGCGATACGGTGCAGAGCCCGCGCTTTATCGAGACTCTGCCTCGGCGTGGGTACCGCTTCATCGCGCCGGTGGAGTTCCTCACACATACTTCCTCTAACGCAGTGAAAGTGGAAAAAGAAATTGAGGAGACGCGGCCCCAGCATAGTGAGAAAGCGCAGCATGGTGGGCCTGTGGATGACCCACCCGACGTCCCGGCGAATCACGAATCGCCCCCACAGCAAATCACCACGGGTGGCTACACACGACGGGCCGTTGCAGCGGTTGTGCAGGGAGCGTTGGAAGAGCATCGCGCGCGAGTACGCTGGCGGCGCTGGGCTGTGGCGGGACTGACGTTAACTGGGCTAGGCGCAGTGCTGGCTCTTGTCGTGGGGCTGAATGTGGGCGGCCTGCGCGACCGAGTTTCCCGGGCCTTAGGGGCGGTTCACGAACCGCCCCTACAAATTAAGTCCATTGCCGTGCTGCCATTGGAGAACCTCTCACGCGACCCCGAGCAGGAATACTTTGCCGACGGCATGACGGACGAGTTGACTGCCACGCTGGCCAAGGTGGGCTCGCTCAAGATCATCTCACGAACCTCCGCCATGCAATACAAGCGGACGAACAAGCCACTGCCGCAGATTGCCCGCGAGCTTAACGTCGACGCGATCCTCGAGGGTTCGGTGTTGCGGTCGGGCGACAGAGTGCGCATCACGGCGCAGTTGATTTACGGGCCCTCCGACCGCCACCTGTGGGCTGAGACCTACGAGAGCGATCTCAGGGACATATTGTCTCTCCAGAGCGAAGTGGCGCTGTCCATCACCCATGCGGTCCAAATCAAGCTGACGCCCGACGAGCAAGTCCGCCTTGCTAGCGCACGCCCCGTCAACCCGGAGGCCCACGAGGCCTACCTCAAAGGACAGTTCTTCTTTAACAAGCTTACAAAAGCGGACCTGCGGAAAGCGATCGAGTACGCTCAGCAGGCGATCAAAATTGACCCTGACTACGCTCCCGCCTATGGATTGCTTGCCTCATCGTACTTTGAGATTAGGGAGAGCGGGTTTGGCGATCTTCCGAACCGGGAGGCTGGGCAAAAAACGAGGGCCGCCGCCATGAAGGCCCTGGAGCTTGACGATTCGCTTGCCGATGCCCACGTCGGCTTGGGAAGTGTCCTGCTCGGGATTGATTGGGACTGGGCCGGTGCTTAGCGGGAGTTGAAGCGAGCGATCGATTTGAATCCCAGCTTCGGGCGAGCGCATGCCATGTATGCATGGCATTTGGCAATCGTCGGGCGCACAGATGACTCTATCCAAGAGGCAAAGCGGGCGATGGAGCTGGATCCGATTTCCGCCTATTCGTACTTGACCTTGTCAGCAATGTACTTTGGTGCAGGCGATTACAACCAGAGCATCGATCAATCCCGCCGCTGGCTGGCGATGTTTCCGGAGACTAACGGGCCGTACAGTTTTCTTGCCTACGCGTTCGAGGCGAAGGGCATGTACGACGAATCCGTGGCAGCCAGGAAGAGATGGATGGCCCTTGCGGGAGCGAAAACCGAGGAGATAGCGGCGTTCGAACGGAGCTATAAGGTTGGCGGCATCAGGGGCGCTTGGAGATGGCGAATTCAGAAGTCGAAAGATGGAGAGGCCGCAGGAGGAGAAGGGGTCCTTGGCGTTGCAATCCTGCACACGCTCCTGGGCGACAAAGACAAAGCCTTTGAGTGGCTGGAAAAAGGATATCGGCAGCGCTCGCAGTCGCTCTGCTATATCCAATGGCACCATTTTGCTATTGATAGCCTGCGCTCCGACCCGCGCTTCCAGGACCTCCTGCGCCGCATGAATTTCCCGCCCTAGCCGGGTGTGGTGTTCCACAACAAAACGAAAGACAAAAATTAAAAACAAAAAATGGCGGGCAGTTCTAAAGCCCTTTTACAAAGAGGCTGCGAATCCTTGACTTCGACTCAGCCAGCGCTTAGGATTTGACTCCCTTTTGTAATTCCCTTGCTTCCACGGAGAGGTCGAGTTTGGAAAAGGCAGAAACAACGTCCTGGGCCAGTGTATTGCGCTGGTCGCTGGGAGGCTGGCGGGTTTCCATCCTGATTCTACTGCCCGGCGCCGTGGCCCTCGATCTCATGCACCAGCATCCCGTCCTGGTTTTTGGTGTGGCCGCTCTATCACTGGTTCCGCTCGCCAGCCTCCTCGGCGAGGCCACAGAAGAACTCGCCGGGCACCTCGGTTCGGGGATTGGAGGGTTTTTGAACGCCACGCTCGGCAACGCGGCCGAGCTGATCATAGGCTTCCTGGCGCTGCGCGGCGGGCACATCGAGGTGGTGAAGGCTTCCATCACCGGCAGCATCATCGGAAACCTGCTGCTGGTCTTTGGCGGGGCGGTGCTGATCGGGGGAATGGGGCGCGAAAAACAAACCATCAACCGCACCGCCGTGGGCGCGAATACCTCCATGCTCTTCCTGGCGGTGGTGGCGCTGGTGATGCCCGCCCTCTTCGAGCTGACGGTGTTTGGCAAGCTGGAAGAACACGGCGTAGTAATCGAACGCCTGAGTTTCTGGACCGCGGCGGTATTGCTTGTCAGTTATTTCGCCAGCCTGATCTTCACGTTCCGCACGCACAAGGACGTATTTCGGGGCGGGGGCCACCTCCATGTCCCGCAGCTGGGACGGGCGGCTGCGATCGCAGTTCTTGCGGGAACGACGCTGATGGTGGTCGTGGCGAGCGAAATTCTGGTGAGCCAGTTGGAATTCGTCACCAAGTCCCTGGGCTGGACGGAACTCTTTGTGGGACTGGTAATCGTCGCCATCATCGGCAACGCGGCCGAGCACTCCACGGCCATCATGATGGCGCGGAAAGATAAGATGGATCTGGCGCTCAACATCGCTGTGGGTTCGAGCACTCAGGTGGCCCTGTTCGTGGCGCCCCTGCTGGTGGTCGTTTCGCAGCTGATGCCTTCCCACATGTCGCTGGTCTTTCATCCCCTGGAAATCGCCGCGGTGATTTTTTCCGTGGGCATTGTGATTCTGATCGGGCAGGACGGCGAAACCAACTGGTTTGAAGGCCTTCAGCTGCTGAGCGTTTACGCGATTCTCGCGGTGTTTATTTTCTTTCTGCCGGGACCGTAAATGGAATTGACCCCTTCGCGGGAAAACCCCCTTCTTGGCGATGCGGGCGCATCGTGGCAAATCTGTGCCCGGGGAAAAGCGCTTTGTTAAAGTGACATTTCCCGAAGCTCCTTACGACATCACTGCGTCTGCCGGCGCCGGAGGAAGTCTGACCGATTGTGTGAGGCTGAGTCCCTATGAATTATCTTGGCGCCAACCCAGACATTTTGGTATGCCTGCTCGCGTGAGCCGCTGGCAAGCGCCTCGTGCCGCTGACGCGCGACGGCCATTTCCACCAATACTAATCAGCTATTGGGCGTGCCTCGACTTGCTGAGGCGTGATTGGGGCTCGGTGGAAGTGGGAGCGCGTCGCCCGCATGACTGGAGTGGTCGTCATTGCTGCAGGGGCAATCTTTATAGTCCGCGCTCTGGGGGTGAGTTGGCGATTGGCGCCTCTCGACACGTCCGAGCTTCGTAATTTCGATCACGTCTTGCTTCGTGAAAATTGTATGGAATCCCATCACGGCATGTGAGAGGGTATGCTCTTGCGGGTTTACGATTGGGCTTACAACTGCCTCTCATGGTTGCACCCATTGCAATATGAGGAAATAGAGTGCCCCACATGCCAGCAATCACTGCCGCCGGCCGTTTTATCGGTAGCGCATTCCTAGGGGTGATTTGTTTTGCGGGATGTGGCGGTACATCCGCGGTAACAACAACTCCTCCTCCGCCTGCAATTTCGGTTATAGTCTCGCCATCGATTGCTTCGGTGGTAGTCAGCCAGTCTCAAACATTGACCGCCATCTTGAAGAATGACTCGAGTGGGCGTGGCGTGACGTGGGCGGCGTCGGGTAACGGGTGTTCTGGAAACGCATGTGGGACTTTCAGCAACCCGCAGTCGAATTCAATTGTGTACACGGCGCCCGCTGCTGCCGGCACATACACAATCACGGCCACCAACGTTGCCGATCCCACCAAGTCTGCCTCCGCAACCATCGGAGTGACTGACCTGGCTGGCGTCTTCACCTATCACTACGATCTGGCTCGTGACGGCGTGAACACGCGCGAGTTTTCCCTGACGGCCCATGTGGTACAGTCCGCGTTTGGAAAGCTGTTCTCGTGCCCGGTGGACGGTGCCGTTTATACCCAGCCCCTCTGGGTTCCCAATCTCACCCTCAGTGGCACATTGCATAACGTAATCTTTGTGGCCACTCAGCACGATAGCGCCTACGCCTTTGACGCGGATGCCAGCCCTTGCGTTCAGCTCTGGCACGTCAACCTGCTGGACGCCGCGCACGGTGGCACAGCTGGTGAAACTCCGGTCCCCTACAATGACGTCGGCGCTGGCTTTAGTGATATTCAGCCGGAGATTGGTGTGACCAGTACGCCAGTGATTGATCCCGCCTCGAGCACGATATACGTAGTCAGCAAGTCCATCGATCCCGTTTCGTTTTTTCATCAGCGGCTGCACGCGCTGGATTTGCTTTCAGGAAACGAAAGGTTGAACGGCCACCAGCCCGTGGAGATTTCAGCTTCAGTGGCGGGCAATGGTGACGGCGCCACGGGTGGAAACCTGGCCTTTGACCCGCAAACGCAGCACCAACGATCCGCACTAGCCCTCCTCAACGGAATCGTCTACATTGCGTGGGCCTCCCACGAAGATAAGAACCCTTATCATGGTTGGCTGATTGGCTATGACGCGGCATCGTTGGCTCAGGTGGCCGTCATTAACACCACGCCCAACGGCTCCCGTGGCGGCATCTGGATGGCTGGTGGAGCGCCCGCCGCTGACGCTGGGGGCAACCTGTATGTTGCTACCGGCAACGGTACATTCGACGGAAATCTGCCGCTTTCGCCCAATGATGATTTTGGCGACTCCGTCTTGAAAATCAATACTGCCGACAGACTTTCCCTCGCGGACTGGTTCACGCCGTTCAACCAGGACAATCTGAATAACATTGATGCCGACCTCGGATCCAGCGGCGTGGTTGTTTTGCCGGATCAAGCTTCAGCTCCGGTTCATCTCCTGGTCTCAGGCGGCAAGGCGGGCACAATCTACCTGTTAAATCGAGATACGATGGGAAAATACTGTGGCCCGTCGTGTTCAATAGACACCAATATCTTGCAGAGTTTCCCCGCCTTTGTCGGTGTCTTTGGCACCCCGGCTTTTTGGCAGAACGGCCTTTATTTGGCGGGAAGCGTTCAGTTTGTAGGCGACAACTTGAAGCTTTTTGCGTTTAATCCCGCCACGGGCCATTTCTCTACTACACCGTCGTCGCAATCGGCGCACGTTTTCATCTTCCCCGGAGCATCGCCTTCCGTTTCCTCGCAAGGCACTTTGAATGGGATTGTGTGGGCCATTGATTCAAGCCAGTATGGCGTGCCCAGCCCGTCCGGTTCCGGCCCGGCGGTCTTGTATGCCTTCGATGCCACGAACCTCGCCAACGAGCTGTGGAATAGTTCACAAGCGGCTGGCAATCGCGACCGCGCGGGAGACGCAGTAAAATTCAGCGTCCCCACAATCGCCAACGGCAGAGTTTATATTGGGACGCGGACTGAGATCGACATTTATGGCCCTCTCCCCAATTGATTCTGCGATCCGTTCTCAATAGTGTGGGCAATGGATGAACATTCGTTTGACACATAGTGGCTCGCGCGCTAGCATCAGCAACCCTGGGGGGAAAGCGCACAGGCATTCGACCCACGGGTCCCACAACAACTCAGCGGAGGTGTAAACATGAAACGCTTTTCAAACACTATTGCATCCGTAGCCTTGCTGTTCGTGGCCGCAGCATCGCTGCGCGCTCAAATGCCGACTCCCAAACCTGCGCCCGAGCTTAAGAAGATTGATTACTTTACGGGCACATGGACCATGGACGGCGATACGAAGCCGGGGCCCATGGGGCCGGGCGGCAAGATGACTATGACGGAACATAACCAATGGATGGAGGGTGGATTTTTTGTGGTCTCGCACTCCAATTATAAGAGTGCGATGGGCAACGGCTCCGGAATCTCCTTTATGGGCTATAACACGGAGGAAAAAGTCTACACCTACGATGAGTACAACAGTACGGGTGAAGCAGTGCACTCCAAAGGCACGGTTGAAGGAGATACCTGGACATGGACCAGCGAAGAGAAGATGGGGGGCCAGAGCATGAAGGGGCGCTTCATCATGAAGATTGTTTCTCCAACCTCTTACACATTCAAATTCGAAATGTCGCAGGATGGCTCGACATGGAATACGGCAATGGAAGGGAAGGCCAGCAAAGCCGCAAAAGCCGCGAAGACCAAGTAATTGCACGGATGCGGCACTCCATCATCGCGCGAGCCCCGACCCGCGCCTTTGGTGTTTGTGCCACCACCTGCAATGCATTTGACGGGTTACGAGTCGCACAGTTGTGCATTTATGGTGGACATGGACACTAACCTTTCGGTCAGACCCATGAGGCGGCTGGCCCCTTTGAAATGCCGATCGCTCATCGCTTCCTGCGCCTGGGCTTTGCTACCAGGGTCCGTTCTGCTTGGACGAGGTTCTTTTTCCCCGCCTTTGCGTTATTTTCGACGCGCAGCTTCCATGCGGTGTGTAAGGCGCCTGCCAACACTTCCTCTTTCGCTGCGGCCAGTCGAATGTGGGTCACTCCCATCCGTCCCCATCCACCTGCGACGGGAACGAATACCTCGGGAAGTTCCTGCACGAACACGGTCTGCTGCTCCGGCGTGAGCATCAGATTTCCGAAGCCTTGGTGCGCCGAAGCGAGCGTCGCAAAGATTTTGCCGCCCACCCGGAAGTCGGGCTGGCCCATGTGCGAACTTTCCTCGGCCCCTTCGAGGCTGAGGGCAATTCGGCGGAAGTCGTTCGCATCCATCGATATCTCGCTCCAGTTCAGCACCTGGTCTCTTACGCCGCAGGCCTGCGGCAAAGCCTACCCAAATCCGGCAACCTACGCAAGAGAACCGCAAGCCTTACGCTTAACAGCCTGCGCGGGATTCCGCGCCAAGAGCCCGACTTCCTGTTTGCCGACTTCACGACTAGGTGCCCGTCGACCTCAGAAGTGGGCTTGAAGGTCTCTGGGTTAATTTGCGAGCGAATCATACTCTGCCCATGGGCCGTGGTAGAATAGTGCACATCTTGTCAAGGAGGGCCGCGTGGCTGCCTCTCCTGTACCAGGGATTCGCTTCGGGGAATTTGAGCTCGACGTTCGCGCGGCGGAACTGCGCAAGGGCGAGCGCCGCATCCGTTTGCAAGACCAGCCTTTCCAAATTCTTCTGATGCTGCTCGACCATCCCGGCGAAGTGGTGACCCGGGAAGAGATCCGCAAGCGCCTGTGGCCGAACGATACCATCGTCGAGTTCGAGCACAGCATCGGTACTGCCATCAAGAAGCTGCGGCAGGCGTTGGGCGATGAGGCCGAGAGCCCTCGCTACGTCGAAACCTTGCCGCGCCGCGGATTCCGCCTGATGGTTCCAGTGGACGTAGGGCCGGGGCTTGCCCCGGCCTCACCGGGAGAAGCTCCCCCGCCCTCCGTTGATGAAAGAAGGGCACCCGCGGGAACGCCCGTCCCGGGCGTGGCCCAATCGGGACACGGGCAGGATGCCCGTGCCACGCCTGCGGATTTCACCCATTCCAATCTGATCGGCCGCACGCTTTCGCACTACCACATCATCGAGAGAATTGCGGGAGGCGGCATGGGGATTGTGTACAAAGCGGAAGATTCCAAGCTGGGCCGCCGCGTGGCGCTGAAATTCCTGCCCACCGGCCTCGCCAATAATCCAACGGCGCTGGCGCGATTCCAGCGCGAAGCCCGCGCCGCCTCGGCGCTCAATCATCCGCATATCTGCACGATTTATGAAATCGAAGAAGCTGACGGGCAGCCCTTCCTGGCCATGGAACTGATGGAGGGCAAGACGCTCAAGGACCTTCTTGTTGGCCCGCGGCTCGTCCCTGCCTCTTCCGACGCGAGAAAAAGGCCGCCCCAGGGGGTGGCCCTACAAATCGATAAATTGCTTGACCTCGCCATCCAGATTGCTGACGCGCTCGACGCGGCACATACCGCGGGCATCATCCATCGCGACATCAAGCCTGCAAATATTTTCGTCACCAATCGCGGGGAGGCAAAGATTCTCGATTTCGGTTTGGCGAAATTGACACCGGCGACTGCTGGGATGCTTCGCTCCGCTCAGCATGACATGCAGGGTGATGCGGGTCATGAGGGAGGCAGTGTCACCCTGAGCGACAGCGAAGGGTCTCCGGATTCGCCAACCGCGACCATCGACTCTGAACATCTCACCATTGCCGGCGCCGCCATGGGCACAGCGGCATACATGTCGCCGGAACAAGCGCGCGGTGAGGATGTGGACGCGCGAACGGATCTATTCAGTTTCGGTACGGTGCTTTACGAAATGGCCACGGGTAAGCAGGCCTTCGCTGGTGCGACCTCGGCTGAGCTTCGAGAAGCGATTCTGACGCGTGAAGTTACTCCACCCCAGCAATTGAATCCCGCACTTGACCCACGGCTGCAAGCCATCATCGAAAAGGCGCTGGAAAAAGACCGCAATTTACGTTGCCAAACGGCCGCTGAGATTCTTGCCGACTTGAAACGCCTGAAGCGAGATACGAGTTCAGGACGTGGCACGGCCGTCCCGGCCGTGGCCCAAGCAGAACACGGGCAGGCCTCAGTGCAGAAACTGGAGGCCCCGTCCCGTGCCATCATTTCCTTGCGGCAGATTGCGGTTGTCAGTGGCTTAATCGTCGCGGTGCTCGCCATCGCCTACTTGCTTCGACCCACCCTGCCACCGCCGCAGGTCTTGAGCTCGACGCAAATCACCAGAGACGGCCAACCAAAGGAAAGAATGGTAACCGACGGGGCGCGCCTATACTTCAATTCAAGTGCTGGAGTATCGAACAAGCTTTACCAAATTTCGACGGCGGGCGGACCGGCTGTGCCTATTGACACCTCGGTTGAGACTAACTACTTGTTGGGCATTTCACCTGATCGTTCCCAGCTCTTGGTCAATGGCTTTGGCGAATTAGTGGCGGGCTTCCCGATTTATTCTGTTCCAGTGCTGGGTGGCTCACCCCATCGGTTGAATGGCACGGCAGCGATCGACGCAGCGTGGTCGCCTGACGGTCGGCAATTATTCTTCTCTCGGCTGAATGAACTTTACTTGGCAAGCGCCGATGGCTCGGCCCCGCGAAAGATTGCAACCGTCGGGGGTCCAGCAGGGAGACCTCATTGGTCGCCTGACGGAACGAAGATTAGGTTTTCGCTGTGGGACGATTCAGGCGGAGGAATCTCGATTTGGGAAATCTCTGCGGATGGGACGGGACTTCACCAGATCCTGCCAGGATGGAACAACCCGCCCGACGAATACTGTGGCGGGTGGACCCCGGACGGCAAATACTTCTTCTTCGAGTCCAGCAAGGGCGGGACGGAGAACATCTGGGCGATCCGGGAAGGTGGCAGTGCGTTTAACAAAGTTAACCATGACCCGGTCCAAGTTACCACGGGCCCTGCATCCACTAGTTTTCCGCTTCCGAGCCTCGACGGCAAAAAGCTCTTTGTCGTTTCTTCGGTGGATCGCGGGAAGTTGGTGCGTTACGAGTCAAGAACGCGCGAGTTCGTGCCCTACCTGGGCGGCATCTCCGCCACAATGGTGGACTTTTCAAGGGACGGAAAATGGATTGCCTACGTGCAGCACCCGGAGGGCATGCTTTGGCGGAGCAAGACCGATGGAAGCGAGAGGATGCAACTTACGTATTCCCCGATGGGGACCCTAATGCCTCGTTGGTCGCCGGACGGCTCCCAGATTGCCTTCGTAGGCCGAACGCCGGACCGTAGGACGAACTCGTACATTGTTGCTGCCGATGGAACGGGGACGCCGCAAGTGATCCCAAGTGTCCCTGGCGAAGCGGGAGACCTTGACCCCGGTTGGTCACCGGATGGCAAATCGTTGGTGTTCGATGGCGCCCCGCCAAATTTTTCGGACAAATCAAGCCCCAATGCGATTCATATTATGGATCTGAGTACCCGAAAAGTGACCACCTTGCCAGGCTCCGAGGGCCTCTTCTCAGCACGGTGGTCGCCTAATGGACGCTACATCGCCGCCACCACCAATCGTGGCCGCATGATGGTCTATGACATGACCACCGGCAAGTGGTCGGACCTGGGCGGGATCTCTGTTGTTAACTATAACCAATGGTCACGGGACAGCCAAGCCATTTACTTTGAAAGCCCAATAAAGGGCAAAGGCGGGGCGATATTCCGAGTAAGGCTCAGCGACCATCGACTGGAACAGGTCGTGAGCCTGGAGCACTTCCACCAGGCAAATGGATGGGGCGACTGGATGGGGATCGCGCCGGATAATTCTATCGTAATGGTTGAAAACGCTGGCACACAGGATATCTACGCCCTTGAATTGAAGCTGCCGTGATCGGAAAAAACTCGCAGTGCCGAGATTGCCTAATTGCCGAAATTACGCTCTTCTAGTTAGCTCCGGATGGACTGCTACAAATTCAATTCACCGCCGGCCGAGCTTCGCAACTTTCTCTTCCGCCTGCCACGCTTGCGCCCGGTCAGCCAGCCGGTTTTTCATCTTGCGTGACTGCTCCGGAGTGAAAAGCGCGTAGACGCGTCCGTCCAGGCTCAATTCTCGGTCTGACCAGAAAGGTCGCATGATGCCTCTGTTGGAATGCGAATACGTGCCCAGGAGCAGGTGGCCGATCTCATGCGCCATGGCCCGGCCCAGAAGGACTGGCAGCGTTGCGCTTCCACTTTGGCAGAGGCCGTTTACCCGGTCGTAGAAGATGCTCGCCAAGTAAGCGGACAGCCCGGCACTCTCGTACGCAACACCCAGCGCCTCCTGTCCTTTTACTTGAAAATCCACCATCGCCTTTGGCAGCAGTCTCACCACGAAATCGTCCGGCCCCCATGCCGACTGGCAATCGGGGTAATTGGCTTTTTCGGCCTCCGATGTTGGGCAATCCACCCATCGAGTTTCCAGGCCGGCTTGTTCCAGAATCGCTGTCGTCTCGCTTTCGGCAGCGAGCAAGTTTGGACGGGCCACATGAACGTAATCATAGACGCGCAGGGTAATGATGACTGGCCCAGACTCCGTGTCTATATGGTTCCTTGCCGAAGCCGATTGGGCGTTCAGGGTTGCCATTAGGACTGCCAAGCCTGCTGCCAACCTCAGAAAACTCGCCGCTTTGCTCATGGTCGCCTCCGTCCCGCCTCGCGGGGTGGGGCGACTCTGAGCCGAGTCAACGACAGGGTCGATGCACGGGGAATGAACTAGTTTTGAATTGGATTTGAACCGCTAACTATTTGAAGGTATTGTAGTTAAATGAAAGGTTTGGGTAGGCCACTTTCCGGAACAATTTGGCAGTCTGGCCCGTATGATTAGCGACGGCGATGGAGGGTAGATGCGCACACTGGTGGTGATGATCGTTTTCGCGACGCTGGGATTGAGCCAGGAGCCGCTACCCTTGCATGTAGACGTGAACCTGGTGAACGTGGATTTTGCGGTACGCGACACACAGGGAGGATTGGCCTCGCACCTGACTCGGGACGATTTTGAAATCCTGGAAGACGGCGTGCCGCAGAAAATCGAATTCTTCTCGCGCACCGCCGATGTTCCTCTAACGCTGGGCTTGATTGCAGACTTTAGCGGCAGCCAGGAGCACTTCCTGAAGCGGCACCACAAAGACCTGCAATTGTTTCTCAGCGAAGTGCTGGGGCCGAACGACCGCGCCTTTCTGATCTGTTTTGGCAATCACTTGCGTTTGGCGAGCGACCTCACCCCTTCGACTTCAGACTTGATGGACGGACTGAAGGCGTTCGAACATGACGACCGCCATTTCCCTGAACTGGGGCCCGCGGGCGAGGACAGGGAATTGGGCACCGCCTTCTATGACGCCATCTATTACCCCGTGACGGAAAAGTTGGAGCGTACGGTCAGCGGGCAGAAGGCGCTGATTGTGTTTAGCGATGGCGAGGACAATTCAAGCGCGCACGACATGATGGACGCAATCGAAGCGGCGCAGACCGCCAACGTGCGTGTCTACGGCATGCGCTATACGGAGGGCAATCATGGGAGGCTGACGGCGCGAAACAAATACGGGATTCGCGTGATGGACCGCATCGCAGTGGAAACCGGCGCCGCGGCCTTTGACGCAGAGCAGGGTGATGTAAAGAAGTGGTTCGATGAGATCGGCGAGGACTTAAGGTCGTCGTATTCGCTGGCCTACTATCCCACCACTCCTCAGTCGCAAGACGGTTCGTTCCGAAAGATTACCCTGCGCGCGAAAAAGCCCGGCCTTGCCGTGCGCTGCAAGACCGGATATTTCGCGCGGCCCATTCACGCCAGCGCGAGGTAGTGAATGATGAACACAGCACGCCAACGCAAGGTCCAAGACTAAAGCTGTATGCGTTGCCCACGCCATCACGAGGTTCGCGCGCCTCACGGGACCAAATAGAGTTTGGTATTGTCGGAGGCCCCGGCCAGGACCACGTGGCTGTCGGGACTGAAGGCGATAATGTGGAAAGCGTATTGCCCCTTCAGGGTGGCCTTGAGTTTTCCCGTGGCCGCATCCCAGAGTTTCGCGGTGCCGTCCATGCTGGCCGTCGCCACCAGCTTACCGTCGGGGCTGAACGCCACACCCTGCACCTTGTCTTCGTGGTTCTCGCGAGCTTCATGGGCGAGTGTAGCCCTGATGGCCCCGGTGGCCACGTTGATTAGGTAGGCCGCATGGCTACCTCCGGTCACCATCGTCTTGCTGTCAGGACTGAAGGCCACCTGTGCGGCGTCCTGGTAAAATCCTTCCACGTCGCGTTCCTTAATCGCCAAATCTTTTTTCGGGTTTCCCGTATTGGCGTCGAATAGCTTGATTTTGCTGCCCAGCACCGCCGCGAGTGTTTTGCCGTCCGGGCTGTACGAAATGAATTTGATTCCGCTCGCCTTGGTTACTTCCAGAGTTGCTTTGGGCGAGCCCGAGGCTGGGTCCCACAGCTTCACGAGAGAAGCGTTGTAGCTCTGCGCGCTGGCCACCACACTTCCATCCGGACTGTAGGCAACGGATTTGATGTCTCCGCTTTTCGCGTTGGCCGTGGCCTTTACTTCGCCGGTCTGGGCATCCCAGATTTTAAGGACGCCCTCGCTATCGCCGCTGGCGATCAACTTTCCGTCAGGACTGGGGGCCATGCAAGTGATGGCCAGCATATGCCAATTGGGATTATCGGAGGAGTGATAGGCAATAGTAGTTTTCAGCTGACCGCTTTCCAGGTCCCACATTTCCGCCTTGCTGCCTGCACTCAACCAGACCGATTTGCCGTCTGGGCTGAAAACAATGCCCCGCGTGGATTCGTTTTGGGCGAGAACCATTTTGGGTTCCACCACCTGGCCGGTCTCCGCCGCCGGCTTAAACTGCGCCCACGCTGCTGCCGCCACCAGAGCCATGGCCGCCCCATACCACACCATTCCACCAACGCCATTGAGTGTTTTTTTCACATGCGCCTCCCACGCCTCGATATGACTTGGATTCTGTGTTGGGCCCGGCACGAAACATACCGCGAGCCGCCCTCGGATGCAACCGCCTCCTCAACTATTTACGACTCGCGTGGTGACCCCTGGTTTTTGAACCCGCTGCGGGCGCCTTTATTAAACCTGTGCAAAATTGCACTTGCACACGCAGGTGATTGGGTGCAAACTGCGCGCAGTCCTCTTGCCCCGAGTCAGCGAAAGCCCATCGGCTGCGCTCCCTGCTTGAGTGTCGAATTCTTTGACCACGAAAGGGGGATCTATGAAGAGACCCTCAGGTGCATTGTTACTCGTGCTCTGTCTTGGGACGGCGGGCGCAGCGAATTGTCAGGACCTTGTTCAGTTGGTGAATAAAGATTCCCACAAGTTTTTCCCCAAAGGCTGGATTCGAGGCTACACGGAGTTTTCTGTGGCGCCGCCCCACAATGAGCCAGACCTTGATCGGTGCTTTGCCAATTCCGGTTCTTTTGGTGGGGCTCAGGGGCATTGCTCCGCTTTCGCGCGCTTTGTGGGAGGCGGGTATGTCGAGCTCCAGCCATTGGGTTCGACAATGCTACGCCATGTTTTCTTGTTCAGCGAGCCGCATTTCTTCATGGGCAGCAACGTGCCGCAATACCACTACACCTTTTCCGCCGCCCCCATGGCCTTCGACCGCTCGGTGGGCGTGGGCGTTGAGCTGCCAAAAAATCTTGAATTGCGGTTAACCCAGCATCGAGTTCAATGGATGGGCCGCTACGAGGGCTATTTAGGCCAGGCAGACTTGGGGAAGACCGGGCCACTCGGTCTCTACACCACAGTTTCGGCGCGATGGTACTTTGGCGGTTATAAGACTCGCCAATGAGGCTGGGCAGAAGGCGGCGGCCACTCTTAAGGACATCCTACTCCTCACCGGACTCTCGTCTCTTGAGCCATTCTGCCACCTCAGGTTTGCCTCGTTCGACGGCAAAATCGCGGGGTGTCTTCCCCTGGTCACTTCGCGGCGAGATCTCTGCTCCGTGCTCCACGAGCAAACGAACGATACCTTCATGGCCCGCGGCGGCGGCGCTGTGCAGGGGCGCAAAGCCACCTTCCTGGCGCGCGTTGGGATTGGCGCCATGCTCGAGCAAGACTTGAACAATATCCACAGCGCCCCGCGTGACGGATCCGTGCAGGGCTGTGACGCGAGTTGAGTTCTGCGCGGCCAGGTTGACATCGGCCCCACGGGTCAACAACAGCCGGACGATCTCGGCGTGGCCGAAGAACGCCGCCAGGCCTAAGGGGAAGTATCCGTCGGAGGCAAAGGAATTCACCCAGTCCGGCGCGCTCTCCACACATCGTCGAACCTGTTCAATGTTTCCCAAAGCGCAGGCTTCAAAGAGATCCAGCGTGGCGCCGTAGGAAACGAAGAGTGCGGCGACGTCGGCTCGCCCGCAATATAATGCCAGGAGAATCGGTGTAGCTGCGCCCGGCAAGCTGGCTCGCCTCAATTCGGGATTCTCATGCAGGAGGCGCTCCACCGTCGTTTTGTCGCCCCTCCTGATCGCTTGAACGAGGTCATCGATTTTAGTTTGTGGCATAATCGCACCCTTTAAATCCTTTTGCTGTTTGATCTAATCGGGCTACTTCTCCCTGGCGCAGCCGGGGCAGCGCACAAGAGCTTAATCGTCTCCCGGCTAACCGCACTCAGACTAATCGATCGAGGCTTCCGAGTCTTATTCAATCTTGCTATTTTTGCGAGGTGGGGATGGATTGGGTTGGATGAAAATGAAGAGATGGGGCGACCGCAGAGGCGGTCTGCCCGTATTGGTGTTGTGCCTCGATGATAATGTCCCCTTTTGTGCTCGATAGAAATGTCCCCTAATGGGACCTCCGAGGGGAGGTTTGATTGGGGAGAACCGAGATGAGCAAGAGGGAGTTGGCAAGGG
>JBGPCF010000106.1:0-23754 GCA_041481635.1 Terriglobia bacterium | reverse complement strand
GGGCCAGGCCAACGACAAAAGCAAGAACCAAAACAAAATGAAAGGCAAAAACCAAAAACAAGAAAAGGGGACACTTCTAACGAGGTAAGAAAGGGGACATTTCTAAAGAGCTTTGACAAGACCACCGGAGAGACTTGACATCACTTCTGTGCACCTGTAAATTCGATTCCACCCACTTTTTTTCTCAACGGGCAAAAACCACTTCTCGGAGGTTTCACAATGAATCGCCTCAGAATCTCGGTGCTGGCCGTTGCACTTTGCATGCTCGTCGCAGTGGGAGTGTGCGCCCAAACCCAGCGGCCAACCGGTGTTCGATCAGTTGACGTGGCCTCGGGAGGGTCGAGGCCGGTGGAGCCGGACACTCCCTCTACTGGCTCGCCTGTCACGCCCGGCCCTCAGGCCGTGGTCCCTCGATTGATGAAGTTCAGCGGCGCGCTCCACGATGGGACCGGCAAGCCGCTGAGCGGCACGGTCGATGTCACCTTCTCTTTATACAGCACCGAAGTGGGCGGCAATCCGCTGTGGTTTGAAACTCAAAGCGTGCAGGCCGACGAGTTGGGCCGTTACACCGCGCTGCTCGGCGCGATGCACACCGAAGGCTTGCCCATCGATTTGTTCTCTTCCGGCGAGGTGCGCTGGCTTGGAATCCAAGTGGGCGCGGAGGCCGAGCAGCAACCGCGCGTGTTGCTGGTGAGCGTTCCCTATGCATTGAAGGCCGGCGACGCGGAAACGTTGGGCGGCAAACCCGCCTCCGCTTATATGCTTTCCGAATCGCAGAATGGAACGGCCTCGGCTACCACTACATCGACCTCGACAACCAACACAGCGCTGGCCGGAACAACTGGCACGACTCAGAAGGGCCGCAAGGCCAATGCTTCCCCTTTGGTAGCCTGCCCGAGCTTGACCAGCGACGGCACGGCCACGGCAAATTCCATCACCATGTTCACCACCGCGTGCAATATCGAGAGCTCGGTGATCACTCAGTCGAGCGGTAACATCGGCATTGGAACCACCACTCCGCAGGCGTTTCTGCACATCCAGGAGGGGAATATTCGCTTGGGGCGCGGTGGCTCCTACCCGGCAATCATCGACCAGAGTGGCGGGAGCATCTTCACAATTACCAACGGGGTGGGTCAGAAGTTGGCGTTCGACTACAACGGAAACATGGGTCTCGGGACCACCAGCCCACTCGCCCGTGTGCACATCCAAGACGGAAGCCTGCGTCTGGGCCGCGGGGGTTCCTACGGTTTGATTCTGGACCAGAGCTTGGGGAGCATCTTCACCATCACAAACGGTGTCGGCAAGCAGTTGGCATTCGACTACAACGGCAACTTGGGCATTGGCACGGCCACGCCGGCGGCCAAATTGGATGTGAAGGGTAACATCAATATCGTTTCATCGGCAAGCGGAACCACAGCGCTACAAGTTCAAGCGACGGATGTGGCGTCCTCAAATACTGCCGTCAGCGGCTTGGCGAACGGTTTAGACGGCAGCGGCGTGGTAGGGCAGGCTAACAACGGACCAACTGCCTCAGGCGTCTGGGGATTGAGCTCCAGCGGTTTTGCGGGGCTGTTCAGCGGCAACCTGAGCGTTTCCGGGACCATCTCGGCAGGTGTGAAGGACTTCAAAATTGATCACCCCATCGATCCCGCCAACAAGTTCCTCTATCACGCCTCGGTCGAGTCCTCACAAATGAAAACCATCTACGACGGCACGGCAACTCTCGACTCAAAAGGCGAAGCCATGGTGCAGATGCCGTCGTGGATTGAGGCGCTCAACGGTGAGTTCCATTATCAACTCACTTGTGTGGGCGGATTCGCTCCCATCTACATCGCTCAGAAGATTCAGAACAACACATTTAAGATCGCCGGCGGCACTCCCGGTCTCGAAGTGGACTGGCAGGTAACCGGAGTGCGCCACGACGCTTACGCGCAGGCGCATCCGCTCAAAGTGGAGGTTGAGAAGCCTGAGAATCAGCGTGGCTACTACTTGCACCCCGAGCTGTTTGGCCAGTTGCCAGAAAAGAGCCTGGAGTGGGCGGACCATCCGGAGGTGATGAAGAAGATTCGGCAGAATGACAATCCGAAGCCCTAATCCATCCCGGACGCAGTCAGGGCCGATACCTCGCGTATTACTGGGAAGTCTCAAAATGGATCGATCCATGTTTTCCGTGGCGCTGACTCTTGCGATTGTCCTGGCCACTGCAGCGCTTTCATTTGGCGGGGCGGAAAAGCAGCTCAAAAGGCCACCTCAAAGACCGAGGCCAGAACTCCACGTCATTTATCTTTCCCCCCACGGGCCCGCCGCGACGCCCGATATCCTGGCGAATGTTGCCGCTCTCGCTGCGGCGGGCTCGACTATCCCGCTTTGGAACTATAGTGTTCTCGCCTACGACGGCAACACTTACCAGGGGACCATGGTCGGGCGAAACCCTTCATTCCACGGCGGGAGGACGACAAGCATCCCCACGGTAATCATTCCAATCATCTTCCACATGCCAGGCGGGACAACCTTTGATCCCACGGCCGTTGATGCAACCTGCGGCTTTTCTTCCTCCGCAGTTACCTTGGTTCAGCAGTCCCCACTGCTTGCGAGCTATTCGGGAAATCTTGATGGGGTCAGTGTCGGCACGGGCCAGTATACAGATCTATTTCAGCGCGCCAACTTCTGGACCGAAGTCTCAGTTACCGGAAACAGCTACCACACCGTATTGAGCCCGGTGACGGTATTAGCCGCACAGTTGCTCTCACCGACTTCAGCCGATGCCATTGTAGTGCCCAAAACAACTTATGTGACATGTGGCCCCCTGGGCGTTATTTCCAACTCGTGGTTTGACACCCAGATCCAAGCCATGTTCCCGGGACTTGCAGGAAGCGGGGTCGGGCCAACGGTCTTCCCGATCTTTCTTTTATATAATGTGGTTCAATCAAGTGGCGATCCTTCCACCTTCCCTGCAAATTGCTGCATACTCGGCTACCATGCGGCATTTGGTATTCCAACGCAGACCTATTCACCGCTCGGTTTTGACGGGTTGTCACTTTTCGGTACGGGTTATACCTCCACAATGAGCCACGAGATCGGAGAGTGGATGGACGACCCGCTAGGCTCGAATTTGACGCCAGCGTGGGGAGCTGAAGGGCAGGTAACGGCGGGTAATTGTCAGAACAATCTCGAAGTCGCTGATCCATTAAGCCCAGGATTTCCCACTTCGACAAACCCCTTCTCTGTGCCTTTGAACGGCACCACGTACACTTTGCAAGAACTTGCGTTCTATTCCTGGTTCTATGGTCTGACGCCCTCGAATGCGGCGGGTGGCAAGTATTCCGACAACGGCACATTTACGGGAACCGCAATCGGATGTCCCCCGGGGGGAACAAATTGATGCCACGGTCTACAGTTTAGCGCAGGCGTGCGCGGCCAAATGGAAGCCTCAATGTTTGATCGTGTATACCATTGCAGCCTTTTCAGTGCGCTCGTTGTGATCATCCTATCCGCGGCCTCTGCTTCGGCGGACATCCTCGTGCCAGTGGCCAGCCAGTCCGGCCAGGGAGCGAACGATTCAGTGATGTGGTCGCAATTGGGCGTGGATCAGACGGTTCTGCCGTCGAGCCTTAGCGCAACGTCGGTGGGATCGAAAACTGTTTCTGTTACTTTGACTGCCTCGAACAGCATCGTTTCTGTGGATTGCGCAGCCAGTCCGTGCAGTTGGGGTGGCTTCGGTTTCACTCCTGGACAGAGTCTCCTTTGGACATCGGATGCGGGCAATGGCGGCAACGGACCTGTGACGCTCGCCTTCAACGATTCCGTGGCGGGGGCGGGCGCGTTGATTCAAGCTGACGAGCCGGGACAATTCACTGCGAAGTTAGAGGCCTTTAACGGAGCGACGTCGCTGGGATTTATTACCGTACCGAGCGACTCGGAGGGCGACGCTGTTTATATCGGGCTGCAGGATCAGACGGGGGCAAGCATCACGTCAGTGACCTTCAGCCTCACCAGTTGTGGGTCTGGTGACCCCAACTGCAATCTCACTGATTTTGCTTTGGGCACGGTGTATTTCAACACCGTACCGTTCCTCCCCGCTGTGACCTTTGCTCCCCCCTCTGTGTTCCTCGGGACCGAGCCAGTGGGGACAAGCAGCCCCACGCAAATGGTAACGCTGACCAACACAGGGAACGCGCCCCTGACGATTAACAACTATACGATTTCGGGCGCCAACTTCGGCGATTTCATCCTCGGCACTAGCACCTGTGGCGGGTCTCTCCCTGCGGGTAATAGTTGTGACTTTCCCATCCACTTCACCCCATCCGGTCCATCGCCTCGCAAGGCTGTCCTCATGTTGAACGACAGTGCCCCAAACAGCCCGCACACTGTTGCTCTCACTGGGATCGGTATCACGGCCACAGTTTCCCCTGACATCTTGCCTTTCGGGAGCCAGGCTGTGGGTACGCCCAGCGCGCCCCAGATGATTACCGTCATCAATACAGGGAGCGCGACGATGAATTTCTGGGAGATTGCAATCCTGGGCGCCAACGCGGGAGATTTCTCCTATACCACAACATGCGGGACCACTTTGGATCCCGGCTTTAATTGCACAGTGAGCGTGACGTTCACGCCCACAGCAACAGGGGCTCGCACTGCCGCAGTGCTTTTCAGCGATGATGCGGGCGGTAGTCCGCAGAGCGTCTCACTCACAGGAACCGGGATATAGAGGAATGCTTAATGGGGCGGAGAGGCTCGACAGCTACATTTTGCTTCCATAGGTCAGCGGCTCCCGGCCCGCGGCAATCTGGAGCGCCTTCGCGGCGGCGTCGATGGTCTGTTGAATGTCGGCATCGGTGTGTGCCACAGAAACGAATGCGGCTTCAAACTGTGAGGGCGGGAAATAAATCCCGTTGTCGAGCAGCGCGTGAAAGAAGCGGCCAAACGCCGCCGTGTCCGACTTTTTTGCTGAGGCGTAATCGACCACCGGCCCCTCCGTGAAAAAGGCCGTGAACATCGACCCGACGCGGTTTACTGTGAGAGCCACTCCAGCCCCTGCCGCTACGGTCTTGAGACCCGCCTTAAGCTTTGCGGACACGCTTTCCAGCCGCTCGTAAACGCCAGAGCGGCTCAAAACCTCCAAAGTCTTTGATCCGGCCGCCATCGCCAAAGGATTGCCTGAGAGGGTTCCCGCCTGGTAAACGGGCCCCGCCGGAGCCACTTGGTCCATGAGCGTGGCTGTGCCTCCGTAGACACCAACTGGCAGTCCCCCGCCGATGATCTTGCCCAGAGTGGTCATGTCAGGCTTGATTCCCAATAGCCCCTGAACGCCGCCAAAGGCGACACGAAAGCCAGTCATCACTTCATCGAAAATCAGCACCGTCCCCTGCTCCGCCGTCAGGGCTCGCAAGCGTTCCAGGAATCCTTCCGCAGGAGTGACGCAGCCCATGTTGCCCACCACCGGCTCAACGATGACCGCTGCAATTTCATTACGCCGTGCCCGGAAAGCTTCTTCGAGAGCTGCAAAATCGTTAAAAGGCAAAGTAAGCGTCAACTCCGCCAAGGCGCGCGGGACGCCGGGGCTGTCCGGCAAGCCAAGAGTGGCGACGCCAGAACCCGCCTTCACCAGCAAGCTGTCGGAATGGCCGTGGTAGCACCCTTCGAACTTCAAGATCTTGTCCCTGCCGGTGGCGGCGCGCGCCACACGCAGTGCCGACAAGGTAGCCTCAGTACCGGAATTGACGAACCGAACGCGATCCATCGATGGGAAGGCTTGGTGAATTTGGCCGGCCAACTCGACCTCTGCCGGCGTCGAGGCGCCAAAGCTCGTTCCCAACCCCAGAGCCCTGGCAATGGCCTCCGTGACCTCAGGGTGGCTGTGGCCGAGAATAAGCGGCCCCCATGACCCCACGTAATCGAGGTAAGTATTTCCATCAACATCCGTCATCCTGGAGCCCTTCCCGCTCGCGATATAGACCGGGTCGCCGCCTACCCCCAGAAATGCACGCACGGGCGAGCTGACGCCACCCGGCAACAGTTGAAGTGCTTTGCGGAAAAGCTCTTGGGATTTCTGACGCATAGGATGTGGCCACCTACCCTGGAAATCACGCCTTCCGATTGTGGAGAATAGCATGTTGGTGGGGCGAAACCATTCGAAAAAATTGACCAACTGAGGTAACGCGAGTGGCCCCAATAACATCAAAGCAATGGAAGAGCGTCGCGGATGGCAGATTCAAAATCATCGGTGCCGTGTTATACTCTTGAGGAAGTGAGAGGGCCCTTCAAAATGCAAAAGACACGGCGGCTGATTTTTTATCTCGCTTCAACCATCCTGTTGTGCGCCGTTCTGGGAGGCTTGTTCGGCCAACAAGTAGCTGCCACAGCCGCCGAGCAGGACGACTCGGACGTCCAAAGGAGCATCAGCTCTTTCGCGAAACTTCTCGACGTGGTCGAGCAAAACTACGCCGACCCGGTCGATTCGGACAAAGCCATCTTCGGCACCTCCACCAACAGCCTGGGCGCGATTCCCGGGATGCTTCGCATGCTTGATCCGCACTCCAGCTTCCTCGACCCCAAGACCTTCGAGCAATTCCAGGAAGATCAGGAAGGCAAGTATTACGGCGTGGGCATGCAAATCGGACAAATGCCCGGCAAGCTGGGCAAACTGGTAGTGGCAGTGGTGGAACCCATGCCCGGCTCACCGGCGTTTCGTGCCGGCCTTCGTCCCGGAGATGTCATCGTGGGAGTGGACGGAAAATCCACGGTCGATCTCGACGTTCCTGCCGTGGCCTCCATGTTGAAGGGCCCCAAGGGGACCTTGGTTCACGTCGCGGTGAGCCGCGAGGGCACCGAACAGCCGCTGGAATTTGACATTACGCGCGACGAAATTGCGGGCCGCGGAGTGGACGCCGCGTTCCTCGTTCAACCCGGAATTGCCTATATCCATGTGGCCACCTTCAATGAGAAGACCAACGATGAACTCGTCGAAGCCCTCAATAAAGTGAATGAAAAAGATCTGCAAGGGATGATCCTGGACCTTCGAAACAATCGCGGAGGGCTGCTTCAGGAAGCCGTGGACGTGGCCGATCACTTCCTGCAAAAGGACCAACTGATCGTCTATCACCATGGCCGCAACTCCCCCGAAAAACGATGGACCGCGTTGCGAGGCAACCGCGGGAATGAGTATCCCATGGTGGTGCTCATCAACCGCATGTCCGCCAGCGCGGCAGAAATTGTGGCGGGCGCGCTGCAAGATCACGATCGCGCGCTGGTGATGGGCGAGCCGAGCTTTGGGAAGGGCCTGGTGCAGAGCGAATACCCGCTGAGCGAAAAGGCGTTTCTCCTGCTCACTACCGCCCGCTACTACACACCCAGTGGCCGTCTCATTCAGCGTAACTACCAGGACGTTTCTCTTTATGATTACCTTTACGATCGGAGTTCGACTCTGTCCCCGCACGGCGAAGTGATGCACACCGATGGCGGGCGCGAGGTCTTCGGGGGCGGGGGCATCACTCCCGATGTGAAATTCACAGACCCCAAACTGACCTCCGTCCAGGAGCTGCTGCTTGCCCAACAACCGATTTTGATCGACTTTGGCAAGCACTATCTGGGCGTGCACAAAACCATCCCCAAAGATTTTGTGGTCAATGATGAAGTGCTGCGCGAATTCAAGGATTTTCTGACTGAAGAAAAGATTCAAATCTCGGATAAAGATTTTAATGGCAATCTCGACTTTATTAAGACCCACATCCGAGGGCAACTGATCGCCGTCATTTATGGGGAAATTGAAGCTCAGCAAATTTATGTGCAAACAGACCCCCTGGTCCAAAATGCCTCCAAGAACATGGGGCAAGCAGCACAGCTCCTGGCCAATGCCAAAAAGTATATGGCCAGCAGGAATCAAGCTAAGGTCCTGACCCATCCATGATGAGCGCGCCCTGGCGTCGTGAGCCAGCGCACTTTCTCCCTCGAGTGCCCTCCCCCTCTGGGTCGGCCGACTTGGTGTTATCCGCAGTGAACGTGGAGACTCTGCGCGCGTGTTATAACTGATGTGGGATTCGAGGAGTCCAAACCGAATGAAGCAAACTCAACGGCTGGTCTGGTTTGTGTTATCCACTGTGATGTTGTGCGCCTTGTTGGGTGGGGTGTACGGCCAGCGGGTTTTGGCCACCACAGATGCGGGCGAGGAGTCGGACGTCCAGAGCAGCCTGAATGCCTTTACCAAGATTTACGAAGTCGTCGAACAGAATTACGCCGACCCGATCGATCCGGATAAGGCGATATATGGTCCGGCCAACACAGGGCTGGGAGCCATCCCGGGCATGCTCAGGACGCTCGATCCTCATTCCAATTTCTTCGATCCCAAGGCCTACGCGCAGATGCGCGAGGACCAGGAAGGAAAATATTTCGGAATTGGAATGTCCATCCGGGGTGTACCCGGCAAAATGGGCAAGATCATGACCATCGTGGTCCAGCCGATGCCCGGCTCGCCAGCCTTCCGCGCCGGCCTTCATCCCGGCGACATCATCGTCGGGGTCAACGGGCAATCCACCGATGGTTTGAATTCCACCGAGATCGCTTCGCGGCTGAAAGGACCCAAGGGAACGGTGGTCCATGTTTCAATAACGCGAGAGGGATCCGATAAGCCGCTGGAATTCACCATTACGCGCGACGAGATTTCGCGCAAGAGCGTGGATAGCGCTTTTTTTGTTCGGCCCGGGATTGCCTACATCCACATCACGGGTTTCAACGAAACCACCAATGACGAACTTTCTGACGCACTCCGAAGGCTGGACGAAAACACCTTCCAAGGCTTGATCCTGGATATGCGGGACAATCCGGGCGGAATCCTAAATGAGGCGGTCGACGTTTCCGACCACTTCCTTGAAAGAAATCAACTAATTGTCTACCACTACGGCCGGCGCTCGGCAGAGAAGAAATACGTGGCGCGGCGTGGCGACAACGGGCGGGAATATCCCATCATCGTTCTGATCAATCGTTTTTCTGCCAGTGCAGCAGAAATTGTGACCGGAGCCCTGCAGGACCACGATCGTGCCCTGGTGATGGGTGAGCAGAGTTTTGGCAAGGGCCTCGTCCAGTCGGTCTTCCCATTAAGTGAACACACGGGCCTAGCGCTGACCACTGCGCATTATTACACCCCCAGTGGCCGCCTGATCCAACGCGATTATTCCGACGTATCGCTTTATGACTACTACTTCCATTTCGGAGATGGCCCGCCGCCCCATACTGACGCCCGGCTCACTGATGGCGGGCGGGAAATGTACGGCGGCCAGGGAATCGCTCCTGACGTGAAAGTGGAAGAACCTAAGCTGTCTCCCGTCGAGCAAAAGCTAGTGCAACGCGGCGCTTTCTTTAACTTCGGTAAATACTACCTCAGCATCCATCAAACCGTTCCGCGGGACTTTATGCCGGACAACACAGTGCTGCAGGAGTTCAAACAATTCCTCCAAAAACAGCACCTGACAGTCACGGATCAAAATATAAAGGATAATGGGGACTTCATCTCCAAGCACATTCGCGCCCAACTGATCGGCGTCATCTATGGTGTGGACGAGGAGAACAAAATCAACACCGAAAACGACTACCTCGTCCAAAAGGCGCTCGATCATTTCGGCCAGGCCAAAGAATTGATGGCCAGCGCCAAGAAATTCATCGCCAGCAAAAACGTCAATTAACCAGGGCACTATTCCTGGCCGTCAGCTCCCCTGCCGCCCGACGGGTAGCGGTTTTTCGTTACAAGCTTGGGATTGTGATTAATCGCCTCGAAGGCGCTTCCGGAAGAATTTTAAAAGAGTAAGGCCCCCGGTGATGGGGAGCAGGAGGATTTGCATGATGATTTCGCTACGGCTTTTCACCCGCTCGCGTTCCTGTTTGGCCTCTGTCACCATTTTGAAGTGCATCATAGACAGGTACTTTACGAAGTCGACCCCGCATTTCTCGCACTGTCCGCCCATCAGTTGGGAGTGTTTGCAGGCAGGACAAACGAAACGCATCGGTGCGTGACACTGCACGCAATAAAGAGCTGTGTCTGGATTCACCCGATGGCACTTCGGACATTCCATGCGATTTCAGACCCGGTTTGCTCAGCCCAGAAAGACAACCACAGGACGGGGATCAGGACCATTCAAGATGGTGGACGCGAAGGGATTCGAACCCTCGACCTCAGCGTTGCGAACGCCGCGCTCTCCCAACTGAGCTACGCGCCCCCACAATGCAGGTGGCAGCGCTCACCGCCCTAGGGCCTAATGATAACAGCCCTTCCGCAAATGGCTCATGCCAGCCCGCCTTTCAAATATAACATGACAGAAGACCGGAGCGTAAGAGCGCAAATGGCGTGCGGGCCTAAGTACCCGCCTCAATCTCTCGACAAAAGCGTCTCGGCGTAGGCCAGCGCCTCTTCCAACCGCGATTCCTCGATGGCTCCTCCTTGGGCGAAATCGCGCGCCCCACCGCCTTTGCCGCCGAACTTGGCCACAGTTTGCATGAGGATGGTACCCATATCAGCGGTCCCGCCGGGTGACTGTGAAAAGTAAAGAAACGTCGCCTTTCCTTTCACACCAATGAGCGCGATGGCGGAGGGGTGAGAGGCGATCTCATGCGCCACTCTAATCCCTTCAAAGTGTTCCTCAGCATCAAATACGTGGCGAACGATTTTGCCGCCGTTTTTTTCCGGAGCCGACTGCCACAAGTCGCGCGCCTGTATCTTAGCCATCCGCTCCCACAATTTTTCCCGGGCACGATTGGCCGTGCGCACTTCCTCCAGTTGTTTGGTGATGAGTGCCGTAAGCTGGCTACTCGAAGCGGAAAGGAGCTTGGACGCCTCACTCAATACCTGGAAGTCCCGTCGGAAAGCTCGGAGCGCGCGGCCGCCGCAAACAAACTCCACTCTCGTCAACCCCTTCATTCGCTCCACCTTGCGCGCGGCAATCAAGCCGATTGCTCCCGTGCGGCTCACATGAGTGCCGCCGCAAGCCGACAGGTCAAATCCATCTATCTCCACCAGGCGCACATCCCCCTGGCGCCCGGTGGGCTTACGCAAATCCAGTTCATTCGCTTCCGCCTCAGGGCGGAAGAATATTTTGACCTCACGATTCTCAAAAACCACGTTGTTGGCAAGATTTTCCGCTTCCTCGATCTGGCGCCGCCCGAACCGGTCAGAATCGAGGTCGATGGAAGACACTTCCGCGCCCAGGTGGAATGAGACGGTCTTGTAGTTTCCCGTTTTTTCAAAAGCCGCCGAGAGAGCGTGCTGGCCTGTATGTTGCTGCATGTGATCAAAGCGGCGCGGCCAATCGATTTTGCCTTGGACGCGCTCTTCCTGTGGCTCGCTCTCCAGCAGATGTACAATCGCGTCTCCCTCATCCAGCAACTCGCGTACTGGAATTCCGCCCAGCGTGCCGAAGTCCGCAGGCTGCCCGCCCGATTCCGGATAGAACGCCGTTCGATCCAGGAAGACGCGAATCCCGTGCGGGCCAGGCTCGACTTGCAAAACGCTCGCCTCAAACTCGCGCAAATAACAATCGGTGTAATAGAGCCGCTCAGTTTTCAGCATCTAGTTGGGTGAACTTTTACCCGCCGCCAACGTCTGCAAAACTTCCAGATATTTGTAGCCGGTGGCAGTCAGAAACAAGACGACCGTGTCCTCACCGCCCACAGTTCCATTGGCAACCAGGCGTTTGAGCGCGGCCAATGTTGCCCCGCCCTCGGGTGAAGTAATCAGCCCTTCGGTTTCCGCCAACTCGCGGACCGATTGCAGCATGGCAGCATCTTCCACGGCCAGCGCTGCGCCATGGCTCTCATCGAGTGCGGAGAGAATCAGGAAATCCCCGATCGCCGAGGGCACGCGAAGTCCGGAGGCAATGGTCATGGGGTCGCGCCATTCCTCGGCTTGATCGGCATGCCGGTCAAAAGCCCTCACCATGGGCGCGCATCCCGTGGACTGCACCGCGTACATGCGCGGCCGCTTCTCGTCAATCCAACCCAATTCAGCCATCTCACCAAAGGCTTTCCACATGCCGATTAATCCGGTCCCGCCGCCGGTGGGATAAATCATGGCGTCGGGCAGGCGTCTATCGAGTTGCTCGTAAACCTCGTAGGCCATGGTCTTCTTACCTTCCACACGGTATGGTTCGCGCAGGGTGGAGACATCGAAAAATCCCTCGGCGGGAGTGCGCTCGCGCAGCACCCGTCCGCAATCCTTGATGCTTCCTGCCACCAGCACGACTTCCGCTCCGGCCAGCGAGCACTCCAAACGATTGGCTAGCGGCGTGCTTTCCGGCATGAAGACCGTGGCCTTTATGCCTGCTTTGGCGGCATACGCGGCGAGCGCACCGGCGGCGTTCCCGGCCGAAGGCGCCGCCAGTTTGGTGAGACCCAGCTCGCGCGCCATGCTCACAGCCAGTGCCATTCCGCGGTCTTTGAAGGATCCGGTGGGATTCACCGCCTCATTCTTCATGTAGAGGTTCGCGAGGCCTAACTTTTTCCCCAGGCGATTCGCGTGGAGCAGCGGCGTGAAGCCTTCACCGAGGGAAACAATTGAGGAATCTCGCGTGACGGGAAGAACCTCGCGGTAACGCCACAGATTGGGCGCGCGGGTCGCAAGATTCTCGCGCAGCAGAGTGCCCTCGACCGGCGACAAGCGATAGCGCACCAATAGCGGGGACCCGCAAGGGCAGAGGTTGTAGACTTTGCCAGCCTCAAAGCTTTTTCCGCATCGAGCACAATCGATATGAGAGACCAGGGACATGGAATCAGCAGTCTACCCGAGGGAAGAAAGCGCGGTCAATGTTGAATGCCTGTGCTCCAGTGAGATTGTGGATTATGTTAGAATTTTCCCTTCATGCCGATTCGCCTGGTAGCCATCGATCTTGACGGGACGCTGCTCAACAGCCGTTCGGAATTGTCTCTGGCCAACCGGGAGGCTCTGGCCGCGGCTGCGGAGCGTGGCGTCCAATTCGTGGTGGTGACGGGCCGCCGCTACCATTCCGCGCGGCCCATCGTTCAGCAGATTCCCCTTCCTGTCACCCTGATTGCGTCAAACGGCGCGCTCATCGGCACATCTTCCGGCGAGATCGTGCATCGCGATTTCCTGCCTCGCGAAGTTGCTCGTGTGGTGCTCGAAGCAGGTCGCGATTATCGCGCACACGCTGTGGCGATTTTTGATGTAACCGGGCGCGGCCAGGTGATGATGCAATGTGGCGCCGTTCCCGAGGGCCCACTGAACTGGTACCTGGAAAAGTGCCCACAAAATCTCGAGTTGGTCCGCGACCTGGAATCCGCGCTGCCCACCGATCCCGTCCAAATCATGTTCGGAGGGCCCCCATCCCACTTGGAGCCGCTCGAATCATTGCTGCGCACATCCCCAGCAGGTTCCAGCGTTCACCTCACCTGGACAAAATACTTCACACGAAATATGTCCCTCCTGGATGTCTTGAATCGAGGGTGCACGAAAGGGAGAGCGCTGGGAATTTGGTCGGAACGCTGCGGCATTCACCGGCATGAGGTCATGGCCATCGGAGACAACTATAATGACCTCGAGATGCTCCAGTTTTCGGGCCGGCCGATTTTGATGGGAAACCGCACGCCGGGGCTCGGTGACGCCGATTGGCCGGTTACTCTCTCCAATGATCAGGACGGTGTCGCCGCCGCGATTCACTCCTACGTCTTATCGGATGGCGGATAAACACAGTCTGTAACTACGGAAACGCTTCCTAGGGCCATTACTGCTGATCGCTTGCCGACTGGTCAATGACCTCGGTGCCGACGGGCGGAGTAAAACGAAAAAGCGCGGGGCTCAATTGGACGTTCCGGTCGATGGCGTTGAAAGTGAATTGCATCGAGCTGTGGTCGGGGTAGCGAATCACCAGCTTGCGAATGTCAAAGGCGGGCGTCAGTTCGAAAAACACTTCCTGAAAATTACCTTCTTCCTCGCGTTTCGGCAGGGCGTGGAGAATTTCATTTCCCGGCTGGGGTTTCAGCGCCTGGTCGGCAAACTCGATGCGGCCAAATACGCGGCGGAGGTTCAGCCGTGAGAGAAGCAGGCGGAAAGGCACGCGCGCGTCTTCGCTGGACTTCGCTGCGGAGCGCGTCAACTGCTTTTCCGCGGGAACGTAGAGCAATATGTTCTTCCCGTCCGACAGGAACAGTTTCTCTTCCGGCTCGCGGTAGTCCCAGCGCATCCGCCCGCCGCGGGCAAAATAGACGGTGCCCGATTCAACCCGGCTTCGCCCGTCCGCGATATAGGTCTGGGTAAATTCCGCTTTCAGAGTCTTCACGTCCCGGTAACTCGATTCCAGCTGCCCGATATACTCTTGCACGGGCTTGGAGACTTGTGAGGTCCCCGTCGCTGCGGTCAGTCCAAAAGGGGGGAGAACAGGGCAAAGCATTGCGCCGACTGCCAAGGCCATAACGGCGTCCCTAAGCCGTGGAGTATAAGCTCGGCGTGGCCTCGCTTGTTGTCCCGACTGCACCACTTGCTGTCTATTCATGTCCTCCCTCAACCCGCTCAGCAGTCTTGGCTTGCTCTGGTACGGGGTGCGCTCGTAACCGGCGAATGCGCTCCGCCCACCTTGCCGGCAATCTGATGAGCACCGGAATGATCCCAATTCGTTTAAACATCCAATTGGAAAACCAGAAACAAAGCGGCGCCAGAATGAGTCCGGCCACAACGTCAACCAGATAGTGGTAACGAAGATAAACGGTGGAAACCCACAGGCTCAAAATAAACGGCGAGAGAATCCAAAAGAGAGGCTTGGAATTCCGGTAAGCGTACAGCCACACCACAAAAGAAATCCCGACGTGCAGGCTGGGGAAAACATCGCGCTGCACTCGCGCAAAATCCACGAACTCAGCCTGCTGGGTCAGAACCGTAAAGGGCTGGCTCAAAGGAACGGTGAATTGATCGCGCAAGGTGTACATTGGCCCGATTCCCGGGACCAGCAAGTAGCCTATCAAGCCCAATGCAGTCACTGTGAGCACGCCACACATCATTTCGCGGAAGCGCTCACGCGGCCGCCAAATGTAGAGGAAGCACGCCACAATGGGAATATTGGGAAGGTGAAAGAAATAGGAAAACTCCATCCAGGCGGTCAATGGCGGGGATACGATCTTCTGGAGCGCCACGCTGGCCTGGAAACCGAACAGGCGCTGGTCCCACGCGATTAAATCCAAATCCCTGTCATGGGTGATCACCAAGTGGGTGGCATCTCCCCAAAGCGTGAAATACATCAGCAGGACCATGAGAAAGGGCAGCCAGTCGCGCAGAATCACCCAATAGGGGCGGATAAACTCGCCCAAGCCTTCCGTGGATTCAAGATGCATCGGCTTGTCCGCGACGAAATAGTGAACGAGTTCCTTGATGAGCAGGAGAAAGATTCCTGGAACCACGATGAGGACATTCATGGGGCTGGAGGGCCGCCGACGCATCTCCTGAAAGAAGAGTGCCAGGGTGAGATAAAAGAAGAAAAAAGCCAGCGCGACGGCGTCTTCAAGGCGGACCCGGACGGTCAAGCGGCCGTTATTGGGCATAGAATATCTTCAAATCATCGAACCGCTTCCGCGCCTCGGGGGGAAAGGGAAATTTCTGTGTCTCATTCAAAACCTGAAGGGCAGCTGCGGTATTCCCCATCAAAAAGTGGGCATGCGCCAGGCCCTCCACCGCTGCTTCCTGGCTGGGGAATAATTGCAAAACATCCAGGAATCTTTGTCTGGCCTGCGCGTATCTTTTTTGGGATATATAGGCCGCGCCTTCGAGCACATACGGCGCGGCAAGAAAACGGTTCGCCTCAATTACGCTCTCAGTCATCGGGTAGACCTTGTCATATTGCCCCAGATAATAATAACAGGTGGCAAATCGCATAGTGTCGTCCTCATCCAGCTTGCCCCCGCTCAGGGACTCCAATACGGGCTGATCTTTCAGGACCGAATCAAACTGTCGCAGGCGAATTTTAGCCGTTGACAAGATTTCCCAGTAGAGCAGATCACCCGGACGCAACTCCACCGCACGCAGTGCGTTTTGATAGGCGCGGTCCAACCGGGATTGAATAATGTCACCTTCGCCAGCCTCAGCTCGAATTCCAGCTGAAATTCCGGCCCCCAAACCGCGCGCCCCCAAAATCACCAGTGCCAGGATTGCGGTGTACAGAACGCCTCGAAGGACGGCCAGGCGTCGGTTGGGATTTTGCGGTGAACCGCCTGCCTTCAAGCTCCCCACCGCTTTCACCGCGACCAGTCCTAGGACTGCAAGGCCAATCCCCAGCAACGATTCGGAAAAGAAAAACCGTACCTTATCCATACACGTTGGGTTCACACTCCATCGCAAACGCGCCTACTGAAGAAGGTGTAAATGAATCTGGCTTCCCTGTCCCAAGGCGGTATACCCGTCCGCACCGATGAGATAAGGGACGCCTGAGGGATCCACGGGGAAGCCACGAATCAGCCTGATGGCAATGAGGTCGCTGAATGAATGCGCTTCATGGCCGGATTTTTGTTTGTAAATCTCCAAAAGGTCATTCAATTGACCCATTTGTTCCTTGGCCTCGAGGGCCGCCAGGTGATACTCGGCGGTGGACCGAACTGCTTCCGTCTCCGCGTTGCGGTAAATCTCAGACCAGAGGAAGCGCGAGGTTTCGAAATCACCACCTTTGGCAGCCACCGTTCCCGCGAGAGCTTTCAACCAGTAATGAGCCCCAGGCTGGTTACTGCCGACCGCAAATATTTTGGCCGCCATCTTATAATCGTGCAGTTCCCAGTAATAGACGAACCCAAGATCCTGCCAGAGTTGCCAATAGTTGGGGTTGGCCACGATGCCGCGCCGAAGCAATTGGAGCGCGGCTTGGGGGTCACCCGCGCCGATGGGCTGCTTGGCCATCACGAATATCGCGCCAAATCGGTAGGCGACGAGCAATTGGGGGTCAAGCTCAGTGGTGATGCGAAGCAGCGGGGCCAACAACCGGAATTCCCCGCCCGCGCCTTCCATGTGTTCCCGGCCGAAATATTGCACCACGCGCGTCCAGTAAATATCGGCCACCAACCCTTCATTGCCGAGGCACAAAAGCTTGAGATGGGTGCCCGGCGGAATGTACAGGACATCGGAGATCTTGGCATAAATGCCGATGTCGCCGTCGATTCGCTTTTGCAAGGGAAACAGAGCCGCCAGACAAAGTACGACCAGCACCCAACAAATCTGTTTGGGTGATACCCTCCTCGCGCTGCGCAGGCTGGCGGCGCTCATTTGAATTCACGCTCCTCGAAAATGAGTATGGACGCCGAAATCAGCACGGTCACGTACAACAGAGCATAAAGGGAGTTCGAGACCAGCAACGCACCGGAGATTTTTTCTCCGTGCGCGGTCCGCGTTATGAAATCAAAATCGCTGAGATTGGGCAGGAGATAATAGAGCGTCGCGGTCACTTTGCTGACGACGCCATTATGGAGGGTTGTCCCCAGCCACCGCATCTCACTCAAGAAATGCCCAATCACGTAAACACAAAAAGTGAAGACCGCCGAGAGGATAGGCGTGGAAATGCACGAGAAGAAAATCGCCAGGGCCACCACGATCGCCAGCTGCAAAAGGATAAAATAAATAGCGGCCAGCAGGCCCAGATCGTCGGCGCCGAGGTGGCGCGTCTGGTAGAAAATGGCAAGGTAGAACCCGACCGTCATGATCGCGGTATTGATCACCAGCGTCAAAACCAGGCCCAAGTATTTGCCCACAATAAACTCGAGGCGGCGTACCGGCTTGGAGAGAATGAGATAAATGGTCCGGCGTTCGATTTCCTTGGACACCAGCCCGATGCCGATGAAGATGGCCATGATCACGCCAAACACCGAAATAGAACTTAGACCCAGATCGATCACGATAATTTGCTGGATCCCCACTGAAATACTGCTGAACAGAATCGAGGCGGCAATCATGAGGAACGCGAAAACGATCAGGTTGTAGAGGACTTTGTCGCGGACCGCCTCTTTGAAAGTGTGAAGCGCAATGCTGACCACACGGTTCATCGCGGTTATTGCCCTCCTTTCGCTTCTGTCCCGAGTTCTTTTTCGGCCGTTTTCCAGTTGTCCTTCGCCACCTTCGCCAGGAAGTAATCTTCCAGGGACATTTTCACCGGATTGACGGAAACAATTTTTGCGCCGCTCTGAAGGACTTTGCTGAGAACGGCCGGGACGTCCGATTCTTTGGGAATTTCCATACGGACGCGCTCGCCGGTGCGCACAGCGTAACCGCAATAGGACTTCAATTCGTCCAAAAGCTCGGGCCGCGGCGACTCCAGAAGTATTTCCGTGGAGTTGATCCCCATGCCCAGCATTTCCTTCATTTCGCCGCAGCCCTGCATCCGGCCCAGGTTCAGGATGGCCACACGGTCGCACAGCACTTCGGCGTCCGAAAGGATGTGGGTGGAGAAGAAGACCGTCTTGCCGGACTCTTTCAATCCCAGAATCAGGTCGCGAACCTCCCGGCGTCCCAGGGGATCAAGGCCGGACATCGGTTCGTCCAGGAAAATCAAATCCGGATCGTTGATCAGCGCCTGCGCAATGCCCAGGCGCTGGACCATCCCTTTGGAAAACTTCCGCAACTGAATCTTGCGCGCGTTGGTCAAACCCACCTGCCCGAGCAGGCGGTCCGATCGCCGGCGCCGTTCAGCTCCGGGGATGCCGAATAGTGAGCCCGCATAATTTAAGAACTCTTCGGCCGTCAAGTTGTCGTAAAAGTAGGGATTTTCCGGAAGAAAGCCGATGTGCTCGTGCGCCGAAACATCGTCGAGCTCTTTACCCAGGATGCGCGCTGCCCCCTCCGTGGGAAATATCAATCGCATCAGGATCTTCAGGGTGGTGCTCTTGCCTGCGCCGTTGGGGCCAAGCAAACCGAAAACCTCGCCCCTTTCCACCTGAATGCTCAAACCATCCAAGACGCGGTTGGGCCGCTTGCGCCAAAATCCTATCGAATAGTCTTTGATGAGGTTGGTGGTTTCAATGGCCAGCATGTTTCAGGGTTCTACCTCCTTGCGGATGACCTCCTCCTTATTTGAGTTATACGATACGGATTCCACCCCGGCCGTTTCTTTCCCATAATAATATATCTCGCCCCGTGGCCGAATCGGAAGACCCTCTTTCTCCCGTGGCACCTCTCAGTGATAGCTCTCGCGGACCTTCGCCGCCCCGTCCATGTCTCCCAGCGCTTCCAAGGCTAGAGCTTCAGACAGGTAAGCCTGCTTGAGAGTGGGATCAATTGTCCTGGCCAAGTGGAACTCATTTTCCGCAGCCTGGAATTTTCCCAACTTCATCCAGCAATTGCCAAGAAAAATGTGGGCGCTTATGTCCTGAGGGTTTGCGGCGACCGCATGCACAAAGTAGGGGGTGGCTGAAGCATAGTCCCCTCTGGGGAAGAAAAGCGCACCCAAATAGTTATACGCCGGACTTGATCCGGGCAATACTCTTGTCGCCTGCTGATAATTGTCGATTGCCTGTTGGAACTGCCCTTTCCGTTGGGCAAGAGTCCCAAGTCCGATGTAACAGTCATAATCCACCTCCGACCTCCTCACTGTCGCGTTCTTGTTCAGCAAAAGGGCGGTCCGGTACTCGCGCTCCGCTCCATCCAGATCGCCCTCCCGGAAGCAAAGAAGGTCGCCATGGACCACATGAAGGTCGGGCGAGTCCGGGGCAAGCCCCATACTGGATTCCATCAAGGATGCCTTGGTGCGCCACATTGGAATGTCCAAAACGGTCAGGCTGGCCCAGAAAACCATCACGGCGCCAAGCGCAGGCGCCGCGACACGGAGAAGACGTTCGCCTAATGCCCATTCCGGCAGCCGAAGACTTATCGCCAGCGAAATTGCCAGGCAGAGTCCCACGGATGGGAGGTAAGAGAAGCGATCGGCCACCTGGGGAAAGCTGAGTTGCCGAATATCCAGGCAAGGCAACAGGGTAACCGGCCACCAAGCCATGAGGAAGCTCAACTGGGGATCCCGTTTACGGAAGTAAAGTACGGCCACCAATACAAGCAGTGCTATCAACGGCCAAGGCGAGCGCAAGCTCGATTCGGCATTGAAGGTCCTGAAGGGATTCAGCCCGAGCGGCCAGACGAACAAGCGGGCATGCTCCCCAAGGAGGGCAAACGAGGACGCCAGAGTTTTGAGTGACACTTTCCACAGGGACCGAGAACTCCCGAACGAGCCCAGGACGGACACTCGAATCACTATGTACGTTGCGGCGGCGGAAGCATACGGAATCCACCGAAACATTCGTTCCGCCCAAAACCGTGCATCGAATTTGGAGGATGATGGCGAGAGCCAGAGCCAATAGGTAATTATTATGAGCGGGAAACTCAGCGCCATTTCCTTGAAGAAAAGAGACGGAAGGTAGAGGAGCGCGATGGCGATGTGAGGTCTAATTCCCGGCGATTCAGTTTTCTCCGCGCGCACGAATAGCAAGAAAGCCAGCAAGTAAAAAAAACCACAACCTACGTCAGCCATTCCGGAGATCCACGCCACCGGCTCAACGTGAACCGGATGAAGAATCCAAAGAACCGTGCCCAGCAAGGCGGCACACTCATGTTTGAAGATTTCACACCCCAGCCGATATACAAGCCACGCTGTAGCTGCGTAAATAAGGATTTGGAGAAGGTGATAAACTCCGGGATTAGGCCCGGCGGCGCGATACACGATCCAATAATAGAAGATTTGGAGTGGCCGATAAAAGTTGTCGTTCCTCGCTACCGAGTTAAACGACCAGACAGAACCAGTGAAGATCTTTGTCCATAAATGAGGGTTCACAACAAACGGATTGATAAGAATCTGCGGCTCGTCGTCCATGACGAAGGAATTGCGGAGCGCGCCCCAATAGGTAATGACAGTGAAAAGAGTGAGAAACGATCCGGATATCCGGGGGTGTTCTTTAAGGCGCGCGTTCCACCAGCTCAGCAACGATGACTCTCCTTTTGGCGCGCGCCAAGCTTTGGAGCGATGCCTCCCTCGCTGGCGCCGGCATGAAATCTCCTGCAGCGCGCTCATTTACGCTGATGCAGAGGGTTCATTCGACAAAAATGGGAGCCCGCCGGCTCCCTTTTGCACTTCCGCGACCTCAAGCTCCAAACGTTGGGACTATGCAGGGCTGGGTGAATCCGCCGGGCCCGCCGCCGTGGTCGAGTTCTGACGGATAACCCCGGAAGGGTCGGTAAAATAAAAGTTCCCCGTTCCGGTACCGGCCTGCGGATTGGCCGAAACCTGGTAATTGCTTACAACGGCGCAGACACCGTTGGCCATTGCACCGGTATTTGGTCCGGGGACCGCCGGGCACGACACATAAAAGAAAACATAGTTGCTCTTCCCCCCGGTCCCCAGCACGTTGTCAATCAGTTGCGCGTTGTTAATGGTCGAGATGCCCCCTGCCCCATCGAGCTGGGCCAGAGTGGCGCTGAAGCCTGTGTTGTAAGTCGAAGCGTAGGTCACTTCCGCCGAATTAATCGTGCGCAGGGAAGCCACAGCGGATGCCTGATTGGCGGCCATCCGGGCCTTCAACATATCCGGGATGGCAATAGCCGCGATGATGAGGATTATCGCCACCACAATCAACAACTCGATCAGTGAGAATCCTTTTTCCTTTTTCATATGCGCGCCTCGGTGGTTCTCCGTGGACCTTGGGGCTGGGCTCATGCCGCAAACTTCCCGGCAACCTCGCAGTGCCCGCCACTCCCCCTTCAGGCCATAATGACATAACCCTTGAAGCATTTAAACCACCAAACTTGTTGGATTTGATGCTGTGCCCATCGGGATTTGCCCGAGTGGCTCGACCAAAGCTTTAACTCTGAAATCTCTCTACCCTTACGATCCTCTCCGGGTAGTATACAATTTTTAGGCCCACGCCTGTGCACTAAAAAAAAGGGGGAGCCTTAGTGCTCCCCCTCAACCTTACTACCACGGAAAACATAGATTCATCCTCAAACACTATCCAGCCAGAGGTGAGTCTGCGGGACCTGCAACAGCAGTGTTGTTTTGCCGGATTACACCCGACTGATCCGAAAAGTAGTAGTTGCCGTTCCCTGCCACGCAGAGCAAGGGGCTGCCATTGGTGATGTACGCAGCATTGGTTATCGGCGCCACCGAGGGGACTCCAGTGTTGGTGGGCGGATTGGCGCAGGCAGCGGGCACGGCGGGCGTAGCCGGATTCACCTGATAGTTAAACAGGTAATTGCTTTTTACACCGGCAGCCAAAACGCTGTCAATCAGGTTGGCTGCAGCCGAGGTGTCCGGTGGAGCCGCAGGCGGTCCCAAGTTTGGCAGGGTGTCACTAAACCCACGTGTGTACGTCGAAGAGTAAGTCACTTCGGCCGTATTGATTGTGCGTAGTGATCCCACCGCTGACGCTTGATTCGCAGCTTGGCGGGACTTCAAGAGGTCTGGTATGGCAATCGCTGCGATGATCAGAATGATCGCCACAACGATTAACAGTTCGATCAACGAAAAACCACGTGCTGCTTTCCTCATGCTGCCTCCCTTACGGTTTTAAAGTATAAGCCCTCAAGGCTTATGTCGACCACTCCAATTGACCAAGTTTAAGTCCTGGTCAAGCTACATTCCTGAAAGCGTTCCTCCAATTGAGCGACTGAAAGAAGAGGGGGAGTTACATCCGCAAGACTCCCCCATAGGTTTGGAGCGAATCCATTTCACACCTCAGCAACTATCCAGCCAGAGGTGAGTCTGCGGGACCTGCAACAGCGGTGTTGTTTTGCCGGATTACACCCGACTGATCCGAAAAGTAGTAGTTGCCGTTCCCTGCCACGCAGAGCAAGGGGCTGCCATTGGTGATGTACGCAGCATTGGTTATCGGCGCCACCGAGGGGACTCCAGTGTTAGTGGGCGGATTGGCGCAGGCAGCCGGCACGGCGGGCGTAGCCGGATTCACCTGATAGTTAAACAGGTAATTGCTTTTTACACCTGCAGCCAAAACGCTGTCAATCAGGTTGGCTGCAGCCGAGGTGTCCGGTGGAGCCGCAGGCGGTCCCAAGTTTGGCAGGGTGTTGCTAAACCCACGTGTGTACGTCGAAGAGTAAGTCACTTCGGCCGTATTGATTGTGCGTAGTGATCCCACCGCTGACGCCTGGTTCGCAGCTTGGCGGGACTTCAAGAGGTCTGGTATGGCAATCGCTGCGATAATGAGGATGATCGCCACAACGATCAGCAATTCAATCAATGAAAAACCTTTGGAATTCGTTCTCATGTTTTCTCCTAGAGTCGTTACGTTGCTATCTCTACAGCCCAATGGATAGCTGTCTTGGGTCAAGCAAGTGACATTCCATTTGCCGCACATCTGCTGCCCGCCAAATACTCAGCTAAGTCTATTATTTTCAATATACGGTTTATGGAACTTTGGTGCTATTCCGTGTTTGCTATCCAGTAAGGATTGTGAGTGCCTATTTTTGTCGGGCGGCCATGACAAATTGTGTCAATCCGGCAGGCCCGAGCGCCAATCTCTGCTTTGCGGGTCATCCACCCTTTTGGGGTGAATTCAAGATCCCGCGATTGGTATAACAAACACAAAACAAGCAGCTTAATCGACGGCAGCCTTCTTGGCGTTGCGGTTGGGACATGATAAGAAATGCGATGGGGCTAAAAGCGAGTCTTAGACATGGCTCTTGGCGAGGGTAGAGCGCGGAATACCTTTGCGGATAGTGTTCGAACATCACAATTCCAGTTTGGACATTTATCAGTGCCAGTCCGCTTCCTCAGATCGGAATTCGTTGCTGGCGGAATTCCC
>JBGPCF010000105.1:0-24096 GCA_041481635.1 Terriglobia bacterium | reverse complement strand
TCCAATGCCCATAACACCCGATCCCGCAAGTCCTGTGAATAGGATTGCATCTCCGCCTCCCCTCTACCGGCAGAGGCATCATAGCATATATTGTATACACTTAAATTAAAAACGCTCTAAAGTCTTACTTTAAGTCACAGTAGGCAGGCTGGGCGTGCGGCGGCATCGGGTGTCAGTTCGCCATGACGCGAACTGCGAAGGGGCTGGGGATTTCAATTTGTATTCCGTAGCTGGCGATTCAATCGTCCTCGGATCCTGGACTTTCATCATCAGGATCGATTTCCAAGTCAATAGGCGGGCCGTAATCGGCGGCGTGAAGGTACTGGTCGCGGTCGTAGCGCGGGTCCTCGTGCTCCGGCAGCGTCTCTCCCGAAAACTCATTCTGCCACTCGTGGCGCTCCTTTTCGTCAGCATAAAACTTCAGATAAAGGCGGGTGTCCTCCTCGCTGCCCGAACCCAGCAGCGGAATCTGGCAGTTTGTAGCTTCGACCCGAGTGAGGTCTTTTGTTTCCTCCGGTAGAATGTCAGTCAACAGCAGCGTGTATAGCTCTCGATCACTCAGGTGATTTGTCTCGTGAAGGTACGCGCGAAATGTGGCCAACTTGTCGATCACTTCCCAAAGTTTGAGTGACAATTCACAATCATCCAGCGTCTCGGGCCCGGGTAGGCTCACGCCCGCTTCCTCAAGCTGCTTGAAGTAGGTAGTCCATGGAGCTTCTTCCCAGGCAACGACATAATTCCAGAAGCCCTCTTTAACCTCAGGGGACGATTCGTTGATCTCGCCCTCTATCATTTCGCCGCCCGCCAGTTCTTTCGCCCGATTTTTCAAATCTTCGATCCTCTTCTCGCGTTCGGGTTGCTCAGGATCAGAACCATGGGTAGCCATCGTATTATCCTTCCTCAATGCTCACGGCAATGGGAACCAAATTGCAACACTTAAGGTAGAACATTAAGAAGTTACAAGCGGAACAACCAGCCTCAGCTTACTCACGTTCCGGCAGAGGATTGTGGTTGAACATGATGCGCCAGAATTTCCATTCACCATCAGCCTGCTTTTTGACAATCCACAAGTTCTTCAAGTTCATCTTTTCAACCACGCCGTCTGAATTGGAGGTTCGAGTGGCGATGACAGTCGCCCTGACAAAACCCAAATCCCCCGCCACCTCGATCTCGTCGTAAGTCAGGATGCATTTTTCTTCAAACTTCCTCTGGTAATCCTGGGAAAGGCGACGGATTTCCTTCTTGCCGACGATAGAAGGGCGATCAGGAGGCATGATAATCGTGTCTTGAGCCATAGTTGCCATGCGCCTGTCCAGATCCCCAGAGTTCGTTCCCGCAAAGAACTCCTCCCCAATTTTCTTGATCCCCTCAAGTTCATTTTTGGTTCCCATATTTGCGTCCATCGGTTCACCCCTGGCCGACTATTCTAGTCGTTGTTGCTTTGCGTGCCGCCTTGCCTCCATGATCGAGAATAGATTATTAACACGATCGGCCCGCGTCGGCTACGAAATCGACAAATGCCTTCAGAACGATTTTGGAGAGATTGCCGCAAATTAAAGAGACCGCACCCTCCCGAACGGCGCAGCCCAATTCCAGCCACTTAAAGTATTACTTTAACTTAGGGATATTCGCAAGTTGCGCGCTTCGGTAGTCCGATCGGAGCAATCTGCGAAATCAGCAGATCCGGTTTTTCCTGCCCTCTGCCGACGTCCCGTTTATTGGTCCTTCGCCGAGACTTTACGCAGTG
Source organism: Terriglobia bacterium (assembly GCA_041481635.1). Classification (GTDB taxonomy): domain Bacteria; phylum Acidobacteriota; class Terriglobia; order UBA7540; family UBA7540; genus DASYXZ01. Next base: position 22,349 of record JBGPCF010000105.1, on the reverse strand, counting down.
TCGCGGCGCTTCCTGGGGCAACGTGAAAGGCCGTGCCGTCGAAAAGGATATCGACTTTGTAGGCGGGCGCCTCGGGTGGCTTGAACTCCACATCACATTTGCCCTGGAACTTGGCAGGGACTTTCGCCTGACCCCAGCGCACAGTGACGCGCAAATCCGGAGTGCCGTCGCCATTTAAATCGGAAAATTCTAATTTCTCAAAGTAACCGATGGAAACCCGATCCGACTGGCAGGCATTCTCCGAAGAATCTTCAACTCGCATGAGCGTGTGCTCGGCAGGGTCGGATTTTGCGGAGAAGACGTAAGTGGAAAGCCAGCCCGTCGATATTCCCTGCCCGGTATAGCCGCCCTGGTCGAGCACGATGTCCCGCCCGTCCTTCCGTGCGTAGCTCCGCACAATGCCCACCACGCCAGAGGCGTAGCGCACTCGCCGCCACTTCTCGCCAACTTTCTCGAGCAGTAGCGTCCCTCCGAAATTGGCCACGTGCGCCTCGCAACCAAAGGATTCGACGAGCAACTCGGTTGCTCCGGGTTTCGTAAATGAGCCTTCCAGCACTTTGCGAAGCTCGAAGTCGGGCTCCTTCCCTTTGGTCGGAGGCTGGCCGGCGAAACCTGTGAAAGAAGGACAGCCTCCGCACCCGTAGGCCGCTCCCTTTTTCAAGACTTCACTTCTGATCTGGTTAGGGCAAATCGCTTGCAGGATTGCCGTGGCTTCTTTCTCGCCCGGAAGATGCGCTTCGGCCGCACCCGCGCGAGTGAGTCCCGGGAAAATGAGCAAGAGCGCGGCAGCGATGGGGAGAAGATTGCGCCAGAGATGGAAAGCGCCACACGCGCCGAGCGCGATCCAAGACTGTTTCCAAATTAACGTCAGGGAGTTGGACCGCATGGCGAACCTACCGCGAGAGCCTCGCAAGTGCCGCGCGCCGAGTATACATCGACCAATCCAATGTCCGTCGACGCGCCGACAATTCTTCAAGTTTTGCTTGAGGACGTTGTTAAAGTTTTACTTTAACTAAAGCAAATCCGCAGATTACTCGGATTAAACAGATTTAAGACCTCATCTGAGTAATCTGCGCAGTCTGCGGATTCAGTTCTTTCTGCCCTACTGCCGACTGCCTACTCTCGAGTCTCTGCTCTTATGCCGTTGAGTACGCCTTTCCCGCCGCCTTCTTGACCGCGGCCTGGGCTGCAGCCAGCCGCGCAATGGGAACGCGGTAAGGGGAGCAGCTCACGTAATTCAGGCCCGCCCCGGCGCAGAATTCCACCGAGGATGGGTCGCCGCCGTGCTCGCCGCAGATGCCCACCTTCAGATTGCCGCGCGTTGTGCGGCCCTCCGTAGTGGCCATCTTGACCAGGCGCCCGACGCGCTTGGGATCGAGCACCGCAAAGGGGTCTGCGGACCAAATCTTTTGCTTCACGTAGGAGTTGATGATCTTCCCGCAGTCATCGCGCGAGAGGCCGAAGGTCGTCTGGGTGAGGTCATTGGTGCCAAAGCTAAAGAACTCGGCTTCCTTGGCGATTTCCGCGGCAGAGAGTGCTGCTGCGGGCAATTCGATCATCGTGCCCACCAGGTACTCCACCTTCACGCCCTTGGCCTTGAAGACTTCAGCGGCCACGCGGTTCACAATTTCCTTTTGCAGCGCCAGTTCTTTCACCTCGCCCACCAGCGGAATCATCACCTCGGGCTTGGCGTCGAAACCCTGCTTCTTGGCGTCTGCGGCCGCTTCAAAAATTGCCCGAGCCTGCATTTCCGTAATCTCGGGATACATGATGCCCAGCCGGCAGCCGCGCAAACCGAGCATGGGATTAAATTCATGTAATCCTTCAACTACGGCCAGCAGCTTCTTGAGTTCATTCAGCTTGGCGCCTTTCTTGTTCTTCGCCTCCATAGTGGCGATCTCCACCATCAGCTCTTCCCGCTTGGGCAGGAATTCGTGCAATGGCGGGTCGAGAGTTCGGATGGTCACCGGCAGCCCCGTCATGGCCTTGAAGAGTCCAAGGAAATCCTTGCGCTGCATGGGCAGGATTTTGGCAAGGGCCGAGCGGCGCTCTTTCTCATACTTGGCCGCTTCCTTGGCATCGTTGGTATCCTTGCAGGCCATGATCATACGCTGCACGTGAGGCAGGCGGTCCTGAGCAAAAAACATATGCTCGGTGCGGCACAGGCCGATGCCCTCGGCGCCAAACTTGCGCGCCACCGTGGCGTCGCGGGGAATATCCGCGTTGGCGCGCACTCCGATTTCGCGCGCCTCATCCGCCCACTTCATGAACTCGGCGAAAATACCGCTCGACGGATCGGGTTCCTTGGTGTTGGCCTTGCCCAGAATCACGCGCCCCGTGGAGCCATCGAGGGAGATCCAGTCGCCTTCCTTAATTACAATCTTGCCGGCCGTAAGCACTTTCTTCTTGTCGTCCACGTGGACTTCATCGCAGCCCGCCACGCAGCTCTTGCCCATGCCGCGCGTGACCACGGCGGCGTGAGAGGTCATCCCACCGCGCGAGGTCAAAATTCCAACCGCCACTTCCATGCCGTGAATATCATCAGGGACGGTCTCGGCGCGAACCAGAATCACTGGCCCGGATTTTCCTTTGGCCACCGCATCGTCCGCCGTAAACACCACCCGTCCGACCGCAGCGCCGGGTGATGCCGGCAGCCCTTTAGCAATTACTTTAAGTGGCGTCGACTCGTCCAGGATGGGGTGCAGCAACTGGTCCAACTGGTCCGGCTCGACGCGTAGCAGGGCCTCTTGCTTGGTCAGCAGACCCTCGTGCACAAAGTCCACCGCGATGCGCACCGCGGCAGGCCCTGTGCGTTTGCCATTCCGGGTCTGAAGCATATACAGCTTCCCTTCCTGAATGGTGAACTCGAAATCCTGCACGTCCTTGTAGTGATGCTCCAGGCGTGAGGTGATTTCGCGCAGTTGGTTGTAAGCCTCCGCGTTGACTTTCTCAAGTTCCTTGATGGGGACGGGAGTGCGCACGCCGGCCACCACGTCTTCACCCTGGGCGTTCATCAGAAACTCGCCGTAGAACTCCTTTTCGCCCGTAGCCGGGTTGCGAGTGAAGCCGACGCCGGTGCCCGACGTGTCTCCCATATTGCCGAACACCATGGCCTGAACGTTGACGGCCGTGCCCAGGTCGTCGGAGATTTTGTTCATGCGCCGGTAGGTGGCGGCGCGGGGGTTATACCACGAGCGGAAAACCGCCTCGATGGCCATTCGCAATTGCTCGCGCGGCTCCTGGGGGAAATCCGAGCCCGTCTCTTTCTTCACCAGCTTCTTGTACCCCGCAATCACGTCCTGCAAATCCTTCGGAGTGAGCTGGGTGTCGAGAATGAACTCGCGCTTCTTTTTCTGGCCGTCGAAAATATGCTCAAACTTATTCTTGCCAATGTCGAGCACCACGTTGCCGAACATCTGGATAAAGCGCCGGTAGCTGTCATAGGCCCAACGCGGGTTCCCGCTCTTGGCCGCATACGCCTCGGCGATGACGTCATTCATGCCCAGGTTCAGGATGGTGTCCATCATGCCCGGCATGGAAAACTTGGCGCCCGACCGCACGGAAACGAGCAACGGCGTCTTGGCGTTGCCCAGCTTTAGTCCCAGCAGATTCTCGAGCTGGTCCAGGGCGGGGGGATATTCCTTGGCGATCGCCTCCGGCATTTTGTTGCCACCCTCAAAGTAGAGCCGGCAGGCGGAAGTGGCGATGGTGAATCCGGGGGGTACGGGCAAGCCGGCGTTGGTCATTTCCGCCAGGCCCGAGCCCTTGCCGCCCAAAACGTCCTTCATGGTGCCATTGCCTTCGGCTTTTCCGCCGCCAAATGAGTAAACGTATTTTTCCATCTTAAATTCTCCTTGGATTGTGAATTCGAAAGCTGCCAGGGGTGCGCCGGATCGGGCCGGAGTTTACACTTTAATCGACCATTATTTGGTTAACACTCCCGCAGCTTAAAGCAAAACTAATTCTTCAGCACTTAAAGTAAAACTTTAACAAGATAATCCTACACGCAGATCTTTTTTGCCACTTGTCACTCGCCACTTGTCAATGCCTTCTGGCCTGTCGACGCGCCGACAAAAGTTAAAGTAAAACTTTCAATTTGCGACAGGTCGGCGATGCTGGTGAAGAGTTCGTCCAGACGGCTGAGCAATCGCAGGCGATTCTGCCGCACCTCCTTGTCATCAGCCATCACCAGGACTTTGTCAAAGAACAGGTCTACGTAAGAGCGGAGCGTGGCAATGCCCGCCAGCGCTTCGGCATACTTGCCCTCTTCCCCCAACGTAATTGCGATGTGCTCTACGGAGCGCGAAACCTTTTCCAGTTCGACCTCGGGGGCGTCCTTCAACAGTTGCCGATCCACCAAGCCGGGCTTCCAATCGCTTTCAGAGGCCGACTTGCCAAGGATGTTCTTGATGCGCTTGGCGGCATGGCAAAGCGCCTGCAGATTTTCGCTACCCCGAATGCTTTGCAATGCCTGCAAACGCAGCAGGGTGTCCGCGGGGTGGTCCACTCTGCCCTTCCTGGTCACGGCGCGGACGGCATCGTAGGGATAACCCAAAATCCCTTCCAAGTGGTACTGCGTTCGCTCGGCGACGAAGGCTTGCAGAAGCAACTCGATCTTTTCTTCCGGAATAGGCGCGCCGACGGAAAAGGGCTGGAAGGCAGTCTTCAGCAGCAAGTCTGCGAGAGGCAGTTTCAGCTGAAATTCAAGTAACACTTTAACTATCCCGTTGCCCGCCCGGCGAAGGCCAAAGGGATCGCTCGAGCCGGTGGGTTCCAGTCCCACGGCAAAACCAGCCGCGACGCTGTCGATTTTATCGGCCAAAGAGACCACCGCTCCAACCAGCGAGCGCGGGCATTTATCCTCGGCGCCCTGCGGAAGGTAATGGTCGTAAATTGCATCGGCAACCGCCTGAGGTTCACCTTGAGATCGAGCATACAAGCCGCCCACTACTCCCTGGAGTTCGGTGAATTCCTGGACCATCTGGGTGGTCAGGTCACATTTGCACAACTGGACTGCCCCCAGCGCCTCTGCCGTTTCAGAGGCGGTCATCTTGCCCTGCCCTTCTAATGAGCGGCAAATCTCTTTGGCAATCACCTCCATCCGCCGGACCTTGTCGCCGTAACTGCCCAGCTTGGCCTGGTAAGTGACCCGGTCCAGCATAGGCACGCGGTCACGCAATCGAACCTTCTGGTCGGCATTCCAGAAAAACTCGGCGTCGGAGAAGCGGGCGGTGAGGACACGCTCATGCCCGGCGCAAATCGATCCGGTGGCATCGCGATCTCGCCCGAGCAAGGCAATGAAATAGGGCTGAAGTTTCTTGTGCCCATCCTGGACGGCAAAGTACTTCTGATGGTCGCGCATTACGGTGATTAAAATCTCGCGTGGCAGGTGCAGAAACCGATCATTGAATTTGCCGAGAATGCCAGAGGCCCACTCAGTAGAGTTCACAATCCAGTCTTCGAGATCGGCATCCGGCACGGCCTCAAGCAAGCCCTCATCATCCTCGGAGGTATCAGCCGCCATATCTTCTTCAAGTAATACATTAAGTTCGTTCTGGATGGTCTGCCGCCTGCTCTCCGGGTCGAACTCGACATTCGCGCTGCGAAGTTCTTCCCCAAAGTCCTTGAATCCCGTAATAGCAATCCCATCGTTTCCCGCCAAGCGATGGCCGTAGGTCTGGTTCCATGATCTCACCCCTGCCACTTCAAATGGGATTACCTGCGCGGCGCTTCCCTCCCCCAGCAAGGCCAAGATCCAGCGAATCGGCCGAACAAACCTGACACCGGATTTCTCCCAGTACATACTTTTGGGGAAATTGATTCCGGTAATGACCGCAGGCAGAACTTCGCCCAGAACATCCAGAGCGGGCCTCCCCTCGGTCGATTTCTTCAAGGCGAGGTATTCACCCTTGGGCGTGGTCAAGCGAATCAGGTCCCCAACCGCGACCTCATTCTTCTGGGCAAAACTTTCCGCCGCCCGGGTAAATTTCCCGGCTGCATCCACGGCTACTTTCACAGGCGGGCCCATCAAGTCTTCGGTCTTGTCCGGCTGCCGTGCGAGTATCTGGGGAACGTAGACGATGAGACGGCGTGGGGTGGAGTAAGTTTGTATTCCGATTTCAGGGCTGGCGCTTGGGGCGCCTGCTCCGCCTGGCTCATGCACCGAAAGGCGGGACTCTTCAAGAACTACTTTAACTCGCTCGCCGAGATCTTTTTGAGCATGCGCCAGGAACCGCGCCGGGATTTCCTCGCAGCCTACCTCAAGAAGTAACGGAAAAGTGTTCGGCATATATCCATTAGCTGCCGCACTCGACGTGTGGGTATCTGCCGTCATGCCGGCTGTGCCTCCGTGATGGGAGACATTCGGTTGACGTAGATGCGCGCCACTTCGCAAGCCATTTTCCTGATGCGGGCGATGAGCGCCACGCGCTCGGTGACGCTGATGGCCCCGCGCGCGTCGAGGATGTTGAACAGGTGAGAGCATTTCAGGCACAGCTCGTAGACCTTGCGCAATGGGAAGCGCCGCCGCCATTGATCCAGTCCCGCGAGGGGCTCTTTCTCCGCTTGTTCAAGTAGTTCTTTAACTTCACCCCGTTTCACAACCACCACCCCAATGTGCTTCCGGTAGGCATCGAGGAGCCGCAGCGCTTCAGCCTCGTGAAGGTCAAAGACTTTCCGGCAATTCTCCGCGTCCGCCATCTCGAAGTCGTAAACGGAAAGCTCGAGCTCATCGGAGCGGCGCAAATCTCCGTAATTCAACATGTTATTCCACTTTACTTCATAGACGTCTTGAACGTTCTGAAGGAAGGCCGAGATGCGCTCGAGGCCGTAGGTCAGCTCAACAGAAACGGGATTGAGGTCAATCCCCCCGCACTGCTGGAAATATGTGAACTGCGTGATCTCCAAACCATCGAGCATCACCTGCCAGCCAATCCCCCACGCGCCCAGTGTGGGAGCTTCCCAATTGTCTTCCTCAAAGCGAATGTCGTGCTCGGCGAGGTTGATTCCGAGCTCGCCCAAGCTTTTAAGGTAGATGTCCTGGATGTCGGCTGGCGGCGGCTTCAAAATCACCTGCATCTGGGTATGTTTGAGGAGGCGGTTAGGATTCTCTCCATAGCGCCCGTCTGCCGGCCGGCGCGAGGGTTGAGGGTAAGCTACCCGGTAGGGCTCCGGCCCCAGGACGCGCAAAAATGTCTCCGGGCACATGGTTCCCGCGCCCACCTCCAGATCATAAGGCAGGGCCAGGACGCAGCCGTGGCGAGCCCAGAATTGGCTGAGGGCAATGATGACGTCTTGGAAACTGAGAGGTTGCATTTTGCTATGTGGACTCGACTAGTGCATCAAACTCCGCCTCAGAGGTTGGTCGCTGGGGTTGTTTGTCGTCCTCTCTTGGCCAGCCAATAAATCGGCAAGCCCAGAATCATACCCACAATCAAAACGGGGAGTATGGCGATCATATGTGAAACGGCGTGTGGAATGGCGGCCAATGTTTTGTGGCTTCCCAGCATTTCCTCGTAGTACGTGGCGGTGCCGGTCCGGGCTGTAATCAAAATTCCGCTGACGATCAGGACTTGGCACCAGACGTCAAGTGCGGCGAACCAGACGACAGCAATCAAATACCGACCCCGCGCGGCGCGGCCCTCGCTGATGAAAAAGAGCACCAAGCCCACGAGCAAAACGAAGGTGACGCTGGCAAAAAATGACCCTGCAAAGTCTGACACGCCAAGGGGTTCGACCCAACTCTTCATGTAATACCTTAGCACTGCTTCAAACAAGGCAATGAGGGCAAGAATCGAAAACATCCGGAGATTTCTGCTCACAACGAACCCTCAGAATCTGTCAGTTGATTTCCGCATTTCCCGAGCATTGCTACACATCCTCCGCCAGGAGCTTGCGTGTGACGAGGGGCTTTTCAGCATGTGAATCAATCACCTCTTCGAGAAAGAGCCTCGCTTCGCGGCACCCCGCCGGAGCCTTCTCGGTGGCCAGCCATTGGTCCAAGGTGGCATGCCGCGCCGTGCGCACAAAGCTGAGTGCCGGGGCAGACACCGATTGCCTCATGGCGCCAGTCCGGCAGTCCTTGCACGCCAAGCCCTCGGCCCCCTGCCCGTAGTAGCCCGCCTCGTCGCCAAACGTCCTGCCGCACTCCAGGCAGTGCTCCAGATCGGGCAGAAATCCTTCCAAGCGCAAAAGCCAGAAATTGAAATACAGCAATGGCCGATTCACTTCACCCGAGCGCTTGAAGGCCCTCAGCACGGCCAGCAGCAGGCGGAAGGCGCGCTCGTTCACTTCGCGCTCGGACAGGAACCGGTCGGCGACTTCGGAAACGTATTGCGCCGCCACCTGGACCCGGTAATCCTTCTGCATGTCAAAGAAGGACTCCACCAGCTCGGCGGAATTCATGCGCAACAAGTCGCGGTTCTCGCGCTCAAAGAGCCAAAGCCTGACGTAGCTGAGTGGCTCGAGCGTGCTACCGTAGCGGCTCTTGGGGCGCCGCGCACCCGCCGCCACAGCCCTCAGCCGCCCCCATTGCCGGGTAAAGACCGAGACAATTTTGTCGGCCTCTCCCAGGCGATAGGTCCTGAGGACAATAGCTTCTGTTTCACGCAAAGGCATTCTTGTTGCAAATAATCCTGCGCTTTGAAACCAACAAAATTATCACATCGTAGGCATTGCGGGAAGGAAAAACTTGCGCGAGCGTCTTTCAGTTTTCCACTTGAGTTGATCAATTCAATCGACTGTTGAAGATCGCGGGAAGGAGAGCCGAGTCGAGCGGGTAACCCCTCATCCGGCCTCCTCCGTCGGCCACCTTCTCCTCTGGGAGAAGGCTTGGCTCGTGATGACTTGCCCTCTCCGAAGGGAAAGTGAGGGGGCTCCAGGTTCTGCCCTGGGGACCGCTGGGGGCGATTTCACTAGCTGGCGCGGGTGCGTTTGTATCTTGAGCGGTCGAGCAGCCAGCCGAGGAAGTAAAACCAGGCCCAGATAAGTAAGGGCAGTAGGACCATGAAACTCAGAAGTTGGCTGCAACCGAGTTTTCCTAGCCCATTGACGAGGAGCATACCGATCAAGAAAGCGGGTAGTGCAGTCAAAAGTAGGAGTCTCGTCGGTGGCGCCAGCGTAACATCCATGAATTGAGGATTAAACTCAAAGCATGGCTCGACATCATTCCCGCAGGGCTTTGTATTAGGGTCGGTGTCCAGAAATATGCCCGACCACGAGAAGTAGCGCCCAGGGGGCTTCTTGTAGTTGCCAACCGCACGAGGAGACTGATAGCTGATGAACGAGAAGAGGGGCAAGCCGTAGGCGGGTAAGATAAGGCTCCACCGTCTGCGCATATCCAAGTAGACGCCGCTCGGAGCTGATTTGTGCCAATAATATCGTCGGGTAATCGAACTCGCCAAATCTGATCATGGGATAACGGTGCCGCCCGGGGAGTCCATCTCGCAATTCTCGAATGCGAATTTCCAACCTCGACACCGAGCAGTCTTCATGCGGCCTTCGCGCGCATTTTGGATAATTCGACGCCCCGTGTGGAAAAAGAATTATGTTAACTTCCAGCGCCACATCCAAATAATTATCAGACGTGCCTGTGCAAATCTCCCATCTGTCCGAACCCATGAGGCGGCTGGCGCTGGAAATCGTCCTTAATCTGAAATCTCAGATTTCAAATCTCGAGAGCAGGAATTCACCCCTCAGCATTTATCCTTCAGACTTCAGCCTTCCTGACTTTTCCGTTGCCACATCGAATCCTGGCGCGATAGAGTGTCCCCTGCCCCGGCGAAAGGAATTCGTTCGCATGAAGAAATCCGGCATGACCGTTGTTGGCCTCGGCCTGAACGCCACGGACACGGTGATTCGCGTTCGCGAGTTCCCTGCCCTGGGGGGTAAGGAACGGCTACTATCGTCCTCGATGCAGGCCGGGGGACAAATCGCCACGGCCCTCGTCACCTGCCAGCGGCTGGGACTGAAAGCCCGATATATTGGCAAGCTGGGCGACGATGTGGGCGGGCGATTCCAACTGGCCAGCCTCCGCAAGGAGGGCTTGGACATCAAACACACTCGGGTTGCCCGGGGCACCCCAAACCAACTTGCCTACATCATCGTGGACGAGGCCACGGGCGAGCGGACGGTCTTTTGGGATCGCCATCATCGACTTGCGATCATGCCCTCGGACCTAAAGCCGGAGGTCTTGCGTGGCGCCCGTGCGCTGCTGATCGACGGATGCGACGTGGAAGCCAGTTTCACGGCCGCCCGCTGGGCCAGGTCCCAAGGAATCCCAGTGGTGGCGGATCTCGACACGGTCTACAAAGACGTGGAAAAGCTGTTCCCCCTGATCGACTACATGATCGCCTCGGCCAACTTCCTCCCTGCCATGACCGGGGACAACGACCCCTTTCGAGTGCTGGAATACATGACGCGCGAATTCCGCGTGCCCGCCCCCGGCATGACCCTGGGGCGCGACGGAGCCCTGGTCTTGTCGAAGGGACGTTTCCACTACTCCCCCGGATTTGTCGTGGAGACGGTAGACACCACCGGCGCGGGGGATGTATTCCATGGTGCCTTCATGTATGGCCTGGTAGCAGGATGGGAAATTCACCGGACGCTGGATTTCGCCAACGCCATGGCCGGATTAAATTGCACGGCCCTCGGGGCGCGCGGAGGCATCAGCACCCGAGCGAAGGCCGAAAGGCTTATGGCGATCGGGCAACGGCATGTCAACAAGCAATATGTGAAGGGTGGGAAGCGGGGGGAGTGAAGAAGAAATGATGAATGCAGAATTATGAATGATGAATAGAAGAAAAAGCGGATTCCGAAATATTCATCATTCAGCCTTTTCATCATTCATTATTTCGAGATTGGATACACATAGTCAGGCTTGAAAGAGGTTGGAAATGAGTCAAACGCAGTCCACCTATGCGTTGGTGACCGGCGCTTCAAGCGGAATCGGCGAGTGCTTTGCTCGGATGCTGGCGGCTCGCAAGCGAAACCTGATTCTGGTGGCACGGTCGAGGGACAAACTCGCAACGCTGGCTAAAGAGCTCAGCTCCGCCCACGGAATCGCGGCCGAGGCTGTCGAATTTGACCTCAGCGTTCCGGGTGTGGCAGAGCGCCTGGCAAGCCTGTTGCGCGAACGCAAGCTGGAGGTCAACCTCCTGGTAAACAACGCGGGGTTTGGGGCGCGCGGGCGGTTTCATGAACTCCCAATCGAGCGCCAGAGCGAAATGATTCGCCTGAACATCGTGGCGCTGGTCGAACTCACGCACTACGTCTTGCCTTCGATGGTCGAGCAGCGCCGGGGGGCCATCATCAACGTCTCATCGACGGCGTCCTTTCAGCCCGTCCCATACACCACCGTTTATGGAGCCACCAAGGCTTTTGTCACCAGCTTTTCGCTTGGCCTGGCGGAAGAATTGCGAGGAAGCGGGGTGAGTGTGGTCACGTTGTGTCCGGGGGGAACTCGAACCAACTTTGGAGTAGCCAGTCAATACGGAGTGACCAAACTGCCCGGGGGCCAGCAAAGCGCTGAGGAAGTGGTGAAGGCGGCCTTGAAAGCGCTGGACCGGGGAGGAGGCTTGGTGGTGCCAGGCAAGCGCAACAAGGCCGGGGTGTTCGTACAACGGCTCGTTCCCCGAAGTTGGGTGGTCAAAGGCGCCGCGCGGTTTTTCAAAGTCTAAGGTCGCTGATTCCGGAAGGCCAGGGAGCCCTCACGGGGCTTTAAACTTTCAAGAAGCGTTTCACCACTCTAGTCCACTTGCCCTGCGCGGAAAGGATCAACTCCACCACTTCGCGCACCGCGGCATGGCCGCCCGGCTCGCGCGTGCAATAATGAATGTGCCGCCGCACAAGCTCGCTGCCGTCCTTCACACCCACCGCTAGCCCCACTCGCTTTAGGATGGGCAAATCAACGATATCGTCGCCCATGTAGCAGACCTCTTTGTCCGTCACACCGGCGGCAGAGATGATCTTTTCGTAGGGCGCCACCTTTTCCAGTGCGTGCTGCTGTATGAAATGGATCCCCAGTTCCTTGGCACGGTATTCCACCACAGGCGAAACGCGGCCGGAAAGGATGCCTGTCTTCAAGCCTGCCTCATTGGCAAATCGCAGGCCTAACCCGTCCCGGGCATGGAACGTCTTGGTTTCGTAGAATCCCCCGCGCGGGTTGGGAATGTAAATAATCCGGCCGTCGGTAAGCACGCCATCGACATCCATCAAGAGCAGTTTGATTTTGCGTGCCCGGTGGCGCAGTTGAGCCCTGGAAAGCATCATAAGTTTTTGGCCGGTGTCAGGAGTCCGTGGCCAGTTGTCCGTTGACAATGGTCCACGGTCCGTGGTCAGGCTTATTCAACTGACAACTGACCAAGGACAACGGACAGCCTCTCCTAGAACATTTCCGTCGTCCACAGATCGTGGATATGGACCACGCCGTCCAGCTTCCCTGCGGAATCGACCACCATCAGCGAAGTAATCTTGCGAGCCTCCATCAGATTCAGGGCGCGAGTCGCCAGCTCTTTAGCCCCAATCGTGGCGGGGTTTCGCGTCATGCAGTCAGCGGCAGCCAGGCTGAGCGCCTTATTCCCTTCCCTTTGGAAAAAGCGGCGCAGGTCTCCGTCGGAAATCAGTCCCACCAGGCGATCGCCGTCTTCGACCACTGCGGTCAGTCCCAGGCCCTTCTTGCTCATTTCGTAGATCACGTCAGGGATGTGAGTTTGCGGACTGACGCGCGGAATTTGGGCGCCCGAATGCATCACGTTTTCCACCCGCCGCAGCTTGACTCCCAATCCGCCACCCGGATGGAGCGCCGCGTAGTCCTCCGTGCTAAAGCCGCGCTTGTCGAGCAGCGCCATGGCCAGGGCATCGCCCATCGCCAGCATCACCGTGGTGGAAGCTGTCGGCGCCAGGCCCAGAGGGCAGGCCTCCTGGTGAATGCCGACGTCAATCACCACGTCGCTCGCCAGGGCTAGAGTGGACTTCAGTACGCCGGTCAGCGAAATGAGGGGGATACCCAACCGCTTAAGAGTATCGAGCAATCGCAGCAATTCTTCCGTCTCGCCTGTGTAAGAGAGCGCCACCAACACGTCGTTCCGAACCAGGCTGCCCAGGTCACCGTGCAGCGCTTCCGCCGGATGGAGGAAAAACGAGGGCGTGCCCGTACTCGATAGGGTGGCGGAGATTTTCTGGCCGATCAAGCCCGACTTGCCCATCCCGGTTACCACCACGCGGCCAGTACAAGCAAAGATGGTTTCCACAGCCTGAACGAACCTCTGGTCCAGACGCTGCGGCAACTCGGCAAGCGCCTTGGCCTCAATTTCCAGGACTTTTCGCGCGGTCTCCAGGCTCATGGAAAATCAGAAATTAGAAATTGGAAAATAGAAACTGGCAGCATAATTTTCGTGCCCAGTTTCTATTTTCGAGTTTCCAATTTCCATTTTTTCATTGGCTCAATCACCCGATCACTCCATCACTCAATTTCTTTTAGGTTGCCGTCTCCGTCTGCTCAACGTAGACAGTGGCGCGGTTACGGCCGGCGTGCTTGGATTCGTACAGAGCTTTGTCGGAAGCCTTCAAGAGGTCTTCAAGTGACTTCCCATGCTCGGGGTAAGTAGCGATTCCCAAACTCACCGTCACGCGCGGAAGCGGCTTGTCCATGCCCGAGGGGACTACCATTTTCTCCACCGCTTGCCGGATTCTTTCTGCGACGAGCAACGCCGCCTGAATATCGGTATCGGGCAAAAGCAGCACGAACTCTTCCCCGCCATAGCGTGCGGCGAGGTTGGTTTCGCGCATCGCCTGAGTAACGGTCTTGGCAAACTGCCGGAGGATGCGGTCGCCCACCTCGTGACCGTAAGTGTCATTAAAACTCTTGAAGTGGTCAAGGTCCATCATCATCAGGCACAAAGGGGTGGTTTTGCGGGAGGCCATGGCCAGCGCCTTGCGCGCGTAGTCCTCCAGGAAGCGGCGGTTGTAAAACCCGGTGAGCTCATCGACGTTGGCGCGTTGCTTCATGTTCGCCAAAAGGCGCAAGTTGGAGAGCGCGGAGGCGGTACCGCTCAGGTAGCTTTCCAAAAGGCTTTCACGCTCCTGGGTCCAAAAATCCTTCAAGCCCTCCAGGCGGACTGCGCCGATGAGAATGCCACCGGCGATCAGCGGCCCGCAATAGTAACTGCCCTCGGTGGGAGGAGCGAATTTGGCCGGGCAGAGTGGCTCCTCCGCAACATCATTCACGCGAAAACGGCGCCCGGTCCGGACGGCCCGGCAATTATGGGGCTCATCAATCACGGGCCAGGCGCGCAAATTGTCGGGCAGGGGCGTTAGGGACGTTGCGGCCTCCAGGAAATTCTCGTTGGAGTTTAATTTGAAGACGATTACCTGGCGCGGATTGAATCGTTCGCGCAGGGAATGCAGGAGCTGGTCGTAGACTTCGGCCTCGGTGGTGCACTGGGTCACGCCTTCGGAAAAACGGTTGAGGGCCGACAGATCTTCCCGCTCGTGGCGCAGCGCCGTAGTCATACGCGAAAAACTCCGGGAGAGCACGCCAAATTCGTTGTCGTCTGCGGAGGGTGTAATGGTCTGGAGATCGCCGCGTCCGACGCGCTCCGTAACCTCAATCAGCTCCTGCACGGGCCGGGCGATCAATCTGGAAACGGCTCGCGTGGTGAAAAGCAGGATTCCCGCCACCAGCACTCCCAGGCCGATTCCGAACTGAACCATCAGCCTCATCAAACGCTCGGCATCCCGCGCCCGAGCCATACTTTCCACGTTGTTTTCGTCGAGCAGTTTCAAGATCTGGGTGCGGATGGAATCGATGCGCTTCTCACCCTCGCTTAACGTTTCCGCCGTCCCGGCGGCTCCACTGCGCTGGGTCTGTAAAATAGCAGGCCGGGCCCACTCGTTTTGCCAGCTTCGGATGTTGTCGCGAATCGACTCCACTTCCGACTGGCGGGTGTAATCGTTCGCCGCCAGGTCGCGCAAGACCCCAATATCCTGAATCACTTCCCGGTCGGTTGAATTGTAAGCAGTCAGGAATTCCGGCTGGGCGGTGATGAGATATCCGCGCAGTCCCACGTGAGCTTCTTCCAGATGCCGCAGCAACGATTCCCCGCGTCCAACCATCTCCACGGAATGCCGCGAGGCCAGATCCATCCTGCGCGCCATCCAGAAGGTGTTCAGGAATAACCCGATGGCAAAGAGCAGCACTACAACGACGGGCAGCGTCAACATAAGAATCTGCTGGCGGATTTTTAAATTGCGGATCGAGAAGGCCATGCTCAGCCGCTAGAATTTTCGGCTCCAGCAACGTACCCTATTCGCATTGCTACGTCAACCGGGAGCGCAAGAGCATGTTCTTACGTTGAGTAGCCGGTGAAGGGGCGAAGGCCCGGCGATCCCGGAAAGACAGCTTGACTTGTACATACACTCCAGCTAAGCTATATATACAAGGGCTGGAGGTCAGACTCATGGCCGTGACACTGACATCGATAAGGCTGGATACGCATCTCGCGGACGAAGCGGCGAAGGTTCTCGGCGTGAAATCCCGGACTGCAGCGGTGCATGTGGCGCTCAGGGAGATTGTGGCGCTGAAACGATTCAAGAAGTTGATGAGGAAGCACGCGGGAAAGCATTTGTTCGCGGGGCACGGTGAGTAACCTCGTCATCTTCGACGCTTCCGTCTTTATCGACCATCTTCGAACAGGACGTCATCAGCAGCGAATCGAATCTCTGACCGGCCTCGTCCGCACGTCTTCGGTGGTTCTGGCGGAGTTGTGGCGCGGCGCTACCAGGCCGGCCGAACGCGAATTCCTCCTGGCCTTGGAGCGCAACCATCCCATCCTGACACCCACAGAAAAGAATTGGTTGGAGTCGGGGCGCATCATGGCACAAATTTGCGCTGATAAAGGCTTCAACCCGGATAAGCTGCGCGACCTGCATTTCGACGTTCTCATTGCCCTCACCGCGCGGTCTCACGGCGCCCTGCTGATCACTTCCAACCGCTCCGATTTTGAGTTGATTAGCACCTACCGGAAATTCCAATTTGAAATTTGGTAGCTTCAGTATCGCTGGCGGATTTTTAGATTGCGGATCGAGAAGGCCATGCGCAGCCGCTAAGATTTTCGGCTCCAGCAACGTACCCTATTCGCCCTGCTACGTCAACCGGCACGGCACGAATGAAAGGCGCATGCTCGGGGCATCTTGCAGTTGAGCAATCCCATCATTCGAAGGACGGCGCCGAATTGCAGGGAACCGTCTTGGGCGCGGTGGGGGCGCAGACAGAATGATGCCGCCCCTCAAGGCAGTTTAAATTGAGGGCTTAGATATCCTGCGTGCTGACGTGTTCAAGCTTCATGATGGAATTGTCCGGCGCGATTTGTGGCGCAGCGTTCAACGCTCGAGCGGTTCGATACCTCAGATCCCCAACGCACTAGCCGCGGGGCTGAAAGGCGAACCTTGCCACGCTTTGCTTATGGCCCCAGGCCGACACGACGCATGAGGTCTTGATACCTGGGATCGGAGCGCAGGTTGTCGTATATTGGGTCAATTCTCATTAGGTCCGGCCTTAGAGAACGCTCCTCGTATGCCCTTTGGAGCCATTCAAACGCCCGCTCCTTATCGTCGAGGCCTGTATAGGCAAGCGCCATTTCGTAGGCCGGTATGTAGCGTCTCTTCGAAAGGTCCTTCAGGTCTTGGACCACTTTCTGCGCCTTTCCTCTGTTGCCCAACTTAAGGTAAGCGCGTGCGAGGATCAGAGAACGCCCGTCCGGGCGTCCAACGTCGCTCGGCGCCTTTTGCGTTTCGGTGATGGCATCGGCGTACCTGACTTCTTGGAGATACACCCTACCGAGCAAAACATGCGCGACACCGAAGTTCGGGTCCATGTCAAGCGTCTTCCGCTCTTGCTCTTTCGCCCGGTCATATTGGCGTTGGTAAAGGAAGGCCCTTCCCAGGTTCGCGTTAATGATCAGTGAGAGAGGGTCCAGTTCCTGGGCGCGTTTCATTTCTCGAACGCTGTCGTCCGGACGTCCCATGGCGAAATAATAGAAGGCGTACCAATGGTGGGCGGTCGCATAGTTTGGGTTAAGCTCCAGGGCTCGCTCGAATTCCCTACGGGCGCCTGGCCAGTCCCAGTCGTACATTAATTTAGCCAACGCCAATGAAGCGTGCGGCTCGGCGAGTTTATCATCCAACTCCAGGGCCTTAGTCGCCGCCGCCTCTCCTCGGGGGAAGGTCTCGCTGGGCGGGGCATGGCCGTTGGCGCCAAGTATGGCATAGCAGTCGGCCAGCCCAGCGTAGGCTAGAGCGTAATTGGGGTCTTTTTCGATGGCCTGCTGGAAATAGGTGATCGCGCTATTTGACCCCTCGGCTGTCCTTTTGTTCCAGAAATACCGGCCTTTGAGATAAAGCCGGTAGGCTTCGATGTTCTCCGTATAATGTTTAGTCAGCTTTTTCTCATCTTCGCCGCTCAAGCGCAGCCGCAGCTTTTGGGAGATTTGCCTTGTGATCTCTTCCTGCAGGGCAAGCATGTCTCCCAGCTTCCGGTTGTATTCGTCGCCCCAGAGGTGGCTATTGTCTCGCGCGTCTACCAGCTCGGTGCTGATGGAGAGATTGTCGCCACGCTGAACAACACTGCCCGTCAACACGGCCCGCACACCAAGCTCGTGTCCTGCGGCCTGCGCGTCCGTCTGCCGCCCCTTGTAACGAAACACCGAGTTGCGCGACATCACCCGCAGACTTGGCAACTGAGAGAGACTGTTGATCAGACTCTCGGTGATGCCGTCGCTGAGGTACTCCGTGTCAGGATCACCGCTGGCATTAGCGAAGGGCAAGACGGCTATCGAATCGATGGCGTTAGTGGGTGCACGAAGGAAGCGTAAGTAAAAGAATGCAGCTGCGGTGATGCAGACCGCGAGCGCCGCGATCCCGACGGCGAGGCGCCGCCAGGAAATAGTGGCACGCGCATCCTGCCCGTGTCCTGCCGGGGCCACGGCCGGGACAGCCGTGCTACGTCCCGAACTAGTATCGCGCTTCAGGCGTTTCAGGTCGGCAAGCATTTCAGCGGCGGATTGGCAACGCAAGTTGCGGTCTTTCTCCAACGCCTTTTCGATGATGGTTTGGAGCCGTGGGTCGAGAGCGGGATTTAATTCCTGGGGCCGAGTCACATCGCGCGTCAGAATCGCTTCCCGAAGCTCAGCCGAGGTCGCGCCGTTGAAGGCCCTCTGCCCCGTCGCCATTTCGTAAAGCACTGCGCCGAAGCTGAACAGGTCGGCGCGCGCGTCCACCTCTTCACCGCGCGCCTGTTCAGGAGACATGTAGGCCGCCGTGCCCATTGCGGCCCCGGCGATCGTCAGGTGATCGGGGTCGATGGTTTCGGTGGGCGAATCCGGAGACCCTTCTCTTTCGCTCAGGGTGACATCGTCTCCCGCATGACCCGCATCAACCCGCGTGTCATGCTGAGCGGAGCGAAGCATCCCCGTAGTCGCCGGCGTCAATTTCGCCAAGCCAAAATCTAATATCTTCGCCTGCCCGCGATGGGTGACGAAAATGTTTGCCGGCTTAATGTCGCGATGGATGATGCCCGCGCTGTGCGCCGCGTCGAGCGCATCGGCGATTTGAATAGCAAGGTCGAGCAAGGTGTCGATTTGTAGCGGCGCTCTATGAGCGCCGGGTTCTCCTCGGCGGTCATAGACCGCCGCCACAGCAAGCAGGTCCTTGAGCGTCTTGCCCTCCATCAACTCCATGGCCAGGAAGGGCTGCCCATCCGCTTCTTCGATATCATAAATCGTGCAGATGTGCGGATGGTTTAGTGCGGAAGCAGCCTTCGCTTCGCGCTGGAACCGCGCCAGCACCGTGGGATTATTGCCCAGGCCCGTGGGCAAAAACTTTATCGCCACTTTGCGGCCCAGCTTCGTGTCTACCGCCTTGTAGACAATCCCCATCCCGCCGCTTCCGAGCTTTTCCAGGATTTGATAGTGGGATATCTTGGCGCCGAACTTCACACGGTCTTGGCCCAGGGCCAGCAGCGACGGATTTTTGGCCAGGCCCTTCGCTGCCATTTCCATCGCCGGAGCTTCGATAAAGCTCCCCGCTGAGGCATCGCTCGCCAGCAGCGATTCGACCTCGCGCCTCAGGTCATGGTCCGCCCCGCAGGCTTCCTTCAGGAAGGCGGCGCGCCCGCTGCCCTCTAATTCCAGCGCAGCGTGGTAAAGGTTTTCGATTTGTCGCCAGCGCTCAGGCTCCATTCTGTTTTTTCCCACTCGGGTGTAGGAGAGGCAGGCAGCGAACCCGCCGTAACGAGATGTGCAATATTGTACCACGGCTGATAGTTGAAGCATGAGTGATACAGGGTCGTTTACGCGCTGGAGCTACAAGTTCCCGGGCGCTCAATTGCATGGAAGAATTTAAATGCAAGTTGCGTTGCACGCAGGTCAGTTGGCCGGAACGGTGCGGTCGCGAGCCCACTCGCGCAAGGCCTCCACCTTTTCGCGCATGGTCACCGAAAGGGGGTAGGTGGATTGGATTTCCTTCAGCAGCATTTCGGTGGAGAGGGATGCCTTTGCGGCGAAGGCGGAATATAGGCTGGAAGTTACGGCTTGCTCGATTTCCGCCCCGCTGAATCCCTCCGCGGCTGCGGCGAGTTTGGCGAGATCAAACTGCGCAGGGTCCTGCTTGTGGCGGGTCAGGTGAATGGTGAAAATCGTCTTGCGCTCTTCGGCGTCGGGCAGATCCACAAAAAATATTTCGTCAAAGCGCCCCTTGCGCAGCAACTCGGGTGGCAAGGCGGAAATATCATTGGAAGTAGCGGCGACGAAGACGGGGGCTTTTTTCTCCTGCATCCAATTGAGGAAGGTCCCGAATATCCGCATGGTCAGGCCGCCGTCGGCTTCCGAACGCAGGCCCGCGGCGGGAAACATTTTCTCGATTTCGTCGATCCATAGTACGGACGGAGCCACCACTTCCGCCACTTGCAGGGACTTGCGCAGATTCTTTTCCGATTCCCCGATGTATTTCTCAAACAAGCTGCTGGCGTCGAATTTGAGCAATTGCAGACCCCACTCGTTCGCGACCGCTTTCGCGCACAGGCTCTTCCCGCAGCCTTGCACGCCCAGAATAAGAATTCCCTTGGGCGGATCGAGACCAAAGCGCTCAGCCTCCTGCGAAAATGCACAGCGGCGCTTCTCCAGCCACGCCTTCAAGCGCGCAAATCCACCCACCGATTTCATCCCGCCTTCGGGCTCGAGAAACTCCAGCACGCCCTGGTCTTTGATCAGCTTGCTTTTGTTGCGGCGAATGAGATCGATGGTGCCCAAATCAAACCGCGAGTTCTGCAGGATGGCTTCACTCAGGACGTGGCGCGCCTCGCCGCGCGTAAGCCCCAGCAGGCTGCGCACCAGGGCGGGCATCTGGTCCTGGGTCAATTGGCTCTGGATGCGGTGATTTTGCATCAAGTCCCGGACCGTCATGGTGACGTGCTGGGTCATCTCAACTTCGTCGGGCATGCCGAGGGAAAATCTTGCGACTTCCTTTTCCAGCTCGACAGGTATTTTATAAACCGGGGCGGTGATCAGGATGGCGTGGCGGGCACGTTTGAATTTCCCTGCCAGGTCACGAAGCTGGCGAACGATGACATCCTGCTCAAGATACTTGTGAAAATCCTTGAGCAGGTACATGCCCTCGCCCTCCAGGCTGCCAATTTGGGCGAGCACCTGGGCGGGTTCCTGAGTGTTGTAAATGGGGGCGCCACCCAGGCGTGCCATGCCCTGAGTCACCGTCCACTCGTACAAGGGCAAGCCCAGGTCCTGGGCCACCAGTCCCAGGATTTCCGTGGCGCGCCGCTCTTCCCACGTGTCGATGTAGACGATGGGAAACTCCGAGTTCACGATGAGGGCGAGTTCTTTGCGGGGATCCTGAGTGTTCATCGTTTGCCTGACTTTGTTTTCCGGCGCTTGGCCCGCGTGGATGCGCCTACAGCTTGTGTTGCCCATTGAACCAATTGGTCGCGGTCTTCCAGGATTTCGAGTGGTACTTCGTAATAATTTTGCAGCTCCTGCTCCGGATTCGGCCGGAACGGACTGCTCTCACGGCCAATGTACGCCGCCCGGGTCTTTTCATCGGTTTTGAAGTAGAGGCGCGATTTGGCAATGATTCCGAAGAATACGTCCCCGCAGTACAGTCCGTAGGCTCCGAACATCCGTCGGAAGCGAAGCCCCCGGAGGCGCTCCAATTGGTCCAACACAAATTCTTTGAAGGAATCTGCCTGGGTCGCCAGCTTATGCCTCCGCCCAGAGGGGCCGCAGCTTTGTCCTGTAATTTTGCGGCGGCACTTTGAAAACCTTACCTGAATGATGCATGGAAATCGTGAAAAGCTGCGCTACATCCTGCGAATAAATTTCCCCAAGTCGCGAAGTTTACCGGCGAGCGGCTTGAAGCGCTTCAGGTCCAGCGCATTGGCGCCGTCGGAAAGGGCGCGCGGGGGGTTCTCATGCACTTCCATAAAAACGCCGTCCACGCCCGCCGCGACGCCGGCACGCGCCAGCGTTTCGATGAATTGTGGTTGCCCGCCGCTGCATTTCCCTTCCCCGCCCGGAAGCTGCAACGCGTGCGTGACATCCAGAATGACGGGATATCCAAACTCCTTCATTACAGAAATGCCGCGCATGTCCACCACCAGGTTGTGGTAGCCGAAAGTCGTCCCGCGCTCTGTGACCATAATGCGATGATTTCCGGTGCTCGCAACTTTCTTGATGGCCTGCCCAATTTCCCAGGGCGAGAGGAATTGACCCTTCTTGATGTTGACGGCAACTCCGGAGCGCCCCGCCTCCACGAGCAGATCGGTTTGGCGAGAGAGAAATGCAGGTACCTGAATGATGTCGCAGACTTCCGCTGCCGGGCCCACTTGGCGAACGTCATGAACGTCAGTGAGAATTGGCATGCCGAATTTCTTCTTGAGGCGTGCCAGAATCTCGAGACCGAGTTCGAGCCCCGGGCCGCGATAGGAGTCAATAGAAGTGCGGTTGGCCTTGTCAAAGGACGCTTTGAAAATGTACGGCACACCGAGGGCGCGCGCCGTGGAGTGCAGGCGCGCCGCCATCTTCCTCGCGTGGCGCTCGCTCTCAATGACGCAAGGGCCGGCAATTAGGAAAAGAGGCTTCTCGCCGCCTATAGCGAGTGTGCCAATGTGGATGGTGTTCGACATAAGAAAGGAATTTCAAATGGCAAATTTGAAATGGCAAATGTCAAAAAGCAGATCTACGACAAAAACAAGTGCAGCATTATTTTGCCTTACCCTTCGTTGTAGCAACTGCCTTCGAGAGCATGGCGCGAAGCTGAATCGATTCGTCGAGAATATCCTGGAGCCG
>JBGPCF010000104.1:0-24136 GCA_041481635.1 Terriglobia bacterium | reverse complement strand
GAATGGCCCCATGGTTTCTTCGCTGCCCACGTGGCACAGGACGCTTTCGGCCTCGAGCGGTTCGCCGCCGCCCGCCGGGATACCCTTCAGCTTGAGCTGCGCGTAATCGCCGTCGGCGATGGCCCGGCCTTCCACCGGAACGAAAGTGGCGGCGCGGTCGCGAAGCTCCTCGATCCCTTTATCCACATCCGAATCTTCCACCTTGAGATCGTCGACTTCGACTTCCAGGTCCTTATATTGTCCCAGCTCGAATTCAGGCAGGACCTCGAACGTCGCGCGGAACTTCACCGGCCCGGTTTCCGTGAAATCGACCTTATCGACTTGCGGCTGCGTCACCGGGACCAGCTTGCTTTCGATGACGGCGCGCTCGATCTGCTCGGGCACGAGGGATTGCAGCACTTCACTCTTGATGTCGTCGGCAAAACGCCGCCGGATCAGCGTGACGGGCGCCTTTCCCGGGCGAAATCCAGGGACGCGCGCGACGCGGGCAAATTCCTTGGCCACGCGTTCGACTGCTTTCTGCACGGTTTCCGCGGGAATTTCCAGTTCCAGTTCGCGCCGGCAAGTTGCTTCACTCATGGTCAGGCCTTCGGGATCACGGATGGCATTGTCAGATGATCGAAATACGTCAGGAACCGCCCTAAGGTTCGTACTTCTACTCTTTGCCGCTTCTCGGTCCGGAAAAATGGAAACGGGAAAGAACTGCAAGCGGGGTACGACGAAAGCAAAGTATAGGGGAATCCAACATTGGCGTCAACTCAGACGAGACGTTCCTGTGAAAATAAAAGTTCGAATGGAGGTACAGAAAAGGGAAATGATGGTGCGGAAGAAGGGATTCTGATTTGAAGGGCTTTGTAGAGCCTATCTCTCCTGCTTTCAACAACCATATTTCTGGAGGCAGCTTGTACCAGCTAGTACCCGTTGTCAAGGTGGTTCCGGGGCATAGGCTCCCAACTTCCCCTGCGTTGGGGTGACGCGCTGAGCCTATTTTCCAGTGGCGCTCTCCATCGTGGAGGCATAATGGTCATGTGTCCGCGCCGTCGAAAACGTTCCCGCCAGAGACCACACTTCGCATAATTCGGATTCAGACGCTTACAATCGTCTGGATGACCGTCGAAGCGGTCGTATCGTTGGGCGCGGCTTGGTTCGCACGTAGCTCGGCGCTTCTCGCCTTCGGCGGCGACAGCGCGGTCGAACTTCTCTCTGCGGCAGTCGTGCTCTGGCGCTTCTATTCGCCATCTCGCGGAGACCACGCGGAGCAACGAGCAGCCAGAATCGCAGGCGGCTTGCTCTTTGTTCTCGCTGCATTTGTTGCCCTCGCTTCGGTTCTGACGCTGCTGGGGCACGTCGAACCTCGGCCAAGTCCTATTGGAATAGCCCTGCTCATCGTTGCAGCAGTGGCGATGCCTTGGCTTGCAAAACAAAAGCGCCAACTCTCGGCGGCTGCGGGCAGCGCGGCGTTGAGGGCTGATGCTGCTGAGTCTGCCGTTTGCGGCTATCTGGCCCTGATTGCTTTGGCCGGTCTCGGCATCAATGCGATTTGGAGAGTGAGTTGGGCAGACCCCATCGCTGCGCTAGCCCTCTTACCTCTGATTGTGCACGAGGGATGGGAAGCAATGAAAGGAAAGTCGTGCTGCCATGTCGGTAAAGAGAGCGGCAAGTAGTCACGGAACGTATTTCTGCTGCGCCGACTCATGTATGCGTGTGTTGCAAAGGTGGGCTACGGTAACCTCGGGGCCAAAGCCGCCGACTAGAATACTCAAATGACCCAGCACACCTGCGGGCCTTACGTAACAAGAATGCAACCCTGATTCTGAGCCTCTTCGGGTTATACTCTGCCAACTCTAAGTTGACGGGAGCCCTGTGGCGATTCTCCCCGGCAGACGTCTAGGGCCTTACGAAATCCTCTCCGCTATCGGTGCGGGTGGAATGGGCGAAGTTTACCGCGCCCGCGATACTCGCCTCGACCGAATCGTTGCGATCAAGGTTTTGCCGACACATCTTGCAGATCGATCCGAGTTGCGCGAGCGATTTGAGCGCGAAGCCCGCACCATCGCCAGCCTGAATCATCCTCACATCTGCACGCTCTACGACACGGGACATCAGGACGGAACCGATTTCCTGGTGATGGAACATCTGGAAGGCGAGACGTTGGCTCAGCGGCTCGTGAAAGGTCCTCTACCTCTGGAGCAAGTGTTGCAGTATGCCATCGAGATTGCCGATGCGCTGGACAAGGCGCATCGCAAAGGCGTGACGCATCGCGATCTGAAGCCCGGCAACATCATGCTAACCAAGTCGGGGACGAAGTTGTTGGACTTCGGTCTGGCGAAGCTGAAGCAGGAAGTTGCTCCAGCCAACGTGCCGCTTTCGGAACTTCCCACGGCGAATGACCCGTTGACAGCAAAAGGGTCAATCGTCGGGACAATGCAATACATGGCCCCGGAGCAGCTCGAAGGCAAGGAGGTGGATGCGCGCACAGACATCTTTGCTTTCGGCGCTGTCGTGTACGAGATGGCGACGGGCAAGAGAGCCTTCGAGGGCAAGACGCAGGCCAGTTTGATTGCCGCAATTTTGGAGAAAGAACCTCCGGCGATGTCTTCGCTTCAACCGATGACGCCTCCGGCCTTGGACCGGGTCGTTAAGAGGTGCCTTGCGAAGGAACCGGATGAACGATGCCAAAGCGCGAAGGATCTGACAGACGAGTTGAAGTGGATTGCCGAGAGTGGCTCGCGGGTGGAAGAAGTGGGGCGCGTTCCGGCCGGGAGCAGGAAATGGGAGCGCGCGAGTTGGGTGTTGACCGCCACGTTTTTTCTGTTAGCGGTGGCTGGCGGCGCGGCCTGGTGGCAGGCAAGCAGCAGGCGCCCGCGTCCGATGTATTTCCACACCTCGGTGCCGTTTCCCGCGAACGACCTGGCTTTGTCGCCAGACGGACGGATGCTGGCGATGGTCGCCTATTCCGCGCAGGCGAACAACTACCTGCTTTGGACGTACGAAGTTGGGAGCCGGCAAACCAGTTCGCTGATTGAGACGCAAGGGGCGTCCTTCCCATTCTGGTCGCCTGACGGCAAATTCATCGGGTTCTTCGCTGACGGCAAACTCAAGAAGGTGGATGTGTCAGGGGAACAGGTCCAGGTGCTGTGCGATGCGCCCAACGGGCGCGGCGGCACGTGGAACCGGGACGGAGTGATCGTGTTCACGCCCGACTCACTCGGAGGGATGTCCCGAGTGTCTTCCTCGGGAGGCTTTCCAACGGAAATAACCAGGCTGGATGTGTCACGCTTTGAACAAAGCCACCGCTGGCCCGTGTTCCTCCCCGACGGGAAACATTTTCTTTATTTGGGAGCGAATTTCAGTGGGCGCTTTGAAAATAATGCGATCTTCCTGGGCTCGCTGGATTCGCAGGAAAGACGTCCGCTTGTGAGCACGAGCGCGAACGCCGCCTATGCGGACCCAGGCTACCTCGTGTACCTGCGGGACAACAAGACACTGGCCGCACAACCATTCGACCGGCGGCGCTACGTTCTGAGTGGCGAGCCGCACACCTTAAGCGACGAAGTGCTGTATACCCCTCTGGTGGACAGGGCTATTTTCACTGTTTCTAGCGGGGAGGTTCTGGTCACGCAGACGAGAAAAGGCGCGTCCCTTTCGCAATTGACGTGGTTTGACCGGAGCGGAAAGCCGGCGGGCGCAGTCGGGATTCCTGGGTCGTACAATAACGTACGTCTTTCGCCAGACGGACGTAGGGTTGCCACAGACCAAACCGACCCGGATGGACGGAAGAGTGATATTTGGGTCCATGAACCGCCCCGGGATGCCACGATGCGGCTGACGTTCGATCCGGCGTCGAGTCAGGCGCCTATATGGAGTCCCGATGGCAGGCAGATCGTGTTCACTTCGAACCGCAAGCTCGGCAGCCAGCTTTACTTGAAGAACGCCGATGGTTCTGGCTCCGAGGAAGAGGTGGCCGATCTTGGCGCCGTTTTGCCGGTCAATCCCTGGGACTGGTCGCGCGACGGCAAGAACGTACTAGTTAAGAAGGGAAACGAGCTGTGGTACCTCTCCTGGCCGGAGCGCGTAGCCAAGGCGCTGCTGCAGGCCAAGTGGACGGTGCGGAACGCACAGTTTTCCCCCGATGGCCGATGGATGGCCTACGCCTCGAACGAGACGGGAAGCATGGAGATCTACGTGTCCCCTTTTCCGAGTGGTGCGGGAAAGTGGCAGGTATCGAGCGGAGGAGGACAGGAGCCGAAATGGCGCCAGGACGGCAAGGAGCTGTTCTACGTCTCGGCGCAAGGAAAGATGATGGCAGTAGCGGTGACGACGGGCGCCATCTTCAAAGCCGACTCCCCGTTCGCGCTGTTTCAGACCCACCGGCGGCAGCCAGTTTCCTCGCAGGATGTCTTCTCCTACGACGTGAGTGGCGACGGGCAGAGATTCCTAATCATCACGAAAGTGGACGAAGCCAATGCCGCGCCGCTCTCCATCCTTCTAAATTGGGCTTCGGAGATGGAGAAATGACTATCGCCGCTGGCACCCGTCTCGGCTCCTATGAAGTCTCCTCGCAGATTGGTGCAGGCGGCATGGGCGAAGTCTATCAAGCGCACGACACCAAGCTCGGGCGCGACGTAGCTATCAAGGTTCTGCCGGAAGCGTTCGCACATGATCCCGAGAGGCTTTCGCGTTTCCAGCGTGAAGCGAAAATGCTGGCCTCGCTGAATCATCCGAACATTGCGACAATTTTCGGGCTGGAGCAGTCAAATGGCACCAGCTATCTGGTCATGGAGTTGGTGTCGGGCGAGACGCTCCAAGAGCGCGTGAAGTCTGGCCCGCTCGGCATCGAGGAAGCGCTGAAGATCGCTGTACAGATTGCTGAAGCTCTCGAAGCCGCGCACGAGAAAAGCATCATTCACCGCGACCTGAAACCTGCCAACGTGAAGGTGACGCCTGAAGGCAAGGTCAAGGTGTTGGACTTCGGGCTGGCGAAAGCGTTCGCGGGTGACGCGACGACCGAAGACATCGGGAATTCACCGACGCTGAGCATGGCAGCGACCATGCAGGGAGTAATTCTTGGCACCGCAGCGTACATGAGTCCCGAGCAGGCGCGGGCCAAGGCGTGTGACAAGCGAACCGACATTTGGGCCTTCGGCTGTGTGTTGTATGAATTGCTCACCGGTAAGCAAGCATTTTACGGCGAGACCACGACGGAAATTCTCGCTGCGGTATTGAGAGGAGAACCGGACTGGCAGGCCTTACCCGCCTCGACTCCTGGGAAGATTCGAGATCTGCTTCGTCGCTGCTTGCAAAAAGAAATGAACAAGCGCTCTCGGGATGCTGGTGACGCACGCATCGAGATTGAGGAAGCACTGGCGGCTCCGACAACTCTGGGTGCAACTAGCGCTTTTCCAGGAACGAAAGACTGGCGGCAATTCTTGCCGTGGGCTAGCGGTCTGGTTCTCAGCGTCGTTGTCGGCGTTGCTATCTGGAATCTGAAGCCCTCGCCTTCGCCGCAGCCTGTCAGCCGCTATGTGATAACACTACCGCCGGGTCAACAATTGGCAGGTCTGGAAAATGGCCCTGCTGTGACCCTCTCTCCCGACGGCACTCATCTTGCGTATGTCGCCCGACAGGGCGGCACCGAGCAGCTATACCTGCGGGCGCTGGACAGCCTGGAGGCCAAGCCCATCCCGAACACCGAAGGAGCTACCCAACCCTTCTTCTCGCCTGACGGCCAGTGGGTGGGGTTTTTCGCAGGCGGAAAACTGAACAAGGTCTCGGTGAGCGGGGGGGCGGCGCTGACTCTCGCCAATGCTGCGACCCCGCGCGGGGCCAGTTGGAGCAGTCAGGGCACGATCGCGTTCTCACCGACATCGGGCTCAGCTCTCCAGCAAGTGCCGGACGCGGGAGGCGTCCCGCAACCGCTGACTCGCTTCGAGAAAGGGGACATCAGCCATCGCTTTCCGGAGTTTTTGCCCGGCGGCAAGGCAGTGCTCTTTGCTGGCGGACCGACTGGGATTAATTCCATTAACTCGCAGGTTGCCGTCCAGTTGCTTGTGACGGGCGAACGGCGGAACTTGATCCAGGGGACGGGCCCCCACTACGCGCCCTCAGGGCACCTGGTGTATGCGCAAGGTGGGAGTTTGATGGCCATTCCGTTCGATTCCAAGCGGCTGACGGCCACGGGCGCGGCGGTCCCCGTGGTGGAGGGTGTCCTGCAATCCCTTTCCAGCGGAGCAGCCCAGTACAGCTTTTCCGCCACAGGATCGCTGGTCTATGTTTCAGGGGACCTTCAATCGGCCGCCCAATCCAAGCTGGTGTGGGTTAGTCGAAATGGGGCAGAACAACCCGCGGCCGCCCCGGCGCACGTATATATGGCACCGCGGCTTTCTCCCGACGGCCGGAGAGTGGGCCTGTCCATCCTGGACCGGGAGGCTCAAGTTTGGCTGTACGATCTCTCCCGGGAGACGCTGACTCGGTTGACGTTTGAGGGGAATGCGAACCTTAACCCGGTTTGGACGCCGGATGGCAAGCAGATAGCGTTCGAATCGAACAAGGAAGGGCCGCTGAACCTTTTCTGGCAACTGGCCGACGGAAGTGGCGGCCTCGAGCGGTTGACCACCAACGAGTACATCCATGCTCCGTTGTCCTGGTCCCCGGATGGGCAACTGCTGGCCTTCATTGAAGTCAATCTCACCACGGGACTTGACATTTGGGTGCTGCGGCTCAGTGACCGCAAGGCGCAGCCGTTCCTTCGAACGCCATTCAACGAGGGCGCACCACGATTTTCCCCGGATGGGCACTGGCTGGCCTATATCTCGGATGAATCGGGCCGCTACGAGATCTACGTGCAGCCCTATCCGGGTCCGGGTGGGAAGTGGCAAATCTCGACCGATGGGGGCATGGACCCCGTGTGGAATCCCAACGGGAAGGAGCTGTTCTACCGCAGCGGCGACAAGATGATGGCCGTGGACATTGTCACTCAGCCCAGTTTCGCAGCGGGCAAGCCCCGGGTGCTTTTCGAGGGGCAGTATGAACCAGCTCCATTCCCAATCGCCAATTACGATGTATCTCCCGACGGCCAGCGCTTCCTGATGCTCAAGCCCAGCGGGTCGGCAGAGGCGGCACCGACGCAAATCAACATCGTGCTGAACTGGTTTGAAGAGCTGAAGCAGAAAGTTCCCACGGGGAAGAAGTGATGGCGCTAGCTTCCGGCAGACGTCTAGGGCCTTACGAAATCCTCTCCGCCATTGGTGCGGGCGGCATGGGCGAGGTGTACAAAGCCCGCGATACCCGCCTCGACCGCATCGTCGCAATAAAAGTTCTGCCTACTCATCTCGCAGACCGTTCTGAATTGCGCGAACGGTTCGAACGCGAAGCGAAAACCATTGCCAGCCTGAATCATCCCCACATCTGCACTCTCCACGACACCGGCCAACAAGACGGCGTTGATTATCTCGTGATGGAATATCTCGAAGGCGAGACGCTCGCGCAACGCTTATTGAAGGGTGCTCTGCCGCTGGAGCAGGTATTGCAATATGCCATCGAGATTGCTGACGCTCTCGACAAAGCGCATCGCAAGGGCATCACCCACCGCGATCTAAAACCCGGTAACGTCATGCTGACCAAATCGGGGACGAAGTTGCTGGACTTTGGTTTGGCGAAGCTGAAGCAGGAGGTGGCTCCGGCCACTCCGGATTCGCAGCTTCCGACGATGAAGAGCGCGATCACAGGCGAAGGAACGATCCTGGGCACGTTGCAATACATGGCGCCGGAGCAAGTCGAAGCAAAAGAAGTGGATACCCGCACAGACATTTTTGCGCTCGGCGCAGTGGTCTACGAGATGGCCACGGGCAAGAAGGCATTTGAGGGCAGGACTTCTGCCAGCGTTATGGCCAAAATCCTTGAAGTTGATCCGCCATCAATGTCTTCACTTCAGCCGATGACGCCTCCAGCGCTCGACCGCGTAGTGAAGAAATGTTTGGCCAAGGAGCCAGAGAAAAGATGGCAGGCGGCCAGCGATGTGTGCGACGAGTTGAAGTGGATCGCCGAGGGTGGCTCGCAGACCGGCTTGGCTGCGCCATTGGTCTCCCATCGCAAAAGTCACGAGCGCCTTGCCTGGTCAGTCGCAGTGGGTGTGCTTGTCGCGGCGCTGGCATTGGGCGCTTTCGAGTATCTCCAGCGCACGCCGCAAGGCGCGCAGACGATGCGCTTTCTTGTCTCCCCGCCTGAGACCTGGACCTTGGCCAAGGCCGGCACCGTGACCACTGGATCGACGGCTCCACTCTCGATCTCGCCCGATGGCCACCGGATCGCCTTCGTTGCGGGAAGTCCGGATGGAAGATATCTGCTCTGGGTCCGCTCGCTCGACACGCTCACCGCGCAGGCTCTCGCAGGGACCGAAGGGGCCTCGGCGCCTTTCTGGTCGTCGGACAGCACCGCTCTCGGATTCTTCGCAGGCGGAAAGCTCAAGAAGATCGACGTCTCGGGCGGGCCTGCAATTACGCTCTGCGACGCGCCGGACAATCGTGGCGGCACGTGGAGCCAAGATGGCGTGATCGTCTTTAATCCAGGGAATCAAACCGCGCTGCAGAAAGTGTCCGCGTCTGGAGGCATACCCACTTCCGCCACCGTGCTCGGGCAGGGCGAGATCGGCCACTACCGACCTTCCTTCCTGCCTGATGGGAGGCACTTTCTCTATCGCGGCGCTAAGGGTTCTGAGGTGTCGGGTCCGATTTACTTGGGATCGCTTGATTCAGCCGAACGGAAGTTCTTGCTAAATGCCGATGCATCGAATGTTGTCTACACTCAAGGCCATCTACTTTTTCTGCGTGAAACGACGCTTATGGCGCAACCGTTTGATGCGCGTCGGCTCGCGCTGACCGCTGGTGCGTTTCCGATTGCCGAAAATATTCAGACGCAAGGCAATTTTCCGCCGTCCGGAGTTTTCTCCGCGTCAGAGAATGGGGTGTTGGCGTATCAAACGGGAGCGGCAACGGCCAACTCCCAACTCGTTTGGTTTGATCGCACAGGCAAGCAGATTGGCGTGCTCGGAGATCCGGCGGTATACGGCGACGTCGAGCTTTCGCCAGACGGAAGGCAAGCTTCGGTAAGTATTCCAGACGAAGCGGGTAGGGGGCGGAACATCTGGCTCTACGACGTTGCGCGAGGCCTGCGAACGCGCTTCACGTTCGACCCGGCAGACCAATTGACGTCGATCTGGTCACCCGATGGCAGCCGGATCGTTCTCAACTCAGGCCTCAAGGGGCATCTGGACCTGTATCAGAAGGCCTCCAGCGGAGCAGGCGCTGAGGAAATGCTCCTTGAGGACAGCTTGGACAAGTATCCCACGAGCTGGTCTCCGGACGGCCGTTTCATTCTTTATTACACTGTCGGTGCTACGACAGGTACCGATTTGTTTGTCTTGCCGCTTTTCGGAGATCGAAGGCCGTTTCCTTTTTTGCAAACGCAGTTCAATGAGGGGTTCGGCCGATTTTCGCCAGACGGCCGATGGGTCGCTTACCTGTCAAACGAGTCTGGTAGATATGAAATTTATGTTGCGGGATTTCCGGGGCCCGGCGGGAAATGGCAGATCTCAACCGCTGGAGGCCAACGACCTCGATGGCGGCGCGACGGAAATGAGATCTTCTACCTATCTCTCGGGAACAATCTGATGGCGGCGGCAGTGAACGGTAAGGGTTCGACCTTTGAGGTAGGCGCCGTCAAGCAATTGTTTCAGACGCGCGCGACCAGACTGGGAAATCGGTACGATGTGTCCGCCGACGGCCAGCGGGTCCTTGTCATCACAGCCCCGGAGCAAGCGGGGTCCGCACCTATCGCGGTGGTCCTCAACTGGACAGCGGGGTTGAAGAAATGACGATCGCCGCTGGCACGCGTCTCGGCTCCTACGAAGTCCTCGCGCAGATTGGTGCGGGCGGCATGGGCGAGGTTTACCGTGCCCGGGACACGCGGCTCAACCGAATCGTTGCGATCAAGGTTCTTCCTACTCATCTTGCGGATCGTTCCGAGTTGCGCGAGCGGTTCGAGCGCGAAGCAAAGACGATCGCTAGCCTGAATCATCCTCACATCTGCACACTCCACGACATCGGCCAGCAGGACGGGATTGATTTTCTGGTGATGGAGTATCTCGAAGGCGAGACGCTCGCGCAGCGGCTGCTGAAAGGTTCGCTGCCGCTGGAGCAAGTGTTGCGGTACGCCATCGAGATTGCCGACGCGCTCGACAAGGCCCACCGCAAGGGCGTGACGCACCGCGATCTCAAACCCGGAAATATCATGCTGACCAAATCGGGCACGAAGCTGCTGGACTTTGGTTTGGCGAAGTTGAAGCAGGAGGTGGCTCCGGCCAACGTGCCGCTTTCGGACCTTCCCACGGCGAATGATCCGTTGACAGCAGAAGGGTCAATCGTTGGGACAATGCAGTACATGGCGCCGGAGCAGCTCGAAGGCAAGGAGGTGGATGCGCGCACGGACATCTTTGCGTTTGGGGTAGTTGTATACGAAATGGCGACGGGAAAGAGGGCGTTCGAGGGCAAGAGCCAAGCCAGTTTGATTGCCGCAATTTTGGAGAAAGAACCTCCGGCGATGTCATCGCTTCAGCCGATGACCCCGCCCGCGCTGGACCGAGTCGTTAAAAGATGCCTTGCGAAAGACCCGGACGACCGATGGCAGACGGCTCGGGATCTGGAAGTGGAATTGAAATGGATTGCCGAAGGCAGTTCCCAGGTTGCGCTAGACCCGACCGCCCCAACGAAAGGCATCCGCGCACTCGGGCTGCGGGCGCTAATCTTCGGCCTGGGCACCTTGCTGCTAGGTGCGGCTATCACCGCCCTTGCTGTCTGGAATCTGAGGCCCTTGCCACCGCAGCCTGTCAGCCGCTTGGTTGTAAATCTGCCCCCGGGCCAACGATTGGCTGGTTTGGATAGTGGCCCGGCTGTCGCCTTCTCTCCCGATGGTACGCGTCTCGTGTACGTCGCCCGCCAGGACGTCACTCAGCAGCTTTATTTGCGTGCGGTGGACAGCTTGGAGGCGAAGCCCATCCCCGGCACTGAGGGTAGTGTCAACCCCTTCTTCTCGCCCGACGGCCAATGGCTGGGGTTCTTCGCGGGCGGAAAGCTGAAGAAGATCTCGGTGAGCGGGGGAGCGGCGCTAACGCTGGGCGATACCGCGATCCCTAGCGGTGCCAGTTGGGGCAGCCAGGGCGTGATCGCTTTCGCACCCACAAATGTCTCAGTTCTCCAGCAGGTACCGGACGCAGGAGGCACGCCGCAATCGCTGACTCGTCTCCAGAAAGGAGAAAACAGCCACCGGTGGCCGGAGTTCTTGCCCGGCAGCGGTGCAATGCTCTTTGCTGCCGGAACGGGTGGATTTACTTTCGCCAACGCACAGGTTGCCGTCCAGTCGGTCAGGACGGGCGAACGGCGGAACCTGATCCAAGGGGCAACGCAACCCCGCTACGCGCCCTCCGGGCACTTGGTTTATGCGCAAGGGGGGAGCCTGATGGCCGTGCCGTTTGATCCCCAGCGGCTAACCGCCACGGGCGCGGCAGTTCCCGTGGTAGAGGGCGTCCTGCAATCCACATTCGGAGGAGACGCCCAGTACAGTTTTTCCAGCACGGGATCGCTGGTCTATATTCCGGGGAGCGTTCAGTCGGCACAAAGCAAGCTGGTGTGGGTCAGTCGCAATGGGGCGGAGCAGCCCTTGGCCGCACCCATGCGCGCCTACCAGTACCCTCGGCTTTCCCATGACGGGCAACGGGTAGCCGTGGGGATTGCGGAACAAGGGATTCAAGTCTGGCTGTACGATCTTTCGCGGGAGACATTGACCCGGTTGACGTTTGAGGGGAATTTGAACCAATACCCAACTTGGACACCGGACGGCAAGCGGATAGCGTTTCAATCCAACAAGGAAGGGCCGGGGAACCTTTTCTGGCAACTGGCCGACGGCAGTGGTGGGCTGGAGCGGTTGAACACCAGCGAGTACCTCCAGGCTCCGCATTCCTGGTCCCCGGATGGGCAACTGCTAGCCTTAATTGAAGTCAATCCCACCACGGGAGTGGATATCTGGGTGCTGCGGATGGGCGACCCTTCGCCGGGCTCAGGGCAGGTCCGCAAGGCGCAGCCGTTCCTCCGAACACCGTTCAACGAAGGGGCGGCACGTTTTTCCCCCGACGGGCGCTGGCTGGTCTATATCTCGGACGAATCGGGCCGCGCTGAGATTTACGTGCAGTCGTATCCGGGTCCGGGCGGGAAGTGGCAAATCTCGACGGAAGGCGGCACAGAGCCAGTATGGAATCCCAATGGGCGGGAACTGTTCTACCGCAACGGCGACAAAATGATGGCCGTGGACATTGCAACTCAACCTAGTTTCGCTGCAGGCAGGCCCCGGGTGCTGTTTGAGGGGCAATACCAGCCGACCACAACAACGCCCCCAAACTACGACGTCTCAGCTGATGGCCAGCGGTTTTTGATGCTCAAGCCCAGTGAACAAATGCAGGTGGCGCCGACGCAAATCAATGTCGTGCTGAACTGGTTTGAAGAGCTGAAACAGAAAGTTCCTACGGGAAAGAAGTGATGGCACTAGCTTCCGGAACACGTTTCGGATCGTACGAAGTCGTCTCGCAAATTGGCGCGGGCGGCATGGGCGAAGTCTATCAAGCGCACGACACCAAGCTCGGGCGCGACGTCGCGATCAAAGTCCTTCCGGCAAATTTCGTGAATGATCCTGAACGATTGTCCCGGTTTCAGCGCGAAGCGCGGATGCTGGCAGCACTGAACCACGCGAACATTGCAACGATCTACGGTCTGGAGCAGTCCGGCGGCGTCACCTACCTCGTGATGGAGCTCGTTCCCGGTGAAACGCTGGCCGAGCGCGTGAAGGCTGGTCCGCTCCCTATCGAGGAAGTGCTGAAGATCGCGGTGCAGATCGCCGAGGCCCTTGAAGCTGCACACGAGAAGAGCATCATTCACCGCGACCTGAAACCTGCGAACGTGAAGGTGACGCCGGAAGGCAAAGTGAAGTTGTTGGACTTTGGCTTGGCCAAGGCCTATGTCGGCGACGGTGGGCTGGAACTGTCCGATGCGCCGACGCTCACTTCAATGCGGACCCAAGAAGGACAAATTCTGGGCACGCCAGCGTACATGAGCCCAGAGCAGGCACTCGGGAAGGCAGTGGACAAGCGGGCGGACATCTGGGCGTTCGGCTGTGTGCTTTACGAGTTGCTGACCGGCAGGAGAACTTTCGAAGGTCAATCGAGCGCTGCGTTGCTTTCAGCGGTAATGCGGGACGATCCGAACTCGTTGAGCGAAATCAATAGCGATATCCCGCCGGAAGTACGCCGCATTGTTACCCGCTGTCTGAAAAAAGATCCCGCTGAGCGGTTCGCATCGGGCGCCGAGCTTGCGGCGGAACTCAAGATCTGTCGCGATCCTTTGTTCACTGGGTTGGGCGCGATACTAAGCCCTGCAAGGATTATCAGAGAAGTGCAAAGACCGAGGGTACTGGTTCCGCTCCTGCTGACGGCCATCCTTCTTGTCACAGGGGCGGTCTGGGTTGCAAAGGGCTATCGCGATGCTCGATGGGCTCGTGAAGTGGCTTTGCCAGAAATTTCGCAACTGTCAGACGAGGGGAAATTTGGCGACGCCTACGCGCTCGCTATGAAAGCGGAGGAATCGATTCCAGGCGATTCTGCTTTGGCGAAGCTGTGGGCCGCACTTTCGTACCAGCTTTCGCTGGTGACAACCCCGCCTGGCGTAGACGTCTACCGCCGAGATTACGTCAAAGCAGATGCGCCCTGGGAATTAGTAGGAAAAACTCCGCTGAAGAATGTCCGCCAACCGCGCGGGATGTTCGTGTGGAAATTCGAGAAACCGGGGTTTGGTACGGTTTTGCAGACAACACTTGCCCTGATTCCACGCATTCCGGTGTCTCCCGGTGATCCCGTAGAAGCAAGCGTCACTCTTGACGAGGCGGGAAACATTCCTGCGGGAATGGTGAGGGTCTCGCCTGCAAAATCCCGGAGAACGCTTTATATTCCCGGCTACGAAGGAATGCCCGAGTTAGCGCTCAAGGATTACTGGATCGATCAATATGAGATAACGAACCGCCAATTCAAGCTCTTCGTCGACCAGGGTGGTTATCAAAAACGCGAGTATTGGAAAATCGATTTCCAACGAGAAGGAAAACGTCTCTCGTGGGGAGAGGCGATGGCGCTATTCCGAGATAGTGCGGGGCGGCCCGGGCCGAAAGACTGGATTCAGGGCGAATATCCCAAAGGACAGGACAGCTTACCGGTTACTGGGATCAGCTGGTATGAAGCGGCGGCTTATGCGGAGTTTGCCGGCAAGAGTTTGCCCACGATTTATCATTGGAATCGCGCTGCAGGACCTTTTTCCGCGGCGTTAATTGTGCCGGCAAGCAACTTCGGCGGCCCTGGCATTTTGCCGGTTGGCAGCAAGCCAGACTTGAGCCCGTGGGGCAACTACGACATGGCAGGCAACGTGAAGGAGTGGATCTGGACCGAGGCGGAATCTGGCAAGCGCTACGTCCTCGGTGGGGCCTGGGACGAGCCCAACTATATGTTCATCGACCCGGATGCGCAGTCGCCGTTTCTACGTGCGGCCAATATTGGGTTCCGCTGCGTGAAGTACATCGAGCCGGGATCGATCCCCAAAATCGCTACGGATCCGATGCCTTCGCCCCGGCGCGATTTAACCAAGGAGAAGCCCACATCCGACCAACTGTTCCAGGCCTACCGCGGCATTTATTCCTATGATAAAAAACCGTTGAACCCGTCAGTGGAACCTTTTGGCCAGGACGAAGAGGCTTGGAAGGCCGAGAAGATCACTTACACGGCCGCCTACGGAAACGAGCGAGCCATCGCCTATCTGTTCCTTCCTAAGAGAGCCAGGCCGCCATTCCAGACGGTCCTCTTTTTTCCTGGATCGAATGCCCTGCAGGAACGGACGTTCTCACTTCCCACGGCACCAATTCTTGATGCCGTTCTCCGGAGCGGCCGCGCGGTGCTGTATCCCGTTTACAAGAGCACTTATGAACGAGGCGACGGCATGGAATCAGATGTAGCGAACGAGACCAGCGACTGGCGAGATCACGTCGTCATGTGGGTGAAGGACGCTTCGCGTGCCATCGACTACGCTGAGACGCGTCCTGAACTGGATCACAGTAAGCTGGCCTACTATGGCTTCAGTTGGGGTGCGGAAATGGGGGGCATTGTGCCCGCCGTGGAACCACGAATTAAAGTCTCTATCCTCGCGCTGGGAGGACTCGACTTCCATCGATCACTTCCCGAAGTCGATACCATTAATTTCATCCCAAGAGTGAAGCAGCCGGTCTTGATGCTGAATGGACGCTACGATTTCTTCTTTCCTGTGGAATCAACACAGGAACCATTCTTCCACATGTTGGGATCGGCGAAGGATCAAAAAAAACACCTGCTTTACGACACCGGTCACAACATCCCACGCAACGAACTTATCAAGGAAACGCTGAACTGGCTGGATCAGTATCTGGGGCCGGTGAACTAAGTTTCTTCCCACATCTGTCGACCGCGAACGTTCGTACATGAAAGCGATCTCATTGCCGCGAAGTGACATTCGCTGCAAATCTTGAATCTGAGCACGGATATTCGATTCAAAACGGGAACTGTGCAGATTGCCGCCACGTCCCGAGTGGTCGCCAAATCGGAAGCTATCCACTAACCGGATTCGGGGAATTATGTCCTTTCTTTTCACGCTGGTCTGGTGATCGGCCGCTGTAAACCTGATGCTCAAGAATCCTCTCAATCGTATGGCCTTATAAGTGATTGAAATTAAGAAGCGAGATCCGTGGAATATCAGTGTTTGATATTCACCTGTTTGTTGAGCGCTTCGGACCATTTACCTTGCTTAAAAACATCGATTTGCCGTTAGCCAAAGAGTTATACTCTGCCAATTCCTAGTCGGCGGGAGCCCATGGCGATTCTCCCCGGCAGACGTCTAGGGCCTTACGAAATCCTCTCCGCTATTGGTGCGGGTGGAATGGGCGAAGTTTACAAAGCCCGTGATACCCGTCTGGACCGCATCGTCGCCATCAAAGTTTTGCCGACGCATCTTGCAGACCGTCCCGAATTGCGCGAGCGATTCGAGCGCGAAGCAAAAACGATCGCCAGCCTGAATCATCCCCACATCTGCACGCTCTACGACACTGGACATCAAGACGGAATTGATTTTCTGGTGATGGAATATCTGGAGGGCGAGACGCTCGCGCAGCGGCTCCTGAAAGGTTCGCTGCCGTTGGAGCAGGTGTTGCATTACGCCATCGAGATAGCCG
Source organism: Terriglobia bacterium (assembly GCA_041481635.1). GTDB lineage: Bacteria > Acidobacteriota > Terriglobia > UBA7540 > UBA7540 > DASYXZ01. Next base: position 7,798 of record JBGPCF010000104.1, on the reverse strand, counting down.
ATGCACTGGACAAGGCCCACCGAAAAGGCGTGACGCATCGTGATTTGAAGCCAGGCAACATCATTATCACCAAGACGGGGACGAAGCTGCTGGATTTCGGTTTGGCAAAGTTGAAGCAGCAAGTTGCTCCGGCCAACGTGCCGCTTTCGGAACTCCCCACGGCGAATGACCCGTTGACGGCGCAAGGGTCCATCGTGGGCACGTTGCAGTACATGGCCCCGGAGCAATTGGAAGGCAAAGAAGTGGATCCCCGCACGGACATCTTTGCTTTCGGCGCTGTGGTCTACGAAATGGCGACGCGCAAGAGGGCGTTTGAAGGGAGCACTCAGGCAAGCGTGATTGGGGCGATTCTGAAAGACGACCCGCCTCCCATCTCTTCCCTCCAGCCGATGACGCCTCCGGCGCTGGATCGCGTCGTCAAGAGATGCCTGGCAAAGGACCCGGACGAGCGATGGCAGACGGCGCGGGATCTGGAAGTGGAATTGAAGTGGATAGCCGAAGGCGGATCCCAGGTCACGTTGGCTCCGATTGACGCAGCAAAAGGCATCCACACACTCGGGCGGCGAGCGCTAATACTGAGCGTGGGCATCTTCTTCTTGGGTGCGGTGATCGCGAGCCTAGCCACTTGGAGTTTGAAGCCCACGCCGCCGCAGCCTGTCAGCCGCACTGTGATAACGTTGCCGCCAGACCAACAATTGACAGGGCTGGATGCCGGCCCTGCTGTGGCTCTTTCTCCCGATGGCACTCATCTCGCGTATGTCGCCCGCCAGGGCGGCACCCATCAGATTTATCTGCGTGCGATGGAAAGCCTGGAGGCCAAGCCCATCCCCGGAACGGAAGGAGCAGTGAATCCGTTCTTTTCACCTGACGGCCAATGGGTGGGGTTTTTCGCGGGTGGAAAGCTGAAGAAGATCTCGGTGAGCGGGGGAGCGGCGCTGACGCTCGGCGACGCTGTGAACCCTCGCGGGGCCAATTGGGGCAACCAGGGCACGATCACTTTCGCACCCACAACAAACGCTGCTCTCCAGCAAGTGCCGGACGCGGGAGGCACACCGCAACCACTGACTCGTTTCGAGAAAGGGGAGGCCAGCCACCGCTGGCCGGAGTCCTTGCCCGGCGGCAAGGCAGTGCTCTTTGCTGCCGGACAGAGTGGAATTAATTTCATCAACGCGCAGGTTGCCGCCCAGTCGGTCGGGACGGGCGAACGGCGGAACCTGATCCAAGGCGGCAACTACCCCCGGTACGCGCCCTCTGGGCACTTGGTGTATGCGCAAGGGGGAAGCCTGATGGCCGTGCCGTTCGATCCCCAGCGGCTAGCGATCACGGGTGCGGCGGTTCCCATGGTGGAAGGCGTTCTGCAATCCCCAACCAACGGACACGCCCAGTACAGCTTTTCCGACACTGGTTCGCTGGTATATGTATCGGGGGTCGTTCAGGGGACCCAGAGCAGGCTCGTGTGGGTCAGTCGCAATGGAGCAGAGCAGCCCTTGGCCGCCCCGGCGCACGCCTTTGTGTTCCCGCGGCTTTCCCCCGACGGCCGACGGGTGGCCGTGGGAATCGTGGAGCAGGAATCTCAAGTCTGGCTGTACGATCTCTCTCGGGAGACGTTGACCCGGTTTACGTTCGAGGGGAATGCGAACTATAACCCCGTTTGGACACCGGATGGCAAGCGGATCGCGTTTCAATCAAACAAGGAAGGGGCGCCGAACGTTTTCTGGCAACTGGCCAACGGCAGCGGCGGGCTGGACCGGTTGACAACTAGCGAGTACCTCCAGGCTCCGATGTCCTCGTCCCCGGATGGGCAACTCCTGGTCTTCATTGAAGTCAATCCCTCTACGCAGCGGGACATCTGGGTGTTGCGGATGGGGGACCGCAAGGCGCAGCCATTTCTCCGAACACGGTTCGACGAAACGTCGCCACGGTTTTCCCCCGACGGGCGCTGGCTGGCATATATCTCGAACGAATCGGGCCGCTACGAGATTTACGTGCAGCCCTACCCAGGTCCCGGCGGCAAGTGGCAAATCTCGACCGAAGGCGGCTCGGAACCTGCATGGAACCCGAACGGGCGGGAGCTGTTCTACCGCAGCGGCGACAAGATGATGGCAGTGGAGATCGCCACTCAGCCTAGCTTTTCTGCGGGCACGCCCCGGATGCTCTTCGAGGGACGGTACGAACCGGCTCCAGTCCCAATCGCCAACTACGATGTCTCACCTGACGGCCAGCGCTTCCTGATGGTCAAGCCCAACGAGCAAGCGCAGTTGGCACCGACGCAGATCAACATCGTGCTGAACTGGTTTGAAGAGTTGAAGCAGAAAGTTCCTGCGGGTAAGAAGTGATGGCGCTCGCTACTGGCACTCGTCTCGGCTCCTACGAGGTCACCAGCGCGATTGGCGCGGGTGGCATGGGCGAGGTGTACCAAGCGCACGACACCAAGCTCGGGCGTGACGTGGCTATCAAAGTTCTGCCCGAAGCATTTGCATACGATGCTGATCGACTCTCACGATTTCAACGTGAAGCGAAGATGCTGGCTTCGCTGAATCATCCCAACATCGCCACGATCTTCGGCCTTGAACATTCCGACGGCGTGCAGTATCTCGTCATGGAGTTAGTCTCGGGCGAAACGCTGCAAGAGCGCGTCAGACGCGACGCGCCTGTTCCAGTCGAAGAATCCCTCGCCATTGCGAAGCAGATCGCCGAAGCGCTGGAAGCCGCGCACGAGAAAAACATCATTCACCGCGATTTGAAACCTGCCAACGTGAAGTTGACGCCCGAGGGAAAAGTCAAAGTGTTGGATTTCGGCTTAGCGAAAGCGTTCGAGGGCGACTCGACGAACGAAGATATGGGCAATTCACCGACATTGAGCCAAGCCGCCACGATGCAGGGAGTGATTCTCGGTACCGCTGCCTACATGAGTCCCGAGCAGGCGCGCGGCAAGACGGTGGACAAGCGGACAGACCTCTGGGCGTTCGGCTGCGTGCTCTTTGAGTTGTTGACGGGCAGGCAAGCGTTCAATGGCGAAGACATAACCGAAATTCTTGCAGCGGTGGTTAAGAGCGAGCCGGATTGGAATTGGTTGCCGGAGACCACTCCCGTGAAAATTCGCGATCTGCTACGCCGCTGCCTTCAGAAAGACAAGACTCTGCGCATGCAATCTGCTGGCGACGCCCGCATCGAAATTAACGAGGCTCTGTATGCTCCGCCAACTGCGGTGACGGCGACCGCTGCCCCAGTGACGAGAGATTGGCGCGAGCGATTGACTCAAGCAGTTGCAGCAACTATGACGCTGATCGCCATCGCGTTCGCCATCGGCTTCGTGTTGCGTGCGCCGAAGCCGCCACAGCCTCTTCAGGCGGTACGCTTGAGTGCGGAAATCGGCGCGGACGCAGGCCTTGACACCAGCCTCGGGGCTTCTGCGCTCCTCTCGCCCGACGGCACCCGACTGGCTCTTGTTGCCAGCGGCGCCGACCAGAAGCGGCGCATCTACGTACGCTCGCTTGACGCGTTGCAGGCCACCGCGCTTTCCGGAACGGAGGATGCCCGCGATCCCTTCTTTTCGCCTGATGGCCAATGGATCGGCTTCTTCGCTGATGGCAAGCTGAAGAAAATCTCCGTGCAGGGCGGCGCGGCGGTCACACTCTGCGATGCTCCCAATGACCGCGGCGGAAGCTGGGGCGATGACGGGACAATCGTCTTTACACCGGATAGCCGGGGGGCTTTATCCAAAGTCTCCTCGGCAGGAGGGGCACCCCAACCGCTGGCCACACTGGATAAGCAGACAAGTGAAAACACGCAGCGTTGGCCCCAGGTTTTGCCTGGTGCCAAGACGGTGCTTTTCACGTCCTCTGACACGGGCGGAACCATTGGGGCGTTTGATGACGCAGATATTGTCGCGTACTCGATGGCTTCCGGACAGCGAAAGAGGCTGCAGCACGGCGGCTTCTATGCCCGCTATCTGCCAAGCGGGCAGGTGGTGTATATGCACGAGGGCACGCTATTTGCCGTGCCGTTCGATCTGAAGCGCTTAGAAGTGACCGGGCAGCCAGCGCCGATCCTGGAAGGCGTGCTCAATGTTTCCCTCTATGCCGGGGCACAGTTCTCCTTTTCCGAAACCGGAAGCCTCGTGTATGTCGCGGGCCGCAGCGGCGGGCAAAACGTCTCCATCTATTGGATGGACCGCGAGGGTAGATTCACACCCCTCCGCGAAGCTCCCGGCGACTACCGCAATCCCGTATTTTCTCCTGACGGGAAGCGTTTGGCTCTGGACATCGGTGACGGCAAGAGGAGGGACATCTGGGTGTACGAGTGGGAACGGGACGCGCTCACTCGCCTGACCTTTGCCGACGAGGCAAACTCAAACCCTGTCTGGACGCCTGACGGTCAGAGGATTGTCTATTCTTCGCAGGAAAAAGGCGGGACATTTAACCTCTCGTGGATACGCGCCGATGGCGCCGGGGCTGCCCAACGCCTCACGGAAAGCAAGAACCCTAAGTACGCACTGTCCTGGCGGCCCGACGGCAAGTTTTTGGCGTTCCACGAGCTCAACCCCAGCACTGGCTATGACGTTATGACTTTGCCCATCCAAGGCAATGAGAAGTCCGGCTGGAAGCCCGGAGAGCCGAAGCCGTTCGTGAACAGCGCGTTCACGGAAGTGGAGCCCGTCTTCTCCCCGGATGGCCGCTGGCTCGCCTACATGTCCGGCGAATCCGGTAGTTTCGAAGTGTACGTTCGGCCTTTCCCCGGCCCAGGGGGTAAGTGGCAGGTTTCCACGGGCGGCGGCCTCCTTCCCAAGTGGTCGCGGAACGGCAAGGAGCTTTTTTATCGCACGACGGACAGCAAGATCATGGTGGTCACCTACACCGCTTCCGGCGACTCCATCCACGCCGACAAGCCCCTGCTTTGGTCGTCCGGCCAGTTCACTGACCTGGGGCTGGGCACCTCTAACTTTGACCTGCACGCCGACGGCAAGCGCTTCGCCGTGTTGAAGACCCCGGGCACGGAACAGGCTGCTGCGGTGAACAAAGTTAGTTTCATCTTCAATTTCTTCGACGAGATCAGCCGCAAAGTCCCGCCCGGAAAGTGAGCGCATGATCGGCCAAACCATCTCGCACTATCGCATCGTCTCGCAGCTCGGTGGCGGCGGGATGGGTGTGGTGTACGAAGCCGAAGACCTCAAGCTACACCGCCATGTCGCACTGAAATTCCTGCCTGCAGAGATGGAGAACGATCCTGCTGCCCGCGAACGATTCCAGCGTGAAGCCTTCGCCGCCTCGGCGCTCAATCATCCAAACATCTGCACGATTCACGAGATCGACGAAGCGAACGGCCAGCACTTCATCGCCATGGAATTGCTGGAAGGACAAACGCTGAAGCATCGGCTCAGCACCAAGCCGTTCGCCATCGAACAGTTGCTGGAGTTGGGAGCCGAGATTGTTGATGCGCTGGACGCCGCACACGCCAAGGGGATTGTGCACCGGGACATCAAGCCAGCGAACATCTTCGTTACCGATCGCGGACACGCCAAGATTCTGGACTTTGGGTTGGCGAAGCTCACGTCTCACCCGAAGTCTGTTCCGCCAGCAATTGGACAATCCATGTCCACGGGAACGACAGAGGTTCCTGAGGAACAACTGACCAGTCCGGGCACGACGCTGGGCACGGTGGCGTACATGTCGCCGGAACAGGCACGAGGCGAAGCGTTGGACGCTCGAACGGACCTGTTCTCCTTTGGCGTTGTGTTGTACGAGATGGCGACCGGAAAACTTCCATTTTCAGGCAACACCTCTGCAGTCATCTTTAGCGCGATTCTCACAAAAGCACCCACACCGCCCACACGTCTGAATCCAGAGCTGCCTTCGAAGCTGGAAGAGATGATTCACAAGGCGCTGGAGAAGGACCGCGATCTGCGCTACCAGCACGCTTCCGATCTGCGTATTGACTTGAAGCGTCTGAAGCGAGATACGGATTCGGGACGAACGGGAGTGAGCGGACCATCCGTTGCCGCAGCCGCTCGCTCCCAACAACTGAGCAAAAAGATTGATTCTCTGGCTGTCCTGCCCTTCGTCAATCTCAGCGGCGACCCCGAGATGGAATACCTGAGCGACGGCATTGCCGACACACTTATCAACAGTCTGTCGCAACTGCGCAAGCTCCGCGTGGTGCCGCGGGGTCTGACGTTCCGGTATAAGGGACGAGAAGTTGATGCGCAGCGCGTTGGAGGCGAGCTTGATGCCCGCGCGGTGCTGACCGGGAGAGTGATGCAGAGGGGGGATACGCTGCTCATCGGCACGGAGCTGATGGATGTGGCCAAGCTTTCGCAGCTTTGGGGCGCGCAGTACAACCGCAAGATGGCGGACATTTTTGTGCTGCAGGAAGAGATCGCACGGGAGATCACGGAAAAACTGCGGCTGCAGTTGACGGGAGACGAAAAAAAGCGGCTCACGAAGCGCGCCACCGGGAATAAGGAAGCCTATCAGCTCTATCTGAAGGGCCGCTTCTGGTTGGAAAAGAGAACCCCGGAGGGATTCAGCAAGGCCATCGAATACTTCCAGCAGGCCATCGCCAAAGATCACATTTACGCGCTGGCTTATTCTGGCTTGTCCGATTGCTTTAGTTCCCTTCCAGCGTTCGGTTTCGTTTCCCCGAAAGAGGCATTTCCCAGAGCGAGGGAGGCTGCGGTCAAGGCGTTGGAAATAGACGACACGCTCGCCGAAGCCCACACATCCTTGGCGATGGTCAAGGCACTATTCGACTGGGATTGGTCAGGCGGGGAGAGGGAATTACAGCGTGCCATTGCACTCAATCCAGATTATGCAATGGCCCACCTTTGGTACGGCTGGACTTTGGCGAACACGGGACAACTTGAAGAATCCATCGCGGAGGTGAAGCGGGCCCTGGAACTTGATCCTCTCTCGCTCAACATCAATTGGATGTTCGGACTTCTACTCTACTTTGCACGGAAGTATGACCAAGCCATTGAGCAATACCGGAAGACACTGGAATTGGACCCGAACTTTTTTTTGTCGCACACTTTCCTCGGCTGGGCCTATATCCAAAAATCCATGTACAAGGAAGGCATCGCGGAATTGGAAAAGGCAGTTGCGATCTCCTCCAGCAACCTATCGCTAGCGCTGCTCGGATACGGCTATGCACCAGCGGGCAGAAGGCCAGAGGCGCAGAAGGTGCTCGATCAATTGAACGAACTCTCGAAGCAAAAGTATGTCCCACCGTATCACAGGGCCGTAATCTGTGCGGGCCTTGGGGAGAACGACATGGTGTTCGAGTGGTTGGAAAAGGCTTTTGAAGACCATTTCATTGTCCTAATTAAAGTGCACCCTGCCTACGATTCTCTCCACTCCGACCCCCGCTTCACAAACCTGCTGCGCCGAATGAACCTTCAGCCGTGACACTATGGATGGCCAGCCCATTCCGCACTTCACAGTGTTGATACGTCGCCACACATTCCATCCCCCGCACACAGGGGCCCTACTTGTGCGTAGGCGCATCAGAGCCGGGAATTAGGTGGGACGGCCCCGCGGGCGATTTCTTGCTTGCCCAAAAAATTTATCAATCAGCTATCCTAACCAGATCGATATCCTGGGGCCTCAATTCCTAACCAATTCGCTCCGAAACGGCGTGGATGTTGAAGACGGGACCTCGCCGTTCGATAACGGTCAGACGGGGTCCTCACTGTTCAATTGTTACCTGTCGCCTGCCTGCTGTAGCGAATCGTGCGCTGCAAACGACTCGACACGACAGTCGTGAATTGATTCCGGTGGTCCGCCGCTGCCTGCCGCTTTTC
>JBGPCF010000103.1:0-24298 GCA_041481635.1 Terriglobia bacterium | reverse complement strand
ATGTCCTATCTTAGGCGCAAAAAAAGCGGGCTGTGACGGAGGAAGGAGCGGAGCAGCGGTTCGTTCCTCTGCAGGGCGCGGGTAGATCGTCGGGCCATGGCGGCCAACTCCTCGGTTTCGAAGGCGGGCCGATTCGCCAGCGGGTTCATTTTCAGATAGCTCCAGGCGTACTCTACCGGATTGAGTTCGGGGGCGTAGGCAGGCAAGAAGAAGGTATGCATTTGATGGATGCTGGCGACGAATTGCGTCGTGCGTCTGGCGCGGTGGGCATTGAGGCGATCCCACACCAGCACACATGGCCCCGCCAGTTCCTGGTTCAGATGGCGGAGGAAGCCGATGACTCGAACGGTGCTGATCTCGGTTTGGGGATGCAGGCGAAAGTAAAGTCGTGCGCCATCACGGCGGGGAGGCACCGCCAAGGCGGCAATGGCTGATACCTTTCCCAGATGACGCCCCCGCTGAATCAGCACCGGCGTCTGGCCCCGAGGTTGCCAACTGCGGCGAACCAGCGGCCCCATCAGCAGGCCGCTTTCATCGAGGAAGACCAGCCAGGCGTTTAGCCGTTGGGCTTTTTTTTAAGGGCGGGCCAAGTTTGTTTGATCCAGCGCCGGATGCCCTCTTCATCCCTCTCGATCGCCCGCCGGGTGGGCTTTTGCGGGCTCCAACCGAGCGCGTGAAGCAAGCGACCCACATGGTCCACGTGATAATGGACATTGAATCGTTGCGCAATCAAACGCGCCACCCGTGGGCAGGTCCACAGGTCGGTGGCGTATCCGGCCGCTTCCGCACCGCGCAGCAGTTCCCGCTCCAATCGGCGGGCCAGGGACAAGGGCAGCTTGGGCGGCCGACCGCAAGCGGGCCGTGCCTCCAGCGCCGGCCGCCCTCGCATTCGGTAGGCGGCTTTCCATCGACGCACGCTGCGTCGATCCACTCCCACCATCCGCGCTACTTCCACCGGTGGGTGACCTTGGGCCAGCAGTTCAACAGCGCGCAAACGCCGTCGTTCGAGCTCCGCAGGACTTCCGGCTGGGCGCATGACTTACCTCCCAGCCACAGTATAGGACATTTATTATGCAGGATTCAATAGCCATGGCTGCAGCCCATTAATAGCGAAACTATGCCAAGTGGCCCATCAACCTTGAATTAAGAAACTACTTGGATCCTGGAGAGGTACTGGTTGATCTTGCCCAGCCCAAGACTCGGTTCCAATTCATAGTTTCCCCCGTTCTGAACCACATGGAACTTCTTCTGGCCAGCATGGTCCGAGAGGCGAGACCAAATTCGGCTCACAAAATCTGGCGGGAGAACAAAATCTAACATGGGACCCGATTGCGGCTGGCACAGAAGAATGACGTAGTCGAAATGCTCGTCGGGAAGACCTAAGAACCACTTGAACGGTAACTGGTCTCGCTCTCTGGCGGAGGCTATGCCGACACGTCTCCCTGATCCTGTTTGATACTTCACTCCCTTCACCTGGCGGAGATTGTGACCACTCCGTTGCGAATTGAACTGATGCACCCATTCCCTCCGGGTCTTGTTGCCCCATGCCTTATTTGAGAGTTCTGTGAGGGTCGCACTCTGCAAAATATTTTCTCCTTCCTTGGCGGCCGGAACTGCGGTGTCAGCCTTCAGTTCGTCAGCCATTCGGTTCACACTCATCTCTAAGTTTCGCAAGGCGGCCTCGAAGTCTTTTGCAACTCTTGCGAGCCTGATAACCTCATCCATCTCTCCGCGCTGCAGCGCGTCCGAGACTCTGTGTCGGGCTAACTCAAGCAATTTCCTAACCCCGTTTAGCTCATCCATAATTTCTCCTAAAATTACCTCACCTGGCTACCACACCTCATACATTACCGCACATGCGATTGGTCTGTCAACGGAATATTTTCGATCGAAGAAAGGCAGCGCAGAACTCGCCTTCCAGAGACTCTGCCCCACCTCTACCTGAAACCGGAGTTGCGCGCAGGGCTTTTCGTGTGTCGGCCCCATCGTGAGTGTGCTGCCACCTTGTTTCCCTTCGCACGTTTTGGGGTATATTATGCAAGGAACCTAAGGAGGGCTGCATGGCGGCAAGGTACGTCCTAAGTAAATACGTCGGGGAGGCAATGGCCGAAGCAGCGTATGACAAGCTCGAAGACGGCACCTACGCCGGGCATATTCCAGCTTGCCAGGGCGTGGTTGCTTTTGGCGGCTCCTTGCGCGAGTGTGAGGCCGAATTGCAGTCCACCCTCGAAGACTGGATTCTCCTTGGCCTGCGGTTGGCGCATCCTCTTCCCTTGCTTGCCGGCATCGACTTGAACAGGGCAGCTCCCGCCCCGGGCTAGACTCTCCCGCCCCTGCGGAGCTTTTGGAGAACCGCATATGCCACGCTACACTATCGTCACAATGCCCGGAGACGGCATAGGCAATCAAGTTCTTCCTGAGGCGCTGCGCGTACTCGGTGCAGTCGGCCTGGACGCAGAATACGTCCACGCTGACATTGGCTGGGAATGTTGGAGGAACGAAGGCAACGCGCTGCCCGAGCGAACCGTCGAGCTCCTGGCCAGGCACAAGTTGGGCCTGTTTGGGGCCATCACTTCGAAGCCCAGAAAGGAAGCCGAAGCTGAACTGAAGCCGGAGTTGCGAGGCAAGGGCTTTTCGTATTTCAGCCCCATCGTAAGCATGCGCCAGCGCTTCAACCTCGACATTTGCGTGCGGCCGTGCATTGGATTCCCCGGCAATTCGCTGAACTTCATCCGCAAGAAGGCCGACGGCGGTTTCGAGGAACCCCAAGTCAGCACCGTCGTCTTCCGGCAGAACACCGAGGGTCTCTACGCCGGGGTGGAATGGTCGAACCCGCCGGAGAAGGTCCGCGAGGCCCTGGGGACCCATCCCAAGTTCAAGCCGTTTGCCGGCGTCCCGGGCCAGGATATGGCCATCTCGGTCCGGGTCATCACGCGGTCCGCTGCCCGGCGCATTATCGAGGCAGCATTCCAGTACGCGCGCCAACACGGCTGCAAATCGGTCACGCTTTGCGAGAAGCCCAACGTGTTGCGCGAGACCTCCGGGCTGATGGAGGAAGTCGCGAAACAAGTCCAGAAGGAGTACTCGGACATCGCGCTGCACTCAACCAACATCGACGCACAGATGATGTGGCTCACCAAGAATCCGGAAGATTATGCGGTGGTGGTGGCCAGCAATTTATTTGGCGACGTCATCTCGGATGCGTTCGCAGGCCTGGTGGGCGGCCTTGGTTTCGCGGCTTCCGGCAACATTGGCGAGGAGGTGGCAGTGTTCGAGCCCACGCACGGTTCGGCGCCCAAATATGCGGAACTCGATCCACCTATCGTCAATCCCATCGCCACCATTCTGGCCGCGGCCATGCTGCTCGAACATATCGGCGAAGGCGAAAAGTCGAAGCGCGTATGGAATGCGGTGGCGGACACGGTACGCGAAGGCAAAGTGCGTACTTACGACATGCTGCGATTGACAGGAGGACCCAAGGTCTTTGAGCATGGCGCCGCGACTACGCAGCAGATGACCGACGCGATCATTGAAAAGTTGCGGGAGTAGGGAGTGGTGAAGAATTGTGAATTATGAATTGTGAATTGTGAAACTACTGCCCTCTTCTCCCTTCATAATTCAGCATTCAGAATTCACCATTTCTTTATGGCACACTACACCCTCCGAGGAGTTGAAGATGGTGGCACCGACACAACACCTCAATTCGCCGCAAGTGGCTGAGGCCGGTCACTGGGGTGCCGACATTCGTTCTGATCTGCATGTCCGCTTGGAGCCGCGCACGGCGGGCGGGATTGGAATTGAGTTGGAGTCCCGGGTCGCACCTTACTATGGCAAGGCGATTCGCGCTCAGGCGCTCAGCGTGCTCGAAGCACTTGGCATTGCACACGCACAGGTCTCAATTCACGACGCTGGAGCATTACCGTTCGTCATCGCCGCGCGCCTCGAAGCCGCGGTGCGCCGCGCCGGCTTGGGCGAGGGCCGTCGCGCACTGCCAGAAAAGGTCGCGACGCTCCCACCTTCACCTCGCGATCGGCCACGGCGCTCGCGGCTTTATCTGCCCGGTGCAGAGCCCAAGTATTTCATCAACGCCGGCCTGCACGCACCCGACGCCATCATTCTCGACCTGGAAGATTCGGTTCACCCCGCTGAGAAGGACTCGGCACGGATCCTGGTGCGCAACGCGCTTCGGGCGGTCGACTTCGGAGCGGCCGAGCGAATGGTCCGCATCAATCAATTGCCATTAGGGCTCGCGGATCTCGACGAAGTGTTACCCGAAACGCCGGACGTCATTTTGATTCCCAAAGTGGAAAACGCTGACCAAGTGGCGGAAGTCGAGCGGCGGGCAAGCGAGATTCGAGCCGGGAAAGGCGGCAACCGCGTTCTCTGGCTGATGCCCATCATTGAGTCGGCACTCGGCATTGAGAATGCCTTCAGTATTGCGACCGCCTCAAAACAGATCGTCGCATTGACCATCGGGCTTGAAGATTACACGGCCGACCTGGGCGTGGTGAAGACGCCGGAGGGACATGAATCGCTCTATGCCCGCATGCGCCTTGTAAACGCTGCCCACGCCGCGCACGTCCAGGCGATCGATTCCGTCTACGGCGATGTGGCCGACCTGGAAGGCCTGGGGCGCTGGGGTCAGGCGTCGCGCGCCCTGGGTTTCGAGGGCATGGGATGCATCCACCCCTCGCAGATCCCCGTTATTCACGAGGCTTTTGCGCATTCACAGTCGGAAATCGAAAAGGCATTGAAGATCGTCGCCGCCTTTGAAGAAGCTCAACAGCGCGGATTGGGTGTGGTCAGCCTAGGGTCAAAAATGATCGACCCGCCCGTTGTTCAGCGGGCGCTGCGGTTGCTAAAGAAGAGTTGATTATGAGCAAGCCTCCCGAACTCGTTCGCAACGCCGCAGGGCGACTGATCCCCACAATCGTTAATGGTCGAACACAGTGTCCCTATGAGGGCACAGAAGGCCGTCGTCCGCAGGGCTCGAAGCAAGCGCCTCCCATCCGCTCCAGTGCCGACTATCCGGCGAATGGCGACAAACGCCTGCCTGACCTCGAGACCGCTCTTAAGCAATGCGGCCTCCGCGATGGCATGGTGATCTCAACACACCATCATCTTCGCGACGGAGACCGTGTGGCCGTAATGGCGCTTGAGGCGGCATCTCGATTGGGCGCGCGCGACCTTATGTGGTTCCCGAGCGCTTCCTTCCCCAGCCAGGCAGCGGTGATCCCACTGATGGAATCGGGCGTCGTGCAACACATCGAAGGCAGCATGAATGGCCCGCTCGGGGATTATTGTACGCAGGGCAAAATGCGGGGCATGGGAGTGCTACGCTCGCATGGCGGGCGGTGGCAGTCCATCCAGGACGGCGAAGTGCATATCGATATTGCCGTGATCGCCGCACCGACAGCCGACCCGTTTGGCAACGCCGACGGTTCGCATGGCAAGTCCGCTTGCGGTTCACTGGGCTTCGCTTTGGCCGACTCGATCCACGCCGATCGGGTCATCGTGGTGACGGACAACCTTGTCCCCTTCCCTTGCATTCCCTCGCAGATTCAGGGCAACAACGTGGACTACGTGGTGGAGGTCGACTCCATCGGTGACCCGGCCAAAATCGTTTCCGGCACAACCCAAATCACCCACAGCCCCGACCGGTTGCGGATCGCGCGCATGGTGGCGCAATTCCTCCGCGACGCGGGCATCATGCGCAACGGATTCTCGTTCCAGGCGGGCGCGGGTGGCATCGCGCTGGCGTTTGTTTCATACCTGAAGGACATGATGAAAGAAGCCGGCGTGAAGGCGCGCTTCGTGCGAGGCGGCTCTACAAAGTATTTGGTGGAGTTGTTGCAGGAGGGTCTGACCGACTACATCCTTGACGGCCAAACTTTTGACTTGGACGGCGTGCGCTCCATCGCCACAGATCCGCGCCACGTCGCCACTTCGCCGTTCACCTCATACAACTTTCACGGCAAGGGAAACTTCGCCACCATGCTCGACGCCGTGGTGCTGGGCGCAACCGAGGTGGATACAGATTTCAACGGCAACGTGGTAACGCACTCTGACGGCCGCTTGCAGCACGGCATCGGCGGCTGGCAGAACTGCCTCTCTGCAAAATGCACCATCCTTGCGGTGCCCTCTTTCCGCGACCGCATCCCAGTCATCGTGGACCGTGTCACAACTCTCACCGGTCCTGGCGAGTTGATTGACGCGGTCGTGACCGAGCGTGGTATCGCCATCAACCCGCGGCGGCAGGATCTCATCGAAGCAACGCGCGGCTCAAGCCTCCCCATCAGGCCCATCGAAGAGATCAAGCTTGAAGTGGAGCGCATCTGCGGCAAGCCTGAAAAGCCTGGCATCGGCGATCGCCCGGTTGCCGTGGTGAAGTGGGTGGATGGAACTGTGCTGGATACCATCTGGCAGGTTATTTGAAGGAAACCGCCGGGATAGGATTTTTGGCAACTAGGGTTGACTCTAAGTTGCTACAAATGTTGGAGATGGAAAACGTTGTTGCATTAGTTTCATTGGTAACGTTGGTGTCACTTTTCCGGGACTCTTATTATTGTACTAAAATGATAATCCTATAGATATAATATCTCGTCGCGCCCACCCTGCGCAGCCATCCCGGCCTTTCGCTTTTATTCCGAACCTTTCGTTGCCATTCCGATCCGTCAGCCGACAGGGAGGTCCGATTTATGGACTCCGATGGAGTCCCCGGACTCCGGGAATCGGAGACTCCGCCGATCAGGGAATCCCGCTCTGAGCTGTTAGCCACTGTCCATCCGTCCTTGGTCTCCGCGGTGACTCGCCTTGCGCGAGATTGACTGTGGTTTCGTGGACGCGGCTTGCCGCGCCCTTTTTGTTGGGCGTGGCAGAGGGTGAGGGGACGGTTCGTTCCGTCCCCAACTACCACATGCCCCCTACGACTTACTGTTGCTGCGATGAGAACGCGAGGGTTTGAACCTGAGAGCCGCGGACTCGCCGCGGCGAGACCGCGCTACACTTGCTGAGAATGATCGCGGCACTGCCCCTGCCGGAACAGTAGCGAGACGGGAAGCACACTGAATCCAAGGGCAGACCTCAGAGAGTGGAAGTCAGTGCCAGCGGAGAGGCTGGTTGGCGGCGGAAAATAGGCCCGATGGGTCATCGGAACGGCCAAAACGAACCGCGAGGGGCGCCATTGGAGTCTGGCCCATTGGAGTCTGGCGTTGAGGTCTGGCGTTGGGGTCTGGCGTTGGGGTCTGGCGTTGGGGTCTGGCGTTGGGGTCTGGCCTTGACACAAGAAGACGCCCAAAGTATAAGCGTAAAGCTGAAATCGGAAATTCCAGTTAAACTGTGGCTATCCCAACAAAGAGGAAATCAATGCCTAGCGTCGCGTCCATCCTGGCCGATTTAGAAAAGAAGGGCACTGAGAAGACGCGCAAAATATATGCGCGCCACGGCATGGCCACGGACAATATGTTCGGCGTAAGCGTCGCCGACCTTAAGGTCATAGCCAAAAAAATCAAAGGACAGCAGGCTCTCGCATGCGAACTTTACAAAACGGGGAATTTGGACGCGATGTACCTGGCCGGGATGGTTGCCGACGGCTCCCAAATGACCAAGCAAGAGTTGAATGCCTGGGCCGAGGGGGCGGCGAATCTGCAGATGATTGCGGAATATACGGTCCCCTGGGTGACGGTTGAGAATTCGCACGCTCACGACCTGGCCATCCAATGGATCAAGTCCAAAAAAGAGGGTGTGGCATCCTCGGGTTGGTGTACGTATGCCGGCCTCGTCGCCACCAAACCCGACGAAGCTCTGGACCTTGCGGAAATCGAAGGCCTTCTCAGCACGGTGGTCAAGGGAATCAGCCGTGCGCAAAACCGCGTCCGCTACACCATGAATGGATTTGTGATTGCGGTCGGAACTTACGTGAAGCCTTTGTTGAAACAAGCGAAGGCCTCGGCTCGCCAGATTGGCCCCGTTTCGGTGGACGTGGGCGGCACGGCGTGCACGGTGCGGCTCGCCACCGAGCAAATCGAAAAGATCGAGGCCGCCGGCCGCGTAGGTCAGAAGCGAAAAACCATCCGATGCTAACCCGGAAACACACTGGAAGCGGCGCGCGCGGGCGGGACGCCAACGGCTCAAACGGCAACCTCAACTTGTTCGAGGGCGGCGATTTTCATGCGCGGGGCTTTCTGTTCCGCCAGGCAGAGCGCGATCACTTCCCGGATGCGCCGCGCAAGCTCTTCCATGGTCCGCGCTTGCGTGTAGCAGTTCGGCAGGGAGGGAACCGTCGCCAGGTCGTAACCGTCCTCGTCCTGCTCGATCACCACCGTGAACTGTCGCATCCTGTTCTTCGAGCCGGCCTTTTTCATGTGACCATTAATGTCTAGGTTTCTTCCTCGCAGAACCGTGGGCAGGCTTCGTAAATCGTAGCGTGGACCTCCGTTGTTGAGGTCCGCGGAAATACGCGCCCGCCCCGCGTCCCTCTCCGAGCACTTTCGAAGCGGCATTGTTGCGCGCTGGGGAGACGATGAGAACGCGAGGTTTTGAACGTGAGAGAGGCGGCCCCCAGAATCGGGGGACCGCGCTATGCTTACTTCGTCACAGAATACGTTTACCGGAGGGATGTTGCCCTGGCAGAAGGAAGGTCTTGATCCATTCGCCCTCGCCGCAAACCGTCATGCCGGAAAAGCGTTTGTACCACGCCCCCTCGGGCACTTCAGGTTCGGTATCCAGCCAGGTGGAGAGTAACACCAATGGATCGCTGGAAATCTGCCGCGTGTGAATCCGATCGAGCAGATGCTGGAACAGCGCGGGAGGAATATCATGGCGTCGAATCTTGGGCATGGAAGTCCGCTCAAATCCACCGGCCGGAGCTGGGCGCGAGGGCGCTATATCCCGTAGAATCCCCGCGTCAGGCGCTCTTTCAGCCGCGCAGCTTCAGAGGGGTCGGAGGTCGCGGCCAGTTTTCGGGCCAGCAGGCCCAGCTCCTCGGGGGTCAGGCGATTGCCTTTGCCCTCCAGAGATGCCAGTTCGGCCGTTTCGAGTTCGAGCTCCTCGCCCGTGGGTTTGCGGGCTACCACGCGCGCTCCCGTAATCGCCTGCCGCACAAACCAGTGATAGACCGCCAGGGCGTTCTTGATCACGTCGGTGCGTTTGGTCCGGGTCAGTTGCGCAACCTGGTCCACTAGCTCCGCTTCGGCTTTGGAAAGGACTGGCTGAATTCTTGGCATACTCACATTACCTCATATTTTGCTCGGATATACAACATAAATGAGTATCTGGTAGCGCAGAGTCTGCGCCGGTCAGACTCTGTGGCCCTTCAGTCGGGGTATTTTGCCCGCTTGGCCAACATTCAATCATTCGGCCCCGAAGTGTTGGCGAGAACCGAACGAAATTCGGTCTAAATCAAGAGCCGCAGAGTTTCTGGGAAACGAAACTCTGCGCTGCCCTGCTACCTGCAAGCCGACGCCTATTCCGGCTACGACCAGTTGTATCAGGACGGTAACCGCGAGATTGTCGAGGTGGCCTGGTGGGCGCATTCGAGGCGGAAGTTTTTCGAGGCGCAGTCCTCGGACTTGGTGCGCACCACGGTCATGCTGGCTTACGTTCGCCTGCTCTACGATGTGGAGCGGGAAGCTCGCGAGCAGAAGCTGCACGGAAACCGACGCCGGGCGTTGCGCGAAGCCAAGTCGAAACCAATCTTGGACGACATCCGCGCGTACCTGGAACGAGAACAGCCGGAGGTGTTGCCGAAGAGTCCGGAGGGGCAAGCCATCGCTTACACGTTGGCGAACTGGAAAGCTTTGACTCGCTTCGCGCAGGACGGCGACCTGGAGATCGATAACAACGGCGCCGAGCGGAGCCTGCGTGGAATCGCGGTGGGCCGAAAGAATTGGATGTTTTATGGCAGCGACCGCGGGGGACAGACCGCCGCCGTGTTGACCAGCCTGATCGCCACCTGCAAGCGCCTTGGCATGGACCCGTTCGCCTACCTCCGCGATCTATTCGGACGCATCGCTGCCCACCCCAACGCCCGCATCGCCGAACTGCTCCCCGACCAGTGGAAGAACGCCCGGCAGCCAACTCCCACATGTTAACCTTCCCTTTACGACCTGCCCCCAGCCCATCCTTGATCACGCTGCTATGGGTATGCAGAACCCCTACCAGTTTCTTGTATTGAAGATTGATTCAATTTCCGACCGACGATAGCATTTTGCCTCACCGTGGCGGCTCGTCGCTCACTTCATTTTCTTCAGCAACTGTTCGATGTCCTGCTTGATACTGGCGTATTGAGGGCCAAGCGCTGAGGCTGTTCTATATTCGTTTAGAGCTGCCTGGAGATCGCCCTTATTCTCCAGCGCAAAGCCGAGCGCGGCGTGGGCGACAGCGCTTTTCGGGTTCAGGCGGATTGCTTCGCGCAACTCAGCGACCCCTTCATCCCAGTCACCTTTCCTCCCCAGCGCTACGCCCAGTGTAACGTGGGCCATCTCGCTTTTCGGATCGAGGCGGAGGGTTTCATGATACTCGGCAATGGCCGCGTCCAAGTCGCCCTTCCTATCGAGCGCAAAGCCGAGGATCCTGTGGGCCTCGGAGTTTCCGGGGTTCAGACGGACGGCTTCTCGTTCCTCGGCAATTGCTCCATCGAGGTCGCCCTTCCTTCCAAGCGCCATACCGAGGTATACGTGAGCGTGATCGTTCCTGGGGTTTAGGCGCAAGGCTTCGCGTTCCTCGGCGATTTCTCCATCCCGGTCGCCCTTGTTTCCGAGCGCCCAGCCGAGGTTTTGGTGGGCCTTGTCGTTGTTCAAGTTTAGGCGCAGGGCCTCACGGTACTCGGCGACCGCTCCATCAACATCGCCCTTCCTTAGGAGAGCTGTTGCGAGGTATTCGTGGGCGCCGTCGTTTTTGGGATTCAGGCGCAGGGCCTGGCGGTACTCGGCGATTGCTCCATCCAAGTTGTCCTTGTTTGCGAGCGCCACGCCGAGGTCTACGTGAGTAATGTCATTCTTGGGGTTGATGCGCAGAGCCTCGCGGTATTCCGCGATCGCGCCGTCCCAGTCTTCCTTCGAGCGCAACTCATCCCCTCGCTTAATGTGGTCCTCAGCAGAAAGAGGCTTGGACTGGCCTTGTGCCGCTGCGTCCGAAGCCAATGCCAGGGTCCAGACAATCAGTGTCGAGAAGAAAAAGAAACCAGCGCGGAATCTGCGTAGCGTCATGTCGTACCTCCGTCACGAGAGGGCCATCGGAGCGGCCAATACACTAAACGCCCTGCAAATTGGAGAGAACCAAAGCTCGAGGTCTCAGCTATCACGTCGTATTCTCCGCCTTTAATCCAGTTATCCAGAATTTCAGTTTTCACTTTTTACCCAGCTGGAAATATACGCCCGAGTGCCTTTTAATTCAATGTGCCGCCGAGCTTTCCTTGCTGAGTGCTTCAACGGACCACGGGTAAGCGTCCAGCGCAACCATCATAGGGTTACCGGGCGGATACGATGGCTACGATGAGAGTTTTTCAGCTGCAGAGCAGACCTGGTTGTTACTAGGGTCAAGCGGGTAGCCACGCTCAACGTTTTTCTGAGCGTGGGCCTTTCCTGCATTTGGCCTTCGCATGCGGTCCTGCCTTGCGGGATCAGAAGCTTTTCAGCTTGGATTCGGCCCGATGTCGTTGCTAAATAACGGTGCCGAGAGCTGTCGCCAGAAGTCGCCAGGAGTCAGGATTCAGGTCCGATCTATGGAGTCCGATGGAGTCCATCGGACTCCAGAAATCGGAGAGTCAGTAAGGGCGCGGGGTTGAGCGTCTGACCGAAGGCCGAAGGCTAATTACTCAAAGCCTCCATCAGGCGGCGCTCTGCAAGGCGAGAATCCTTTTCTTCACGCTGGCGGGAAAGTCCACAAACACAAAATAGTCTTTGTGATAGAGGTAATCCTCGCCACTCTCGTCAATGATCCGCACCAAGTCATCCTTGGCCGCCCTCGGATCGGGAAAAATGCGGTAGACTTTGCCGGGAATCAGCGACGCCTGATAGTCGGTATTGTCGATGCAGAGAGCGAACGGTTTGGTTTGTGTTTTCATCATCGGAGTAGCGCTGACCTTTAGGTCAGCATGTCGGGCGCACACGCAAAATGCCGACCTGAAGGTCGGCGCTACTTTGCGATCCCGTGAGCCTCGTACAAGATCTTGGCTTCGAAATCATCATAAGGCCGCAGAGTTTCTGGGAGACGAGACTTTGCGCCACCGCTCTGGCGTCACTGCACGGGCACGCCGCGCTTCTTCAATTCCTTCTGAGCCTGCTTCTCGAGGTTGGGCGTGCGACTCTTCACGTAATTGTCCATGATGCGGGGCAATTCCACATTCATCCGGGCCACAAAATCATCCTGCGCCTTTTGCAGTTTGCCGTCGATGCCGGCGGCATCCTGATTCAGGGCATCCATCCGCTTTTGCAGCTCCTGCGACTGACTCATGACGTCGCCCATCATCTGCTTTTGGAGCATCAGGCGCATGCTGGCGAGTTCATCGCTATTACGCGAAAGTTGCGAGGCAACGTAGAAGTTGGACAAAACGGCTAAAGCCGCCAGCACCAGCACGATCAACAACAGATTGCGAAGAGCGGAATATCCCTGTTCCATGGGGTCTCCTTTGTGTGATGGGGCGCGCTTACGCGACGTCCTTGCGCTTCATCAGGAATAAGACAATCAAGGTCATCAGGGCGGCGTACCCCGTCAGGACAGAGAAGTACGGCGCTTTGTCGACCCAGAAATTCGAGGGCAAGGGGAAAGTGCCGCCGGCAAAGGCATCAGCCGGAGCGTCCAGGCCCTTCTCGAGCTTTTCAAGATCGTCCGGGTGGAATGAAATGTAAACGGTGTTGATGATTTTGTAGGCGGAATCCTGCATCGAATGGGAACCGTGGAGACACAAATCCGAAAGCGCTTCCATTCCCCACCGCGAAATCGCAAGGTCTGACAACAACTCCACCGCCTTGGGCATGCCGTCGACGGGCTGCGGCGTGAATTTCTGGAGCGCCAACTGGACCTCTTTGGAGGGCGCCACTGCCCCGGCTACCTGGTGAGCTGCCTCGCCCTGCGCGGCGGCAGGCTCTGGCGTGGCCGGATGCATTTTTTGCTCCACCAGCGCTTTGTCCGCGGGCTGCGCGAAAATCTGGCCTCCGGCAAGCTGGCCCATGGTAATCGGGATGATCGGGTGGATCGCTTGAACCGGCAAAAACAAGCCGGAGAGCAAAAGCTCGGGGATGAGGATCAGAGGAAAAAGGGTCAGCGCTTTTTCGGGTGTCTTGACCACGCTCGAGATCACCAGGCCAATCAATGTGCCATTCACCGAAACCAGGAACATGATGGCGAGCCCGCCCAAGATTTCCACCGGGCTCAGGGACAGGGCCGGATGACCCGGAGGCATAAACATGAGGATCGCGAGCACCGAGGCACATTGCGCCAGGGCGACAAACGAAAGAACAAAGAGTTTGGAGAAAACGTACGAAGGGATTTTGAGGCCCGTCTGGCGTTCGCGTTTATAGATGGTCTGCTCGTCCACAATTTCGCGCACGGCGTTTGAGCAGCCAAACCACAGAGCTGCGAACATGGCCATAAAAATGGTCTGAATCTGGTTGGAGCCGCTCGCCATCATGGCCACCAGCAAAGCCACAATAGGCGCCTGCGAAAACAAGAGGATCGTTTGAGCCCGGTCGCCAAATTTCAAATCCCAATTCCGGCTGAGCAGCACTTTGAATTGATTCAGTCCAAAGCTCCGGGTTTCCGCCTTGGCCGCCGGGGCCTGCGTAGTCTTGCTCGTTTCCGCCTGGACCGATTTCAGCGGCTCGGCAATCAATTCCTTAAAAAGGGTGGATTGCTCGTAGCGCTTCTTGAGTTCCTGCGAATAAGGGATAGTGTTGTTGTCGGTGAGGTCGTCGTAAACATCCGGCGGGGCCTCAGCCTTGAAGTAATTCAGGAACTTGGTGCCCGGGCCGTAGAAGGCCAGCCGCCCTTGCACCATCACCACCACTTTGTCCAGCACGCCGAACGACGCCAGCATGTGGGTGGTGATAACGATGGTGGAACCCTGGTTGGCGAGCTGGCGGAACAGCATCATCATCAGGGTTTCGGTACGGGGATCAAGGCCGGCGGTGGGCTCGTCCAGAAAGAGCACGCCGGGTTTAGGCAGCAGCTCAATGCCCACGCTTACCCGCTTGCGCTGCCCGCCGCTCAGAGTGGCCACGGGATTGTTCCAGCGCTGCGGATCGATTTTCAGGATGTCGAGCATTTCGTCGACGCGCTTGTTGACCTCGGCTTCGGAGAGGTCGGCGGGCAGCCGGAGCTTGGCCGCGTAGTAGAGGCAGCGGCGCACGCTCAGTTGTTTGTGCATGATGTCTTCTTGCGGCACA
Organism: Terriglobia bacterium; assembly: GCA_041481635.1. Lineage (GTDB taxonomy): Bacteria > Acidobacteriota > Terriglobia > UBA7540 > UBA7540 > DASYXZ01. The sequence goes on along the minus strand of JBGPCF010000103.1, from coordinate 9,914 downwards.
AACCCGATGGTCGACTTCATGCTGCTCAGGTTCTGGTAGAGGTCCGCTCCGTTGTAAAACACATGCCCGCCCGTGGGTTTGACAAAACCGTTGAGCGCGTTCATCAGCGTGGTCTTGCCCGCGCCACTAGGCCCCAGCAGGCCGATTAATTCGCGCGGCTTCACCACCAGCGAGAGGTCATCCAGCAGCAGTTTCGGCTTGCCGGTGACCACGTCACTCACTTGGAAACTGACGTTGCGCACGTCCAGCCGGACCACCGTTCCTGTGGGAGTGTGAGACAGGCTGGCCCCCGAAAAGTGCAGCTCAATGGGGCCCACCACGATTCGATCCAATTCCTGCAGCGGGTGCTTGCGGATCTTGATCCCGTTGACAAATGTCCCGTTGGTCGAGCCAACGTCCACGATGTAAACCCGGCCATCCTGCTTGATGATCTGCGCGTGCTTCTTGGAAACCAGGGGGTGGTTGATGGCCACATCGTTCTCGGGGTCGCGACCGATGGTTACCAAGTCTTTGGTCAGGTCGATTTTCTCGACCTTCAGTTCCGGCTCCAGGCCGGTGCGGAAGATCAGGGATTTTCCCGAGTAGCGCCCGAAGGTGATGTAGTCGCCGTCGTGAAGCTCCGATGTGGCAGCCCGAATGCCGTTCACAAAGGTGCCGTTGGTCGAACGGTCGGTGAGCAGCACCTTGTCGCCCTTGGGCATAAATTCCGCATGAACACCCGAGACGGACTGGTGTTCGAAGGTCAATGGGCACCGGCTGGCATCGCGCCCCACCACCAGCCCCTTGTCCGGAATGTCGAGAGTCCGGACCGCGTACTTGTCCACAATCAGCTCGAGGTGGGGGCGCGCCAGAAGGTCGGTCACTTTCATCTTGACCGTGCCGCCCTCAATCTTTTCCTCCTGCACAGCGGCAGCGATTTCCTTGGCGCTGATGACGGAGGTGCTCCCGCGTGGCGCCGCAGGCTTAGGCGCTTTAGTCTGCGCCGTCACTACGGCAGCCTGCGGGTCGATTTGAATAGCTTCCATCCGGAAAAGATGGCGGCGCTCGTTTCCAACACAAATTTCGTCAGAAGGCCGCAACACGCGTTCAGTCACACGCACCGTATTGACGTAGGTTCCGTTGGCGGAATTGCGATCCTTCACCACCACTTCACCCTCTTCGTTGAAGCCGACCCAGGCGTGGAGTCGCGAAACTTCGTCATCGGCCACCACCACCTGGCACGAGCTCGGGTCGCGGCCAATCATCAAGCCTTTGGCGTCTATGGTGAAGGTGCGGCCGGAGAGCAAGCCTGCAGTGGCAACCAGTTTGTAAATGGTTTCAATCTCGGATTCAGCCGGAGCTAGGGGGGGCTGCGACTCCGGAGGCGTAGTGGAAGTAGTTTCGGCGAGCGCCGAAGCGGCCTCAGCTTCGTCGGCGACGGGAAGGGGTCCGCCGCAGCCGCGACAAAACTTGAAACCCTCGTCGTTCTTCTCGCCACACCTCGGACATCTCATGCCCGCCACCCTCCGAAGAGAGATGCTTGGTCGTGCCACTCCACGGAATTATTCAGAAAGACTTCCCGCCAGAGTTTCCCAACAGGCTACCAAAATAGGGAAACTCTCACCAGGCAGCCCGGCCCATGAATCTAAGTTACGGGGAGTTCGAATGACTACTTCACTTGCATGGCTGCTTCATTACGCATGCCGGACGCCGCGCGACGGGTCGTACCCGGGCCGCAAGACTTTCTAAGCGCCCGCCAAGAAATCGTCCTCGTGAAATTCTTTGAATTCCACGGCCGCCGAGGGGTCGGCGGATGGAAGGCCGTGCCCGGAAAACTCGGCCAGAATCACCGTGCAATTGTCCGTGCCGCCGTTTTCGTTGGCCTTGGTCACCAATGCTTTGCATTTTCCCGCCAGCCCGTCCGGCCCATTCACAATGCTCAGCAGATCGGGCATTTTCACCATGTTATATAACCCGTCGCTGCAGAGGAGCAAAGAATCGCCCTGGCGAATTTTGGTGTACGTCACCTTCACGTCCAGTTTTTCGCTGCTCCCCACAGCCTGGGTCAGAATGCTTTTTCGGCTGTCCTTTTCTGGGTCGGCGGGAAGTTCCGCGCCGATGTCCGCCAGGTAATTCAGAAAGGTCTGGTCGCGCGTGAGTTGCGTAGCCTGCTTATTGCGGATCAAATAAGCGCGCGAGTCACCCACCTGCCCCACAAAAAGGTACGGCCCCAGCAGTGCGGCGGCCGTGGTGGTGGTGCCCATGCCCTTAAAAAGCGGGCTGGTCCCCGCCTTTTGAAAAATGATCTGGTTGGCGTACTCAATGGCCTCGCGCAACAGCAGCACAAAGTTGGGCTCACTTACTTGACCTATCGATTTCAAGTTGTCGTAGAAGCGCTTGGGTACGGTGGAGGTGCAAATCTGGCTGGCCACCTCTCCGGACGCCTCGCCCCCCATTCCGTCCGCCACCATGAAAAGTGTGCCGCGATTTCCTTGTTCGTAGTCGGCAAGCGCGGGCAGACCGATGTCGCCCGACGTCAAGTTGCAGATCACCAGGTTGTCTTCATTATTCTTGCGGACCCGCCCCATGTCCGAAAGAGAGGAAACTTTCACGTGGATTGTGCTGGCGTCCGTCCCACTTGCAGTACTCACAGAGGTCACACTCCCCTTTTCTCCGCTTCTTCACTCAACACGGCGCGTCAGCATCCAAAACTCACAATGGCCGATCCGTCAAGCTGGGAGACGCAACCCCATCCGGCGAATCAAGGATGACTGTGAGTAATTGCAGCGACGCCCTCTTATTTACCACACCCAAACATTTGTGGCAAGCAACTTAAGGCAAGAGTGAAAGGTTGAAGGGTAAAGGATGAAGATTAAATCGGGAATGGCCGCTCACATTTCGGAAACTGGCCCAGGAAGCGCGACTCCCCAAAAAGGCGGCGGCGGGAGCGCTCAGGGCCAACGTCGGCCAGCGCGTGCCCGCACCATACACTTTGAGAAATGGTTGTAATCGGATCGATTATTCTGAGACGGTCACCTTGATCGGTGCGGTCAACTCCAGCGTGCCCCAAGCGACTTTCATGGTGACATTATTGATGCCGTCCTTGGGATAGGTCAACGTGATGGTCAGCTTGCTGGCCGATACGCCCGCTTGAGCTGTCGTCATGGGAGCGAGAAAATCAACTTTGGCCCTCGAGATGTTGAAGGCGTCGAGGTGTACGGCGCGCACGCCCGCTGGGTCAATGAAAGCCAGGCTCCACTGCGCGCCGTCCGCGGAACGGTCCAGCCCCAGATAGTACACGCCCGGCGGCACGTCTTTTCCCGCGATGTTCAGGGGGAGGTCGGTGACCAGGGTCGTCCAGAAATTGCTTCCCAAGCGGTACACTTTCCCCTTGGTCATGCCGTCAAACTTGACATTGTCCTCGTACTCCTTCTTCCACACTGGCCGGCCATAATCGATGGCAAACTGTCCGGCCGCCCCGTCGATTTTAGTGTTCCAGTACAGCACGCGGGCCGAGGCTCGATCATCCGGCGAGCCACCTTCCGCGACGATGGTTTTCTTGGTTTGCTGCGCGTTCGCGCATATCGTAAAAAAGAGGACTGCAAGAACTGTCCACATTGCTCTACTTTTCATTTTTGTCTCCTTCGCATTTTTGGAGGTGAGTAGGCCAAGGATTCTAGCACGAGTTTCCCGTCCAACACGCTTTCCAGTTTCAATACCCGATATGATTTTGCCCTTAACATGGATCTCACCGCGACTGGCTTGAATGTCTCTCTCCGTTTCCGTCCAACTGGTTCTTTCGCAGACGGCGCGTTTGGAGTTAAGTTAGCGGGTGGACACAATAGCCCGCGCGATGTCGAGCATTGATGTGCCAACGCAGGCAACGGTTGCCCGAAGCCGGGCGCCTAATCGCCCCGGGAGGAGCCACACTTGAGAGAACTTCTGAACAATACCACCGAGCGAGCCAGCCGCTACCTTAAAGATCTGGACCAGCGTTGCGTCTTACCCACTCGCGAGGCGCTCGCTCAGATGAAAGATTTGGACATCCCCCTGCCCGAACAATCCACCGACGCCGCACGCGTCCTGGCGTTGCTGGACGAAATTGGCTCTCCGGCCACTGTCGCCAGTGCAGGGCGGCGTTATTTCGGATTTGTGATCGGCGGAGTGTTGCCCGCCGCGCTCGCCGCCAATTGGCTCGCCGGAGCGTGGGACCAGTGCGCGGGCCTGGCTACCCTTTCACCAGTGGCAGCCTTCCTTGAAGAAGTCACCCTCCAATGGCTGGTGGAGATTTTCGGGTTGCCGCCCGAGACCGGCGGCGGATTGGTGACGGGCGCCACCATGGCCACGTTCACCGGGTTGGCCGCGGCCCGCCACGCCGTTCTGGCGAAGGCCGGATGGGACGTGGAGGCGCGTGGTCTGTTCGGCGCTCCTCCTATCACCGTGGTGGTGGGCCAGGACGTCCACATCAGCTTGATCAAAACACTGGGCCTGCTTGGCTTGGGCCGGGAGCGTGTGGTGCGCGTGGCCGCTGACGCGCAAGGGCGAATGCGTGTCGATTCGTTTCCCAGAATTACCGGCCCGACCATCGTGTGCATCCAGGCCGGAGAGGTGAATACGGGCGCGTTCGATCCCGCGATGGAGCTTTGCGCGCGGGCGCACGAAGGTGGTGCGTGGGTGCACGTGGACGGCGCGTTCGGGCTTTGGGCGGCAGCCGCTCCGGCACGCACCCACCTGATGGCAGGATTTAACGCCGCCGATTCATGGACCACCGATGCGCACAAATGGTTAAACGTGCCCTACGATAGCGGCATCGCATTGGTGCGCGATCCGCGCCACCTGATGGGCGCCATGTCCACCCAGGCGCATTATCTGGTGCACGTCCAGGAGCGCGAGCCCAATTGTTATGTCCCGGAAATGTCACGGCGCGCTCGCGGCGTGGAAATCTGGGCGGCGCTCATGAGCCTGGGCCGTGCGGGACTCGCCGACCTCATCGAGCGCAATTGCCGTTACGCGACGCGCTTTGCCGAGGGCTTGAAGGCCGCCGGTTGGTCAGTGCTCAACGATGTCGTCCTGAATCAAGTGCTGGTTTCGTTTGGTGATGATGAAACTACGCGCCGCGTGATCGCCGCGCTTCAGTCTGACGGCACGTGCTGGTGCGGCGGAACTACTTGGCGAGGGCGCGCCGCCATGCGCATCAGCGTCTCATCCTGGGCCACCACCAAAGAGGATGTCGAGCGCAGCCTCGTCGCCATGGTGCGGATTGCCGCGTCAGAAGCTAAGAAATAATTGAGCGCGGAGTGGTCCTGCCCTTCAAATGTGCCCGCTTATGCAACTGATTTGCTTGCCGGCGCTCGAGAGTATCCGGATTTCAAGGTTGTCAGTGAGCGGCACATTCTGGGCAGGGACCTCCAGCCTATACCACTTTCGTGGTGTTCTTAGTTCGGGCCAAGGTTCCGTTAAGAGCTCAGATTGGACGTCTCCCAGGTCTCTAGTTTCTGGGCCCGTCCACTTGAGATGAAAGCGCAAGTCCATTAGCTGGGCGGGAATGCTAGGAGGATTCCCCCACCAGTCGGGCACGGCCGTGATCCGGGGCTCAATCTCCAAAACAAGCGAGTCTGAGTAGGCTTGGACGAGCTGCCCATTTTTTCGAAACTCACTGCCACCAGGCTTTTCAACGCGGACCAAGCCATGGAAGAACGGTCCCGCCACGCCCGCGTCGAATAGGACGAACTGGCCAAACTGTTGGAAGCCGGTTACTCCCAACAGCACACCCTTGTCGAACTGCGGACTCGCAAGCTTCGTCAGAATGGGAGGAACTGCATTACACGTGTTCATTTCTGATTCGGATTCCGCACGTTGCATCGCGGCCTCCAGAGAGGGCAGCCGAATGTAGGTTTGTCCCTCGTACCCGCCGAACATGAAAAGTTGTTTGATCGTCAGAGTTTGCAGATCTGGGGAGAGCTCCCAGCTTTGCTTCGGGTGGGGACCAACCGTTGCTCCGAATGGACGGCCGGAAGTCCAAGGCGCCACCGAATCAATCAGCAATGTCTTGTGCTTAAATTTAGCTCGGTCTCCCCATGGGCATCCCTTATAACCCTTCTTTTTGGATTCAGAGCCGCGCAACCAATAGTTCCCCTTGCTGGTTGCCCCGTTCTGCATCGCCGAAACGTAGAGGCATCCATCCATCTGCCTGGTTATAAGTACAAGAGGCGATGAAACCGGCGGCATATACTTCTGCTCTCGCTTGCCTTTGCCTGAGAAAACACCCGTGCGGTAAAAGACGCCGGAGAAGTCCGGCATGGTCTGCCCGGAGCATGCCGAGGAGCATAGGATTGCGAGGAAGAGCGAACGCCATTTAATCATGACGCGCCTCGAGCACAGGGGGCACCGGACATGCATTATATCAGCGTAATTCGCTGGTATACAGGTTCCCATCCTGATTCGGATAAATCCAATTTGCCACTCGTCACTTGTTTTGCAGGCTGGCTTGGAGCTCGTGGGTGATCAGACGGGCGACTTCGCGGGCGCGCTCGAGGTCCGTGGGCGGAAGCGAGATGGCGGCCACCTTGGCGTGCCCGCCGCCGCCGTAGCGCTCGCAGATGGTGGCGAGGTTGGCGTCCTTGGGTGTGGGATTCCACGGATTGCTCCCCACGCCAATCTTGGTGCGCTCGCGCGAGCGGCTCACGGCCACGCTGTAAACCGCGTCAGGAAAAAGATAATAAGGAATGAACTTGTTGAAAGCCTCAAGCGCCTCGTCCGCAGCGTCGAAGACAATCACACCGTCCTGCAAGCTGGCATGCGTGCGAATGATGTCAATGGACTTCAAGTGCCGGGCGTAGAGCCCTTCAAACGATTTGCGAATCTCGGGAATCGCGGCCACCTCGGCCAGCGGCTTGGAAGCCAACTCCGGAATGAGCCTGGGAACGAAATCTTTGGAGCGCGCGCCTTCAATCACCAGCGTAAGCTGCGTCGCGGGGTCGCGCATCTCCACCGCCGTCTTGGTGTCGGGGTAAAGCGCGCCGTCGATCAGGTCGGCCCACTGGATCAGTTCCTCAAGGTCGGAAGGGTGGAAGTTGAATTTGGTCGCGCCAATATGCGCGATGAACTTGGTGCAGGAATGGAATTCCGGGCCGAAGAACTTTTTCCCGCCGGTGTCGCGCCGGAAGTGTTCGGCGTCGGCCTCGGTGAGGAAGGCGCTTTGGTGATGGTCAAACCACCAGGTCAGCCGGTCGCTGGCTGAATACTTGAAATCGACGATGGCATTTTCGTCGCCATCGAACACACCGGCGTCAAAGAGCTGGCCGGCGCGATGCATCATGCCGGTGTATTCCAGTTGGGCCTGGGGATTAATGCAGGCGCGATAGAAGCGCGTGAAGATGGCCGCCGAGCAGGCGCCATCAAAGCACTGGTCGTGAAAGCAGACTCGAACTCTCATCAGGTTCTGTCTTGCCGGACCCCAGGATTCATCCGGGCGCGAATTTCGAATGCGCCGTTTTCCGGCGCATCAGCTTCCGAATCCCAAGGCGCGGCGATTTCAAAAGCGTCTCTTCCCTGCTATCCAGGCGCTCCATGGTCGGAACGTGTTAAGTTGCCCCGCTCCAATTCAATTGTCAAGCAGAAAGGGGCGCGCCAAAACTTCGAACGTACATTTTAAGAAGCCGGAAAAGGAAAAAGGCGGCAGGTCATGCCTGCCGCCTTGGGTGGGCGGTGATGTCATCGCCCTATCCGTCCACGGTCTATTTCTCAGCTTGTTGCTCGGCGATATTGCCAATGACCGGGATCTTAAACTTTTCGTTGTTGTAAGCCTTGTACATGGTGAAGAGAATGAGGCAGAACATCCCTAGCCCCAACAGCGGCATGAGCAACAGGCCCATGATCCATCCAATGACCGGGATGAGGGAGAATATCGCCAAGCCGAAGAAAAGCACAAACGACCCCGCAGCCGTAAACAAACACTGAAAGGCGTGGAACCGGATGAACTTGTCCTTGTTGTACGGCTCGGCCACCAGGAAGATGATGGCGGGAATAATGGTCAAGTACGCCAGCGCTCCGGCGACGTTGGGCGTCAACCCCCCAGAGCTCGCGGCGGGAGCGGAACTTGCAGGCGCCCCTCCCCCTGAAGATGGTGCAGCCCCGGCTCCGGCCACCGGCGCTCCGCACGAGCCACAAAACGTCGCACCGGCATTTAATTCTGTACCACACTTTGCGCATGCTGCCATAGGTCATACTCCTTTCCACTTGGGTACTTCGCCTCGCTCCGCCTCTCGAGATGGGAGGAGCGGGCCTGAATTGGATTAGTCTCTCTTGACAATGTGAACGAACGCTACCTGATTTCCTGCCCATAGATAACACAAGACGGTTCAGGACACAACGTCAATCTTTTCTTTGTAACTCAGCAATATTTTGGTGGTCACTATCGTTCGGGTCGTCTCGCACGCCGGCCTTACGTTATACTGCGTCGGCCCGGATGAGGGAGGGGCAGTCACAAGAGCGCTTTTCCTGGCATTGCCCTGTAGCGGAAAGTCATGAACACCGACCCCATGCGCTTTCTAATTTCGGCATCACCGGTTGAACGGCGCGCCCTGCTGGCCAGCACGCTCGGTTGGATGCTCGACGGCATGGACATTACTTTGTACTCCATGGTTTTGCCTGACCTGATGCGGGAGTTTCATCTCTCCACTGCGGCCGGTGGATTTCTAACTTCGGTCACCTTGATTGCCGGGGCCGTCGGAGGAATTTTCTTTGGAATCTTGGCGGATCGCTGGGGCCGCCGGACCACCTTGATGGTGACTATCGCGATGTATTCCGTCTTTACCGCAGCATGCGGATTATCCCACGGAGTGGTGGAACTCGGGATTTTTCGTGCCCTGCTGGGCCTCGGCATGGGCGGCCAATGGGCCGCCGGCGCAGCCCTTGTGGCAGAAACGTGGAGCGCCGAGCATCGTGGCAAAGCGCTGGGCTTTATGCAGAGTGGCTACGCCATCGGCTATGCCCTGGCGGCCGTGGTTGCGGCCATCGTTCTCCCTCGCTGGGGATGGCGCGCGGTATTCTTTGTGGGACTTCTCCCCGCGTTCCTCACATGGTGGATTCGCCATGGCGTCGCAGAATCTCCGCTGTGGGCGGCACGACGGGATGGACGGGCAGCCACTCCTCTAGCCTCCACCCTCACGTTTTTCAGGGCTTACAAGAGATTAATCCTGGTTACCCTCCTTATGAATAGCGCGGCATTGTTCGCCTGGTGGGGATTGTTCAGCTGGATCCCCACCTACCTTGCGTTGCCCGTTGCGGCTGGAGGACGCGGACTGAGCATCACCGCATCATCAGCGTGGATTGTGATCATGCAAGCCGGCATGTGGCTGGGTTATGTAACCTTCGGCTACGTGAGCGACCTCGTGGGGCGCAAGAAAACCTACGTGGGCTATCTGCTGGCGGCCACCGTGCTGGTGCCGATCTATGCCCATGCTCTCGACGTGAGAATGTTGCTGGTCCTTGGGCCGCTGGTGGCGTTTTTCGGTACCGGCCACTTTTCCGGATTCGGAATCATTACTGCGGAACTCTTTCCCACGTCTTTCCGGGCCTCTGCCATGGGGCTCACCTACAACTTCGGCCGGGGACTCAGCGCTGCGGCGCCTTGGGCCATTGGGGCGGTGGCTCGCCAGCACGGATTGAGCGCGGGCTTTTGGTTGAGCGGAGCCGCCTTTCTCATCGCAGGATTGCTGGGCATGGCGGTCCCCGAAACTCGAGACCGCCCCTTTACCTGACTCAAAGCATCCATTCCAGATTGGGGGAGGCCTGCATATTGGAGAAGTTGGTCTAATAATACTAAGTTAAGTTTCTCTTGACGGTGCTTTCTCGCGGCGGTAAGCTTCGGGTATGACGCCACGGGAGTTGAAAGCTCTCGATCAGAGATTGACAGCCTTTCTTGAGGATCTGCT
>JBGPCF010000102.1:0-24396 GCA_041481635.1 Terriglobia bacterium | reverse complement strand
GATGGATTTTGCGCGCGTCAAACTAGTAATGGAGGATGGCAGAAGCGCCGCGCAAGCTTTCCTCGCCTCACTGGGTTTTGCGCTGGGGCGGCTGAGGAGAACCGTAACGGTATGGGCCATTCCGAGTTTTTGCGGATTGGCGCTGTTAGGGATCTATCGCGTCCTGGTCCCTTGGGGGATGGTGAATGCCGCCGCGCCGCAAGCCTCATGGGCGCATTTTTCCGAGCCCTTAACCCTGGCGCTGCTCTTCATCGGGCAGCAAGCGATCATGTTTGGCCGGTACTGGTTCCGTGTAGCCACTTGGGCCAGCGAGTGGTCTTACTATTCGGGTTGCCAGAAGCGGCTGTGAATTCCTGCCCGGCATGATGTAGAGCCTCCAATCCATGGCCAGCCATCCCGATGATCAACCCACAATCTTCAAGGAGCGCCGTGTCCTGCAGGCGCTTTGTCTGGGAGATTCCAAAACCTTTAACGTCGCACAGCGTCTTCTGTCGGGGCACCGATGGCGCGAACCCATCCACCAAATTGTTTTCAGTTGCCTCACCAGCTTTCCCGCCGGCGGCACTCTCGCGCTGCGCGAGCGACTCACCGAGTGTGCGACGCGCAAGGGCTTCCCGGACATTGAGTGGGATGATTTCTTTCCGCCCCACCCCATTTCAACCCAGGAGGCGGAGCAACTGATGCGGCAATTGCGCGATTCGGACCCCGAGGAACCAGAACTCCACGGAGGTCCACCTGGGGTCACTTAAATATTGAATTGAGCGCGGGCTGCGAGCCGAATTTCGGGTCGTCGATGCCCATCGCCTTGAGCAAGGTTGGGCCGACCTGCGTCATGCGAATGCGGTGAAGATTCACTCCGCCTCTGATATTTGGTCCCCAAGCGATGAACGAGGCCTCAAGGCCCGCACGGTATGGGAAGTAGCCGTGCGTTCCAGCAATGGATCCCAGCTCATTCACCAACTCGCCAGCGGCGTGGCTGCCAAACATCGCGCCGCGTGGCGCTTCGAGCGCCATGCGCGCGCCCGGGTCGGCACCTAGCTCCCGCAAGGCGCCGCGATCGAAGACCGCCCACACCAGCCCCTGATCGCGCAACGGCTTCAATGCCGCGTCCACGGCATCCTGCAAATTGTTCCCTTCCGGCCAGTAGATGAACATCGAGCCGCCATTGGACACGGTGGCAACTTTTCCTCCCGTAACCTGGCCGCGTTCATCCAGCGTCAGAAGTCCGGCTTTGGCCAACAGGACATTGGGCTCAATGGTGCGTTCCACGGACATAAAACCGTGATCAGAAACGATGAAAAAGTCGGTCGAATCCGCAAGACCCGCTTCCTTCACCGCGCTCTCAATCTCCCCAATGCGCGCGTCAATGCGCTCGAGGGCCGCCGCGGCCGGAGCGCTCTCCGGCCCGTGTTGGTGCTCGGTGGAGTCCAGCGCGTCAAGGTGCACCAACAGGAGGTTGGGTTTGTGCTGCTTCAGCAGAAACTCCGCGAGATGAGCGCGTGTGAGATCGTTTTCTTCACCTGCGGGTGGCGGACCGAGCACCATGAGAGCTTGCAAAAGCAATCCCGGCGTGGCAAACTTCGCCACGTACATGGGATCGCCCACCTCGCCCTTTGCCGGATCCCAGATTTCCGGGAAATCCCAGTCGATGGCCGCGCCCGCGGTGACCGGCCAGAAGACCGATCCGGAAGTCAGGTGCGCCTTGCGAGCCTCATCCCAAAGCGTAGGTACTTTGATGGCGCTTGCAAACCAGAACCAGTCACCCACGTTCTTGCCCGCTTCGCGCGAGGAGAGGTTGGTATAAATGCCGTGCTCGGCGGGCAGGCGTCCAGTGGAGATTGTGGTGTGCGAAGGGTAGGTCACGGTGGGATACACGCCCTCCACCGCCTCGGCATAGCTTCCCTCCTGCTTCATGCGCAGGAGATTCGGAGTGTGAAGATTGGGCGCGGGCGAGACATAGAAGTGTGAGCCCATTCCATCCACCGAGATCACAATCATGTGGTGCGCGGATGGATTGGTCGGGGTCGGAGATTCGCCCAGAATGCGCACTCCATCGAGCGATGGGTACAGCAGGGCAGCGAACACCATCGAACTGAACCAAATTCGCCTCGACAATTGACGCAAGACTCGGCGTATGAGTAACAATCCGGTTTTTGATTGCAAGGCAGCCTCACGATTTGAATTTCACTGGGAGCGACATGATGCGGCTAGGACAGAACTCTAAGACGCTTGTTATTGCGGCGGAGCGGTGGAAGGAAGGGATGACAAGCGATTTGGCCTTCAAATGCCTTTGCCCATCGGCCGGGTATTTGAGTTTTGCAGCGAGGGCAGGCGCCCTCCGGAGTTAGCCGGTATTCCTGAACGAGGTACCCGTACCGCTCAATAAGAATTCCGTGGCAGTTGGGGCAGTGCGTATTCTCCCAATCACCGACGCGGCCCGGCATGTTGCCCGCATAAACGAAACGCAATCCTGCTTCCCTGCCAATCTCGGCCACGCGCAAGAGAGTTTCCGAAGTCGTATCGTCGGGGTCGGTCATTTTATAATCTTTGTGGAACGCCGTCACGTGCCATGGGATGTCTGGAGAAACGCTCACGATAAACTCCGCCATGCGCTGCATCTCATCATTCGAATCGTTGAATCCCTGAATAGTCAGCGTGACGATTTCCACCCAAACACCCATTTCGTGCAGCCGTCGGATGGTATCGAGGATGGGCTGTAGACGACCGCCCAGTTGGCGATAATGCCGATCGTCAAAACTCTTCAGGTCGATCTTGTAGAGATCAATCCACGGCGCCAGGTATTCAAGCACCTGGGGCGTGCCGTTGCCGTTAGAAACGTAGCCGGTGCGAAGTCCGGCCGCCCGGGCTTCCTTGAAGACGGCCACGGCCCATTCGCTCGTGATCAGCGGCTCGTTATAAGTGCTCACCAGGACTTTCGCCCCTTGCCGGAGGGCATCGCTCACCAGGTCTTCCGGCGTCACGCGCGTGATCGAGGACAACGCTGAAGGATCGCGAAGGGCCTGGGAGGTCACCCAGTTCTGGCAGTATGAGCAGTGGAGGTCGCACCCCATCATGCCAAAACTGTATGCCAGGGCCCCGGGATAGGCGTGGTTGAATGGTTTCTTCTCAATCGGGTCACACTGCACGCCGCTGACGTAACCCCATGGAACGTAGAGCTTCCCTCCGCGGTTAAAGCGGACTTTGCAAACGCCCAGTAGGCCGTCAGGGATAGGACAACAATGCCCGCAGGCAAAGCAGCGTACGAACCCATTATCGAGCTTTTGGTAGAGGTCGCCCTCACGGACATTTTCCTGGAGAACTTCTTTCAGTGCGGCCATGGCGGATTCGAGGGCTGAGGGTACATCAGCGCCGTCCTCCTCCTTAACACAATTATAACTCCGCGACTGCCGTCAAGGGTAGCGTTAAGGCTTTGTGATTAAGAAGCGTCACCAGTGTTATGGTTGGGAGGCATGGGGAGAATTTCCGCCGTAGGGGACTGCGGCGGTTGAGCGTGAATTTGCTTGGTGAATTCCTCGAAGAATTTGTTCAGGGATTGTTTGGCGGCGCCCAGAATCAGGCGCTGCCCCACACTGGCGATGAGGCCACCCACCTGAACGTCGCCGCCGTAGGTAATAAGCGTGTCACCGCTGTTTTCAGTGAAGGTTAACGTTCCTTCCCCGCGCACGAAACCCGTCGACCCTTTCCCGTCCACCTTCATGCGAAAATGTTCGGGCTGCACCGGGTCAAGGATTTCAATGCGCCCCTGGTAGGTGCCCTTGACCATGGCGATCCCCATCTTCATTGTGGCGCTGTAACTCCCGTCGGGATTGGGAACCAGCTTTTCGCACCCCGCCATCACACACGAAAGCACGTTGGGGTTCAACAATAGTTTCCAGACGGTTTCACGATCGGCGTGGATGGTATAGCTGCCTTCAAGCCTCATGGGTTTCCTGAGGGTTCAATGCCCTGCCGCTCGTTCGAGGGCCTTCTCCAAGGCGCGACGGGTGTAGACGGCCGCAAGGTGCGCCCTGTAGCCGGAGGAAGCGTAAAGGTCGGCGTTCACTTCAACGCCCTCGGCAGCATGCGCGGAGGCTTCTTCAAGTCGTTTGGCGGAGGGGGATTTACCGCGCAGCGCCGATTCAACCGCCGTCGCACGATAGGCTTTGGGTCCAACGCCCGTCACCGCGACGCTCGCCTCGTGCAAGGCTCCACCCCCATCCAAAACAACACGCGCCGCCACTCCAACAATGGCAAAGCCGGAAGCGGGTTGATGGAGTTTCACGTAGGCCTGGCCGGAGCGCGCGGCCAATTCAGGCACACGGATGGCGGTTAGAATTTCACCCGGCTGGAGCGCCGTCTCCAGCATGCCGACAAAGAAGTCCTTAGCCGGAATCCATCGCTCACCCGAGGGCCCAAAAGCTTGAATCTCGGCATCGAGGGCCAGGATAGCAGCGGGCCAGTCACTGGCAGGATCCGCGTGCGCCAGGCTGCCTCCGATGGTCCCTTTGTTCCGCACCTGGGCGTCGCCAATTTCCCGCGCTGTTTCAGGCAGGAGCGGACACTTGGATTTCAGCAACTCGGAAGACTCGACCTGGTAGTGTGTGGTCATCGCTCCGATCAGAATCTTGCCATCACTCTCGCGGATATAACTGAGGTCGGCAATCCGCCCGATATCAATCAAGTGTTTGGGCGTGGCCAGGCGGAGCTTCATCATGGGCACCAGGCTGTGCCCTCCGGCCAGGATTTTGCCCTCCGCGCCGAATTGGGCGGCCAGACGCGAGGCCTCCGCCAGAGTCTTGGGCACGTGGTACTCAAATGGTCGAGCAATCATGCTTCCTCCATGGCGCTACGCCTTGACGCCGCCTTTCATGGCATTCCAGATTTTTTCCGGCTTCAGGGGCATATCAATGTGCCGGACTCCGAACGGCCGTAACGCGTCCATCACCGAATTCACCACGGCGGGCGTGGACCCAATGGTGCCCGCCTCGCCCACACCCTTTACCCCCAACGGATTGACGGGCGTCCTGGTTTCGGTGTTGGCAGTATCAAACCACGGAAACTGGTGCGCCTTGGGCATCGCGTAGTCCATCAGCGAGCCGGTGACCAACTGGCCATTTTCATCGTAGACCAGTTCTTCCCACAGCGCCTGGCCAATGCCCTGCGCGATCCCGCCATGCACCTGGCCGTCCACCAGCATGGGGTTCAGAATTCGCCCGCAGTCGTCCACTGCGAAATAATCGCGCAGCTTGACCTCGCCGGTTTCGGCGTCCACCTCGGTGACGGCGATATGTGCGCCAAATGGAAAAGTGTAGTTGGACGGCTCGAAGACACAGTGTTCCGTAAGGCCAGGTTCGATCCCGGGAGGAAGCTGTTTGGCAAAAATCGCTTCGGCCACCACTTCGCCGAATCCCATGGATTTCGATCCGTCGGCGGTTTGTATCTTGCCGTCGGCAAAGAACAGTTCGCCCGGCTTCAAGCCCAGCTTGTGCGCGGCGATGCGAGCCATCTTTTTCTTGATGCGCTGCGCAGCGTTGTAAATCGCGGTGCCCCCCACCGCCGTGGTGCGGCTACCGAAAGTCCCGATGCCCATGGGGATTTGAAACGTGTCGCCGTGGTAGACGGTGACGTCATCGAAGGATATTCCCAACTCTTCCGCGACAATCTGGGCGAAAGTAGTCTCCTCGCCCTGGCCATGTGGCGACGCGCCGCTGAGCACTGTCACTTTGCCGGTCACTTCCACGCGCACAGTGCCCGCTTCCCAACCGCCCGCCGGCATGCGGCTGGAAGGGCCCATGGCGCATATCTCCACATAAGTGGATAGCCCGATGCCCAGGTACTTCCCTTTCTTCCGCAAGCGCTCCTGCTCCTTGCGGAGTCTGGAGTAACCCGCTGCTTTCAAAACGCGCTTGAGCGTCTTCTGGTAATTCGCCGTGTCGTAAGTGACGCCAGTGGGCAGGGCGAGTGGGAAATCCTTGGGTGAGGGGAAATTTTTCTCGCGCACCTCAGCGGGGTCCATGTTCAATTCGTGGGCCACCAGGTCCATTCCGCGCTCGATGATGTAAGATGCCTCGGGCCGGCCCGCACCGCGATAAGCGTCGGTGGACATCTTGTTGGTGAATACACCCTTGGTTTCCACAAAAACGTTTTTGATGTTGTAACAGCCGAGAATCATCATCGCGGTGAGGGTGGGAATGGCCGGAGTCAAAAGCTGGTGGTAGGCGCCGAGGTCGGCGACGATCACGCATTTCAAGCCCACCACTTTCCCATCCGGTTGAACGTAAATCTCCAGGTCGTTCACCTGATCGCGGCCGTGGGTCGTGCCCTGAATGTTTTCGCGCCGGCCTTCAATCCACTTCACCGGCTTTCCGAGGTTCTTGGAGGCAAAGCACGCCAGGGCTTCTTCTCCGTAGACATTCAATTTGCTTCCAAACCCGCCGCCGACTTCGGGTGTGATCACGCGGCAGCGCGCTTCATCCACGCCGGCCATCAGCCCGAGCTGAGTTTTGAGAATGTGAGGGATCTGAGTCGATGACCAGACGGTGAGCGTGTCTTCGCCCGGTGAATAGCTGGCGATCACGCCGCGCGTTTCCATGGAAACCGGCGCGAGACGCTGGTTGATGAAACGCTGCTTGATCACCTTCAGCGTTGGGTCGGATTCCAAGGCTTTCCAATCGCCGGCGTCGAGCTTGGCTACAAATGCAATGTTGTCTCCGAGTTTTTCGTGGATGACGTGCGAGCCCTTTTCCAATGCCTTCAAGGGATCGACCACGGCAGGCAGCGGATCGTAATCCACTTCAATCAGGTCAGCGGCATCACGCGCCCCATAGCGGTCGCGCGCCACGACGGCGGCAATCGGCTCGCCGACGTAGCAAACTTTGTCGGTCGCCAGACAAGGGTGATCAGGGATCTTCAGTCCTTCCATCCCCGCGGCGCACGGCACCAGGCCGAGTTTGCCCTTGATGTCCTGTCCGATGTAGACAGCCATCACTCCGGGCGCCGCTTTGGCCGCCGCCGTATCCACCTTGGCGAGGCGCGCGTGGGCATGAATGCTCCGCACCAGAGCCATGTGGAGCATCCCGTCGAGCTTGATGTCGTCCACGTAGTGACCGCGCCCTTGAATGAGCCGCGGGTCCTCTTTGCGCTTGATTCGTTCGCCAAGAAGTCTTGTAGACATAAGATGCCTCTTCAGGATTTCAGTATGTCAGTGGGTCAATTATTCAGAAACCCAGCCAACTACAAATGATCCTGCTCACCAATAATCATGCGCCTGACTGATGACAAAGGACCAAGGACAACTGGCATCGGACGCCTTTATCCCGATTTTGTTGCCGCGTTTTCGACTGCTGTCACTATGTGCTGATATCCGGTACAGCGACACAAATTCCCTTCCAGTCCCTTGCGGATTTCGTCCCGTGATGGATGTGGATTGCGTTTGAGAATCTGATGCGCCGCCAGGATCATGCCGGGCGTGCAGAACCCGCATTGCAGCCCATGCTCTTCCCAGAAACCCTGTTGCAGAGGATGCAAGTGGCCGTCCACCGCCAACCCTTCAATGGTGAGGATCTCCGCGCCGTCCGCCTGCACGGCAAAAATGGTGCACGACTTTACCGCGTCGCCGTTCAAGAGCACCGTGCACGCCCCGCAAATCGAGGTCTCGCACCCGATGTGCGTGCCCGTCCAGCCGGCCACCTCGCGCAGGTAATGGACCAGCAGGAGTCGTGGCTCGACGTCGTCTTCGCGCCATGCGCCGTTCAACTTGATTTTGATCTTCACGGTGGAGCCCCCTTCGTTGTCCCGCGAGGAATTCACCCTCGTTTACCCAACCCGGATAAACCCAGGGCGCGGTCCGGATTCATTCAAAAGCGAAGGGTAGGTATACGTCGACACAGGAAGATTGTCAATCGGGTGGAATCCCTTAAGCGTTGAATATTGGGGTGGGCCTGAGGGGCTATTACTTCTTGGGGGGGGCCATCACCGCCTGGCGAAGGGTCTCGAGAGCTTCCGGTGCCCGCTTGTCCATCCATTTTTGGTATCGTTCTGCCAGGTCTTCGAGGTTCTTCCAGAGGAAAGGATTTTTCCTCAGCTCTCGCATGCGGGACACGATGTGCTTCACTTTCGTCCATACGATCCAGAACTCAGTGGTGTTCTCGAAAAAGAATTCTTCCTTGATCAAACCTTGATTGACGATGGACCCGGCCATGTCCCAGTAACTGATCGCCATTCGGAAACTGGCGTTCTCCGGCGTGCCTCCAGGATACTTGCGCAAATAATCCTCCGCCGAATCGGCCTGAAACTGGCCGATAAACCACTCGCGAGCCTGGCGCAATCGGGCCTCGCGGCGCAAGTCGTAAAGACGCAGCATCAACTCGGCATCATGATGGTCGGCATGGTCGCGCATCTTGTCCTCCGGGACATGAACTGTTAGGGAATCGCTCAAAGACCTTCCCTCGACAGGATTTCCAACCTCTTGTTGTAGAAATTCGGCCTATGATAACACGATTGCCAGAGGGCGTGTGACCTTTGAATAGTTTTGATGAAAGCAACGCCCAGCAACCGTGAATCGCGGTTAGTTCTTGCCTTTTGATTTTTTCTTTTCCGTCTTCGGCGGCACGACCTCGATTGTTCTGTGATGCTCGTCGAGCTGGTGGAGCAGAGTCTTCACCTGCCGCTCGACCAAATCACGCACGTTGCGGAAATAGGCCACGTCGTACCCGTAAGGATCGGGAATATTCCACTCAATCCTCATGCCTTTAAAGCCGGAGGGTACGGGGCAATGCACTTCGCATCCCATCCCCACCATCACGTCCATCTTCTCTATCGGGACGTCTCTCAGACCTTTGGACCAGTGGCCGTCAAGGTCCAAACCTTTTTCGCGCAGCACGGTATAGGTGAGTGGAGTGATTTCGCCCAGCGGCGATGTCCCGGCGCTCCACGCGAGCAGGCGCCCCCCGCCCAATTGATTGGCCAAAGCCTCCGCCATCTGGCTTCGACAGGAATTACCGATGCACACAAACAACACGTTCACCGCAGGACTTGGGGGAGGTTGAGACACGCTTATCTGATAACACAATTTCGCCGCAGAGTCGACCACGCCTCATCGCGGAATAATGGGGAGAATCACGTGCGACGGGTGGGCCGCGTCGTGGTAAATCGTGTTGGTGGCTGTAATGATGCGCCGGTTGCCGTTCAGCGGCTCGCCCGTATTGGGGTTTACATCAAAGCGCGGGAAATTACTACTCGAAATGTCGAGGCGGATGCGGTGTCCGGCCTTGAACACATTCGAGGTGGGATAGAGCCGGATGGTGAATTCGTAAGCCTCGCCGGGCTTCATCAATTCCTGTTTCTCCAGCGAATTCCGAAAGCGCGCGCGCATGATGCCGTCCTCCAAGTTCATATCAATGCCGGCGGAAAAATCCGCGTTGGGCGGGTGAACGTCAATCAGCTTGGCGGTGAAATCGGTGTCGACGGCGGAGGAAGACGCCCAGAGCTTGACGTCGATGGGACCCGTCACTTCCACGTCGTGATCGAGGGGCGGCGTCATGAAAACCAGCACGTCACGGCGCGCCGAAAGGGGCAGGGAGTCTTTGCAGTTCCAAACGTGCTCGCCGCATTTCTGGTCCCACGCGCCCTGCAACATGATGCCGTCAGCGGAGGAAATATTGCCGCCAATCGTCGGCACGGGATTCCGTGGATCGAAATCATAAGTAGTGTGGCTGGCCTGATCAGATGGCTGAGCGGGCGAGAGACTGCCGTCCGCGTGCAGGTAAAAAGGCGTAAAGACAGTTCGAGCCAGAGGCCATTCGTGTTCGTCACGCCAAACTCCGCCGTGCACGTGCTTCCCGTCCGCCGTTTTCGCCTCGCTGCCTCCGCCCATCACGAAAATTTTCACCGGCGCTTCGTTCTCCACACCATTATCAATATGCTTCAGCCAGTGGTCGTGCCAGCGTGCATGAAATTCAGGGCTATTGATGGCGGCGCTGGCGCCAAAGTCTACCTGGCCATTGGAAGAGTGCATGTGTTGCCCGTGAATCCAAGGGCCCAGGATCATCTTGATCGGACCCTTTTTGCTTTTGGAAAGCGCCATGTAATTCATGGTGGTCTGTCGCGCCCAGGAATCGTACCAGCCGCCGATCAGGTAGACGGGAATGTCCTTGTATTTCGAAATCTGATCGACCACGCCGAAGCCCGGCTGTTTCCAGTAGTCGTCGTTCTCGCCGTGCCCCATGGCGAACGCGAGCCAGTCCTCATACTCGGGAGCAAGGCGGATGGGCGTCATGCCCTTGCGGAAGGGCAGGTCGAGCAGATACTCGCGCATGTGCTTACCCGCGTCTTCGAGAGCAGCCTGCGTCGCCGGGTCTTTGGAAGCGCGGCTGCCGTGAGGCGCGCCCATGGTGAATATCCAATTCATGAAACGAAGCTCAAACGCGCCGCCATTGCGAAAGCCAAAATAGCCGGCATTGGAAACCGCGTCGACGGGGATCATGGCCTTCAGGCCAGGAGGGTTGGTGAGCGCCAGGGCGTGCTGCGTCCCGCCTGGGTATGAGGTCCCGCGCGTGGCAAAGCCGCCGTCACTCCACGACTGTTTAACGAGCCACGAGGCGGTGTCATAGCCATCGTTGGGATCGTCGGTCAACATGTGCCAGATACCTTCGGAGCCGTACCGCCCGCGTGTGTCCTGCGCAATAGCCACGTAGCCAAAGCTGACAAAGTGTTCGGCCCATGGGCTCGAAAAATCCTTGTTGTAGGGCGTCCTCTCAAGGATGGCGGGGAATTTGCCTTCCAATCGCACACCATCTTTGGCGGGGAAATAAATATCAGTCGCCAAGTGAACACCATCGCGCATGGGGACCATCACATTTTTCGCGATGACATAATCAGCAGAACTAACCTCGGGAGCGCGCTGGGCGTGGAGCACATCGCCCTGCCAGGCGGCGAGGCTCGCGAGAATTACCGATAATGCAAGCAGGGTGGTGAGTTGGCGTCGAATCATGGGCAGGGATTGTAACCTAAATTGCCGATTGTTGATTGTCGATCGACGATGGGAACAAAACAGGATGGTCGTAGATCGATACCCACTGGGGCACCCCGTATTTCTAGTTTCCAGTATCGATTTTCGAATTTCGATTTTGGCGGGACAAATAGCTTTACTTCTTGTTCAGCTTTTTCAGGAAGTAGCGGTGAATGGTTTCGTCTTCGGTCAGTTCGGGATGGAAGGTGGCTGCGAGCAGATTGCCCTGTTCCACCAACACGGGCAGATTCGCGCAGCGGCCGAGCACGCGAACTCCATCGCCCACTCGCCGGATGATGGGCGCGCGAATGAAAACCATCTCGACGGGGTGATCGGCTATCGCGGGACAATGACCTTCATGAACGGAGCTGTCAATCTGCCGCCCGTAGGCATTGCGCTCCACGGTGATGTCCATCAGACCCAAGCGGGCCTGGGGAGGATTCAAAACGTCCTGGGCGAGCAAAATGGCGCCCGCACATGTCCCAAAAATCGGCTTGCCCTGGGCGGCAAATTTCTTGATCGCCGGAACAAAGCCGTTGCCGGCGAAAAACTTCAGCATGGTGGTGCTTTCACCGCCCGGCATGATGAGTCCGCTTACCTCTTCAAGTTCCGAGGCGTGCTTCACCAGCTTCCAAGGCTCTCCGATGCGGTCTAGCATTTTGGCGTGCATCGAAAAATCGCCCTGGATGGCAAGTATCCCGACGGGTTTTGATTTCGTGGTCATGATTGATAGCCCGGGCTGGCTGTCGGGCATCGAAACTAGTGCATGTATTTAGCCCTGTTCTTGGCGACGGATATATCAACGTTGAAAAAAATCTTTCTCTTGTCTCCGGTGGCTCCTACGGTATCGAAAACGTCATAAGCATGGCCTGCTTTTACCTGATAAATTTGATTTACAGTCCGCACCTTCATAAGCATAAAAACAATTTGCTCTTCCCTCTGGGAAATCACCGTATAAGCGGTTTCGATGCTTTTTCCGTCTCCAGAATTCATAATGGATTGGCACAGTCCTTCAAAGATATGCTGGTGGAATTCCGCCTGCTGTAAATTGTTCAGCTCTTGGTTTGACTTATACAGCGTCCAGTGTGCGTCGATGTCAACGAAGTCTCTTTCAAGAGCCTTCTGCGCAGGCTCCATCGCCTCGGCATATTTCTTCTCCTTGAGAGCGCTGGACATTGCCTGAAATAGCCCCGGATCAGGTTCAGTCGCAGAGTCGGGCATTTGCCCGAAAGCAAGCCTGAGCTCACCGAAATCGACGGCCTTATCTCCTTCCTTTACCCGATCACGTAGGGCCTCGTACTTTGTCCGGTTTGCGTCCTCCGCTCGAAAAGCGCCTCCGGCTGTCAGAATGACCAGAAAGAAGGCAGCAGACCCAACGCGACTGAGAAGCTTGGTATTCATCGCATACGACTCTATTTAACGGGGATCCCGACAAATTTGTGGCCTTTTCCCATCGAGGTGATGTTCTGCCTTCTAGCCTGGGGCGCCCGACTTCGCGCTTGTTATCCACCCTTTCTGCTCGCGCAACGAAGTAATGTGCGCCACATGGTGGCGGCAGTGCCACGCGTAAAGAGCCAAATTGCGGTCCAGCGTCACCAAGCCGAGTTCGGGATGGCGGAACGTGCGCGCAAATTCGTCCGGCTTGATGGACTTGATCAGCAGCGCCCAGCGCCGGTGAAGCGATTCCAGCAAAGTCAGCGAGATTTCAATGGGCGTCGTCTTTCCGTCCGGCAGTTCCGCCCACTTCTGCTGCTCGTATGGCTTGATGGTCGGCTCATCCTCGGTCAGCGCCAGCTTGAAGCGGATGAAGGCGTTCATGTGGCTGTCCGCCAAATGATGCGCCACTTGGCGAACTGTCCAGCCGCCCTCGCGATAGGGCGTGTCGAGCTGTGCCTCGCTCAAGCCTTGAACGGCGACGCGCAGCTTGCTTGGCAACTCCTCAATTTGCCCGATGTATTTCCGGCGGTCGTCTTCGGAGACGCTCTCCGGCCAAACGAACTTGCCCACAGGGAATCGCGGATCCATTGTGCCCTCCTCAGGAAGTAGGGCCAGGGCTTGCCCTGGCCTTTTGCGCGTTGTAGTACAAACGACCCGACGCACCTGATCGGATCGCGAGGCCAAATCACAGGCCGGGGCAAGCCCCTGCCCCACCACGGCTCACAACAATTTTGCTTGCAGATTAATTTTCGTGGCGGCGAGAGCTTTTGAAACCGGACAGCCTTTCTTCGCGCCCTCGGCCAGTTCCTGGAACTTGGCATTGTCAATGCCAGGAACTTCGGCTTCCGTCACCAAGTCGATGCTGGTGATGGCGAACCCATCCGCCACTTTGTCAAAATGCACTTGCGCCATCGTGTGGACCCTCTTGGGCGCGAATCCCGCTTTGCCAAGGGTCGCCGAGAAGGCCATGGAGAAGCATCCGGAGTGCGCCGCCGCAATCAGCTCTTCCGGATTGGTTCCCGGCCCCTCTTCCATTCTCGATTTGAAAGTAAAGGGTCCATCGTACGAATTCCCAATCTTCATGTGGCCCGCGCCTTCCAAAAGATTTCCCTTCCATTCTGCTTCTGCGCTGCGAACTGGCATTGTTGATCTCCTTAGATCATGAGTTTGGTCTGGCTTAATATACGATGACTTGCAGTTGAATTTCGTTCCTTATTGTGGCGCAGCAGAGGAGACAGCGTCAATCGGTACGGTCGCCGCCACCAACCGCTTCGGCACCCTGCCCACTTTAATGCGAGCCACTTCCTGGCGCGTCTTCACGTCGATGATCGAACAATCGTCGCTGCCCGCATTACTGACGCAGCAGTATTTTCCGTCCGGTGAAAACGTCACCCAATTCGGTGCCACACCGGTTGGAACGCGCGCCACGATTTTGTTTTTCGCCACGTCGTACACATACATGCAATCGTCCAGCAGGCTGGTGACCCAGAGTTCGGTTTCATCCGGGGTAAGTCCCAAGCCGTGAGTCAGCGTATTGATGGGCTCGAAAGGATGGGGACGCGGTGTTTGATTCTCGGCCGGCATCTGAAACCTGGTTTCCTTGCCGCTGATATCCTCAATTTCAAACCCGTGCAGGTCGCTCAGCGCCACGTACATCGTGCGACCGTCTTTCGTCCCCACAAACGGCCGCGGGACACCTGGCAAGCGCGTCATGCCCGAGTATTGCTTGGTCGTGAGGTCAATCCTTTCGATCTCGTGCTCGCCCATTGAGCTGACAAAAATATATCGATTGCTGCCTGAGTTGAAACAATTGTGCGGCATCTTGACCGGCAAGACTTTCACCACCTTGCGCTCCGCCAAATCCACAATGTCCACACTGTCTTTGTTGCGAATGGGAACGGCGGCAAATTTCCCGTCGGGCGTCACCGCGCACTGGTTCGGCCGCCCCGTCAGCTTGATGGTGGCTTCAATTTGGTTCGTTGCAGTATTGATCACGCGCAGCGTGTTATCGGATTCGACGGTAGTGAAGAGCCGACGCCCGTCTGCTTGCACCGCCGCGCCGTGAATCCCCTCGCCCACCTTGATGTCGCCCACCACCTTGAGCGCGCCCAAGTCGATCACGGTGATGTCGCCACTCTCGCTGTTAGTGACATAAAGCATCATGCCCGGTTTCGGCGTGGCCGCTGCAAAGACCATCGCCCCGGTCATGAGTCCATAGGCGGCAAGAATCAAGATTCGTATTCGGAGCACCATCGCTTCATCACGTCCGTGGGGCCACGGCTTGCCCTGGCCTTTTATGACCCGCACCACCAGCTTATCAATGTGCTTGATGGTCAGGATTGCCAGGTACTAGGCCGGGGCAAGCCTCGGCCCTACCACCCTCGCGTTTGCAACAGTTCCTTGGGGTCAAGTTTCTGAACATCGATGCCGCGCATAGCTTCGCCTACTTCTTCAGAACATTCGGCGACCACCTGCGGCTCGTTGTAGTGCGTGGTGGCGCGGACAATCGCTTTGGCGCGGACGGCAGGGTCGGCCGACTTGAAGATGCCCGAGCCCACGAAAACCGCTTCGGCGCCCAACTGCATCACCAGCGACGCGTCCGCCGGCGTGGCAATCCCGCCCGCTGAGAAATTCGGAACAGGAAGCTTTCCATGCTCGGCCACCCACTTCACCAGGTCATAAGGCGCGCCCAATTCTTTGGCCTTGGCCATCAATTCCTCTTCGCGCAGCATCGTGAGGGCTCGCATCTCGCCCGTGATGGCGCGCAAGTGGCGCACCGCTTCCACAATGTTGCCTGAGCCCGCCTCGCCCTTGGTGCGAATCATGGCCGCACCCTCGCCGACGCGCCTCAGGGCCTCGCCCAGGTTGCGCGCGCCGCAAACGAATGGGACTTTGTACGGCCACTTGAGGATATGATGCTCCTCGTCGGCGGGCGTCAAGACCTCGCTTTCGTCAACGTAGTCGACGCCGATGGACTCCAGCACCTGCGCCTCGGCGAAGTGGCCGATGCGCGCCTTGGCCATCACAGGGATGGTCACCACGTCCATGATGGCTTTGACGATTTTCACCGATGCCATGCGCGCCACGCCGCCTTCCTTGCGGATATCGGCCGGCACACGCTCCAGCGCCATCACCGCGCACGCGCCCGCGTCTTCGGCGATCTTGGCCTGCTCGGCGGTGGTGACGTCCATGATCACGCCGCCCTTCAGCATTTCCGCCAGGCCCACTTTCAATTTCATTTGTTGATCGTATTCCCACATGTTAAACCTCCAAAATTACAGTCAAGAGTGTGTTCAATTATTGAGTGATTTTGTGATTGAGTGATTGAGCGAATGAAGAAAAGACTGAAACTGGAAACTGGTAATTAGAAACTGGCCGTTGCAGTGGACTTGCCATTTTCTATTTTCCAATTTCCATTTTCCTGCTCCGGTTTCCATTTCATTCTCCCGATCACCCGATCACTCAATCGCTCAGTTTTCTACACCAGCGCGACGCCCGCGCCGTCCGGCGCTGTCCGGCGGCTTCTGACGCCCGCCTTTACGCGGCGAATCTCGGCCTTCAGCAACTCGCCCAGAATGCCAATCCCCTTCTCAATCAGTTCGTCGGGTAGCCCCGTAAAGCATAAACGAAAAGCGTTGTGTTGTACTTGCTGAAAGTAAAAAAATCGTGAGGGCCCGAAAATCACCTGCCGGTCGCGCGCCTTCACCAGCAGTTCCGAGGCGTCCAAGCCCGCGGGCAACTCCACCCAGACGGACATTCCTCCGTCGGGGAAAACGCACCTGGCTTCCGGCGGAAAATATCGCTCCATCGCCAACCGCATCACCCCCAGCTTGTGCTCGTAGGTCTTGCGCGCGCGCCGCAGCAGCTTGTCCAGCCAGCCGCGCCGGCCGAATTCCTCCAGCACCGCCTGGCCGAGCAGGTTGGTGTGCAGGTCGGCGCCTTGCTTGGCCCAGCGCAAGCGTTCGATCGCGGGTCGCGAGGCCACAATCCATCCCACGCGCAATCCCGGAAAACCCACCTTGGAAAAACTATTCAGATAAATCACCATGCCCGCCGCGTCGAGCGCTTTAAGCGGCGGCAATTCGCGCCCGCGAAAGCGTAAAGCGCCGTAGATGTCGTCTTCCACCACGGGCACCTGGTGGCGCGTGGCGAGTTCCAACAAATGTTTGCGCGCCGCCAGCGGCATGCTGCGCCCGGTGGGATTTTGAAAGTTGGGGCTGGTGAGAATCAGCTTCACCTTGCTCTGCTCGAGCACCGCGGCCAGAAAGTCCAGGTCCATTCCGTCGGCGCGCACGGGAACACCCACCAGCCGCATGCCCGGCGACTGGAAGACTTGCCAAAGACCGGTGTAGGTCGGGTTTTCGCAGACCACGGTGTCGCCCGGACTGACCATGGAGCGGCGCAGGAGATCAAGCGATTGCTGGCAGCCGCTGGTAATCAGGATCTCGTCAAGCTCCGCCGGAATACCGTCGCGGCGCAGGTGTCCCTGCAAGTATTTCTTGAGCGGCGGGTAGCCGTCGCTCGAACCGTATTGCAGAATCAACGCCCCTTCTCGGCGCAATACGGCATCCGTGGCGCGGCGAACCAAATCCACCGGAGTTAATTCGAGGGAGCCGTGGGCGGCGGCAAACGAGATCATGCCCGGGGTGTGGCAATTGGCCATCAACCTCCCCAGAGCGTCATCGTGATGCTCGTCGGAAAAGAAGCTGCTCCAGAAAATTTCGTTGGAGGCGCGCCGCGGAGCAGAGTTCCTGAGCGTCGAAGCCATGGGTGAGACAAAAGTCCCCCGCCCCACCGTGCCTTCGATCAGACCTTCCGCCCCCAGGTCGGCGTAAGCGTTGCCCACCGTCGTGCGATGCACACCAAGACGTTTGGCCAATTCGCGGCTGGGCTCGATCTGCTCGCCAATCTTCAGCGCGCCTGTGGAAATGCGCTCGCGGATCTGGTCGCGGATCTGGGCGTAGAGTGGTTTGTCCAAACTCGAATCGAGGGTGAGGAGCATATGCGTCAAAGTCCTCCTGGTCTGCTTTACCAGACCAATTTAATTCACATTCTGGCTATTGTAAAGAGCCAATTAGGCCAATGACAGCGCAGGCCAAGTTGGGGGGATTGTAAAGGGCTTGACAACCATGATTAGGCCATGTTTACCCCGTTTTGAAATTCGGAGAAAGACAAGTCGTGGGCTTTTTGGAGCGCTGGTGCTGTTATGTTGCCTTGTTATGTCCGGGGGTGTATACGCCAAAGACTTTCCCATCTGGAAGCCAGCACAAAGCCTGAGCGAACTCTGTCCTATGTGGTTCTCCAAAGATATCTTCGTACGTAACGACACCCCAAACGTACAAAGCTTTTCCGAATGTGAGATACATAATGCCCCCGACATCTTGGTCGGGAACGAAGTCATCGACGATTCCCCCGTCGAGCAAGGTACAGGACTGTTGAGGGCCAATTATCGATTCCTCTGGTTCCTTTCTATGCAGGGGAGGAAATTCATGGGGAGAAATATTGAGAACGGCGGTGCGCATGTTGTAGTCAACTTTGTAGGCTGGAGTATGCCCCGAATTAAGAAGTATCGGTGTCGTTTGGAATCTGGTGTTTTTTGCTCGGTCCTGAAAAAAAGCATTTCCAATAAGAACTGTCAAATAAGCCCGCATCTGTTGGGCCGTACGCTCTTTCACTGCTGCTACGCTGTCCTTGGCAGCTTGTGCGCTGATTGCCATATCTTTGGCAACTTGTTCCATCGCACTGGCAGATCGGGTGGCCTGATCGATATACTTTTTCATATCGGCAGTCTGCCCTTGAGCGATTTCATCCATTTTTTCGATGGTCTGTTTCAATCTATCGGCTTGTCTTTTAAAAACAAAAAGTTGGAGAATAGCGATTATTCCTATCAAACCAGTAAGTCTAACCATCCACCAATTGGCCGCAGATATATCCTCTCCCTCTTGCTTTTCATTAGCGGGCTCTTCCTGAGTTTTTATGGGTGCGACTTCCTTGACCGTAACAGGAGATTTTTGAGGGCCTCCGTCAACCTTGGAGGTTTTGCCTTGAGCGGTCTTGGACTTAGTTTGTGGCTGGTCTGGTAGCTGCTCTGTCTTCCCTTCGCTTGGCTGACCTTCGCTTTGCCGCGCGGTAATGAGGATGGGTTTTAAGGTGATACTCAGCACAAGGACGGCAATAAAAGTGAAGAGTTTTTTGCGCATGTTTAGTCCCCACGTCGTTTCCTCTTCTCGAATAATTTCAATTGGACTGGTTTTTGTACGGCGCTCTGAAGCGCCTTCCAGTCTGGGCGCTTCAGCATTCTGCTATCGCCGCAGCATGTCAAGTACTTTCTAATTACCTCAATTGGACTACTCCCGGCACCTGGAAACGTGTCATGCCCGCGAAAGCGGGTATCCACGGGGGTTTCACTCTCGAAGGAGTTCCTGACAAACCCGATGGATCCCCGCTTTCGCGAGGATGACATCGGTCTGAGTAATGACATTCTCTCGCAGAGGCGCCCCGCGCTTGCTTCTCACCACTTGATCGAATAAACTCGCCGCATGGGCGAGATCATATTTGAAGTGACGCAAGAGTCAGACGGAGGCTTTGTGGCGGAGTGCCTGACTGAGAGCATCTACACGCAAGCCGGCAACTGGGAAGAGTTGAGGCGAAACGTAAAGGAAGCGGTCTCTGCCTTCTATTTCGACCTACCGCAGCCGCCCGCCGCGATCCGTCTCCACACGTAGTTAACATTCTATATTTAATATAATCATACAAGGTAAAAAGCATGCATTGAAGTTGGCCGGAGTGCACCTCAGGGAAAAGCGGGTTCGGCTGTATGCATGCGGCCGCGCAGACGCTCGCGGAGTTCGGGAGGGGTGGATGGATTACAGGCCACCAGGAACCAAAGCGGCTCGCTGGAGTCTTCCGCCATTTTGCGCAGCACCTCGGGAGGCGTGCGGGGATGGCGCGCCACGTTTTCGCGCACCGCGGCATAGGGGTGCGCCGCTAAATGCTCGAGTAACTCCGGTGGAGCTTCCGCGTGTTCGGTGAGCAAACGGGCTAGAAGGTAGTCGTCCGGGGGAAGCGCCCTTGCCAGGCGCAACAATTCATTGGCACTCGTCTTGGGATTGCGCGCCATGGCGAATTTCTTATCCCAACCCGGATTGATGCGGTTCAGCTCTTCCGTCCGAACTTTAATGAGTTTGGAAAGTTGAGCCAGTTCGGCTTTCCGGCGCGCCGCGGGGATCTTTGCTTTCTGGACGGAGCGCAGGACTTCCTCCAAGTGTTGCCGCTCGCCCAGGATGGCCTGGGAGCCGCGGTACACGGTTTTTCCGCCCGGTTTTTTACGCGTGTCTTTTCTCGCCATCTCGTTTCTCCGCGGCCCAGTCTTCCTGCCTATTCAAACTCAAACCAGGCAGCCCCCGGCGAGCGAGATTATAACACTCGCTCACACCGACTGCAGGTGGCGCGCCCAGGTGTGGGAGGCAAGGATCTCGTGAATCTGGTTCAGCGCTAATTCGATTTCGTCATCGCGCGTGTAGAAGTGGGGCGACAGGCGGATCCCCGCTTTGGGGCGGTAGTCCACCAGAATGTCGCGCGCAACCAGCTCGCGCATCACTTCGTATCCGTGCGGGCAATCGATGGACACGGTCCCGCCACGCTCGGCGGCATTGCGTGGGGTGTTTACGTGCCAGCCGCGCGCCAAGGCGCTCCCGATCAGGTGTTCGGTCTGGCGGACGGACTTGGCGCGAATGCGATCCACGCCAATCTGGCTGATGATTTCGATCCCCGGCTGGCACGCGTAGAGGGCCGGGATTTGCGGAGTGCCATTCATGAATCCGTACGCGTCTTCCCGCCGATCCCCCGGCCCAACCTCAAAATTGAATGGCCTCTTGTGAGCCACCCAGCCGGTAATGGCCGGTTCAAGCTTGGAGCGCAGGTCCGGGCGGACGTAGAGGTAGGCCACGCCGGGCCCTCCGCAAAGCCACTTCAGCACGCCACCCACGCCAAAATCGACCCCCAGCTCGCTGAAGTTAACAGGCACGGTGCCGGCGGCCTGGAAGACATCGAGAATAACGTAGGCTCCAACTTTGTGCGCTCGCTCCACGATGGCGCGCGCGTCCTGGATGCAAGCGCTGCGGAACAAAACGTAAGAGACCGGCACTAGCAACGTTTGCTCGTCGATGGCGGCCAGCAGTTTTTCCAGCGGGATGCGAATACCGTCTGTGCTCTTCACCATTTCAATTCGCGCGCCCCGCCGCTGCTGAGCTTCGTAGAAATAAACGATGGAGGGAAATTCCATGTCCACCATCACCACTTTGTTGCGTGGCGCTTGGAATTCAAAGCACGACGCAATGATGGCTTGGGTCAGCGTCACATTCTGGTGCAGCGAAATCGTGCCGGGTTCGGCTCCCAGCAAGGCCCCCAGGTGATTGCCAATCTTCCCCGCCAAGTCCCACCAGGTCTCCTCCCACGCGCGCACGCCGCGCAGGTCCCACGTTTCCGCGTACTCGCGGATACGGTCATAAACCGCCTGCGGCATCGCCCCGAGGGAGTTTGAATTTAAATAGGTGGTGCGCTCGAGAATGGGAAACTCGTCCCGCCATTTCAAAAGGTCGGCCATGAAAAGAGAGTCCTCAGTTGTCAGTATTCAGTCGTCAGTTTGAATTCTCAGTTCATCAGATCGTGGCGACAAAACTTCTTTTACTGACTACTGAGAACTGATGACTGCCGACTTCTTAAGTTTGGTCCAAATAAGATAACACACTGAGATGAAGGCAATCCACGGCAACCCGGCGATCAAGGTGATCCGGAGGCCGGGAACCCACCAGGTGGAAATCGATATCGCAGCCAGGGCGCCGAGGCCGGCAAGCGACGCCCAAGGGTAGCCTGGCGCGCGCACCAACAGCTGGCCACGGTAACGCCGCCTAAACATGAGGTGAGTGAGGAAAATCATCATCCACACAAAGAGCCCGCCAAAAAATGCCGCGCCCAGCATCTGAAGATACGCCGTCTCCTTGAAACGCAAATCGAGGACGAGCGCCGCCAGCATGCCGCCGCTTGATATCAGCAAGGCGGGTAGCGGGACGCCCGCGCTGGTCAGGCGCCCGAACACACGGGGAGCGTAACCGCCGCGCGAGAGTGAAAAGATGGTCCGCGAGCAAAGGTAGAGATCGGTGTTCACGCTCGACAGTGCCGCGGTGAGCACCACAAAATTCATCACGCC
The DNA here is from genome assembly GCA_041481635.1 of Terriglobia bacterium. Taxonomy (GTDB): domain Bacteria; phylum Acidobacteriota; class Terriglobia; order UBA7540; family UBA7540; genus DASYXZ01. The sequence continues at coordinate 2,743 of JBGPCF010000102.1, read as the reverse complement.
CGCCGCCGCAGGAATGCCCACACTCTCAAACACGCGCACAAAAGGGCTTTCGGTGAGTCCCGCCTGGTCCCACGGCATCACGCCCACCAGGACCGCCATGGCGCCAATATAAAAAATGGACAGCCGCGCCAGCATGGAGCGCAGGGCGCGCGGCACGGCCACTTCAGGATGGCTCGCTTCTCCGGCCGTCACCGCGATGGCCTCCGTGCCAAGGTAGCTGAAAATGGCCATAGCGATTCCCAGCCACATGCCGGTGAGGCCGTGCGGGAAAAATCCGCCGTGCGCGGTGTAATTCACCAGGCCTACTGGTTTCACGCCCACACCCAGGAGCAGCGCGCCGCCCAGAATCAAGAACAGGACGATGGTCACAACTTTGATCATCGCGAACCAGTATTCGAACTCGCCAAAATTGCCCACCGTGCGCGCGTTGATGTAAACCACTGCCGCGGAAAATCCCGCGATCCAGACCCAGGCGGGAACATTCGGAAACCACAATCCGCAGTAGATGGAAGCGGCCACCATTTCGCTTCCAATGGCCACCGCCTGGCAGAGCCAGTAGGAATAGCGGACAGCAAAGCCCGCCCACGGGTGCAAGTAAATCTCGGCGTAGACGCCGAACGATCCCGCAATGGGATGCGCGACGGCCATCTCCGCCAGCGCCCAAATGAGCAGCAGCGCGATGGCCGCGCCCGCGGTGTAACTGAGAATGACGGCCGGGCCTGCCAGGCGCACCGAGATCGCACTCCCCAAAAACAAGCCTGTGCCTATCGCCCCACCCAGCGCAATCATGGAGAGCTGCCGCGACGTGAGCTGGCGCTTGAGCCCGGCCTCGCGAGAGACAATGTTCGATTCTATTTTGGATTGCGTTGCGGGTTGGGGTGGCGCGGGCATGCTGGGCATGGAATCCGCAACGGGCGCGCTGCTCTGAGTCAGAGTCCGCGTAAGAAAGGATTGTGCTCGCGCTCCTCGCCAATGGAAGTGGGTTCACCGTGACCTGGAAAAACCGGAGTTTCGTCGGGAAAGATCAACAGTCGAGAGGCAATTGACCGCATGATTTCCTGGAAAGATCCGCCCCACAAATCCGTGCGGCCGATGCTGCCCTGAAAAAGAGTGTCTCCACTGAATATTTTGTGCGATTCACCGGTCAAGTGGAGCGAGATGCTGCCGGGCGAGTGGCCCGGCGTGTGCAACACCTCGAGTTGGTGCGCTCCCCAGCGTACCTTGTCGCCTTCTTTAAGAAACTGGTCGACCTCCACCATTCCCGGGGGCGCCACGCCCAGCCACTTCGCTTGCATTCCGACATTCTGGTAGAGGGGCAGATCGGCCTGGTGCATCAGCACCACGGCGCCGGTGGAGCGCTGGAGTTTTTCGATGCCGCCCACGTGGTCGATATGCGCGTGAGTCACCACAATGTATTTGGCGCGGAGCTTGTGGCGCGCCAGCACTTGCTGAACGCGCTCGATTTCATCCCCCGGGTCGATTACCACGGCCTCACCCGAGTCCTCATCCCCGAGGATGGAACAATTGCACGCCAGCATGCCGACTGGAAGAATTTCGTGGATCATTTTGGGAAATTATACTCAACCCTCGCAACCATTCTACCCTAAGAAAGTCGACAGTAAACAGCAGACGGGAGACTGGATGGATCGGGTTTTGTCGGCAGGCTTCAAGGCTGGGGCTTGGATCACTACAACCAATTCATTGCGGGTGACCATCACCGCCGCTCGGGCGAAAAGAAGGCAATCTGGCACCCGAGCGGCGAAGGAGAAGACTGGCAATTATTGTTTTCCGCGGGCTTCCGTGCGGCCAACTCCGACCGCTATTCTGGCAGGTTCTTGGGCGCCGCACCTAGCCGGAAGCGATTCGACATAAAAGACCACTACGGACGCGTGAACTTGGCGCGCCAATAGCCCGCAAGGCGAGACCCGGCAATTATAGGAAAGGGGCTCTGAGAGGCTCGGCCAACAGGGCCCCCTTTTCGAGCCAGGTTAAATTGCGGAGTTCGCTCGAGCGCAGCCAAACTCCAGCCGCATGAGAGACGTACGTTTTCGATCCTTGGGGGTTATTTTTCTTTGTTTTTGTTGGCGGCCTCAGCTGCCTCCTTTAGTTCCTTATCTGCCTGCTCCAGCAAGTCCTTGGCTTTTTGGGCATGCCCCCCCATATCAAATTCGTTCGCCTCTTGGGCTTTCTTGATGCTCTCGAAGGCATTGTTGCAAGCCCGCTGCGCCGCGGCAAGGTTCGGGTGCCGCTTCCCGCTTATGTTTCTGACGGGCTTTTTTTGTGCGTACAGCACACCGGAGCAAAGGAGCGCGACAACCAACAAAGCTCGAAGCAACAGATTCTTTCGCATCATCTTATCCTCCGCAAAGTGGATTAGTTAAAATTTTGATTTTGGAATTCCCGGACGGGCGATACCATACACCCAGGTGTCTCGGAATGCAATCACAAGTCCACCTTTTTTGTTGACCCCCTCCAGAATACCGAAAACCATGCTTCTGGCTCTCCGGAGAGTTCCCATTCTCCCGAGATGGTTGCCTTTCAAACCGATTATTGAGCGCGCTTCCAAACCCACCTGGCTACCCGGCGCAGGGTACGCAATTCTTGACTGCCGTGCCTCCCATCCTGCAGCCGTTTCGGAATATCAGCCGGCAGTAATGCCTTGCCCTCCTGAAAACGCCCTGTTTGGGAGCCTGGGGTGCATTTCGGGGAATGCGGTTCTATTTTCGCATTCAGAAGAAGTGCT
>JBGPCF010000101.1:0-25008 GCA_041481635.1 Terriglobia bacterium | reverse complement strand
TAAGGGCCCCGCGGCCGCGGTGCACTATGTGTTCGAATCACTTTGCGCATGTTCTCTCCATTAGTCTTAACTCCGAGGAATGTTGGTTCTTTCTGCTTTCTGCTTTCTGCTTTCTGCTTTCTGCTTTCTGCTTATTGCCTCCTGACTTCTCTCTTATGCCAACTGTCCGCCGTCCACAAACAACAATACACCGTTCACGTAGTCCGCGTCGCGCGACGCCAGAAACGCCGCCGGTCCCGCAATGTCCTCCGGAATGCCAATGCGTCCTGCCGGAATCAGGTTTTCGTACTTCCGCATGAATTTTGGATCCTTGAGCAAGGAAGCGGTAAGGCGAGTGCGAATCAGCCCCGGGCCAATCGCATTGGATTGAATCCCATAGTGCCCCAACTCGCGGGCTAGTGTTTTAGCGAGCAGGTAAACACCGGCTTTCGAAGCGTTATAAGGCGCGAGTTCAGCCTCCGCGTCCCAACTGTTAGTGGACGCCATAAAGACCAGCTTTCCGCACCGTTGCTTGATCATATGGGGCACCACGGCGCGCGCCACTAGAAATGCACCTTTCAGATTGGTGTCCACGGTCCAGTCCCAGTGGTATTCATCCGTCTCGGTAAATGGTACACCTTTGCCTACACCCGCTACGTACATCAAAATATCGATGCGATGGTGCCGGCGGACAATATCCACCACCATTCGCTCCACCTGTCTACGACGGCGTACATCGCAGGCCACTGTGTGTACGCCCGCTCCAACCTTCTTCAATTCCTCCGCGGTCAGGGCCATCATGCCCCGGTCGACGTCAGCAATAATGATCTGCGCGCCCTCGTTGGCCAATCGAACGGCGATGGCCTTTCCAATCCCCTGGGCGCCTCCCACCACTAAAGCGACCTGGCCGTTGAATCGTTCTGGATGCGTCACGCTCGTCATCAGTTGCTCCGGAGCATTCAACACTCCCACCGCGCCAAAACAAAAACTGGGTTCACGAAAGGTGCTCCAGTATAATGGCGGACACTGTTGAGGTAAAGGGTTTCCCAAACCATGAGGTAAAGTGGATGAGCGCTCCAGAACAGAAGTGGATGGACCACCTGGTGATCGTGCGCCACGGTGAATCCCAGCGTAACGTGGGAAAGAATCTCGCCACGGCCGCGGGCGAATTGGAGTATGGGGGAGGAGTCCGCGACATGGACGTCACCCTCACCCTACTCGGGAAAAAGCAGTGCGAGGCCACTGGAAAACATCTGGGGGAACAATTTCATTTCGATCGAATCTTTGTCTCGCCCTACCTGCGCACCGTCCAAACCACGGAAATTCTGACCAAGCACTTCAAGGATTCCCCGAGATTGACCATCGAAGACCGTATCCGTGAGAAGGAGTTTGGGATTCTGGACGGCCTCACCAAGGCGGGCATCTCGAAAAAATATCCTGAGGAATTGGGGCGCCGTGAGCGCGACGGCAAATACTACTACCGCCCACCTGGCGGGGAGAGCTATCCCGACGTGGCCTTGCGGATTCACAGCTTCCTGGGGACGATGGCGCGGGACTGCCGCAAACAGACCGTGCTGATAGTCTGTCACTCCGTGGTTGTCCTGATGTTCAGACGGTTGCTGGAGCGCCTGGGGGAAAAAGAACTGCTTGCCATTGACCGCGACCCCGAGCAGGATGTCTGCAATTGCTCCATCACCTGGTACCAATTTGATCCGGCCGCGGGAGACAAAGGCAGAATGGTGCTTCGTGAATTCAACGGAGTTCACTATCCACCCGTAGACGCCTCCACGGACGAGTGCCGGCGGAAAGCGAAAAAGTAAATTCCACTCCGTGATTCAGATCTCGCGAAGACCACGAGGCAGACTCAACACGGAGAACAGCAAGACGAGGAAACTCAAGCGATGACGGAAAAGTCCGGAGTGAATGAAGTCCGCACTCTGCCCCGCGCCATCGGCTTTATGGGTTCCACGGCAATTGTGGTAGGGACCATCATTGGCTCGGGCATTTTTCTGGTTCCGCACGATATGGCCCAGAAAGTCGGCTCCGCCCAGACTCTCTTCCTGGTTTGGATTGTGGGTGCGGTCCTTTCATTGGCTGGAGCGCTTTCACTCGCCGAATTGGGAGCGGCCATGCCGGAGGCCGGCGGCATTTATATCTACTTGCGCGAGGCCTACGGCAAGCCCTTCGCCTTTCTTTATGGCTGGGGCATGTTGTTGGTAATCAATTCTGGGTCCATCGCCACTCTCGCCGTCGCCTTTGGGATTTACGGCGCGACATTCGTCCCGCTGTCGCCCCTCGGGCAAAAGTTTGTCGCGGCGGCGGTGATTGCTGCTTTGACATTCGTGAATTACGTGGGCGTTCGTAAAGCGGCCGCAGTCCAAACTCTGTTTACAATTGCGAAGCTCGCAGGGTTGGCCACCATCATCGGGTTCGCATTCTTCTCTGCTCCGGCCGCACCCGTCACTTCGTCCACTTCCCTTCCGACCGCTGCCACTTCATTGAGTTCATTCGGCGCCGCGCTAATCAGCGCGCTGTGGGCCTATGAGGGTTGGCACATGCTTTCCTTTAACGCCGGCGAGGTAGTGAATCCCGAGCGCGTCCTTCCCCGCAGTTATTTCCTGGGAACCCTTCTGGTGGTGGCGGTCTACCTTGGCGCAAATCTCGCCTACCTGCGTGTTTTTCCGCTCAATGTGCTCGCCAAGGACGAGTACCAACGCGTGGCGGCAAAGACCATGGAAGTGCTGGCCGGTCCGCGTGGCGCGACGTTTGTTTCCGCGCTCATCCTTTGCTCTATTTTCGGGGCGCTGAACGGCAATGTGCTGGGCGGCACTCGCGCTTACTTTGCCATGGCGCGCGACCGGGTTTTCTTTGCGTCGGTCGGGAAAGTGCATCCACGCTTCGAAACCCCCGCCATGGCCATTCTGATTCAAGGGGGTTGGTCCATCGTCCTCGCCGCCACCGGCAGCTTTAAGCAGCTCTACACTTACGTGATATTCACCGGTTGGATTTTTTACGGCGCCGCGGCTTTGGCCGTCATCGTTCTCCGAAAGAAAAAACCGGACCTGAAGAGGCCCTATCACGTTTGGGGCTATCCCATATTGCCCGTGGTTTTTTCACTGGCCGCCCTCGCGATTGTCGCCAACACGCTGGTGGGCAGCCCTCAAGAAGCCTTGATTGGATTGGCCCTGGTTCTTGCGGGAGTTCCGATTTATCTGATTTGGAGCCGGGCGGCAAAATCCGCTGCCTAAGTTCAGAAATGACCCACGCCGAATTCAAAACCTGGCTCGACGCCTACGGGCACGCCTGGGAAACTCGCGACGCCAACGCTGCCGCAGGCCTGTTCAGCGATGATGCAGCTTACCACGCAACTCCGTTCGTGGAGCCCCTGCGGGGTCGCGCAGAAATTCTTGCTTACTGGACCCACGTGGGGCGCTCACAAGAACAAATCCGTTTCCGGTACGAAATCCTGGCAATCGCGAATGAGAATGGAATTGCTCACTGGCGGGCATCATTCAACCGCCACCCCGAAGGCACGCGGGTCAATCTGGACGGCATTTTTGTGATTACATTGAACGCGGAACGAAAGTGCATGATACTTCGCGAGTGGTGGCAGAGAAAACAGGTGGGGCCGGGCCCAATTGTCGAACTCTCCCCCAACGTCCGCCGCTCTTCCCCACTCTTGCCCGACCGTTCCGAGGATTAGCCGCTCACACTCCGCCACCTTCTGGTTCGAAAAAACACGCACGGACGGGTCACTGCGTATGGTGATGCCCGTCACCGAGCGGCCGCCTGCTCCATGTCATTCTTTAGCTCTTGAATTGAGGGAAAAGAAGTGGCGCCTGCTGTGAACCCAAAGCGCGACCTAAAGGGAGAGGATTGCTCTTCGCTTCCATTTCCAGCCCACGGTGGAACTAAGGAACCCCTGCCCGTTAGTGCTACTGCCGTCTCTTTGGATGTGCCCAAGAAATCCGAACAAGACCTTCTGGCAATAAGGTCCCTGTATTCAAAAGAGAACATAATTGCTGTGCTCACCCTGGTCGGGATCGGCGTGCATTTGATACTACGCTTTCTGGTTAGACCCTCCCCATTGAGCATTCAACTCCCGTTGTTGGCGGTTATGCTCTTCGGTGGAGTCCCACTTGTTTTTGACCTGGCTTTTAAGGCCTTCCATAAGGAATTTGGCTCGGACTTGCTGGCAGGAATTTCGATCATTACTTCGGCTTTTTTGGGCGAGTATCTTGCCGGATCGCTGGTTGTTCTGATGCTTTCCGGAGGCCGCGTGATGGAAAGCTATGCGGTCAGAAGAGCGTCGTCGGTTCTGGAGGCTCTCGCCAAAAGAATGCCGAACATCGCGCACAAAAAGAAGGATGCCGGGACGGTAGAGGTTGCCCTCAGTGAAATAGCTGTGGGCGATGTATTGCTTGTGTACCCGCACGAGACCTGCCCGGTGGACGGCGTGGTCCTGGACGGGCACTCGACCATGGACGAGTCGTACCTGACAGGCGAGCCCTTCAACATCTCCAAAGCGCCCGGCTCAACCGTAATTTCGGGCGCCCTCAACGGCCACACAGCCCTGACCATTGAGGCCACCAAGCTGGCCGTCGACTCGCGCTACGCCAACATCATGAAGGTGATGCGCAGCGCGCAGCAACATCGCCCGCAAATCCGCCGTCTGGGCGACCAATTGGGCGCCATTTATACCCCGATCGCGGTGGGCGCGGCAATCGTGGCGTGGTTAATCAGCGGTGATTTGGTGCGCTTTCTCGCCGTTCTGGTGATTGCAACGCCTTGCCCGCTCCTCATCGCGATTCCCGTTAGCATCATCGGCTCTATTTCCCTGGCGGCAAAGCGCGGGATCATTGTCAAGGACCCCTCGGTGCTCGAGCAAATCGAGACTTGCCATACCGTGATATTTGATAAAACTGGAACCCTTACTTATGGCGCCCCGGATTTAACTGACGAGATCATTGGCGGGGGCTTTGATAGAGACGAAGTATTGCGGCTGGTGGCCAGCCTCGAGCAATACTCCAAACACCCGCTCGCCAAGGCAATCCTCGACGAGGCTGCGAAGCGCGAGATCCCTCTGACGGAGGCTGCCAAACTCGCCGAACCTCCCGGGAAAGGTTTGGATGGGATCGTGCTGGGGCGGAAGATCCAAGTGACCAATCGCCGCCACCTCCTGCAGGAAATCAGTGTCAATGCAGCGAGCTTGCCCGCACACACTTCCGGACTGGAGTGCGCAATTGCGATCGACGGAAAGTTTGCGGCCATCTACCGTTTCCATGATGCGCCTCGCCACGAGAGCAAGCCCTTCATCGCTCATCTGGGACATAAACACCAGTTCCAAGAAATTATGCTGGTATCAGGGGACCGCGAGTCTGAGACGCAATACCTGGCCGACCTGGTGGGCATCAAAACCGTCCATGCCTCCAAGAGCCCGGAAGAAAAAGTGGCCATCGTCCGGCAGGCAACCCAAAAAGGGACAACGCTGTTCCTGGGCGACGGAATCAATGATGCGCCTGCGCTGATGACTGCCACTGTGGGCATTGCCTTTGGCCAGAACAGCGATATCACTTCGGAGGCAGCTGGGGCGGTTATTATGGAAGCCTCATTGGCCAGGGTCGATGAATTCTTTCATATCAGCCGGCGCATGCGCTCCATCGCTCTTCAAAGTGCTGTGGGGGGCATGATTATCAGTGTGGTCGGGATGGCTTTTGCCGCGGGCGGGTACCTCCCACCAGTAGCCGGAGCGATCACTCAGGAAATCATCGACGTCCTCGCGATCGCCAACGCCCTGCGCGCCGCCCTCCCGCCCAAGACGCTGGTCGATTTCTAACCTCTTAAGTCTTCCCGGTGCGCCCCGCGGGAACAGGCTATGGTGCCGCCGAATACCTCTTCAAAGGGTCGTTTGGCCTATGTGATAGCGGTCACAGCTTTTGATATTAGGGGAGCAATAGACTAAGGGTGAGTTGGGATGGAATGCTGTTTGTACGGTCTTTGTCGAGAATGCACACGTGGCTCGCCGACGGAAGAGGCGGAAGCCATCCACCCAATGGGAGGTGAAATAAACCATGGTGAAAATGGAGCGCATCCTCTGCCCGATTGATTTTACAGACTTCTCAACCAAGTCGTATGAGTACGCATACTCACTGGCGAGCCACTATGGAGCCAAACTGTTTCTGGAGCACGTGGTTCAACCGTTGACCATGGCCTATCCCTTTTATGCCTTCCCCGATTCCTTAAACAAGATTTACGTGAACCTCACTCAGGATGCTGAAAAACAGCTCAACGATGTGGTGAAGAATCACTCCTGGAATGGTATCCATCCTGAACTGGTGGTGCGGGAAGGCTTCCCCACTGAGGCCATCCTATCCAGCGCTCAAAAGGAATCCGTCGATTTGATTGTCATGGGGACTCACGGCCGCCAGGGGTTTGACCGCCTCACCATGGGCTCGGTCACTGAACAAGTCCTGCGCAAAGCGCGTTGCCCGGTTCTGGTGGTGCGCAAGCCGACGCATGACTTTGTCACGCCGCGCGAGAAGAAAGAGCAAGTCCAATTAAAGAAGATTCTCTTCTGTACGGATTTTTCTGAGCACTCGGAACGCGCCTTGCAGTACGCGCTTTCTCTGGCCATGGAATACAACGCGGAACTTACCCTCCTTCACATTCTGGAAAACATGCCAACCAAAGCAGAAATCGAATCCAGAACAGCCAAGGTCCTGCGCGAACTGGAGATGCCCATTCCGAACGACGCAGGCAATTGGTGCAAAATCAAGCCGGCCGTTCGAGCCGGCAAGGCCTTCGAGGAGATAATCCTGCTGGCCAACGAAGCTCAAACTGATCTGATCATTATGGGCGTGCGCGGGCGGAACGCCCTGGATCTGGCGCTGTTTGGCTCCACCACACAGCGCGTAATCCAGCTGGGCCCCTGCCCTGTCCTGGCAGTTCACATCTGAGGGCACGGGACCCCAATAGGGCCCCAGCGGGTGGCATCTGCGTATAGTCCAATGACTTCATCCAGCAATGGTGCAGGTCCCACCCTGTGATGATGGTCACAACAGTTTGTGACATCGGTCACTGCCCTTTCATTTAGAACCTTATAGTTTAAAGCGCGAGAATGCGGGTCGCTGGCAGCACGGCCAGTGTGCGTTAGGGCAATCCTTCGGAGGAAACCTATGGCAAAAGACGATCGCGACATTCTTGAAATCCTCAAGGCTGAATTGGATTTTGTTGAAAGCGGTGGTTATGGGCGCTCTGTTCGAACGCCTTGGCTCCCCACATCGGTTTTTCAGGACTCCCTGTCGTGCATAAATTTTGGGGACCCCAAGCGGACCCGCCCATGTAAGGAGTGCCTCCTGATGCAATTCGTCCCGGACGAGCGTCGACTCGAAAATGTGCCCTGCCACCACATCCCCCTCGATGACCTGGGCGAGACGATACACATGCTCGAGCGGTGGGAAACACAACAAGAAATGGAGAAGGTTGTAGCGAAATGGTTGCGCGCCACGATCAGCCAAATCGAGGCGGAACGAACCGAAAAAGCTTCTCCCCGGGCGCACTGAGCTTTAGTTGAATCGTTTTTCACCCCGCCTAAAAACCAAAGATCATTTCCGCAAGCGCCTACTCCACCCGCTGCAAATCAAGAGCGATTCGCACGCCATTCACCAGGACGCTGCTCTGGTTGATCAAGTCCTGATTGGTAATTCCCGCTTCAACAAATTGGCGGAGAGGTTTCAGCGGGCAGATAAACTCAACCGCCTCGGAGGAGAGTTTGGGATTCGAGGCCAATTGGTTCAGGACTGTAATGTCCAGGCCTTCGATCTGTACATCGGCAGGAACTTTTTCCAGCAGAGGCTTAAGCTGGGACGCGACAAAAAGGTCAAAGCTCTGCGCAGCTCTCTTATAGATGGAGGTCCCCTCTTTATCGAAGTTGAGGGGATCTCGCATCGTGACCTGCATGAAGATTTTTCCACGGAAGACTACGAAGGATGGCGGCGCGTAGTCGACAAAGTGATACTGTGCCGCGCCATCCTTGGCCAGTGAGTCCAATTGCGGCTGATACTTTGCTTGCAGGTGATCCGCATCGGCTTGCGTGGCAAATCCGGCGGGCACCACGCCTGTCCCTGTACTGGGTGAATCCGGAGAATTACTCGCAACCGGTGAGGACGGCCCTAACTCTTCCGTTGGCTTGCGGTCCGGGATGTGATACCCCGGAGGCAGGTCTCGATCGGATCCTGACGTGCCCAAGTCTGCGCTCGACCGGGTTGAAATGCCGGTTATCTCTTTGCCGGTTGTCGATCCATGCGGAGTTGATCGGTCTAACGCCTCCACGTTGAATGGATCTTTCCCGCCGAGGGCCAGCCCAAATTCCTTTCCGTTAACATAAATCTCGGAATGATTCACCGCGTCCTGACGCTGGGATTCGCGCGCCAACTGCGAATATCCAAATGCATCCGCTTTATCAAGCACCGCGACAAGGTTTTCTTTTCCCTCGTAGTCAAAGTTCTTGTTCTCGGTTCGCACATGGTAGGAAATCTCAAACCCGATCGCATCACACTTCACATTGGCGGGAATATGTTGGGGAAGAATTCCAAGGATGGGAACCACAATTTCACTGAAAGTCCGGCTGGAACGTTGGTTTTGAGTCATCCGGGCAGCATCATAAGAGGCCGCATAAACGCCGGTAATCTTCAGGACGACCCGGTCGTGGAATTTAACAAATTCCAGTCCTCTGGTATCCGTCTCCACTTGCTTTTGCGGGTCCCGGTCCACATAACGTGTGAGGTAAAAAGGAAACGGAAACTTAATGAGCTGAATGGCGTGATTATATGCCTGGAGTTGGTGAAGATAAGTTGATTCAGCAGCCCTGAGCTGCGGATTCAGGATTTCGGCGGGACTGACTTGCGCCGATGCGCTCACAACGCCGGCGACGAGAATCGCAACGCAGACCTGCAACGAAGTCCGGCGTCCAATGTCCAGGAAATTAGTTGGTGTTTTCACAGCGATTTATTTTACCCCGTATTGTGGCCCAGGGCGAGCAGGGGGTTTGTATGGCGGCTGAGCAATGGCGCGCTCAAAAGCAATCACCGCCCGAATGTCGTCCTGGCTCAGGGTTCGCCCCCACGGAGGCATCATGGCCGATTTCCCCATGGCGCTCCCACCCAAAGTGATGGTGTTCTGCATGAACTCGTCACTCAAGGCATTCATGGTGGCCCCATCATTGAAAATGGGTGGCGTGGGGGTAAGGTTTGACCTGTTGGAAGGCCCCGCGGGAGTTGAGTCGGCATGGCACCAGACGCATGTGGTGTAGAACACGCGCTTGCCTTGCGCCTGCTGGTAGTTGAGAGGAATCACGCGCTGCGGATCGTTCCAGTCCGGCTCGACGTCATAGGCTTTTGTCGCGGGGTTCGCAGCCACCGGTTCGCTTTTCTTGCGGCACGCGATCAGATTTACGAGAATTCCCGCCAGGAGGATGGCAAGGAGAATTCGAGATTTCATCTTGCGCCTCCCTTGCCTGCTGCCCCGCCCGACTCAGCCTTCCCGCTTTGGCGTAGCGTCATCAGATAGGCTGTCAGGGCCTTGATCTCGTTCTCAGGAAGGGCGCGCCGCGGCTCGATCGACCCCGGCACCAGGGCCTGGGGATTCTTAAGCCACGCCTCGATCCACGAGGGTGTCATCCAATTGCCGGTGTTGGTCAGATTGGGTCCCACATACCCGCCGGTAGAGCCGATGGTGTGGCACGACTGGCATTGATATTTGACTTCGTAAAGCTGCTTACCAGTTGCCGCCAATTGCGGTGTGAGTTCCTTCACATCGATATCGCCATACACTTCAGGGCTCTGCAAAGCCATGCTGGAGTAATCGGCGAAGATGTTCGCATCCTTGTCGGTCATGTTGAATTCCGGCATGCGGAGCGTCAACATGGGCCTCAAAGTCTGGGGATTTTTCAAAAAGCTGACCACCCAAGCCTTTTGTGCACGGCTGCCTTCATAAGAAAGGTCGGGGGCCAAGTCTCCTCCATACCCATTGAAGCGATGGCACTCGTAGCATTTGTACCGTTCGTAGACCTCGCCAAAGGCCCCCGCCGGGTGAAACTCTTTCGGTTGAGCCGGAACAAGCAACCGCGCGAGCCCCGGCGTGGCAGGCGGCCCGGTCATGCTCAAGAGCGCTGTGGTAATTGCGTCGAGGTCGTCGGGAGAGAAATGGTATTGGGGCATGCGCGCCGATGGGTTTACCGCGACCGGATTGGAAATCTTGGTCTGGATGTATGAAATCAAGTTGTGTGGAATAGTCGATTTCCCGAATTCCAACTGCGATGAATTCTTTCCGCCCAGCGCAGAAAGGTCAGGCCCAAAATCTTTCTGTGGGGCTACTCCCTGGATCGCATGGCATCCTCGACAACCTTTTTCGACGAACAAACGGCGGCCCAGTTCAATATCTTCAGGCTTGGCCTCATCCAACTTCGGGACACCAGTCAGCAAATCCGAATCGGAAAGCTTGGCGGCGATGTAATGGGTGACTTTGTAGAGGTCCTCGTCCGACCACTCATATCGGGGCATCTTACTGTTGGGCAGGTAAGCCTGAGGGTTTCGAAGCCAAGCCACAAGCCAGTCCTGATTCACTTTGCTTCCAACTTTGGAGAGTTCAGGCCCGATGTCCCCGCCGATCAATTTAGTCTCGCCGCCTCGAGTGACAGCCAAAGAATGGCACGTGGAGCAAAACATCTGGCGAAAGCGAACCTCACCCTGATCCGCCAGGTCAGGTCTCTTCTCCAAAGCGGTTACAACACGGGGATCGAATTTATACGGCTGGACTGGCTTGCCCGTTAGGGAACTCAGAAAAGCGGATAGGCCACGAAGTTGCTGCTCGGAGAGCCGGAAGAATGGCATCCGCGGCTCGTCTTCCGTTTCATAACCATTGACTGTCTGATTTCCTGTGGCATCGACGATAGTCCGCGGTTCCTTCAGCCACTTGTAAATCCACTCCCGGCTTGTCTTGGTTCCGATGTTCGTAAGGTCTGGGCCCAGCATGGTGGGAGGATCAATTCCGGCCAGACGGTGGCATCCCACACAATTAAATTGAGCCAGCAATTGGCGGCCACGGTTCAGTCGCGGTGTTTCCGCAAGCTCCGCCTTGTGGCACGTACCACACGACGCCTGGATGTAATGCGTGGGCAAGCGCGGCTGCTCCCAGGCGAGCGTAGTTTCGTGTGCTTCAGCAACTTCGGTCGCGACGCCCTGGCCACGATGGCAAACCACGCAGCCCCAGTCCCCGGCCTTGTGCGGCATAAACGGATGGTTGCGGAAGGGTTGGGGCACAAAGGAATCAGAAAGACTTGCCTGCGTGATTCCCTGATGGCAAGTGGTGCAGCGGTCGACCACATTCATATCCGGAATCCAGATCTGGTCGATTCCGTCGTGATAGTCGGCAAGAAGTTGTTTCGTGTCTGGCCGCATTTGGGCAAAGCGAACGTAGTCGCGCTTGTAATGCTTCCATTCCCGCAGCAAATCTTTTACCGGGGAAATAGCAAGAACGGCCACAAATACGACACTCGAAAGCGCAAACACCAAGCGTATCCGGCGCGAGACTTTTCCCATTTCTTCAGCTTTAGGCGCCATGTGATCTCCATGGCCACACCCACGACCAGCCCGGCCCGCGGAAGAATGTGCCTACGAGCGTCAAGACGACGGCCACCAAAATAAACCAGGTCATCACCCACCATGACACCGGGCGTGTTCGCAGATATTCCGCCACCGATTTCTCTCCGGGAGGTTGGAAATAGGAATACAAAAGGATGGCGGCAATCACGGCTGTGGGGACAAGAACTGTCCAGGCATCAAAGAACACGAGGATAACAGCCAGAACTGCTAAAACCGCCAGCACAATACCGAGCCGGTGCTCGCGGTTCCTGGCCCAGAGAGGCTCTCCTTGCACGTTGATGTCGAAGTACGGAATCACGATCAACGCCACCACAACAAGTGTCGGGATGACGATGCCAGCCACCAAAGGCGGGAAGTAGTGCAGCAATTCCTGCAAGCCCAGGAAATACCAGGGAGCTTTCGCAGGGTTGGGAGTTAACAAAGGATTCGCCAGTTGCTCCAGGGGCGCATCCCAAAGGAGCGCCAACGCCACCAGGGCAATCATGAGGATTTGGAAGGCGATGGCTTCGCGCAGGATGACGTGGGGAAAGGTCATCAATTGCGGGCCCACATCGCCCTTCACCTTTGCCGAAGTCTTCTTGGTGATGAAGACAATTCGCTGCGGGTTCTTGGCCGCGTCGGACCCGAATCCGGCTTCGTAATTATTCTTCTTCTCGCTCATCGCGTTCTTTAACCGTCAACCCGCCATCTTTCTGAATTCGCCAGAAATGTACGGCGATAAAGGCCACCGCCGCCAGGGGAAGGACAACACAATGCAAAACGTAAAACCGAAGCAGGGCGTTTTCGCCGACCACGTTGCCGCCCAGCAGGAGAAAGCGAATCGGCTTGCCCATGACGGGCATCGCATTGATGATGCCGCTGCCCACCGTGATTGCCCAGAAAGCCAATTGGTCCCAGGGAAGAAGGTAGCCCGTGTAGCTCAAGAAAAGTGTGAGCAGAAGCAGGACTACTCCAATCGCCCAGTTGAATTCGTGGGGAGGCCGGTAGCCGCCTCGATAAAAAACGTGGAACATGTGCCAGAACACCGCGAAGACCATCACGTGCGCGGCGAGGCGATGCAAGTTCCGCAGAAAAACGCCATTCGCCACCACGAAGCGAAGGTCCTTCATGTCACGGTAGGCTTGGGGAACCGCGGGGTGATAGTAAAGCATCAACAAAATACCCGTGATGGAGAGAACAATGAAGAGGAAGAATGAAAATGAGCCGAGGTAATACGTGGCGCGGGCTCTGAGAGATTTCTCGCGCACTTTGACGGGCAGAATGTGCAGGAGGATGCTGCCGAAAACCGCAAGGCTGCGCGTCCGGTTGGTGCGTGCCGGGCCTCGGCGGAAAATCGATTTCCATACCCGGGTTCCGCGGAGCCGGTCTAGCGCGTGTTCAAAGGATGTAGTCGCCACCCGTTCCCTCAGACTTTCAAAACTTGATCAGGCTTGATTTCCTGCAGACTGTCCACTTGCAACTCGCCGTCGGCGGTCAGTGTGATGGCAAAGTGCGGAAGCGGTCGAGGCGCCGGCCCCTCAATCTTCTTTCCGTTGGGATCAAACTTACTTCCGTGACACGGACACTGAATTTGCCGGACGTCGTCTTTCCACTGTGTGATGCACCCCAAGTGCGTACAGACCGCCGAGACCGCGAAGAATCCGCCTTCCTTGGTCCGGACGATATAGACCTGGTCTTTCTCCCGAAAGGTGACGGAGTCCGGCGGGTAAATCTCTGGATTCCCCACCCGGAAAGTGGTGGCGGGCTCGAAGAGGACGTTGGGCGTGAGATACCTGTAGGTCACCGTCGCCGCGCCCAGGCCCGCGACGCCCAGTGCGCCGAGCGCCACCTCATTAAAAAAATCGCGACGGGTGACCCCTGAACTTTCCTGCGTTTTTGCGCCCTCTTCCGGATTCGGATTTTTTTCGTCGTCGCTCATGCTCGTATGAGTATTTTCTCCACTGGCGTTTGTTCCGGATCGACGTCAAAAGCTTCGTAGGCTTCCATGGTGATGGTCCGCACGGGGCAGCGCTCGGCGCACAAGCCGCAACGAATACAGATGGTTTCATCCTTCACCATCACTGAGCCTTCCGTTGCGGGTAATTCATCGGCCTCCAAATGGAGCAGGTCAGGCCCATGGGTAGCCTGGCCGGCGATTAGCTGCGCGCTGGTTGCTTCAGAGAACTGAACCTGGCTCAAAGGCACCAGTTTCAGGCAATTCTCCGGACAAACATCAACGCATCCACCGCAGAGGATACATTCGCTTCCATCGGTCTCGTTACCCTCGAAGATCGTATTGATCCAGCATTTCAGGCAGCGCGAGGCCTCCATCCGGGCCTGCCCTTCGGTGAATCCACTCTCAACTTCGGTGATGCCCGTGCGGCGGTCGATGGGGATCACGGGCACCGAAAGGCGGGAGTATTCGTCATATTCCTCAGCCATTTGATGGTGATCGAGCACGGTAATCTGAACGTATTTTGGCCGAGGCTTCCACGCAGCGCCTTGCAGGTAACGGTCAATCTCTTCAGCGGCCTTCTTGCCGTCCGCCACCGCGCTGATGATCAGGCGCGGACCAAAGGCAATGTCGCCCGCGGCAAAAATCCCCGGCGCCGTGCTCATTACCGTGTTGGGATCGATTTTGATGGTGCCCTGGCGCGTAGTTTCCACACCGTCTTCCGGAGTTAGGAACGATAAGTCCGAAGCCTGCCCTATGGCGAGGATAGCCGTGTCGCACGAGATCACCGACTCCGTCCCAGCCGCAAACGTTGGGCTGAAGCGATGATTCGCATCAAACACAGACGTGCAGTTTATTGTCTGAAGCCCCGAAAGCTTGCCGTCCTTCCCTACAAAGGCTTTCGGGCCCAGAGACGGATGAATCTTCAGCCCCTCTTCCATTCCTTCTTCGATTTCCTCTTCGAAGGCGGGCATCTCTTCACGCGACTCGAGGCACACCAGGTGCACTTCGCGGGCGCCCATGCGTAGCGCCTGCCGCGAGACATCCATCAATTCTTTCATGGCTACGTCGAGTTCACTTTGATTCAAACTGTCTGGCAAGAGCGAGCTGCTGAGCGCTTCGAGGGTCAGTTGCTGCTGCCGGCGCAAGGCGGAGCGCGCCACGTCAATGGCGACGTTGCCGCCGCCAATCACCACCACGCGCTTGCCGATGGAAAAGCGGTAACCCAGGTTGACATTCAGAAGGAAGTCGACGCCTTTCACCACGCCATCGAGGTCGTTTCCGGGAATCATCAAGTCGCGGCTACGATGCAGGCCGAAGGCGAGCAGAATTGCCTTGTAGCCCTGCGCGCGAAGGTCGGCGAGATTGAAATCTTTACCGAGGCGTGCGTTGAGTCGCAGCTCGGGCCCAAGGTCAAGGATTTCGCGGATCTGGGCCTGCAGGACGTCGCGCGGCAAACGGTACTCGGGAATCCCCAGGTGCATCATGCCCCCAGGAACGGGCGCGGCTTCAAACACGGTCACCGGATAGCCCAGCAGCGCCAGGTCGTGGGCAGCCGAAAGCCCTGCGGGGCCGGAGCCGATGATGGCCACTTTCTCCGAATGCGTGATCCGGGGCCGCTCCGCAAAAACGTCGATGGGATTGCGCGACTCCGGACCGTATTTTTCAGTGACGAAACGCTTCAAAGCGCGGATGGAAATAGGAGAGTCAAATTGGCCGCGCCGGCAGGCGGTCTCGCATGGGTGTCCGCAAACGCGCCCACAGACTGAGGCGAAAGGGTTGGGCGCACGCGCGTAGCGATAGGCATCCTCATATCGGCCTTCCGCGATCAGCGAAACATACCGGCCTGCCTGCGTGTGGACCGGACAGGCTTGCATGCAGGGAAAATTGGATTCCAACCAATCGAGATCGACAAGTTTGGAGCGAGGCTTCATGGTCCGATAGTCTTAACTCTCTCACGCAAAGGCGCCAAGCCCCGAGAGCATCCTGGCGCGATCGCCTTTTGAGCCGTCGCGTCTTTTCCGTGAGGTTGCGGAGTCTACCACACGTGTGCGAACAAATCCGGCGTATCGCACAACGACTGCGTGTCCTACTTCTTCACCGTCAGGTCAGCCGTCGCGGCACCACCGGAAACATTCGCCGTTGCCGTTGCGGGTTTGCCATCCTCGCTCCAGGTCTTCAGCGTGTAAGTGCCATCGGGAACGTTCTTGATCTCGTACTCACCCTCTTTGTTGGTTACTGCGAAATAAGGTGTGGCCACAACCACAACGTAGCCGGACATTTCAGGGTGAACGTTGCACAGCAGCGATGCCGTACCCAGATCGTTAAACTGAAACGCCTTGTTCTGTCCTTTTGGCCAGGTCCCCATGTTATGGGCCAGTTTCTTGTTGCCACCCACCGAGGGCCAGTAGACGTTGTGGCCTACGTTGTCGCTGTTGAGGAATTCGACAGTCGTTCCCTTCAGCACCACCGCCACGTGGGGGATAAAAGTCATTCTTCTTTGGTCGATTGTCAAGTGCTGGGACGGAGCCTCAAACGTCTTGCCGGGTATGGCGTCCACATAGACGGCGATGTTTTCCGCCGACTTTATCCCCTTTACGCTAACCTTCCCTTTGATTTCTCCCGCCCAGCCCGCGGAAGCAAAAATTAGTGTGGCAAGAATCGCAGATAGAATCAGGTCCCTCTTGATAATTTTCATAAGACTCCTCTCATCGTTTAGAATTTCCGCGGCCCATGACGGCCGGGCTATCCCTAAAATTTAAAATACGTAGTCGATTCCCGCGGTGAAACCGTTCGCCCGGAAGAATTGATTGGTATTGGGGTCCGGTTGCTTAAAGCGATACTGATACTCGAACTCCGCTTTAATATTGTCGCGGACCAGGAACTGGATTCCCGGACTGACCCGGCTGCGTGAAGTGTGCTCTGAAACCCCGTTCTGGAAATCGGTGGGTGAATTCACCAAGTCATAGCGCATGATTCCGATGATCCAGGGGTAAAACCAATATTCGGCTTCAGCAAATCCTCCGCTGAAATTAACCGATGGCCCGGGATCCAGCGTGAAAGTATTCATATTGGGGATCACGTTGGTGTCGTGGCCTTTCATTCCGAGCGCGTAGAGCTCCAGCTTGCGGTACTTGAACCGCACATCGCCTCCCGCACGATAGAAGGGCTCGTGGATGGTCGCGAACCCGGGAAACATCGTCTGATCGATGTTGAGCGCGTTCCGGCCGTAGTAGTAGAACGCTCCGAAGCGGATTGAAGTGTGATCGTGTGGGCCGGTAGGTCCTGAAGCGCGCACTTCTTTGCGGACGCTCGGGTCGCGCTCGAGGTTGAAGCGTTGTGAAACCCGGAAATAAACGTCCTTGGAATTGCGCGCTGCGGTCCCGTCGTTGTTGCCGTTCACCACCGCTGCGGACCACTCGAAGTTCCCGTCGTTGGGGTAGCCGCCGATTTCAATCCCGCGCTGAGGTTCCCCGATCGCGAAGGGGTTCGAGGTAGTGCCGGGCAAACCACCGATGTTACTCGACTGGAAGTAAATGTCGTAATCGCTGAGGTTGATGCCCCGCGCCTGCGTGAACGGAAGGTCGAGTTCAAACTGGCCAAAGCGCAGATTCAAGGCATCCTTGGGCAAGCCCACGAAATGGCCGAGATCATTGAATTTGATGTATCCCTCACCAAGTCCCCCATCAGCGCCTGACCCTCCGGCGGAGATGTCGTCGTCAACCCAAAAAGAGATATTGGGCCCGAAGGTCCCGGCGGCAATCATGGTGACCGTGTTGGGAGTAAACAAATCCGTCCGCGGCACGAATCCCAGGTCCAAAGGCTGCTTGGAGTTGACTGTGGCGAAGCCGGAATAGCGGAAGCCAAGAGGAAGGCTGCCCGGGATTTCACCGGGATAGACAGCCTTGGGGAAAGCTTCTTTTTGTGCCTTGGCCCCCAGCATAACCGGAGCTTCTTTCACGAAGCTCTCGTCGTCGGTGGGAAACTTAAAGCCGTTTTTCTTGAAGGCTTCTCCAAAGTCATTGAGTTCCGGATAATTATTGTGGCAAGTCGAGCACGCGGTCTGATACTTGCGCGCAAACGCCGGAATTCCCTCCGTACGGGGGGTCTGGCTGAGCAGCAGGTAAAAGAAAAGACTGCCTGCCAGAATCGCCAACAAACTGAAATCTCGCTTAAGCTGGGCGGACATGGCTGTTGCCTCCTAAACTATTTTGTCGATCTTCGCTCGTCCTTTTGATTCTCAAGAAAACCTCTGTCTTGGATCCAGGTTATTTCTTCTTGCTGCTCCCCGCCTTTTTGTGGCCGAAAACTTTGTGACTCTCGCGTACCAGATCGGCGAGACTCAGCTGCTCGAAATCCTCCAACGTCCTTCCAACTTTCATCTGCCAGACTCGAACGATGGAATCGTGATCGGTGTCGGAGGATTGCCCGCCCGCGTGAGGTTCCAGGAATCTCACTACATCCTTGATCCGGGTTTCGGAGGGCTCCGAGCGCAGCCAGAAGCCTCCCTTGGACCCGCGTTTGGAGGAAAGGAAACCTCCCCAGGCCAGGAGCGAAAGGATTTTTGCCGTCTCGGCCGGGGTAATGCCCGTGAGCTCAGCCAGCTCTTTGGCCTGGCGGGGCACGCCTGCCTCAGCCAGCGAGGTCAGGCATTTCAGCGAGTAATAAAGGCGTGTATCGAGGTAGGGCGGCCTCACTCTTTCCTCCTTTCGGACTCTATATTCCGAAATGCCCGCACAAGACGCTGTGACGTGGATCACACATGTTTGTGACGGGCGTTCCCACCGGTTGCGGTGCAAAAAACTCCGCCCCGAAGCCGGGCAGCGACAAAATTGACAAACCCCTGACAAAAATCTGGATTACAGAACCGCTGGAAAGCGGGTAAGATAGGCGCTTCGCAGTCAGGGCACGGGGCTCTTGAACAAGCTTCTACGGTTCTCTATGAGGATCCGATACACATGGGTGTTCATTCTTTTCGTTGCGGGCGCCCTGGCCTGGGCGCTGGCCAAACCCATGGCGCCGGCGGCAGAACCGGGAGCTGGCGGGTCTGCTCAACCGCAAGACTCCTCCACTTTTTCCCCGGCTCATCGCTCCATGCTCGATGCTCTGCGTGATTTTTTTGGAGTGCATCCCACACCCGTGCAGCCCATCGCCTACACTCACAAGGTCCATCTGGCGAACGGGATGGAATGCAACAACTGCCATACCAACGTCGAAAAAGGTGCCATAGCCGGGATTCCGAGCATCACGCTCTGCATGACGTGCCACCAGGTGGTGGCGACCGACAAGCCCGAAATCAAAAAAATGGCCGCCATGTTCGCGCGCGGCGAGGATATATCGTGGCAGCGTGTCTACGATTACAGCCCGACCTCTCACGTCAGATTCAACCACGCACCGCATATCCGCGCCAAGGTGGATTGCGTTACTTGCCACGGCGACATGCGCCAGCGCACCGTGGCGGTGCGAACGGTGAATATGACCATGGGGTTTTGCATCGACTGCCACAAGCTAAAGAAAGTGTCTGTGGAATGTGCCACGTGCCACTTCTGATTTTGGATTTCGGATTGATGAATGCTGAATCATAGGCAGAGTAATTTGGATGAGGAAATTGGAAAATAGAAAATGGAAACTGGCCGTCCAATTTTCGAGTTTTTGATTTCCAGTTTCCAATTTCCATTTTCTAATTTCAGTCTTTATGCAACGTAGAGATTTCTTCAAAGTCGCTGCCCTAACGGGCGCCACCGCCGCTCTCGATAATTGCGGCAACCCCGAGCACCAGCTCATCCGCTTTATCCCCGAGGAAGACCTCACCCCCGGTGTGGCCGAATGGAAGCCGAGTATTTGCACCATGTGCCCGGCGGGCTGCGGCCTGATAGTGAAAGTGATGGAAGGCGATGCCGAGGTGATTCGGAATGGTCAAGTCGGCCTGATCAAGATGGGCTTGGCCAAGAAATTGGAAGGCAACCCCAACCATCCGATCAATCAAGGCAAGCTCTGCCCGCGCGGCCAGGCGGGACTCCAAGTCACCTATCATCCCGACCGCATCCGGCACCCACTCAAACGATCCGGCCCGCGCGGCTCGGGACAATTTCAGGAAATTAGTTGGGACGAAGCGGTCCGGACGTTGGTGGAACAGCTCAACGAGCTGCAGGCCGCGAAGGAACACATGCGATTGATGCTCCTTAGCCGGCCGCTGAAAGGGCTGCGTCGGGAACTTGTCGAACGCTTTCTCCAGTTGTTCTTTACTTATGCTGGGCCTCCGATCTATTTCGAGCCGATGGACAACGAGCCTCTGCGTTACGCCAACGCTTATTGCTTCGGGGCCGGGCAACTTCCAACTTACGACCTCGCGAATTCCAACTATGTGATTTCCTTCGGCGCGGACTTCCTCGGAGCCTGGAATTCTCCCGTTGCGCAAGCCGTTGGCTTCGGCGCCATGCGCCAGGGCAGGCCGGGACGGCGCGGCAAATTCGTCCAGGTCGAGGCCCGCATGTCGTTGACAGGCGCAAGTGCCGATGAATGGATTCCCGCCAAACCCGGCACCGAAGGCGCCCTTGCCCTCGGACTCGCCCATGTGATCATGCGCGACAAGCTAAGACGTCCCCAGGATGCGCACCGAGCTGGGCAGTTAATTGTGGGCTGGGCTGATGGCCTGCCGGATTACTCCCCGCAAAAGGTCGAGCAGATAACCGGGGTGAGTGCCGCGAAGATTGAACGCCTGGCGCGGGAAATGGCTGCGCACCTGCCGGCAGTCGCGGTGGTCGGCGATGCCCCTCTTGCGCAGACTAATGCCTACTTCTCGGCGCTGGCCACCAACGCTCTAAACGCACTCCTGGGGGGCATTGAACAGCCGGGAGGCGCCTACTTTACTCCGCGGGTGCTTTGGAGACAGGGCTGGATGGAGAATCCATACGGCAACTTCGCGATGATTGATTCTCTCGTTTATCCACTTCTTCAAGGAAAGTGGGATGCAGCTAAAATCCTGCTGCTCAACGATGCCGATCCAGTCTTCGCGATGCCGCGGAGTATGCGCGTCCGGGAGGCATTGGAAAAGATCCCGTTCATCGCGAGCTTTGGAAGTTTTATCGACGATACCAGCATCATGGCTGACTTGATCTTACCCGACCACTCGCCGCTCGAGTCCTGGGTCGATCACATCCCTGAATCTGGAAGCTTGCAGGGCGTCGTCAGCGTCACACCGCCTGCCATGAGGCCGCTTCACAACACGAGGGCCATGCCCGACGTGCTGCTACAGGTAGCTCCCCAACTCGTGGGCGAAATGACGGACATGAACCACGACCGCGTGCCTTGGAAGAGCTTTGAGGCGATGCTCGCAGCCAAGTATGGTGAGCTATACAAAATAAAGGGCTCGCTGAAGGCGGCCAGCGCGGAAGAATTTTGGAAAGCGCTTAGTGAGCAGAGCATTTGGTCGACCTCGGAAGGAGTTCCCGGACGGGAAAAGGAATTGGCCAAAGCCCCAATTTCCAAGACTCTGCCGAAATCGCTAGGGTTTCCGTGGCGGACCGATCAGACCCCGTCGTTGAAAGAAATTTCGGAGATATTGGCGCCTCGCGCCAAGGAGTACCACGCGCCTGAGTTTGATGGTGCGGAAAAAGACTTCCCGTTTCACTTCTCGCCTTTCAAGTCGCAGATGCTTTTGGACGGTTCGCTGGCCCATCTGCCCTGGCTTCAAGAAACGCCCGATCCGGTCTCCACTGCCATGTGGAGCAGTTGGGTGGAAATCAATACCCGGACGGCGGAACGCTTGGGCATCAAGCAAGGTGACCTTGTTGAAGTCGCTTCGCAACACGGAAAACTCGAAGCACCGGCTTTGATCTCACCCGGAATTGCTCCCGATGTGGTTGCCATGCCGGTTGGCCAAGGACACGAACATTTCACGCGCTACGCCAGCGGGCGCGGCGCGAACCCGATTTCAATCCTTGCGCCAGTGGTCGTGCAGGAAACCTGGTCGCTTGCCTGGGCGGCAACTCGCGTGAAAATTTCGCGCGTTGGGCAAGGCCGGCTGGTTTTATTTGCAGGCGGAATGCGCGAGCATCCGCAGGAAGGCGAACAGAGGTGAGCATGGCGAGAAAATGGGGTATGGTGGTTGACCTGGACCGCTGCACGGGCTGCGAAGCCTGCGTGGTGGCTTGCCGCGCGGAGAACAACGTGCCCACGGTGGGCGAGGACCAAGCGGCGCGCGGGCGTGCCATTCATTGGATTCGCGTCGAGCGCTACTGGGAAGGCGAGTTCCCTGACGTCCGCTTGAAATTCCGCCCGGTCCTGTGCCAGCAATGCGATTCCGCGCCCTGCGAGCCCACCTGCCCGACCTACGCAAGCCACCATACGAGCGAGGGATTGAATGCCCAGATTTACAACCGCTGCATAGGCACCCGGTACTGTGCCAACGCCTGCCCATACTCGGTGCGATTCTTCAATTTTTACAACCCGGTTTGGGACAAGCCTTTTCACTTGCAGTTGAATCCTGACGTTTCGGTACGCGAAGTGGGCGTGATGGAGAAGTGCACGTTCTGCGTGCAAAGAATCCAGGCGGCGGAGATTCAAACCAAGGCTGAAAAGCGGGACTTGAAGGACGGCGAATTCAACCCGGCGTGCGTTCAAACCTGCCCGCCCAAGGCCATGGTTTTCGGCGACCTGAACGATCCCACGAGCGAAGTCGCGCGCCTGGCCCGGTCGAATCGCGCCACAAAACTTCTTGGCGAGTTGGGCACAAAGCCCAATGTGACATATTTCGAACCGGAATCCTAGGAGGTGAGCAAACCGAAACGGCGGCGCGGTGCGAAAGAAGTAATGGAACCGATGGTCGGTTGACACTGGATGAGGATTAGAAGCCAAGGCATTCAATTTCTATTTTCCATTTTCCAATTTCCTGCTCTAAGCGAATGAGCGAAAAAACGATTGCCCAGATTAACGAGGACTTGCTTCGCCCGGTGATTCATACCACGCGGCGCTTTTGGATTGCCGTGCTCATGCTGGGCTCGGTGGTAGCCGCAGCCGTGGGTGCATTCTTCTACCAGGCCTGGAACGGCATCGGAGTATGGGGCATCAACCGGCCTGTCTTCTGGGCCTTCGACATCACCAATTTTGTTTTTTGGATTGGCATCAGCCACGCCGGGACGCTGATTTCCGCCATCCTGCGCATTGCCGATGCCGGGTGGCGCCGCCCCGTCACGCGTTGCGCTGAGGTGATCACCCTTTTTGCTTTAATGATTGGCGGCATGTTTCCCGTCATCCACCTGGGAAGGCCGTGGCTTTTCTTCTGGATGATTCCCTACCCCAGCGAGCGTCAGATTTGGCCGCAGTTTCGCTCGCCGTTGGCATGGGACTTTTTTGCCATTGGAACTTACTTGACGGGCAGCTTCATCTTTCTTGTTTATCCCATCATTCCCGATTTTGCGCTGGTGCGCGACAAAGTGACGGGGTGGCGCAAGAAGCTTTACACCGTGCTCGCCCTCGGCTGGCGCGGCACACCGAAGCAATGGCACCGGCTGGAATCGGCCATGCACATCATGGCCATCGTGATTATTCCCGTCGCGGTGTCCGTGCACACCATTGTTTCGTGGGATTTTGCCATGGCACCCGTGCCCATGTGGCACTCGACCATCTTCGGCCCTTACTTTGTGGCGGGTGCCATCTTCAGCGGCATCGCCGGCCTGATTATTGCCATGGCGTTTTTGCGCAAGGTGCTGGGCCTGGAAGCGTACCTGCTGCCCATCCACTTCGATTACCTGGGCAAGCTTCTCCTGACCATGTGCATGATCTGGGTCTACTTTGTTTTCTCCGAGCGGCTCACAGTTTGGTACGGCAACGAGTCCGCGGAGATGGCCGTTTTTTGGACCACCCAGCGCGGCCCCTTTGCCCCGCTATTCTGGACCATGGTGTTCTGTAATTTCCTCATTCCCTTTCCGCTGCTCGCCATCAAGAGATTCCGCAACACGATTACCGGCGTCGTGATTGCCTCGTGGGCGATTGTGGTGGGGATGTGGCTGGAACGGTTTTTGATTATCGTCCCTTCGCTTTCTCACAAGTATTTGCCTTACGACTACGGGTCGTACAGCCCGACCTGGGTGGAGATCACCATCCTGGTGGGCTCCAATGCCGCCATGGGCCTTTTGTATATTTTGTTTTCAAAGTTTGTCCCGATCATCTCGATTTGGGAGTTGAAAGTCGGCTCCCATAAGCCGGTGCCGGTGCGCCATCAAGTCATGGTGGTCAGGGAATCCGGGGAAGCAAGAGCCATGGCGGCGGGGAATGGTCTCCTGCCCACGGACAACTGAGGGGTCTTGGTTTAGAAATTATGCGAGTTCTGTACGCTCTCTATTCCGATCCCGACTCAGCCCAGCGCGCTGTCGAGGCGCTTCGCGCCGGCGGCGCAGCACCGGGCTTTGACGCGCGCCACATCGCTGTGGTTTCCGCCGAGCCATTTGACGGCTACGACTTCTTCACACAGGATCACAAGACCGTCATGCCTTGGATTGCCGCGCTGGGTGGGATAGTCGGCGGGGTTGCGGGATTCACGTTTGCCGCGTATACGCAGGCTGTGTATCCAATTCCGACAGGCGGGATGCCCATCGTCCCTTTTTACGCCGACGGTGTGATTACTTACGAATTGACGATGCTCGGCGCCATTCTTGCCACCCTCATCACGGTTCTGTTTACCGCGCACCTTCCCAATTGGAGGCGTCAACTTTACGACCCTGAAGTAACCGATGGAAAAATTCTGGTGGGGGTTATCGACCCGCCGGACGCCGCGCGCGCCGCAGTGGAAGAAAAGCTGTTGGGCGCCGGCGGGGGCCAATTGAAGGAATTCTTAGGTTGAATCGCGGGCAATCGCCTTAGGCCCGTTTCGTCACCGAGCGCACGCGGTCCAGGTATTTTCCCGTCGCCACTTCGACGCGCACTGTTTCACCCGGCTTAATAAACTGGGGGACCATTACTTCCAGTCCGTTGTCCAGCGTGGCGGTTTTATAGGTATTGTCCTGCTGCTGGTGGACGGGCTCGGGAGTGGTTTCCACTCTCAATTCGACGCTGTGAGGAAACACCAAGCTCACCGGGCGGCCCTCGTAAAACTCCACCGGGATCATCATTTCCACTTTAAGAAATTTGTCTGAGGCGCCGAGGGCCTCCAGGGGGATAGAAACCTGCTCGAATGTCTTGGGGTCCATGAAGGTGGCAGAGTCAGAATCGGAAAACAGGAACTCCATGTCGCGGTTTTCCAGTTCGACGTCTTCCAGGCGTTCTTCGGGTCTGAAACGAAGCTCTTTGAGGGCGCCCTTCTCCACGCTGACCAGCTTGGCGTGGACACTCCCCGGCATCTTGCCTTGCCCGAGATGGTAGGTGGATTCCTGAACCTTCAGCAGGTCTTCGCCAATCTTCAAAACCATGCCGGGCCGCAACTGAGACGCGATCACCATG
>JBGPCF010000100.1:0-25136 GCA_041481635.1 Terriglobia bacterium | reverse complement strand
GGGCGCATCCTTGGAATCGGCGGTGTCTTCTTCAAATCCGCTAATCGTGATCAGATGCGCGAATGGTATTCGAAGCATCTTGGACTCGCTGACAAAGGCGGAGGCGTGATGCTTCCGTGGCGCGAACACGACGACCCGCAAAAGGAACACGTTACAGTTTGGACTATTTTTCCCACCTCCACTAAGTATTTCGATCCCAGCCCCGCACCCTTCATGGTCAACTACATCGTGGACGATCTGGATGCCTTGCTCGACCGCTTGAAACAAGAGGGAGTAAAGATTGACGCCAAACGAGGGGATGAATCCTACGGTCGCTTTGCCTGGATCTATGACTCGGATGGGAATAAGATTGAGCTCTGGCAGCCGCCGTCCGCAAAGCCCTAAGGGCCTTCTACTGCACTTACTCAGTCGCGGGTGGCGCATACGTCGCGACACTTGCGATGTATGCGACTTGCCAATCCTCCTCGGAGCTAGTAGCCACGCTCAGAGTTCTTCTGCGCGTGGGCCTTTTTCCGGTGACAAACCCCACGGTCAAATGTCGCCGCGGTGACCGAATTGACCGTGACTACCACTTCCCCCCAAAAACCGCGGACTCGTCCTGGCGGGGACCGCGCAATTCGAAGTAGGTGAGAGGTTTTAGGTGCGAGGGGTTAGGGTCCTATCTGCGGTCCGATCCGAATCGGGCTCCTGAAATCGGAGATTGCGGATCAGCCCATCGGCGGATAGGAACAGCTATCCCTAAAGAAGGCCTAGGGTCAAATTTTCAAGCTCACTGGGCCGGAAAATCCACCACCACACAGGTTCCGGGACTTGCCGCGTTGACCGCCCCCACGATCGATTGAACGTGCAGCCGCGCCACCGGCCATTGCGGATTTCCGATAACCACAATGGCAATCTTGCGGTCCTTCATGCTCTGCTGAAAGGCAAGGTTTTTGTCGGTGGTCAGAAGGACATCAAATCCCGTTGCCTCCGCTGTGCGCAACAAGTCACCGTTGGATAGCGTGCTCCACCCTTGTTGTGCCGCTGTCTTGACGGTGTGTCCTGTAAGGAATGAGCGAAGCGGGACGGGAGTGCCTTGGTCGAGAAGAACAAGCATCAGCGGGTGGGTGCGGGAGTCTCGAGACTGCGGGCGGCGAAGTCAATCACGGCCTTCACCTGCTCGCGGTTAAGCCCATCGAACCAGGCCATAATGTCGTCGAGGCTGGCGCCCGCCTCGAGATTTTCAAATATCGTGGCGACTGGCATGCGTGTGCCCCGGAGCACCCATGCGCCACTCACCTTGCCGGGAACCCTTTCTATCGCCGAGCATTGAGACCAATCCATTGTTGCCATAAGACTCCTTTAGTTTCCCACGTTCTCGAACCAAACTCAATGGCTTGGCGGGTGGCCCTTCAAACCATGAACCGATCCGTCACACAGCATCAGGATGAAGGGCCGACCCCGCCAAGCGGGGTGAGCCTGAGGCCGGGGCCCCATCGCAAAACCTGGGGTCCCCCTGCCCCGGCCCTAGGGTCACGCCATGAGCCAAATTCAGGCGCCAACACCCAAAGGAATGGGCGGAAAAAGACATGACGAACGTAATGTTGTACTATTTGATGGGCCGAGCCACCCGTGGTCAAGCGCGGTGAGGCTTGGGAAAGAGGAGAATAAGGCCATGACCGGAATCCAATTCGTCACCGATGCGAAGGGCCGCAAGGTGGCCGTCCAAATCGACCTCAGGAAGCACAGAGCGATTTGGGAGGACTTTTGGGATGGCCTCGTCTCAGAATCGCGCCGCAAGGAGAAGGGCATTCCCTATGAGGAATACCGGGCCAAGCGCAAGCGAAAATAGCGCCGACATTTAGGTCGGCATTTTACAGAAGTGCCGGGCTAAAGCCCGGCGCTACATCCTCATTGGAAGAAAGCCATCCGCCGCCAAGGGACTGGACGCGCTCGATGATGCGGTGTTTGCGAGGGTTGACCGCAAGATCACGGCGCTTGCCGAGAATCCACGCCCGCCCGGATGCAAAAAGCTCAGAGGATACAAAGACCAGTGGCGCATCCGCGTGGGTGACTGGCGCGTTTTATATATTGTTGAGGATGCCGCGAAACGAGTGAGCATTACCCGCGTCGCTCACCGCAGAGAAGTCTACGATCGGTAACCGCTGCGCGCATGGAGCAGCGATTTATTGGGACGGCTATTGCAGAAGAAGAACCGGAGGCCCCAAGAACCCGGGTTCGCGCCACCGTCTCCCACGGCTCACGCCATGGGCTACGATCTTTCGCCCGTCGGCTGACGGGCTCTGCAATGATTTCGTCTCCTAGTCCGCCAGTGGACGGACAGCACTACGGGCGGTTTGGCCTCCCGCTCGCAATGGAGCTAGAGCCTCTTAATTTTCTCACATACGTTTACATTTACTCATTAGAAGTGGTAATATTTAGCTCTGAATGAGAATCATTTGATGCCTGATTCTCATTCAGATGCATTTTAGCACCCAAATAGTGTGTAATTATGGTTTCATATGAGAAGGAAGGACGATCGGTCACACTAATTCGTTATGCTGAAACTTCGCCATTGTTCACCCTTGACGATCTCCGAGAGCGCTACGGCAATCGAACTGGCAACAGATCCCTCAGCAACCTTGTTCACCGTCTGAAGCATGAAGGGCGGATACGGATGGTCTCCGCGGGAGTCTATGCGGGCACCCTGAGCAACACACCATTCAACCGGTTTGCTCTCCCCGCCAAACTGCGTCCGGATGCCATCATAGCCTTTCATTCCGCGCTGGAATTCGTGGGTATGGCAAACCAAGTGTTCCAGGCCACCTACTACCTGTCACGTCGGCCGCGGCGCGACGTGGTCTATGAGGGCCTCACTTTTCATCGAGTCGCTCCTCCGATACGGCTGCGCAAACTGAAGCGCGAAGACTTTCTCGTAGAAACGCGGGAAGGGGGCATACGAGCGACCTCCCGCGAGCGCTCGCTTGTCGATTGCCTTGCTTACCTGGAATATGGCGGCGGGGTGGAAGAACTGGACCGGTCCCTCGGCATATTTCCCTCATTTGATTTCGAGGCTGCGTTCGAATATCTCAGGCTCCTTCAGCGCCCGTGGCTTTACTCGCGCCTCGGCTACTTGTTGGACCGACATGCCGAGAGACTTTACTTTCTGCCGAAGTCCCGGGATAAATTCCTGCGCAGGGTACCGCGAGGAGTGGTCTACCTGGAAAAGAAAGAACCAGGCCAGCGCTGGATCCCCTCCTGGAACCTAATGGCACCCTCGGCGCTTACAGAGGCTTCAACGGAAGGCGTTAGAACATGAACCTGGGCGCAGCTTATCTCAACGACATTGCGAAAAACACTGGATTTGATCCTTACAATATTGAAAAGGTCCTGCGGCTGAAAGAATTGCTGTGTGAGTTTCAGCGTCACCCCTTCTTGAAGGGGAAGCTGGTGTTAAAAGGAGGAACGGGCATCAATGTTTTCCTTTTCAAGCTCCCCCGGCTGTCCGTCGACATTGATTTTAACTACATCGGGCAGGTCGACCGCGACGGAATGCAGAGAGAGCGCCCGGAGGTTGAGCGCTCCGTTGAGCAAGTTGCTCACGGACTGGGGTACAAGACCCAACCGGGGGTGAACGCCTGGGCTCTTGATGAACTTAACTTGAGCTACGGCAATCATGCAAGAAGGACGGACAGCATACAGATCGAAGTGAATTTTCTGATGCGAGTCTGCGCGCTCTCTCCTCGGTCACTCAGGGCCAACCAACTGGCCGATGAAGCTCCGTGCGAGTTTCCCGTCCTAGCGATCGAAGAGCTGATGGCGGGCAAACTTAAAGCCATGATTGAGCGCGGCCACCCGCGCGACTTTTATGACCTCTACAAGTTTTCGGAAGCGGGAATTGAATATGACAGCGAATTGCTGAGGAAGTTGACCGTGCTGTTCGCCAGCACGCTCCCCCATGATTTGGGAAATTACAAATTGGACCGCTATGCACGCGCGGAAATGAAAGACATTGAGGTGCTCTTGTATCCATTGCTTCGGTTTGACGACCGCCCCTCTTCCGAAGGCATGACAGCGGCATTACAACCACTCCTAGCGGGAGTTCTCGATCGCGCAAAGGAAAAGACCTACTTGGATGCGATGGCTCGCGGGGAGTACCACCCCGAGTTGCTGTTCCCCAAGCGTCCGGACATTGTCGAGCGGATTGCGCAGCATCCCGCCTTGCTATGGAAAGCGGCCAACGTCGCCGAGTATCTCTCTCGACAGAAATCGACTCGCTGAATCGGGACGCGTCGGGAATCGAAATCTATGATCTCTTCAGAACGCGAAATGTACGGCCGACTGGCGCAGACCTTGGCCCACAGGTCTGCGCGCTGAAGGCGCAAATCACGTGACCATAGTCCGGATGGATTTAGCCACACCTACGAATCATGCTCGTTATTCGGCCCCGTCAGGGCCGGAATGGTCTTAATGGGCGTTCGTCGTCCGTGGGTTTCACCCACGGCTATCCACAGTTTTCCCCTGCGGGGAAGCGAACAGGGCCACCTCTCCTTCAATCGGGCAGCAGAACCCTATCCATCTCTCGCGGCCAGACGGTGTTATAATCGCTGACAGTAACGAGGGGTGAGCAATGTCGCTGAATGTGAATCTCGATTGGCCCGCCGACCTGGAAGAAAAGCTGCGCCGGGAGCACCCAAACCTTGCCGCCGAAGTGAAAGAGGCTTATGCCCTGGAGCTCTTCCGCCGGGGAAAACTAAGCCATTACGAACTCTCCCGAGTGCTGGGACTGGATCGTCTTGAGACTGACGCTTGGCTCCAGCGGCGCCAGGTCTACGAAGGCTCGCCGAGCATGAACGATCTGGAGAGTGACCGGCAAACCCTCCATCGCCTCATGGATCAGGCGGGTAGATGATTGTTGTTGCAGACAGCTCTCCCCTCTTTGCTCTGATCAATATCGGCCAGGTAGAACTCCTGCCCAAACTCTTTGGCCAGGTCATTGTCCCCTCGGAGATTTTCCGGGAGCTCCGCCAGTCCAACCGGCCGCAAGCCGTGCGTGATTTGTTGACTTCACCTCCCCCGTGGCTGGTGGAGCGCACACCGGCGGCCATTCAACCGATCGCAAATCTCCATGCCGGTGAACTGGCAGCCATTAGCCTGGCTTGTGAGCTGAAAGCGGACTTATTGCTTATCGACGAAAGCCGCGGGCGCAAGGCCGCTGGCGACTTGCACATTCCAATTACTGGAACGATTGGAGTGCTGGAGTTAGGTGCTGACCGAGAACTGATCGATTTGCGGGACGCCTTCGCCCGCTTGAAAAACACCGATTTCTGGATCTCGCACCAGTTGCTCGATGAGCGACTCAAGCTGCATTTGGCGCGTAAAAGCAGGTAGCGGAAAGTTTCGCTCCGAATGGCAATTTGGACCCAAGGGGGACCCAGATTTTCATTTTACGCACCTTCGGCGGCCAGCTCGTCCAATAGCTTCGCCGCTTCGGTCAACTTGTCAACCCCGAATACCAACAGCCCCAGTGTCGAGCCTGGCTCCAGTCCGACGTAGGTGTAATCAATGTTGATCTGCTTTTCGCCCAAGCGCGAGGCTGCGCGGGCCAACTCACCCGGACGGTGCGCCAGCCTGACCACGGCGACGTCCGTCTCTTCGAAGATCATATGCAGGCTGCCCAGCACCGCCTTGGCGGTGGCCATATCATCCGCCAGGAATCGGGCCAGGCTCTCGCGGTCCTCGACATACGATTGATAAGCCAGGATGTTCACTCCACGCTCCGCCAGAGCGCGGAAGCACTTCCCCAGGGCGCCCGGTTTGTCTTCGATGGTTACTGTAATCTCCTTCGCCTTCGCCATTTGATTTCGCTCCCTTCCGTTCCAGGATACCAACAGGGGCTGAGGTTTTTTCCGGTCTGCCTTGATCTTTCCGATTTGCTCCGGCGGGCAGGCGATGAACCTGCATTTCCGATCACCAGCAAGCGTAACGCGTGCGTCCGCCGTCGGCGTCCGAGGGTTGTCCCACCCGCCCAATGAATTCTATCATCCACGGCCTTTAATTAACCGTCCGCGCTTTTTAAGTCGCCCCAGGATGTCGAGCCAGCGGAAGTGACGGCCAAGACTTGAACCCAAAACCCACGGACCCCAGGAACGGGGGTTCGTGCCAGCCGTTCAAGAAGCACGAAGCGACTTGGGAGGACCTTTGGAATGGCCTCGTCTCAGACACTCGCGCCACATGGAAAAGGGGATTCCTACGAGCAATACCGGGCCAAGCGCAGGTAACGCCGACATTCAGAGCCTGCGGTGAGGACGACGAATGGGTCAGCATCTTTTGAACGTCGCCAGGGTGCAAGGCACCCGATGGGATCGAGATAAGTCCCCCCAGGATTATTTAAGTTCCTGGGTGTCTGGATCGGCGCCATGCTAAAATGATTTGAAGAGGAAGTTATGGAGCGAGAATTCACGGGGGTATTCGAGAAGCGCGGACGCGGGTATGTTGCCTACATTGAGGAAATTCCCGGCGTCAACACCCAGGGACGCACGTTGGCCGAGGCGCGTCGAAATTTGCGGGAAGCGCTCCAGCTTATTCTCGAAGCGAACCGGCAACTCGTTTCAAAACATTCTCCCCAAACAGCCCGGCGGGAACCCGTCACTGTAGATTTCTAGCCGCCCATGAAACGCCGCGAACTCGAACCGCATCTTGCCGAACACGGATGCCGCCTTTTGCGCGAAGGCTCTCGACATTCCGTTTTTTACAACCCGCACGATGATTCAACCTCGACGGTCCCTCGGCACAAAGAGATTGACGAGTTTCTGGCCCGAAAGATTTGTCGCGATCTCAGAATCCCGCCGCCCAAGTGACAGCGCATGGGGCACCTCGAAATAGGGGCACGCCATGGCGCGCCCCTACTTGGTACATTGATGTGACCCGACGCAGATGGGGGCCGACAATGGGCGAAAATATTGCTTGAGCCGATTGCCTCATCCCACCGGGTAACATCAAGTCATGCTACTGCGCCGCTTTCTTCTCTTCCACAGCGGGCTTGGGTTTGGCGGGAGCAGCGGCCTTGGGCTTCCAAAAATCGGGATCCCCTTTCACCCACTCATCCGCGGGATAGCTCATATGCGGGTTGAAAGCGAACAACTCGTGGTGTGACGATTCCACCGAGGCGCCAAAAAGTTCATCCAGCTTTTTCATGCCCTCTTCGCCCATCACCTCCCGGAACTGTTTGCCTGCCGCGAAGTTGTGATCGACTTCCGCAAGCGATTTCAGCGACGTCAGCACAATGTAGGTTCCACCGGTGCCACCATAGGCCTGCGAGAACATGCCCCAGTGAGCATCGGGCACAGCCTTCTCGTAGGCTTCCTTAACCATCTTCACCACTTCGTTCCATTCGCTGGTCTTACCCGGACGAACCTGGTAACCACTGACTTCCAGGTAGCGCATCTGCGAGAGGTCTGCCTTCGGCCGCAGACTCATTTCTTCGTGGTAAATGAAAACACCCTGGTCCATCGAATCCAGCAACTCGCCATCGGCCGCCCCGGCGCGATCGAGTGCCGCGGAAAGGGCGGAGTTTTTCGCGACTGCGGCGTTGTCCTTTTCCCACGCCTCGAACGACTGGTATTGGGTGATGAACAGGGCGCGCTGCTTGCCTGAGAGTGAAGTCATGCCGAGGTAGTGCGTCGGCCATTTCGCCCGGGCCTCCGCCTGTACGAAGGCGCTTTCGGTTTTGTCGTGGATCATGCCGGCCTTGCCCGGCTTGGTATATTCACGCGTAATCTGCAAGACCTTGGGGATGGACATCTTCATCTGGGAATCTTCTTGCGCCGCAGCCACAGTGATCAAGCTGGCCGCGAGACAGAATCCCATGAGCGAGCGGATGAGTAATCGCATAAGCGTAACCTTCCCTTCTTCTCGTACGGAATTTTGGATTTTAACGGGACCTGAAAGGGAGTTCCCTATTGGCCCTGTAATGGCGGTGATTGTACCACGAATATCCCGAACGGCGGACCCAGGGAACGAAAAATAAGGCGCTGGAACGCGCGCAGGGAGTGCGGAGCGCTCCGATGCTTCAGGGCGGCTATTCCCCTCGGGGAGCGAGCTACCTTCCGATTCCAACGCTGCGGGCCGCCTGTGCCCGGAATTTATTCCTCGCGCAGGGCGACCGTGGGATCCACGGTGAGGGCACGGCGCGCCGGAATCACGGTGGCGGCGAATGCCACCACCGCCAGGATCGCGGCCACCGAGCTGAATGTAAGTGCGTCGGTGGCGGTGACCCCGAACAGCAGACTGGCCATCACGCGGGTCAACGCCAATGCGCCGATCAGGCCTCCCACAATTCCGACGGCCGCCAATTCCATTCCATGCCGGAGCACCAGGCCGAGAATGTTACCGGGCTGGGCGCCCAAAGCGATTCGCACGCCGATATCGTGCGTGCTCTGCGAGACCAGATAGGACATGACGCCGTACACCCCCACCGCCGCCAGCAGCAGAGCGAAGGCTGCAAACGCACCCAGCATGGTGGCGGCAAAACGCTGACGGGCCAGCGAATCGTGCAGCCGGTCCTGCATGGTGCGAACATCGTAGACGGCCACGTTGGGATCGACGGCGTGAATCTCGTGGGCGATCTCGCCCGCCCGCCCGGCGTTGTCCGAAGACGTACGCGCCACCAGGAACATGCCGTTCCCGGGCTGCTGCTGATGTGGAAAGTAGACCGCGATCTTGCCCTCGTTGTCGAGACCGTATTGCTTCACCACCCCCACCACGCCGGCAATCGTGATGGGCTTTTTGGGATCGAACCAGAGGTGCTTGCCAATCGGGTCGTCGTGCGGCCAAAAGCGCCGGGCGAAGTTTTCGTCGATGATGGCCACCTGCATTGCGTCTGCGGTGTCGTGCTCGGAGAAAAAGCGGCCCTTCACGAGTGCGATATCCATGGCGCTGAAATAATCGGTGCTGGCGATGCGAATGTCCACCTGGAGTTCCTGCCCGGGAGGCGGCAAATACCCTTCCACATTGATCCCGCCCCATCCCACCGCTCCGGTCAGGGGCAGCGCGGAAACCTGGCCTTCCGTCTTTACTCCGGGCAGGTGGGCGATGCGGTCACCAATCTCCTTGTAAAACTGGACCACGGCTTTGTCCTCTTTGTACCTCGGGCCATTGGCCGCAACCTGCATGGAGAGGACATGGTCAGTTGTGAATCCCGGCGGGACGCTCTGGAGGCGCACAAAGCTGCGGATCAGGAGCCCGGCGCCCACCAGCAGCATGAGTGACAGTGCCATTTCTGAGACTACCAACAGCCCACGCAACCGGTGCCGCGCCAGGCGCATTCCGCTATCGCTTTGCCCACTGCGTCCGCCCGATTTCAGCGAAGTGTTCAGGTCCACCTTCAGGGCGCGCCAAGCCGGCGCCAATCCAAACAGAACGCCGGTCACAACCGAGATTCCGAACGTGAAGGCCAGAACGGCGCCGTTGATTGCGATGTCCTCCAGCCTGGGAATGTTCCCCGGATTCAAGGTGCGTACGATGTAGAGAGCCCACTGGGCAATTAGCA
Organism: Terriglobia bacterium; assembly: GCA_041481635.1. Classification (GTDB taxonomy): domain Bacteria; phylum Acidobacteriota; class Terriglobia; order UBA7540; family UBA7540; genus DASYXZ01. The sequence goes on along the minus strand of JBGPCF010000100.1, from coordinate 15,607 downwards.
ACCCGGCAGCGCCACCCATCACCGCGAGCAGAACACTCTCCGTGAGCAACTGGCTGACAATCCGCCACGCGCTTGCGCCCAAAGCCGTGCGAACGGCGATTTCCTTTTCGCGGGCCGAGGCGCGCGTGAGCAACAGATTGGCCACGTTGGCACAGGCAATCAGCAGAACCAGTCCCACCGATCCCAACAGAACCAGCAGAGCGCGGCGCACGTCGCCTACCACCTGTTCCTGCAGGCCGACCACGGTCATGCCGAAGGTGCGATCGCGTTTGTCCTTCTCCCGAATACGGCTGGCGATGACGTCGATATCCGCCTGCGCCTGCGCAACGGAAACGCCTGGCTTCAGCCGAACCATCACGTTGTAGTTCTCGTCGCCGCGCTGTTGCACCGCGTCGGCCCCGAACGGCAACGGCAGAAAAACATCCACCTTGTCCATGGGCCCCTCGGCGGGCATTGCTTCCGTGTTGAGTGAGAACTCCGGACGCAACACACCGGCCACGGTGAATGAGTTTCCATTGAGCGTGACGCTCTTGCCCACGATTTGAGGGTCGGAGTTGAACAGCTTCCGCCACAGCCTGTGACTAAGAATGGCGACTTGTGGTTTGCCAGGTTTGTCCTCTTCAGGGAGCAGCAGACGGCCCAGCAGCGGCTCGGCGCCAAGCATGTGTAAGAGGGCGGAAGAGGTCATGATCCCGTCGATCCGCTCCGGCTGTTCGAGGCCGGTGAGGGTCAGGGTGCGAAGCCTCGCGATGGCCATCTCTTCAAAGGAATGATTCTCGTTCTGGATATCGATGTACTGGCCGGGCGAGGGCCAGTCGCGAAAGATACCGATGCCGGGAGAGTGCAGCCAGATGGCGGCCAGCCGCTCCGGCTGGGGATAGGGCAGCGGGCGGAGCAGAAGCGCGTCCACCACGCTGAAGATTGCGCTGTTGGCGCCAATGCCGATGGCCAACGAAATGACAATGACGATTGTTAATCCGGCGCTCTTGCGCAGCATGCGCAGTGCGTAGCGGAAATCCTGTAGCAGCGTCTGCGTGATGCCTCCTGTGCTCCCCGGGGCACCTTAAGACAGCCCCACCGCCCCCCGCGGGAATATGTTGTTCTACCCTGCTTCCTGCCAACTTGGCAAGTCAGGATTTGTTCGATGGTGGTGCCAACCAAACCGTTGCACGTCCCCACGCGCGCCGAAGGTAAACGCACGCCATTGCGAGCCCCTACTTGCTACAATGATTGGGACAGACGCACGCGGTGAATGACAATCGCGGAAGCAGAGGTGCCCGGATGGCAAAAAGATCCTTTCCCTTGTCCAAAGTCTATGGCCTGCTCGAGCCAGGGCCGGTGGTGTTGGTGACCACCGCCCTCAACGGGGAGGCCAACATCATGGCACTTTCCTGGCACACCATGATGGAGTTCGAGCCGCCGCTCGTGGGTTGCGTAATCAGCAACCGTAACTATACCCACGAAATTCTCAAGACAACCCGGGAATGTGTGCTCAACATCCCCACCGTGGAACTTGCGAAAAAGACGGTGGCCTGCGGGAACACTTCCGGTAGCTATGTCGACAAGTTCAAGGCCTTTCGCCTCACGCCCACCGCCGCCTCATACGTTAAGCCACCTCTGATCGATGAGTGCTATGCCAATCTCGAATGTAAGGTTTTCGATGCACGGATGGTGGCCCGATATTGCTTCTTTATTCTTGAGGTCCTTAAAGCGTGGATCGACCCCTCCAAGAAAAAGCCCCGGACCATTCATCATCTCGGGCGAGGCCAGTTCATGGTGGCAGGCAAAACGATCAAGTTGCCTTCTAAAATGAGATAGCGGCGTGAGATGAGGGGCCGGGGACTTGGTGCTGGGGACCAGGAAAAAATCAAGCTCTGGAACCTGGCCCACATTACCTTACGTCTAGCATAAGTTTTTCGCGGGGCCTTCCCGTTTAGAGAGCGGAGGTGATGTCGGTCTTTTTGAAATCCTCCCCCTTGAAGAGGAGAGGCTCGCCGGTGGTCCGGGCAAGCGCATAAGCGAAGCAGTCGCCGAAATTCAGCCCAGCCGCATGGCGGCCCTTGCCGAAATCAAGGAAGGCCTGTCGCGCGAGATACGCCTGCTCGAGGGTGACCGGTTCGATGGTTATGCCGGCTCTTCGGAAAAAAACATCGCATTGACGGCCCGCGTCCGGACCAATCTTCCCTTCAATGACAATGGAGAGATCAACTAAGTCTGCGGCGCTCATCAGGCAGCGGTCTGCCCCATGGATGAGCTGAGTGTAGAGAGCGGCTTCGGGTTCACCAAAAAAGATCGCGGCAAGGGCGGAGGTATCCAGAATCATTTGGGGAGACCGCGCTCGTCATAGAGAAACTCGGCGTGATCGAGATAGGGGCGTTTCACATGAACTGAGGCGCGCCGGGCGATAGCGAGAAGTTCTGCGACGGTGGCTTTGCCCCGGCGCTTCTTAAGGCGTTCGTGGCGCTCTCGCAACGCTTCAGTGACAGCACGGGTGAGAGTCTCGCCCGTTGATTCGGCAATGGCCTCAGCCAGGCGGTGGGCCTCCGGGTCTTTCACATTCAAGCTTGTGGTGCCTTTATTCTTAGACAAGTTCATCCCTTCTGTAAGATCGTCAACCCTTCCTTATTATGGCCCAGAAGCCCTTCTCTGGCAGGCAATTATAGCGGCCTCTTTTGGGTTAACAAAAAATCAAACCCTAGAACCTAGCCCCCAGTCCCTAGCACCGAAGCGTCATCCCAAATTCTCATACCACTTCACATTGCCGGTGGAGGCGCCGATGGTCACGATATCCAGGCGGCCGTCGCCATTCATGTCTTCGATGGCGATGCCGGCAGCGGCCATTTCGGTGTCAAGCGTGTCGCGCTTCCATTCGCGGCCGGAAGAATCGGCTGCAGAATAGAGAAAGAGGCTGGTGCCCGGGCCACGATAGCCCGCCACAATTTCCTCGTTGCCGTCACCATCGAAATCGGCGCAGGCCAGCGCGTGGCCGTCGTGGAAACTGGAGTCGATAATGTGCCGCTCCCAAAGCTCGCCCCCCTTTGCTGAAGGAGGCTCGAAGTAGACCACCACATGTTCGCCGTGCCAGGGCTCGATGGTGGCCAGAAACCTTTTCCTGTTCACCTTGCCCACGCCAATTTCGCTCGAGCCGCGGTGCAGTTCCTTGGATGCTCCTTCGCCGGGAAACAATCTTCCAGGCTGTTCGCCTGAGGCCAGATGCGTCCTGGTCCACCTAAGGTCACTTCCCTTCCCGGCCGAATGGAAAAGGTGGACGCCTTCAAAACTGGCGGTCAAGATTTCATCACGCCCGTCGCCATCCCAATCCGTGATGCGCAAACCATGAATCACGGGAAGCGTGTCGTCGATCAGATGGGATTCCCAGGCGCCATGGGGAGCATCTCCGGCGGAGGCGTGCCCGCGCAAAAGCGGCTCAGGCACAGCAAACCATGTGAGGCGGGCCCCCACCGCAAAATCGGGCGCGTGCGCTCCCAAGCCGAAGATGGGTGCGTTCACCAACTCAAGGCGGCCATCGCCGTCGAGGTCAGCCCAACGCAGGCGGTGGGAAGTGGGGATCTGGCCAATCTGTTTCACCGGCCATTCCCCTTCCGTCGGCGAGGGCGGCTCAGTCCACCAGAGGCTTCCTCCTACCTTGCTGTCATTGAAGGAAAAATCCGCGGCAATCACAACACCACGCGCGGGGTCGTTCGGGCGGAAGCGCGGCGCCAGGCTAATGTTGTGCGCGGTTTTCGTGGTGACGGGCCGGGCCTTCCAGGTGGGATTTTCGTACCATGCCACAATGGGCTCCTCGGAGCTCAATGCGAGAATATCGGGCTTGCCGTCGCCATTCACATCCCCCACAGCGACTTGATAACCGTGGGGGATTTTTGCCACCTCGTGAATCCTCCATCGTACCGGCCTGGGAGTAATTCGCTTCCTGCCTGCGGAGCTTAAGGCCGTTAGCGGCCGGGAGATGAGGCTGGACCCTGCCGCCGCGGTTTTCAAAAACGCGCGACGCGAGAGACGGTGCGACCCGAGGGATTCACCATGACCGTGGAATTGTTTTGTACTCATTTTCTAATAGAGGCCGGTTCCTCACTGCTTCACAATTTCTTCGAGCGCCTCAATCAACGTGTCTACTTCCTCGGTGGTGTTGTAATAGTGCGGCGAGACTCGAAGCGCGGAGGCGGCTTTCTTCTCGTCCATATCGATCACGGCATATTCACGCAGCGAGGCGCTGGTATTAATATTCTGTCGGCGCAAGCGCACAACCAATACGGGCGCAAAGTGGCCTTCAACCTCCGCAGTCACGATGGCGGCGAGAGCTGGTCCACGGTCCAGAACACGAACACCGGGCAAGGCGCTCAGTTTTTTTCGAGCATAGACGGCCAGGTCGCGTGCCCGGCGTCCTGCTTCGTCCACCCCCACCGAGAGAGCGTAGCGCGCGGCTTCTCCCATCCCCAGGAGCAGCGCATAGGGAAACTCCCAGTTCTCGAAACGTCGCGCGCCGTCGCAAAGCTCAAACGAGTCAGCTCCCACCCACTTGGCGCCACGCATATCCACGAGCAGGGGATACTTCCCCTGCTCGAGCATGCGATCTGAGACGTAAAGGAATCCGATGCCGCGCGGCCCGCGCATAAACTTACGCGCCGTGGCAGAAAGAAAATCGCAGCGCAGGCGCGTGAAGTCAATGGGGATTTCGCCCACCGCCTGGCACGCGTCGATCAAATAAGGAATGTTCGCGGCGGCGCAAATATCACCGACCGCTTCGACGGGCTGAATCAATCCGGAATTGGTCGGCACCCAGGTGACCGCCACCAATCGGCATCGCGGATTCTTTATCAGCTCGCGAATCGATTCCGGATCGACACCGCCGCTGGGCAAATCCTGCGCGCGCAATACCTGAACTCCCTGGCGCTTGGCCAGGGAGAGATACATGAGCTGATTGGAAATATAATCGTTCTGCGTAGTGACAATCACGTCGCCGGACGAAAAATCAAATGCGGAAAGCGCCAGGGCAAACGCGACGGTGGCATTCTCAACCACCGCAACGTTTCGGGGCTGTGCGCCAATCAGCCGCGCGATGTTTTCGTACGCCTGGCTGACCGCCACCTCCGCGGCGTCGGCCGCTTCGTAACCACCCATCTCCGACTCTCGCCGCAGATGCCCCAACACAGCGTCCAGCACGGGCTGAGGCATCAGTGCCGCACCGGCATTATTCAGATGAACCCGATGGGCGCAGCCGGGAGTTTCGGCCCGCCATCGGGCGGCACACTCGTCTTTATCCATATACTACCTCGACTATTTCTCAGAGATAACAAGCTGCTCGAATGTGGGCGGAAGCTGGCGAAGCTCCGTCCGGGAGAAACCGGAATTGGCAAACATCCGCTGGTACTCGGCAAAAGTATAAGCATCTCCGTGCGGCGTACCCGCCAGCATCTTCAGGCTGAAAGTTGCGGCGGGTGGAGGCGAGATGCGGTCTTCATTGGGCACAAACTCGAGGGCCACCGCTCGTCCTCCGGAAACCAGCCCCGCGTGAACTTTCTTCAGAAGCTTTTCGCATGTTGCAATGTCGAAGTGATGGAGAAAATTCGTGAGAAGAACGAGGTCGTAGCCCGCGCCAAAATCGACCTCGAACGCGCTGCCCGCAATGGTTCGATGCCGGGCCGCCACGCCCGCTTTCTGCGCGTTCTCTTTGGCCACTTCCAAAACGTTTGCCCAGTCGACCGCTACGACTTCCACGTTGGGATTGTGTTGGGCCAGCGTGATTCCAAAAATACCGTGTCCCGCGGCAATGTCCAGAACTTTCAACTTTCGGCCGTCGGCCACATTCAACAGATTCGCAATCAGCATGGCGGGGAGCGCCATTAAATGGGCCATGGAGTGCGCAAACTCCACCCAGATGGGGTGATTGGGTTCCAGATCCCCCTCGCCGGCGAGCACCGTGCCACCCTTGCGAACCGCGGCCGCAAGATTCTTGAAGCCGTCGGTGAGCATGGGCGACGTCAGAAATCCCATTGCCGCGCCGGCGTAGGCGGGCGATTTTTTGTCGAGGAATTTCGCGGTGTCGGGAGTCAAACCGTAGGAATTCCCGTCCTTGGTCAGAAATCCGATGACCGCCAGGAAGTCGCACAAGATGCGAGTGCCCCGCTCGGAGGCGCCGCACCGCTTGGCCGCTGCTTGAGCGGTGGCCGCTCCTTCGCCAATCGCGGTGAACAAGTCCAATTCAACGGCGGCTTTCAAAGCCTCAGTCCTTTCATAAGCGCTGAGGGTTTCAAAAAATAGTACCGGCGATGGTTGATGCGCTGCAGACGCTTGTTGAGCCATGGTAATTCCTCCAGAGGATGGATTGAGCTAAAAAGTTAGCTCATCTTCAAATTGAGTTGCGATTGGATATGCCCTTGAATGCCCAAACTATTAACGATACGGCGCGTTCATTTGCAAAGCCATCAGCACAAACGAGCCAGCGATGATCAACACGGAAAGCATTGCCAACGCATTCCACAAATTTTCGCCGGCTCGAGTATCCGGCTCGCCTTCAGGAATCACATACCCAAGCAAAAGGCCTGAGACCAGTCCGCCCGCGTGCGCGGCGTTGTCTGTGCCCGGCATCAACAACCCCAGGATAGCGATGTACATCACCCACTTCCAAAGTTGCCCGCGATACTCTTTCCCGATGCTGCCGTGATGGAAACTGGCGCTAATGAGGACGCCGATCAGACCCAGGATGGCTCCCGACGCGCCAATGGAAAGTCCGGGTCTCCACCAAAGGCTCACGACAAATCCAAAAACTCCCGTCACGAGGTACATGAAAATGAATTTCGGGGTTTTGAATAGTGACTCGACCGCCGGACCCAGGTCAAATAGGCACCAAAGGTTGAAAGCAATGTGAATCAATCCGCCGTGAAGAAAGACGGCAGTAACCAGCCGCCACCATTGGCCGGCGTAAATCAGCGGAGCGTACAAAGCCCCAAGCCGGACTAATGAAAGGGTGTCAACTCCGCCCATAGCTGGCGCGGGCTGAACTGCGGAAGCGGATTGCTGCGTCAAATACCAGGTGATCCCGTAGAGCGCAATATTGGCGGCCACCAGGGCCGATGTTGCCGTGGTGGGGACGGGAATTAATCCGCCCAGCGCTCGTCCGGAACCCGAGGATGTGCCCTCCCGCGAGCGGGCCGACTTGAGGGAGACCCCACAGAGAGGGCACTTCCCGGCATTGCGGGCGATCAAGGCTCGGCACGACGGACACATCCTCAATGAGGTATCGAAGGTCGGCTCCTTCGACATCAGAGCCGAGCGCACGGCAGTTTTCAGTTTTTCCAGCCTAAATCTGAGTCGCGGAGACAGTCCCATAGAGTTTTTAGCCGTGCAGCAATTAAAAGAGCTGAAATAGAATTATAGCCCAGGGACGCGCGATGCCGCAGTAATATCATTTGTACCCAGGGCGTCCTGTTGACTAGAATAGGAGAACAGGAGTCCGGATATGGTGGCCGGTGTACAGTCAACGTTGAGGCGGTGGAACATTGAAGGATTATGAATTCACGGTTGTGATTGAGAGGGACGAAGATGGCCGGTTTGTGGCCATTTGTCCCGCCCTTCAAGGCTGCTACACCGAGGGGGAAACCGAAAAAGAAGCACGCCAACGCATCGAAGACGCTATCCGTTTGCATATAGAAAGCCGACTGGCAAGAAATGAACCCATATACCAGGAAGTGGGCTCCAGTAAGGTGCGTGTGGCGGTGTGACTCAAAGGCTTCCCTCTCTCAATTCCCGCCAGGTGATTTCCATTTGTACCCAAGCCATCCTGTTGACTAGAATAGGGACGCGAGAGGAGAGTGCACAGTGAAGTTCGAAGAAGCGGGTAAAGCAATTGATACCCAGGTAGCCAAGCTGGTGGAGTACCTCGACAAGAATGTGAAGCCTGCGACCAAGAAAGACATGGCAGGACTCCTGAAAAAAGCCTCCAAGCAGCTTTCCAAAATGGCGGAGAGTTTGGAGAAAGCTTCCAAATGAATTCGTGACCCAACAGCGCCCTACCAAAACACTCCGTTTCAATGGGAGTCATGCCGCGCGGCTCGGCATGGTGCTTGCGCTAGCCGTCCTGTCCACCGGCTGCCTGCATCACCACCGGAAATCCACCTCTACGCGGCAGCCACCTCTGCCAACGCCCACGCCATCGACACCGCAACCGGCAAAGCCCGGCCGGGCGCGCACGAAGACTCCGGTCACTCCCACGCCCGTTGTCCAAGGCGAAGAGGGACTCGCTTCCTGGTACGGCCGTCCGTATCACGGGAGAAAAACGGCGAGCGGGGAAATCTATAACATGTACGGCATCTCGGCCGCCCATCGAACGCTGCCCTTCGGCACGGTACTGAATGTCCAGGACCTCGACAACGGAAAGAATGTCCAGGTTAGGATTAACGATCGCGGGCCATTCATTGAAGGGCGAGTCATCGACCTTTCTTATGGCGCCGCAAAAGTGATTCACCTGAATATCGATGGCATCGCGCGCGTGAAGCTCGAAGTATTGGGCTACGGTGCGGAGGAAGGCAGCACACCTGCCTCTTCATCCACTTCGCCGCCAACTCCGACAACCACCACACCTCCGCCCGGAATTTTTGCCGTCCAGGTGGGAGCGTTCCGCGATCGCCAAAACGCCGAGAGACTGAAGGCTCGCATCGAGGCGCGTTATCGTCCGGTGATTATCCAGAGTTATGACCGCGGCGACGGCATGTTCCATCGTGTCCGCGTTGGGCAGGAGAGCACTGAGGAAGGCGCGGAAGATTTGGCGCGACGCCTGCGCGCCGACGAATTCGCCACCGAGACCTTCGTAATCCGAATGAATTAGCGCGCGACCCGTGGAGGAACATTTGGAGAATTGCATTTTCTGCAAAATCGTGGACCACAAGGTGCCGGCGAAGTTTGCCTTTGAGGACGACTCGGTGGTCGCCTTCGAAGATTTAAACCCTCAGGCGCCGGTGCATATCCTGGTGGTGCCTCGAAAACATCTGCGCTCACTGAATGAGGCTGGGGCCGAAGACGAATCCCTCCTGGGCCATCTGTTCACCGTCGCCGCCCAACTGGCGCGCGACCGGCAAATCGATTCCAAGGGCTACCGCACCGTGATCAACAATGGAACGTGGGCGGGCCAATCCGTCTTTCATCTGCATGTCCACGTTTTGGGTGGGCGTGTGTTTCATTGGCCGCCGGGGTAAGTGACAGCTTGCAGCAGACTGTAGACAGGAGGCAGGAAAGACCGGATTCTGGAATTTCAGCCTTTGCGGTTGGAGGACGCCGGCGGCCTTCCTACCTCTTCAGGCGTCAAAGGCAGGATACTGAAGTCATTCAAGACATTTAGCAGTGTGCGCCCAATTGTCATTCCGAGGAGGTCGCCGCGGCGACCGACGAGGAATCTCGCACTGTTTGTCATTCCAGAGCGAGATTCCTCGCTGCGCTCGGAATGACAGCCTTCCTAGAAAACTGAGTTCCGATAGACGTTGTTCTACTTTCTGCTTATCGAACCACGGCCAGCAAATCATTTTCATCGATTGCCAAATGGGCGGGCCGGCCCTTGGTGGTGAACTTGAAGCGGCCCCCCGTTTCACTGACCGGCACCAGGCCCAGCGTCACTTTCTTTTCTCTGTTGAAAGTGGCGACCACCGGGACGAGCATTTGGAATCCCGCCGGGACGCCGCTCTGTTCGATAGTTCCCTGAACCGCGTATTTGTCCGCCGCCAGACGACGCGATGTGAATTCCAGCTTGTAGGTGGGGATTCCCGTCGCATACACCCAATCATCAAAGAACCACTGCAAGTGATGATTGCGGTCAAGGTCCATGGGGGACGTCATATATTTCTCAGCGTGCCGCATGAAGTCCTCGGTGGAAGGGCTGGCGCCCCGGTAAGCGATGATGAATTCCCGGAGCATCTTGAAAAAGCGCGCGTCCGATCCGGTGGCAGGGTCGGTCATCAGAACGTGCAACATGTGCAGCACCCAGCAGGCTTTCTTATAAACGATGTCATTGTAGCCGTTCGGATTCAGCGAGTTGGTCAGGCGCTGTCCCAACCAAATCGGGCCACCTGATTCGACCGTATGTCCCTCGGGAGTTTTGGCCATCAGGTCTTGTTTGTACCCGCGCAGGACTTCACGAACCTTCCGGTCGCCGTCTTTCTCCTGGCCGAGATAAAGCAAAGCGGAATAGCTGGCAAATCCTTCGGAGAGCCACTGGTCATGATGGGTCTGCCAACCCACCTCGTTTCCCCACCATTGATGGGCGATCTCATGGGCCACTATGACCTGATCTGTGTACTCCCCCGACTTTCCTTGCAAACCCAACTCTGCGCGCTCGGATTGTTCCAGGAAGGAGAGGGTGGGCAGATAAACCAGTTCGGGCCAGCCCTGGCCGGCGTGGCCGGGGATTTGGGCGATCGCGAGGCGAGAGTAGGGATAGGGGCCAAATAGAGTCTCAAAGTACTTCACAGACTGGCTGGCCCTTTCCGCCACTTGGTCGAGAAGCGCAATAGGCGTGAGAGGCTGGGCGAGCGTGATGTCAGGAATTAGGATCGCGCGGCCTGTGCCTCTCTCCACGGCCACGGTTGCTTTGCCGGTTTGGGCCACGGCGTGGCGTTTTTCCAAAGCGGCCTCGGCTTCGGGTGTGGCGTAAACTTCAATGGCGGTCTTTCCCACCTGGCGAAGGCGTGAATCATATGGCCCAAGGTTGAAGCCCGCCACCGGAAACTCACCGTGCGAAACCCAATGGCTTTTTTTCACATCTCCCGTGGTCGTCTCCTCCTCCCTATCGCCGGTAGCCACCAGCGTCAGTTGTGCGGGATAGCGAAAGGTCAAATCATAGGAGGCGCGGTCGAACGGCCCCCGATTCGGATACCAGCTCCCCCGCTCGCCCACGTAGAGAACGCCATGGCCCATATCGTCAATCACATTGCCCTGATAAGTGAAGCTCAACCGAAACCGTGCGCCGGCGGGGTAAGGGGTGGGGAGCGCCAAGGCAAGCCAATTGTCGCCCGCCATGGGAGTTTCTTCCGAATCGGGTGGCGGGGCTTGAAAATTGTCAATCTTTTCTCCCTGCTCGTCCCGAACCTCCGAGACCCGAAGCCGGCTGGAGAGGTTGAGAATAAGGATGTGCTCCCCACTCGACATGGATTCCAACTCAAGCTCGGCATGCCCTTCCAGACTGTTGTCGGGATCTATCTGGGTGTCAATTTTATATGAATGTACGCGCACCGATCCGGTCATCAACTCCCTGGCGTGGGCCTCCGATGAGCGGCTGGGATATGAGCACCAGATGTCCGCAAATACGGTCCCTTGGGAGGGTCGGGCTGCCCCAACTGTCACGGCTTCCGGCGAGCGTTCGTCCGCGCTGACGGCAAACACCCCCAGTTCAACCCCCTGCAATTGGGTGTGAAAGTAAGGATGCTTTCGGTCGCCCAACAAATCTTCGAGAATGCGCAAGGAAAAAATAGGATCCAGTTGTCGCACGATGGGCGCCCAGCGTTCGGCGAAACCGGTAGGTTGTTCATCGTCATCCTGGCCGGGATGCCGCGCCGCCGCTAACAATTCCCTGGCCGTCGAGTCGGTAAAACGGAGGTAGGCAAAATTGAATTTCTCTTCCAGCACCGGGGCTTGGGTGAATTGGGCAAGGCTGGCCTTTTCCGTGAAGTTGGGCGGGATCAGCAGGACTTCGCCGTCGCCTGAGAAAACCGCGCCGGTGATTTCTCCGTCCACCTTTTCCAGGAAACCGATGAACCCCCGGTTGAAGTAAAAATTAACCCCGTCGCGGGTGATTTGAACGCCATGCAGGAGGTAAATCTGCGCCGGGTCGATGGCGATTTTGTTGAGTTGCTCCAGAATTTCGCGCGGCGTTGCCGGCTTCGAAACCGCAGGCTCTTGCGAGGCAAATCCCCGGCTGCACAAAATGAAAGTCAGAAAAAGGCACGCGCGCGTCACTGGGGTGAAGTCCCGCATCTGCTTAAACTTTAAACCCCTGCGCAGGATTGTCAACCACGGGGAGGTCCTGGTTTTCACGACCATCACGAAGTCATCGCGTAGTGGTTCGAATTTTCGAGCGCGGCCACTTCTACCGCTTACGTGTTGATTCAGGTTCTCTACTCCCAAATTCTGCTCTCAATTGCGACGGCGTCTTGATCCCTAAGAGTGGCGTGAGCGTTTCATTCCTTCCAGGTTAAAATGGGCGGGATATTCAATGCGAGTGGTGGAGGAGGACGCGTATGGCTGCCTTGCCTGACAATGGGATGATTCACCTCAGGAGTCCCTGCTCAGTTCCAGAAACACTGAAGCGGCTGGAGGCGGTGCTGAATGCCAAAAATCTAACTATTTTTGCAGGTGTCGATCACAGCGGCGAAGCAGAGAAGGCCGGCTTGAAAATGCGGCCCACTCGATTGATCATTTTCGGGAGCCCCAAAGCGGGCACTCCCCTGATGGTTGCCTCTCCAACTCTTGCGATTGATCTGCCGTTGAAGGCGCTGGCGTGGGAAGACGCCGAGGGCAAGGTCTGGCTCTCCTACAACAGCCCTGACTATTTCAAGCGGCGGCACGCGATCCCGGACGAATTGGTGAAGAACATCGCCGCGGCCGGCGCCTTGCTTGAAAAGGCCGTGGAATAGTTTCCGAGTGGTCGACGATCCGCAACTAGTTCAGTTTAATCAACTCAGAGGCGTTTATGGAGTGCAATCCGCCCGCGGTGCTGAGGGCATGCAGGAATTGTCTTGGTACGACTCTGGCCTAGAACTCTGTGAGCCTGCACATGGCCCTTGAGTTCCCGCATTTTGGGGCGTGCGAAAACCAAACCTCCTATGGCGCTGTCACCAATTATCGAGAACCTGTGGGTAGCCAAGTCACTCCACCGTCGGTGCTTTTGAAAACCCCGGCACCATCGGTCCCAGCGTAGATAGTTTTTGGTTTGGAGGGGTCAATCGCAAGCGCTGTAACCCACACGTTGGGAGGAAGGCCGGAGTTGATGGGCGTCCAAGATTCCCCGCGGTTCGTGCTTTTGAACGCTCCGCGCCTGGTAGTTCCGGCATAAATTGTTGCGGGGTTGGAGGGATCGATCGCCAGAGCTTCAACGCTGATGTTTCCCAAACCGGCATTCGTTTGTTTCCATTGCCTTCCTCCATCGACGCTTTTATAAACCCCGCAATCTGTCGCCCCTGCGTAAAGAATGGAAGGATCGATGGGGTCCTGCACGATTATCTCAGGGCCACGATAGGGATAAGTGGCAATGATGGAGTCCGAGTTGAGTTGGGTCCAAATCTCACCAGCGTCGATGCTCCTGAATACCTCTCCCTCATTGGTTCCCGCTAGAATTGTGTCTGGATTGGAGGGAGTGATCAGCAATGCAATCACCGCTCCGGCCCGGCTATCAGGAAATATTTGAATGGATTTTCCCCAGCTTTCGCCCCCGTCTGTACTCTTATGCACCAACCCGCCGGTGCCAGCATAAATGATGGAAGGGTTGGAACGATCGACGGCCAATGATTCAACCCACTCATTCGTGAAGGGCCATGCAACCGGCGCCCAGGATCTGCCTCGATCGGTAGTCTTGAGAATTCCACCTATGCCGCCGGCGTAGGCTATTGAAAAGTTGGATGGTGCCGTCGCAAAGGCGTTGATCCAGTAGTTGCCGGAGACATTATCGGCTCTCCACCTGTTGCCACCATCGGTGCTCCTAAAGATTCCGGCACGGGCAACGGCATATATAGTGGATGGGTCGCGAGGATTCATCGCCAGGATTCTTACCGTGGACGCCGAGATCCCAGAGTTCGTGGGTTGCCAACTCGCCCCTCCATCGGTACTCTTGAAGACTCCTGTTCGGGTCCCGGCATAGAGGGTGGAGGAGTCAGCGGGATCCACCGCCAAGTCTCGGGCCGGAAAAGAGCTTATCTTCGTCCAGCTATTGCCATGGTCCGTGCTCTTGAAGACCCTACTCAGATCATCGTGGAGAGAAAAGAATACCGAGGGGTCCTCCGTGATGGCGTAGAGGATGGTAGGATTGCTTGGATCAACTACCAGATTCCGGACTCCCGCGTTTGACAGTCCGGAATCGCTTTCCTTCCACGTCTTGCCGTTGTCAGTCGATTTAATGATTCCCTCGTCGCTCGCGGCGTAAATGGTCGCTGGGTTCCCGCTGATGACGATTGCTGTGACCGAAACAGAGCTGATCTGTGTCCAGGCTTCCCCCCGGTTTGTACTCCTGTAGAGCCCATTGCCGTGCCAGCCGTCATCGGCTACGACATCCGGTGGGCGGCTGATTTCTGCATAGATTGTACTGGGATCGTGCGGGTCTATTGCCAACAGGTCAATATAGGTCGCTTCTTGGACAGATTTGAATTTCTTCCAACTCGCTCCTCCACTATCGCTTCTAAAGAGCAGACCGCTTGAGGAATAGACGGTGGCAGGTTTCGAAGGTGCAACCAGCAACTTCAACGCAAACGGGGAATTTCTGACACTGGCTGTATTCCAGCTCGCTCCACCGTTCTCACTTTTGTATACCCCATCGGCAGTTGCCGCATAGAGCGTGCGGGTGTCGGAGGGATCGATTGCCAGGGCGTAAATCCGATTGTCCGTGATTCCGAATTTCGCCCCGGTCCAAGTTACTCCCTTGTCAGTGCTCTTGAAAATTCCGCCACTTTCGGTTCCGACATACACCACTGCGGAGTTATGGGGATCGATTACAATTGCGTAGACTTGGCCGCCCGGAGGGCCCCCGCCTCCAGCAGTGTTTTCCAGAGGCCCCGTTTTGAAAACTTGAGACGAGAGATTCGAGCAGATTAGGCCGAGGGACAAGACTGTTGTCAGCAACAAACATCGGATCATGGCCGTTTCCAAACCTTAGATCGAGCGTCCAGATTGTTATTGCATAAACTATTTTACACCAGCAGTAGTGATTTGGTCGCTATCTAATGGTTTGTGGACGGCTTATTGGGCCAGATACTGTCCTAAGGTCCCACCAATTACGTGCCGACTTCATGGCAACTTTTTGCCTAAGCCAACCCAGCAGCTATGTAAACAATGAACCGATGTACTTCGCACTTCGATAGAAGCTGATCGATCCTGGGTAATCGCCTACTGTTTATCGACGAATCCGCTGGGCCAAACCGAAGTTCTGGCCGAGCGACGGCGCACTCAGAGACAATCCGGTGCGGGCGAGTTGGTGACGAAAGGCCCGGAATGTGCCAGGCGTTGACGGCACCTCGACGCGCAGCCCTTAACAGCAATGCGAGTTAGTTCTACTTAGACAAGAAATTTCTTGAGGGGCTCCCAATAGCGCAGGTACCATCCCTGGTCGAGGTGTCGAAAGCTGCCTTCCGGGAAGCCTGTGTGATCGAGAACGACATTGGTATGGGAGCCCTGCTCCTTGAGTTCAAACCTGACGATCGAAAAGACACCCGGGTCCCAACTGGCAGGCCGCCAAGCCTGGACGATTCTCCGATTGGGAACCAGTTCGACGTTCCGTCCAACAATTCTGGCCCCGAACAAAGAAAAGGCGCCCCCCTCCTGGCGATTGATCTCCGCAGGCAAACCAGTGAATGTGCTGAACTGCTGGAAATCCAGGAGCGCTTCATAAATGCGCTGAGGG
>JBGPCF010000099.1:0-25503 GCA_041481635.1 Terriglobia bacterium | reverse complement strand
CTTGGTGAACATCCAGCCCAATATACTTGGCGTCATTCATAAGGGTGCTCCTTCCTGTAGGGATAGAGGCGAACGATCAAACCTACTTGAAAAGGGCGCCCTTTTATAATGCGTTTCTCGGGAGTTAGACGGTTGATGACATCCATGATGCGGGTTCCAGTGCCATATTCTGCGCGGGCTATCTGCAGACCTCGATTGCTGCAATTGTCGTGCGGTAGGTTGAGAGAATCTCCCTAACGTTCAAAGTGCAAGACGTCGCGAACGGTCCACCGATTGTCGATCAAACAAATGTGATCCCCGACAACCACGTACCGCAAATAGCGCGGCCTGGGCGGCAGCCGATCCAGAAGGTCTGCTGGTACAGGGCGAGCCAATCTCCTTAAGTCGCGATCGAGCACGGCCCCTACTCGAATACGCTGCTCAAATCGATCATTCCAGCGCTGGCGGCCTTCAAATTCTCGAGCATCACGATGCCCGCCGTACCAATCACGCATCACTTGTTGATCGGGATTTTCGAAGCGGTCGAAATGGTTTACGTCGTAAATCACCCATCGGTCGTCCACTACAACGACATGATCCCCAATAATCATATATCGATAACCCCTCGGTAGAGGGGCCAAACGTCCATATAGGTCCTGCGGTGCAGGACGCGCCCATGCCCGCAGATCGGGAGCGAGAACGATCCCAACCTGAAGTCTTTGCTCCAACTTGTCATTCCAGCGTCGCTGGTCCTGAAACTCCCGCGCATTATAGTGGTCGCGGTACCATTCACGCATAGCCTGGCGGTCTCGATCACCAAACGTGAAGGTGATGCTCCCTTGTGCACGAAGTGCAATTCCTGAAGCTGCGAAGATTCCAATTGCCAATACAGCAGTCGCTAAACAGCGTGCCTTCATGGTTCTCCTCCTTGGATCGTGGATTGCATATTAAGGCGAGCCAGAAATTGGAGTCTGTCCACTTGTGAACACATCCGCAAATCGTCCTTTGATTGCCTGCCAGGCTCGGGGATTTCACTCCGGGACTTGTACAATAACGCACATCGAATTCTTCAACAGCGCGCTAAATGAACGCCGATGTCGCTACCTCCCGAGAAGTTCTCTTCTCGGAATGTGGTCTTTTACCGCGATTCTCCCGGCGGTTGGCCTTGAGCGATCCCACGGTAGCACCTTGAACCGCGTCACAACTCGAAAACGAGGGGGGAGGGCAGTTTCAAAGTGTCCTATCTCCTATCCCTTCAATTGTCGTGGGGGGTAGAACACGTAGGGACAAATTCGGCTACACCGTGCTGTGCTAACAACCTCGTGGTGGCCAGTTCTCAACAGGTGTTCCGGCTGCTTCCGCCAGAACACCAAAAGCCCTCACCATCCTACGGAAAGAGCAACACTCCCTGTAAACTTCGGCAAGATCATTGGGACCGATACCGCATGCGGGGTCATAATCACTGTCGAGGACTATGAATATTCCAGCGCAATCACGTGTTCCGAGAGCCAGCGGAACTGACTTGTGAACCAACTCTTGCGGCGTTAGCTCAGAACGCTTTCTCCTAGAATGGGTGGGCAACTTGAAACCCATATTGCTCAGCCGTAGCCTGCAACCGGCGCAACATAACGGGTACGGAATTCCACTTCTCATACCCCTCAGCGCGAGAGAAATTTCTCGCCCCTCGACTGCGCTCGGGACTTGTGTGCGGCGTCACCGGCTCTATGAAAGGGAGCACAGGCAGGAGGCCTGTGCAACTGGGCCGGAGCTCCCGTGCGAAAAGTTTGTCAGAGGCGCCGGCAATTATCGTATAACGATACTCTAAGCCAGCCTGGCCGCAACGATGGAAGCTCCGACAAGTCCGAAAAGCGAGCACATCAATCCATGGATCATCGCCATCGCGGTGATGCTGAGCACGTTCATGGAAGTGCTGGACACTACGGTGGTCAATGTCTCGCTGCCGCACATTGCCGGGAGCCTGTCGGCGACCGTGGACGAGGCCACCTGGGCGCTGACGTCTTATTTGGTGGCCAACGCCGTCATTTTGCCCATCACCGGGTGGCTGGCGAGTTTTCTCGGACGCAAGCGGCTCCTGATGATGGCCGTGTCCGGCTTCACTGTGGCGTCGTTCCTGTGCGGCCTGGCGCCGAATCTGGTTTTGCTCATCGTGTTCCGCATCCTGCAAGGCGCTTGCGGGGGCGCATTGCAGCCGATTTCCCAGGCTGTATTGCTGGAGTCTTTTCCGTCCGAGGGCCGTGGCAAGGCCATGGCCTTTTGGGGGCTGGGGATCGTGGTGGCGCCGATGCTCGGCCCGGTGCTCGGCGGATGGCTCACCGACAGCTACAGCTGGCGCTGGGTCTTCTACATCAACGTGCCGGTGGGCATCGCTTCGCTGGTGATGACGGAGCTCTTCATCTTTGACCCGTCGTATATCCGGCGGATGTCGCAGCGGATCGATTACTGGGGCATCGGCATGCTGGCGGTGGGTGTGGCCTCTCTGCAGATCGTGCTCGACAAAGGCCAGGAGGAAGATTGGTTCAGCTCGCATTGGATTGCGGCACTGGCCGTCGTTTCGATCGTCGCCCTGGCGACCCTGGTGATCTATGAATTGTATGTTGGCCATCCGGTGCTGGACTTGCAGGTGTTCCGTTTGCGGACCTACTCCACGGGCGTGTATCTGATGGCCATGCTGGGCGTGGTGCTTTACGGCAGCCTGGTGATGCTGCCGATCATGCTGCAGACGCTGCTGGGCTATACGGCGCTGCAGGCGGGCATGGCCATGTTTCCCAGGGGGTTGGGCTCGTTCATCACCATGCCCATCGTGGGCGCCATCATGACGCGGTTTGATCCGCGCAAGCTGCTGGGGGTGGGTATCATAGCCTGCGCTATCAGCCTGCTCCTTTTGGGCAGCCTGAGCCTGGACGTCGGCTTTTCGAACCTCTTCTGGCCGCAGTTTCTGCAGGGCGCCTCGCTGGCATTTCTCTTCGTTCCGCTGACAACGATCACGATGGATGCCATCCCCCGGGAGGCGATGGGCAACGCCACCAGCATATTCAACTTGATGCGCAACCTTGGCGGGAGCTTCGGAATCGCGGCGGTGACGACGCTGGTCGCTCGCAACGAACAGATCAACACGAACACGTTGGCGGCGAATATCACCCCCGGCAACCCGCGGACCCAAACTTCCCTGGAGATGCTGCGCCGCCTGTTTCTGTCGCGCGGCGCCGACGCGGTGACGGCAAACCGCCGCGCTTACGCGGCCATTTTCGCCATGGTGCAAAGGCAAGCGGCTATGCTCGCGTTCAACCAGACCTACTGGCTGCTGGCCGCGCTGTTCCTGCTGATGCTGCCGCTGGTTGCGTTGATGCGCAAACCCGCGCACGGCAGGGGCAAAGCGGCTGTCCACTAACCACGGGTCCGGCTTGTGGTAGCATCCCTGACCCAGGGAGGCGCAGACTTTGCCAGCTAGAATGCCTCTCGTCCGTCCTGCCCCTCGCGGCGAAGTTTTCTAACCGGACTCCCCGCACACGGTACTGTTGCGCTCGTTCCGGGAACTGGTCTGCAGCGCAAACCGGCGCGAGCCCCTGCGATACGCCGCTTGCATTTTCATGAAATTGTCGCATCTATCGCGCAAGAAAGTGAATGAGGTCGGATTGCCAGGGAATTTCGGCTCAATCGTCGGACTGTGATTCGGATCTGTAGACGGCGTTGAGATACAGGTGCTTAGGTGAACTTCGTCAATGCATACTTTGCATGCGAGCCGAGGCCGCAGGGGCGATTGAACGCACAGGCACTTCGGAGGGCTTCTGTAGTTGATTCTGTCCAGCAAGGAGGTGGTTCTTGAACGCGAGATTCCAGCCTGGTTTGCCCATCAAGGATACTATGCGCGCAACGAGTCAGGGTCCTCACACGCTCAGAACTGGAATCGGCACCGCGCAAATGATTGCGTAGCCGTGGGTCCGCAGGTGACCGCCATAAGGGCGGCACCCGATAACCAGCAAGTCCGCCTTCGTCTGCTTCGCAGCTTGGCTCAGCACTTTAGGCACGTCACCACTGCCGATAAATACCTCTGCCTTAATGCCCATGTCTTGCTGGAGCTTTGCGATATGCTGAGAAGCGGAGCCGACGAGCGCCTCTTTCCACTCTGAATTGACGTAGCTGCCGCCAGGCCCCCAAAACTCCACCCCGGCAGTGACGTGGGCAAGCGTAAGGCGGGAACCAAATTCGGCCGCCATCTGCGCGGCCCACGACACAGTTTTGCGGCTATGGGGGCTGAAATCGACCGCGCACAGGACGTTGCGGATCGCAAACTCCTGCGCTGGCGATTGTTCCACGTGGGCGCCGGTCCAAACCGGGCACTCGGTCCCGTGTAGCACTTTCGCTGTCACAGAGCCCAGAAGAAACTGGTAGAACGTGTTGCCGTGGGACGGCATCATGATCAGGTCGGCTTTTTCCTGCTGAGCCGTCTGCACAATTGCCTGGGCCGGGTCGCCTTTGACCAACACGCGCTGAATGGTCAGGCCACCTAGCTCCGGCTCGAGAGACTGGTCCAGGTTTTTCTGGGCCCCTCTCATGATCTCCGCGAGCATATCCCAACCAGCGAGCTCGGGGCCGTCCTCCAGCACACCGGCGGTATGACTCAGCGCTGTCACGACGTGCAGCATCACGATCTCAGAATGGAAATGGTGGGCCAATGTCGCAGCCTGATGAATCACACGCAGCGAGGCATTCGGCAAGTCAACCGGCAGAAGAATCTTCTTAATATTCAGCATCGCGCACCAGCTGGAGAGTCAAAATGATCCTGACCATCTTCCTTAGGACGTTCCCAGCGTAGTTTGGGGTGCACGCAATCTTCCTCGAACCCCGTTTAGGGACGGTGGGGATCGAATCTTACCTATTTCAATAAGCACTAAATTGATGGAATTCGCGCGTCGCACCCTGGAGTATAAGCTTGGTGCATATTCCTCGATGACGTTCCGATAACGGTCGGGCTATTGCACAGATCTATCTCGGCTGTCCATCCATTCGTATATGCGCCTAACGCCAACCACGTCAACCCCGGGACCCTCAATCTGCGGGAAATCCTTGCGGTGGGACGTCAGGTCAACTTTTTGGGCGGTCTGCTCGGCGGTCAATCCCTGGTCGTGGAACTTTTTCACCTGCACGATTACATCGGCCAAGTAATCCTGGAACGCTGTGATGAGGGCTGTTCCATGAAAGGGCGTGCCATGACCAGGCAAGGCCGTGTCAAAATCCAGTTTTTTGAGGGCGTCCAAAGTCGTGATCCATTCGTCAAAAAAACCGCTGCTTAACGAAGCTGGCTTGCTCTCCATCAAATCCCCGGTGCAGACAATTCGCTCTTTCGGCAGAAAGACTACGGTGTCACCTCCGGTGTGACCGCGACCTAGAAATAGCAGCTGAATTTCGCGCTGTCCGCGAAACAGGGTCATTCTGGATGCAAAGGTTGTCGAGGGCGGAACCGGCTTGATTTCTTTCAGCTCCGCCATGGTGCCCTCAACGTCCGCGATCTGGTTTTCCAATGCTTTCCGTTGCGCGTGATCCTTCTCTTTTTCAACTTGCTTGCGAAGCGACTGCACCTGCTCCCGCATGTCGGTCAACTTCCAATTGATTTCTTTGGGGTATACGTCAAGGTTCAGGAGGGCGTTACGCACATATTCGTGTCCAATGATTTCGACGTCGGGTCTAAAGACCGAATTGCCGTCCACGTGATCGTAGTGCCAATGGGTATTGATGACCCAGCGGACGGGTTTGTTTGTAATCAGATTCAAATCCCCCAGCAGGGCTCGCATGGCAGAGGGCGTGGTGCCGGAGTCAACCAGAACCACGTCGTTTTCGTTGATAAAAATCGGGTGATTGCCGCCGGTGATGGCGCCTCCGGCCGCCGTCGCAAAGTAGACACCGTCGGTAATCTTATCGAACTTATACATTTTGCCGGTTACGGTTTGCTTGTCCGAGAGTGGCGCCGCGGTTTCCGTACGGCCACTCGCCGAGGGTAAAACGCATGCGCCAACAGAAAGGGCCAAGATCACTGCCATCGCTCGAAGTTCTGATATTCCGCGATATCTCATGAATGATTTTCCTTTCCGGACAAAGGCCGCACTTTATACATCCATTGGGCGGCAACTGGAAAAGCTATTTCTGAAGTGACCCACTCCTGATCATGTTCCTGGCGAAAATCATAGCGCATTTTTACGTATCTGCGACGACTGAAATCCACAGCCTGGAAGAGCTGATCCGATATTCGGTTTAGTTCGTGGGCCTATCTGGAGTCGGCTTCGGCGACAGACCCTTAAATAAGAATTTTTGCACACGCTTCCCAGTATTCTCCCCCGTATAGATATCGCCTTTCGAGTCAACGGCGATGACGTGCAAGTGATAAAACTGCCCGGGGTAGTGCCCCAAGCGACCAACTTGCCCGACCGGCTGGAGCGTGTCGCGATTCAGTATACGCAGTGTGTCATCACCACCCGTGACATATAAGAACGACTGCCGGCTATCAGCTGAGAACGCAAGGCTTCCCACAGAACCCGAAGGAGTAGTCATCTCCCTGGCTACAAATGCTTCCTTGATAAAGGTCCCGTCTGGCTTGAATACTTGGATTCGGTTGTTTGAACGCTCGGCAACATAAACCATATCGTCATTAGAAATCAGAACCGAATGGACCAAATTAAATTGTTGGGGGGCGGGTTCCCTGCTAAGCGACTCCACAGGATCATCCTGGGGACGATCGAATGGAGACCGACGTATGCGTGGAGCCGAGTCATCGGGCTTATTTCCGTATGCTCCCCACATGCGTTTAAACTTCCCTGAGTCCGCGTCAAAGACGATGATTCGCCTGTTTACGTATCCATCTGAAACAAATACCTCCTTCGTTTTCGGATACACAAATGTGGATGAGGGTTCATTGAGATTCTGAGTATCGCTGCTGCCAGTGCTTTTTCCGGCTTTGCCGATCTGTAGCAGCAGCTTTCCAGCCTTGGTAAATTTCAGGATCTGGTTGTCATTCTTTCCAGCTCCTGCAATCCAGACGTTACCCTGATAGTCAATCGTGATGCCGTGTTCCCTTTCCGGCCAATCATACCCTTCGCCAGGCCCTCCCCACCCTTGCACGAACGCCCCCTCAGGAGTGAACTCCATGATTGGTGACGCCGGTACGCAACAATTTCCTTTAGGCGGTGTTTGTGCCGCATAGTTCTCGTCCTTATCCAGTGTCCCGGGGCGCTGGATCACCCAGACATGGTCGTTTGTCGGGTCGATCGCAATTCCACCAATTGAACCGAAGATCCAGTTGCCTTCCATCCTAGGCCACAAGGGGTCGACCTGGAAGGTCGGGACACCTATCTGTTGTTGCTTCTGCTCGGCGTCAGCGCTCCTCGCGAGCTGCCAGGAGCCGATTGCTAGGGCGATCGCGAACACGACATAACCGGCAATATTCCTCATCGTTTTCTCCGTTGGCAATCCAAATGATGCCTATTCATACTAATCACCTGGAAGAGTATTGCGTGCGGTGCTGCAAATCCGGTAATGATTTGAATTCTCTTGCCATCAAGATCAAAGATCTCAACCGACTTATGGTCTTCGGCCGTCAGGAACAGGCGCTTTCCTTTCAGATCAATCGAGAAATGGTCGAAATCTCCTGCGAACCAGGGAAGAGGCGTTGTAGCCACTAACTTGAGGAGCTCCTTATTCTATGCACTCGTCCTCGTCGTCACTGTTAAAGTGAAAAGCAGCAAGATTGACCCGATCTTTTTTACTTTTAATCTCCTCTTAAAGTCTTTAGCTACCAATCGAGCGGACGTCTCGGACTCGAAACCCACGGCGCCCGCCGATTTAAATCAATTCAAATCGTTTCGGACGATTTTGCCGCCTTCATCACAAATTTAACTCGCTGCAGCTCAGAAATATCCTTGAGCGGGTTCCTTGAAACCGCGATGATATCGGCGAATTTACCTTTCTGCACCCAACCGATCTAGCTCCCTGTCGCCTACCTTTACAACAAACTCAAGTTCAACAAGGGGACAATCAAGGTTGTCTTCCAGCACTTCGCCCTTTCGCCCCCGCGTGGGAACATAGGTGTGCAGAAAGGTATCGAGGTGCTGTTCCAACGTTACTGGTGAAACGCCCTCGTTTTCCTTCATAGCCTCTTTTTCTAAAGCCCTTAGCAATACGCTTGGAACAAGCTCGGGATCCTGCCACCGATTCAGCAGGTAATCCCAAGCAAGAAGAGGGTTTTCAACATCGGTCGCAAGATTCCAATGAAGGAGCCATAGTGTCCGAATATCCTCCAGGAATGGATCACGGCCACGTTCGCCGAGTAGAGACACGCCAAAATCTGTGAGGTAGTATTCGCACTTTTTCGCAGGGCTCACTACTCCTGCCGCCTGCGCCCAAAAACGAATGGAGCGCACCATGTTTTTGCCGACGCCCAAATCAACGATGGCTCCCGCTTCATCAGCAAACAGCTTGGGATTCTTCTGAAGGCCATGCACCGCTTTGGGCAACCACGTGTAGCGGCACGGAAACGATTCGTGCCCCGAAATTCGATACTTTCTTTCAGTGGCGCATGCTATCCCAACATCGCCTGACAGATTTGCCACCCTGCGTTGCAGCCGTCTAGTTTGCATTCTCTTGCGCTTCATTGTCGTTCGAATTCTATCCCCGTCCCGATGTGTAAGCCAGAATTGCGTAGAATAACGCCGCAGAAAAGTCCCTGGCTGGCGTAAACAAGTTTCAGAGCGTCAGTTCATACGAACTTTCGATATCTGTAGATTCTGCGATTTCTAGCTGTGCTGCTGGACATCCTGCCTGAGCCTGTTCTCTGCTCAGGACTCTCTCTGAGCTACGAAAATCATTGGTTTTTGAGCGAGCTCCAACCATCTTAATACCTCCGTGAGGGGAGCCGTTTTTGTGCGGGACAACCAGGGAACACCCTGCTTCTTGAAGTCTGTTCCAATTCATGAGGGTTTTCTGGAACTTGGAATCATGCTCTCTCAAAAGAGCCAATCAACACAGATCAAGACTCATACCTGCTACAAAACCTGCTACAGTGCCGGAAATTTAGACTTTCTCGCAAAGGAGTGCCAAACCCTAAGTGAAGGCAGATCAAGGGAATGAGATGGTAGGCCCGTGCGGACTCGAACCGCAGACCTGGCCGACCAGGTCGGCCCGCTCTAACCAGCCGAGCTTTCGATTAAGCCTCGAATTAGCCGCGGTGATTTCCACTTTTTGATTTCTGCTTCTCGCCGCCGCGCTTCCAAAAGCGTCGCAAAATCTTCCCGAAGGACCAGTTTCCAAGGACCTCGTTTTCGGGTCGAAGGAGTGTGATCGCGAAGGTGCTCTGAGACACGGCGGTCGAGGTCGCTGGTAGATCCAACATAATATTGGCCCGTCTTTTCGCTTTGCAGAATGTATAAAGAAGCCATCGAAATGGATGGTAGGCCCGTGCGGACTCGAACCGCAGACCTCTACCGTGTCAAGGTAGCGCTCTAACCAACTGAGCTACGGGCCTATATGGGGGGAATCAATTAGTTAGGCCGCGCCGATTGTATCGCAGTTTCTGTTTGGTTACCAATTTGGTTCGCAGCGGGACGGGTTCCACGGCCAACCTCAGGAAGAACATTCCTGAGTTGAGCCCATGCATGCTTCGTGAAGCGCCCCTCCCTTTGTCTGACCGATTCTTCTTGCGTCCAGAGCACAAGGTAGGACAGACTCGGGATCATTGCGAATAAGCCTTGGTGTGCGAGGTACTATAATTTTGCGTCGTCGTCCGAAGCGATGCTTCCGTCCAAGGAGAAGCCGATGAGAGCAAGGCAAATCGTCTCATTCACTTTGATTTGTATGGTATTTTGCTGGATAACACCTGGGGAGACGCAAGTGCAACAGCAAAAGACGCCAGTGCGGCTTTACAACACTGCCAAACAGAAACTGAAGGACGGCAAGCAGATTGTCGGCGCCACCATCTTCTCTCCCGATCCGAATATCTATTGCGCCATGGCGAATGCCGGGTACGATTTCCTGTGGATTGAGATGCAGCACAGCCCCCTCACCTTCCAGGACGTGGCCAGAATGATTTGGGCCTGCAGGGGGGCTGCGGCGATGCCGTTTATTCGCGTGCCGGACGCGACGGAGAGCGATATCCAGAAGGCGACGGACATCGGCGCTGTGGGAATAATCGTACCGACGGTCGACACGGTGGAGAAGGCTCAAGCAGCGGTGAAGTGGTCCAAGTATCCGCCCGAGGGTCGGCGCAGCCAGGGCAACGGCCAGTACGGAGCCCTGTGGGGAGCCGACTACCGCCAGACCGCCAATGACAACATGGTGGTGGTGATCATGATTGAGACGCCCATCGGCGTTGAGAACGCCGAGAAAATCGCGTCCGTTCCCGGGATCGACGTCATCTTCGCCGCCAGCACCGACCTGGGCAATTTTTCCGGGCACCGGCAGGGCGACAAGGAGTATGAAGCCATGGTCACGAGAATCCACGACGTGACGCTGGAGCACGGGATCAGGCTGGGAGGACCGCAGGCTTGGCAGGATCGCCCGGGATTCACGTTCTTCCAGGCTCCTGGCGAACCGCAGATCATCCAGCTCGGAGCGAAGGCAAACCTTGCGCGCAATCCCGCCCAAGGTGGCGGGCGCGCTCCACAAGGTGGCGCACAGCCAGGAGTGGCACCGATTGAGGGTGCTGAGCCGCACTAATCGCTGGCGGCCGCGGTCATTCCCATCCGCGATTCATAGTTAGCGAAAAGTTATCGGGGACTGTCCTATCATTGAATCGGAGTGCGGAGACTATCCAGTCGTCCGTGACATGCTTCTACGACGTGGAGCAGCGAATTCCGTGTCCTTAAGACCACGGGGAGAGTCCACCCGGTGGGACCTAACCCATGAAGGTCAAATAAAAAATCCTGAACGGAGGATGCGATGCGTCACAAGTCGTCCCGAAAATTAACACTGGCAACGGCGGCCGTCTGCATTCTGGCGATCACCGGTTGCACCCGCAGTCGCGTAGTGGCAGTGGATGACGCTGCGCTTCAGGCAGCGGACGCGGACTCCGCGAACTGGATTACCTACGGCCACACGTACTCCGAGCAGCGTTTTAGCCGCCTTCAACAAATCGACGAGCAGACCATAGGCCGGCTCGGCCTCGCGTGGTCATTCGATCTCGGAACCCTGCGCGGACTCGAAGCGACGCCACTGGTCAAGGACGGCGTGCTCTACACGACGAGCGCGTGGAGCCTCGTGTACGCGTTTGATGCGCGAACAGGTCACCTGCTGTGGACATACGATCCACATGTCCCGAAGGACCACGCGAAGTTCGTGTGCTGCGATGTGGTCAATCGCGGCGTCGCGCTCTACCGGGGCCGCGTCTATGCCGGGACGCTCGATGGCCGCCTCATCGCGCTCAACGCCAAGACTGGCGCAGTGGTCTGGGAAATTCAGACCACTCCCAAGGACGGCCCGTATGCGATCACTGGCGCGCCTCGGATCGCAAAGGGGCGCGTGTTTATTGGAAACGCCGGATCGGAGTACGCCGTGCGCGGCTACGTCTCCGCGTACGACGCGGAGACCGGCAATCAGATCTGGCGGACGTATACCGTGCCCGGCGACCCGTCAAAGCCGTTCGAGTCCGAAGCGATGCGCCGCGCGGCAGCTACGTGGTCGGGTGAGTGGTGGAAGGCAGGGGGCGGCGGAACCGCGTGGGACACGATTGTGTACGATCCGGAACTCGACTTCGTATTCTTCGGCACCGGGAACGGCTCGCCTTGGTACGACCGGCTGCGCGGCAAAGGCGACAATCTGTACATCGCTTCCATCGTCGCGCTCCGCGCCGACAACGGGGAACAGGTCTGGCACTATCAGACGACGCCGGGAGACAACTGGGACTACGACGCGACGCAGCCGTTGATGCTCGCCACTCTCACGATCGAAGGGCGGCAACGTCGTGTGTTGATGCAAGCGAACAAGAACGGTTTTTTCTATGAGCTGGACCGGGAGACAGGCAAGCTCATTTCGGCGCGCCCCTATGCTCAGATCAACTGGGCCACGGGCATCGATTCCAACGGGCGTCCCATTGAGAACGCTGTGACCCGGCAACTCAAGGACGCGACAATCGTAAGGCCCTCGAGCGGAGGCGCACACAACTGGCACCCAATGTCGTTCAATCCCGTTACGGGGCTTGTGTATCTGGGAGTCCTCGACGCCACGTCCCTTCAAGCGGTGGCACCCGACTGGAAGATCAATCTGCATGACCAGACCACCGGAGTCGACAGGGGTTACCGAGGGCCCGTGCGCGAGCAATGGCTTAAGATGAAACCCAGCGGACGGCTCGTGGCTTGGGATCCAGTGGCCCAGCGCGAAGTGTGGCATGCCGAACACCCTGACCCGAACAGCGGAGGAACGCTGTCTACCGCCGGGAATCTCGTATTTCAGGGACGAGCGGACGGAAAGCTCCAGGCCTATCGGGCGACCGATGGCAAACTGCTGTGGGAATTCGACGCTGGGATCGGGATCGCGGCGCCACCTATGACGTACGAAGTGGACGGCACCCAGTACATCGCGGTACTCGCCGGATGGGGCGGACCCGAGGTGCTCGGCAATCGGGCCACCGGCAAAGGAAAGGTCGGGCCAGGAAAACTTTTGTCGTTCTCGCTTGGAGGGTCGGCGACGCTCCCTCATTACGAACGAGTGGTTCCACCGGTTCCGATGCCGACTTTCCACGTGGCGGCATCCCGGCCCGAGATTGAAAAGGGCCGCGTACTCTACGCCACATTTTGTGCACGCTGCCATGGCGCAGAGGTGGTGAGCGGCGGATCGGTGCTTGACTTGCGTTTTGCCGCAGTGCCAACGCACGAAATGTTCGAGGAAATCGTGCGGGGCGGGGAGCGGCGGGAGCTCGGGATGCCGTCGTTTTCGGAGGACATCACTTCACCGCAGGTTCGACTCATTCATGCATACGTTCTCGACCGTGCGCGTGAGTCGGCGCGAATAGACGCTGCGCCTAGGTAGGTCGCGTGACGTAGTACGCACGCCCCAGCTCTGATCGCGCGATGAGCTGATCCTGCCACGGGATCGATCACCTCGGCTCAGGCGCTATCCTCCAATCTGTTGTATTGAATCCATAGCCTGAGTCATGTTTCAATCAACCCCAGTCAAACAAGAGTCATTTCAGAAGTCAGCGAGATACGAGGAGGCATTCATGAGGAGTTGCGTCCGGACTCTGGTGATTGGTTTGTTTCTCATTTCTGCAGTGGAAGCTAAGCCTCCGCAACAAGAAAAGACCGCTGCCCCTCCGCCGCCATGGGCGTACGGCTTTACATCACCCGCAAGCCCAACGGAGAACGCTCCCGTGGACCCTCCCACTTTTGCGCCAGTTCCAGATGACGGAACGTTGAAACGCGTTTCCGGCAGCCCCCTGTCTTTCACGGTTACGCAGATCCGTGACAGCTACGGTCCGGCCGACTGGTATCCCAGCGACCACCAGCAGATGCCGGAAGTCGTCGCGCACGGCCGGAAACCAGAAGTGCGCGCCTGCTCCCTCTGCCACTACCCGAACGGCAAAGGCCGTCCGGAAAACGCCGGCATAGCGGGCCTTCCTTACTCCTATTTCGTGCACACAATGTACGACTTCAAGAACGGCGCAAGAAAGAGCGCCGACCCTAGAAAGCCCAACACATATCTGATGATTGGGTTCGCAGCGGCTATGAGCGATGAAGAGATAAATGCTGCCGCTCAGTATTTTAGCTCGATGAAATGGACGCCGTGGATCAAGGTCGTCGAAACCAGGACCGTGCCGAAAACGCGTATCGGAGGTGGCATGTTCCTGAGGCTGGAGGGGAACGCGCAAGAGCCAATCGGCCAGCGCATCATAGAAACGCCAGTGAATACCGAAGCAACCGAGCAGCTTCGCGACGACCGATCCGGCTTCATCGCGTACGTGCCGGTGGGCAGCCTCAAGAGGGGTGAAGCCCTGGTCATGAAAGGTGGCGGAGGCAAAACGGTTCAGTGTGAGGTCTGCCACGGTGCGGATCTGCAGGGTCTCGGTCCCGTACCTGGAATTGCGGGACGCTCTCCGAGCTATGTCGTGCGCCAGCTCAGCGACATTCAGCAAGGCGCTCGTAACGGCGAGTGGACTAGCCTGATGAAGCCGGTTGTTTCCAAGTTGAATGCTGAGGATTTTGTGGCGATAGCCGCCTACTTAGCCTCGCGGGAGGTTGGTTCCGCCCGCGCAACCACGGCGGCGAATTCCGTGGCCGAGCCAGGCACAGACCACTAGCCGCTCCATTTGAATTCTCTCACCTCGTGGGAGCAAATTCAGACTCGTGGAAAACGGTGAACAACCAGTGGCCGTTCTGCTTTGTCATTACCCAGGTGAAGAGCCCCTTGCGGACTGGATTCTCTGAGCCGTCGGACGCTTTCGATCCAACCAATTCCCAGTCAGCATCGACAGCCGCAATATCCGGAGTAATAAATCGTATGTGCCTCACAGTGGACGTCCGATGGGCGGTTTTTAGAGGGCCTGCAAACAGCCCCGTAAAACGATCTTCCACTTCCTTCCGGCCGTGGCGGGTAAGCCCGGTGACGTTTGTGAAGTCACCGTCCTCAGCGAAGGGCATTGCCCAGGCGCGTGCGTCGTGGCGATTAAAGGCGTCGAGGAAATCCGTAATGACTTGCCTGATCGCAGCTGAGTCCGCGTCGGGAGAATTTGACTGTCCACGCGCACGTGAAATAGCAAAGGAGAATGAAGCGAGGAGAATCATCGTTAAAGCCGCGCTAACCCACGTCCGAGTCATCATGCCTCCTGATCGCCAGCATGCAGTCCATCTTGTATTTCTGCGCGGAATGATACAACAATGACGGACTGAAATGGCCGAAATGACGAGTTCGAGCTTACGTAGGGCGCGCTTCACGTAGGAAAGACTCAGAAAAGGACTCCTGCCGCTGACTCGCTAATTAGATGGCACAGAATCAACGGGTCGTGTGTTATCAAACGTGCTCATAAGACGACGGTCTGTGGGGCCACTTTGCGATAACGGCATCCATCAGGAACTGGCGAGATACCCATCTCTCGATCGCATCATAAGAAATGTTTTCCGAGATCAAGGAGGTGCTATCCTGTGCGTCGGATTTTACCGGGGATTCCCCCACATTCGGAACCAACAACGAAGGAGTCACTCGAATGGAACGAAAAAAAGCGACGGATTTCCCGCAGGAGTTGTTGAACCTATTCGACCGTTACGTTCACGGCGACATCAGCCGCCGTGAATTCCTCGATGGCGCGCAGAAGTTCGCCATCGGAGGTGTAACTGCTACGGCTCTTTGGGAGAGCCTTCGGCCCAACTACGCATTCGCGCAACAAGTCCCTGCCGACGACAAGCGGCTCAAGACCGAGTATGCCACCGTGCCTTCGCCGGACGGGAATGGCAGCATCCGCGGCTATTACGTTCGTCCTGCCAAGATAACGGGCAAGTTGCCCGCCGTCTTGGTCATCCACGAGAACCGGGGGCTCAACCCCTACATCGAAGACGTGGCACGGCGCTTGGGAACCTCGAATTTCCTCGCGTTTGCGCCCGATGGTCTCACCTCGGTGGGTGGATACCCAGGCGATGAGGAAAAGGCCGCGGCTATTTTTGGAAAGGTCGATGGGAAGAAGATGTTTGAGGACTTTGTCGCCTCTGCCGCCTGGCTGAAATCCCGTCCCGAATGTTCGGGGAAGTACGGGGTGGTCGGCTTCTGCTTTGGCGGCACTACGGCCAATAAACTGGCGGTGCGGCTCCCGGATCTCGCGGCTGCGGTTCCCTTCTACGGCGGGCAACCCTCTGCCGAGGATACGGCCAAGATCAAGGTTCCTCTTTTGCTTCACTACGCTTCCCTGGACACGCGCATTACCGGAGGATGGCCGGCTTACGAGGAGGCGCTGAAGGCCAACCACGTTACCTACACCGCGTATATTTATGAGGGTGCGAATCACGGTTTTCACAACGACACGACGCCCCGTTATGACGAGGCCGCGGCCAAGCTGGCCTGGCAACGCACCCTCGATTTTTTCAATAAGTACCTGCGGGGCTGATTAAGACCGCCCGCGCCTGAGTACAGTAGCCTCATTTCCTTCGAGCTACGGACACCGGATTCAAGGTGACAGGAATTCGGTGTCCCCCCTTTAATTTCTCAGCGGTACTTTATGCTTGATCGGTTGTCTGGACTTATCCGAACGAGTTCCCACCATGCCGCGCGCGGCATTAGAACGCAGCCCACTCCTGTCGTGTTAAAATCATGTAGTTCCAATGCGTCCAAATTCCAGAACAGATGAAGAGGGCAGTCCCGAGTTCGCGTTCGCGAAGGGGGAGGGAGGATGTCGAAACGTAAGCTCACCAAATTTCTCCGGTGCGTCTAATGAAGTAGAAACAAAGACCTGGGAGGGTAGAGCCAGGCGTTTGGAAGACTGGAAAGACAAATGCAAGAGGGAGAAAGCATGAAACCGTGGAGATCTTGGGGTAGACCGAAAACTATGGCGCTCGCACTGGTTTTTCTAGTTGGTGCCGCGGGATTTGGCATGGCCCGTGCCAGCCAGACATTGTTTTCCGGTAATTCGCACGCTTCGCTGAAGTTAGCCGATGCAAATGAAGGACCGAGCAAAACCGGTTTTGCACCCATCGTGAAGTCGGTTTTGCCGGACGTCGTAAATATATCTACATCGAAAGTGGTTCGCGCGCAGGCGGAACTTCCTGAAGGGATGTTCAACGATCCATTCTTCCGGCAATTCTTTGGACCCGGCTTCGAC
The DNA here is from genome assembly GCA_041481635.1 of Terriglobia bacterium. Taxonomy (GTDB): domain Bacteria; phylum Acidobacteriota; class Terriglobia; order UBA7540; family UBA7540; genus DASYXZ01. The sequence goes on along the minus strand of JBGPCF010000099.1, from coordinate 8,726 downwards.
AACCGTTCACAAAATCCGCGCTCGCAGCGCGAAGAAAGTCTTGGCTCCGGCGTAATCGTTAGTCCGGAGGGTTACATCCTGACGAACAATCACGTCGTGGAGGGGGCCACCGACGTTCGGGTGACCCTTTCGAATAAGCGCCAATTGCAGGCGAAGGTGGTTGGCGCCGATTCCAAAACGGACATCGCGGTATTGAAGGTGGAAGGAAGCGGTTACCCCGCGATCACAATCGGAGATTCTTCGAAGGTCCAGGTAGGCGATTACGCGCTGGCAATTGGAGATCCCTTTGGCGTCGGACAGACCGTCACCATGGGGATTGTCAGCGCCATGAATCGCGGCAACCTCGGCATTGAAGACTATGAAGATTTCATTCAGACAGATGCTCCAATCAATCCGGGCAATTCCGGCGGCGCACTGGTCAACGATCGTGGCGAACTCGTTGGCATCAACACGGCAATCCTCTCGCACGGATCCGGCGGGAACCAGGGAATCGGATTCGCGGTTCCGGTCAACCTCGCGCGCCAAGTGATGGATCAGATTCTCGATCATGGCAAGGTCACTCGGGCGTACCTCGGAATCATCGTGCAGGAAGTCACCCCGGCCATCGCAAAAGCGATGGGACAGAATGAACTTCATGGCGCGCTAGTGGGAGATGTCAAACCCTCCAGCCCGGCCGGGAAGAGCGGGCTCCAGAGGGGAGACATCATTCTGGAGGTCAATGGCAAACCCGTTGCCGACAGCCGCGACCTCCGGATGAACATTTCGATGATGAAGCCGGATGCTGCCGTAAAGCTGAAGATCATGCGCAACGGCAATCAGAGCGACATGACGGTCAAGCTCGGCGAATTGCCGAACTCGCAAGAGCAGGCGAAAACCGAAGACGGCACATCAAAGGATGCTCTGGAGGGAGTGACGCTAGAGAACCTGGATTCCGAATCGGCCAGACAGTTGGGCCTTCCCCCGACCACCAAGGGAGTCGTTGTTACGGACATCAGCCCGTCCAGTCCGGAGGCAGAGGCGGGGTTGCGCCGCGGAGACGTAATCCAGGAAGTAAATCGTCAGCCAGTCAAGAACGTCTCCGAGCTGAACGAGGCGCTTCGTAAGGCTGGCAAGAATCCACTTCTGCTCGTGAATCGGCAAGGCGCGACTCTATTCATCGCTGCTTAGTGAAGCATTCCAACCCCGAACTTTGTGCCGGCTCCAACCCAAAAAATTGGAGCCGGGACATGTATGAACCTTTGAATCCAAAAATTCGGGTTTGGAGGGTTACAACTACTATTGACCGCCCACAATTTTAAATTTCTGCACCCTGCGGCCATCGACGGACTCACCAACATAGATGTTGCCTTTGGAGTCCTGCGCCATCGTGTGAGCATGCATAAATTCACCCACCTGGTGGCCCGGACGGCCGAAGCTCTCGAGTACGTGCCCACTGGCGCGGTCCACGACCTCTATTTGCTCATCGATTTCGTTGATGACGTACATGAACTTCTGGCTTTGATCACGGGAAAATTCGACGGAGGAAGCCGATCCCACCAGCATCGCTTCCCTCCTGGATCCGGTTCCAGTCGCGGGAATGGGAGTCCACACCTTGAAGGTGAAAGGGATGTTTTTTTGAAAATTACCTATCGTGTCGAAGACCTGAACCCGATTCATCCACCGATCGCATACGTACACCAGACCATCATTGCTCACCCGGACACAATGCGGCGTTGGCGCAGCCGCGGTACCCACTTCCTCAGGTGATCTGTGCACCTTCCACTGGCGTAAGTAGTGCCCACTATGATCAAACACCACGATGCGAAAATTATTACCACCGCTTCCTTTAGCATGCCCATCGGCGACGTAAACGTCGCCATTATGCGGATCGAATGCGATTTCCGACACCCTGAAGAACTGCGTAGCGCTCGAATTTAAAGGTGTGCCCGTGACGGTGCCGTCCGAGGAATCGAAAACGCCCCGCTTTCCGATCTGGAGCAGAAGCTCTCTTCCATCGTGCGAATATTCCTGCACAATGCCGTCCTCGGATCCGTCCAACCACACATGACCATCGTGGTCGATAGCACAGCCGTGGAGATCCTTGGGAAGAAGCTTTGGATCTCCCCAGGAGTTGACCACATTGCCCTCTACATCAAATTCAATCACAGAAGGCGCGGCTTGTCCGGCGTTCAGCTCGTCATTGGTCAATCCTTCCAGGTGGCCGTCCATCCCTCCGACATCATTCACTCGCTGAACGATGAATACATGATCCTGGGAATCTACACACACGCCTCCTATTTCCCCGGTTACCCAACGATCGGGCAAGGGTTTGGGCCAAGAGGGATCCACTTCGAACTTGGGTACGCTAGCCTGTGCCAGGACTGGCAACTGACAAAATATCGCAAGCGCGATGGCCAACGCGGCGCCTTTCGCAACCATAATGAAGGAGCTGCTCATGTTCTCGAATTGAATCATGCTCAAGACCGTGTTTCTTTCTATTTTCGGACAGCGCCAGACCGGAATTCCCGATTTCAACTTTATCTCTGCGCAAGACCATACGGCAGCCGGCCCTGCCCCGTCAATGTCAGGCCGGCATGGCTGTGGTTGAGCGGCATCGCGGCACTCCAAATTCCGATTTTCAAATCGGAAATCCCAATTAAAACTATGTGTCAAGAATAAGGCAGAAAGCGCTACGCGGCATCCGGATCGTAATTCAGATTCGGACCGAGCCATCGCTCGACGAGACGCAGGTCCATGCCTTTGCGCCGGCTGTAATCTTCGATTTGATCGCGATCGATCTTTCCGACGGCAAAATATTTTGACTCGGGATGCGAGAAGTAAAAACCGCTCACCGACGCCGCCGGGTACATGGCAAAATTTTCCGTGAGATTTATATGCGCATTTGTTTCGGCGCACAATAGATCGAACAGGAGGCGCTTTTCCGTGTGGTCGGGCAGCGCGGGATAGCCCGGCGCCGGGCGAATGCCGCGATACCGCTCGCGGACCATGTCGGCTGGACTCAAATTTTCGTCCTGGCCGAAACCCCACTCGGTGCGCGCCCGTTTGTGCATCAATTCGGCGAGCCCTTCCGCCAGGCGGTCCGCCAGAGCCTTCGTCATCAGAGCGTTGTAATCGTCATGATCTTTCTCAAAGTTTTCGACCAACGGTTCGATGTGAAGGCCTGCTGTCACGGCGAATGCACCCAGATAATCCAATTTGCCGCATTCCCGGGGAGCAACAAAATCGCCCACGGCGTAATTGGGTTCTTGGTTGGCTTTCACTTGTTGCTGCCGCAAAGTATGGAACGTCGCGAGCAAGTGCCGCGATTCATCCGCATAGACTTCGATATCTTCAAGAACACTGTTCGCCGGAAAGAATCCGATCACGGCGCGAGCTTCGAGCAATTTGTCGTGCACGATTCGCTCGAGGAGTTTCTGCCCGTCGTCGAACAGCTCTTTCGCTTTGGGGCCGACTCCTTCTTGTTCGAAGATTTTCGGATAAATTCCGCGCAACTCCCACGCGTGGAAAAATGGCGTCCAGTCGATATACGGAACGATCTCTCCGAGGGGCACGGGATTGTAAACGCGCGTGCCCAGGAATGACGGGCGCGGCGGCGTATAGGCAGACCAATCGTAAGCGGGCTTCTTGCGCCGCGCGTCCGCCAATGTCAGAAGAGGTTGCGCTTTTCGGGACTGGTGTTTCTCCCGCGTGCGCTCCTGTTCCTGGCGGTTTTCTTCCGCGTAGCGCTCCTTCAGATCCACACTCACCAGATTTCCCATCACGCCGACAGCCCGGGAAGCATCCAGCACGTGCACGACGGGATGCCGGTAGACTGGCGCAATTTTCACCGCCGTATGCGTGCGGCTCGTCGTGGCTCCGCCGATCAGCAGAGGAACGGTGAAACCTTCGCGCTCCATTTCTTTCGCGACGTGCACCATCTCTTCGAGTGAAGGAGTGATGAGCCCGCTCAGGCCGATCAAATCGGCGTTGTTCTCCCGGGCGGTTTTCAGAATCTTGTCGCTCGGCACCATCACCCCGAGGTCCATCACTTCGTAATTGTTGCAGCCGAGCACCACGCCGACGATGTTCTTGCCGATGTCGTGGACGTCGCCCTTCACGGTGGCGATGACAATGCGTCCTTTGACGAACGTGCCGCCGCTCGCCTGTTTTTCCGCTTCCAGGTAGGGCTGGAGATAGGCCACGGCTTTTTTCATCACGCGCGCGCTCTTGACAACCTGCGGCAGGAACATCCGCCCCGATCCGAATAGATCACCAACGATGTTCATCGCGCTCATCAGCGGCCCTTCGATGACCGCGAGTGGTTTGCCGTACTTCTTTCGCGCCTCTTCCGTGTCCTCTTCAATGTAGTCCGCGATGCCCTTCACGAGAGCATGGGCGAGGCGTTCCTCAAGAGTCCCCTTCCGCCAGGAATCCTCCTCCACTTGCCCTTTTTCCTTCGCCTTCACCGTCTCGGTAAAAGCGAGCAGGCGTTCGGTTGCATCCGGCCGGCGATTCAGCAACACATCCTCGACAAGATGGAGGAGGTCCTTCGGAATTTCTTCGTAGATCGCAAGTTGTCCCGCGTTCACGATGCCCATATCCAAACCGGCCTGGATCGCGCGGTAGAGAAACGCGGAGTGCATCGCTTCGCGCACCACGTTGTGGCCACGGAAGGAAAACGAAATATTGCTCACTCCTCCGCTCACCTTCGCGTAGGGGAGCGTGGCCTTGATCTGGCGCGCCGCTTCGATGAAATCCACCGCGTAGTTGTTGTGCTCTTCGATGCCGGTCGCCACGGTCAGAATGTTCGGATCAAAAATGATTTCTTCCGGAGCGATGCCGGCTTCTTCGGTGAGGATGCGGTACGATCGCCGGCAGACCTCCACCTTTCGCGCGAGCGAATCCGCCTGGCCCTTCTCATCAAACGCCATGACCACCATGGCCGCGCCGTAACGCCGGATCAGGCGCGCGCGCTGCCGGAAAGCCTCTTCGCCTTCTTTCAGGCTGATGGAATTAACGATGCCTCTGCCCTGAACGCATTTGAGGCCGGCTTCGATCACCTTCCAATTCGAACTGTCGATCATGATCGGCACGCGGGCAATATCCGGCTCCGCCGCGATGTGGTGCAGAAAGGTCGACATCGCCTGCTCGGAATCGAGCATGGCCTCGTCCATGTTGACGTCAATAATCTGCGCGCCGTTTTCGACCTGCTGCCGGGCCACCGCCAGCGCCGCTTCGTACTGGCCGCCGAGAATCAGCTTGGAGAACTTCGGCGAGCCGGTGACGTTTGTGCGTTCGCCGATATTGACGAAGCGGGAGTCCGGGCGAAGGACAAGGGGCTCGAGACCGCTGAAGCGCGTGTAGCGTTCCGGTTTGGACAGGTGATGCGGCTGGAGGTCGCGCACGGCTTCGGCAATGGACCGGATGTGAGCCGGCGTAGTTCCGCAGCAGCCGCCAACGATATTCAGCCATCCGTTGGCGGTGAATTCATGCAAGTCGGCCGACATCGTTTCGGGCGTTTCGTCGAACCCGCCGAAAGCGTTGGGAAGCCCCGCATTCGGGTGGCAACTGATGTGGATCGGCGCTAAGTGTGAAAGCTCCTCGATATAGGGCCGCATCTGCTTCGCCCCGAGGGCGCAATTGATGCCCACACTCAGCAGATCCATGTGCGAAATGGAAATCCAGAACGCTTCGACGGTCTGCCCGGACAGGGTGCGCCCGCTCTGGTCCACGATGGTGGCGGACACCATGACCGGTACGCGCAGCCTGGACGCTTCGAAGTATTCGTCGATGGCAAACAGAGCAGCTTTCGCGTTCAGCGTGTCGAAAACGGTCTCGACCAGGAGTATGTCGACGCCGCCTTCCACCAAGCCGCGCGCTTGCTCGTAGTAGACCTCGCGCAGTTTATCGAACGTGACGCCTCGCGCAGCAGGGCTGTTCACATCCTGCGACATCGAGGCCGTGCGATTCGTCGGGCCCATCGAACCGGCCACAAGACGTTGAAGGCCGGGATGGGCCGCTTCGAATTCCTCGACGACCTGGCGGGCGATCCGGGCGCCCGCCACATTGAGAGCATGAACGTGATGCTCGAGGCCATAATCCAGCGTGGAAATCGCATTCGAGTTGAATGTGTTGGTCTTGATGATGTCGGCGCCGGCTTCAAGATATTGCCGTTGAATGGCCTGCACGATGTGCGGTTGCGTGATGTTCAGCACGTCGTAGTTTTGTCGCAGGTCCTTCGGGTGCTTCACGAACTGGGAGCCGCGAAAAGTGGCCTCGTCAAGCTGCTGCGCCTGGATCATCGTGCCCATCGCGCCATCCAAAATGACGATCCTCTCCCTCAGGAGATTCTTCAACGCCGCAATTCGCGTCTCTCTAAGGTCCAACGACGGTCTCCTTTTCTCAAGCCGGACCCGAAACCAAGCGGATCGCCCGGGCGCCAGCCATACTCAAAACAACGCGCTACAAATTTCTCTTTTGTAGTTTACCGCCGGGCGCACGATTGCCGCGGGCCGGTTCCCCCCTCGACATTAGATGATGAAATCCACGCTTTTCATCAGCCTTCGACCAAAACCCTAAGAGAAAAGGTCGAGGATTTCCTCATAACGCTTGAAGGGAGGAATCAGGTACGCGCCGGCAATCCCGAGATTTCGTGCGCCCCGCGCCCAGTCGAGCAGGCGCCGCGCCAAGGCAAAGCCGTGGTCGCGGGCGGAGGCCCCTGCGGATTCGAGTTGTTTCAATAATTCTTCAGGAATCACAATCCCAGGTACTTCGTTATGTAACCGGAGAGCCTGCTTGTAGCTGCTCAGGGGCCAAAGCCCAACCAGGATGGGAATTGGCGATTTTCCGCCCATCCGTTTCAGAAATCCTTCCCAGTGCTCAGGATCAAAAATGGGCTGCGTCATCGCAAAGTGAGCGCCGGCTTTCACTTTCTCGTCAAATCGCCGCAATTCTTCGTCCAGATCCTCGGCGAGAGGATTCACCGCAACACCAATGGTGAAATTCGTGGCGCCACCAAGATTCTTCCCCGCCCAATCCGTTCCCTGATTCAAACGCGACATCACTTTTACCAGGCCGATGGAATCCACCTCGTACACGCCGGAAGTTTCCGGATAACTGCCCAGCGATGGCGGGTCGCCGGTGATGGAGAGCACATTGCGCACACCGCCGATCGTCCATGCGCCCAGGAGCATCGCTTGCAGACCGATGATATTGGAGTCGCGGGTGGTCAGATGCGGAATCGTTTCGATGCCGCGGCGCTCAAGCGCACCGGCGAGCGTGAGAGCGTCCATTCCCACGCGGGCAAGCGGCCCGCTATTGATGTCGATCGCGTCCACGCGCTTCGAAGCCATCACGTTTCCCACTTGTTCGAGAGTCCGTTCGACGGACGTGCCCTTCGGCGGATCAATTTCCACGGAAACGACGAACTGCTTCGCCTGGATTTTTCGCCACAGCGCGCTCTCTGGTTCCCGCGCCGACACCTGCTGCATCTCGGGAGCCACTTCGACAGCAGTGGCCACGCGAGCGCCTTTCACAGGCTGGCTACCTTCCACTGCCCGAGCCATCGCCCGAATGTGCTCCGGTGTGGTCCCGCAGCAGCCACCCAGGATTCGTGCGCCCAGAGTGACTGCTTCACGGGCAAAATGGTCGAAGTATTCCGGTGAAGATTTTGGATAAATGACACGATCGCCGGCGCGTTGGGGAAATCCCACGTTCGGCATCGCACTCATGGGAAACGATCCCGCGACCTCGGCCAAATCCTGGAGAATGCGCAGATGATCTTGCGGGCCGACGGAACAATTCGCGCCGATGGCCTGAATTCCCCGGTCATGAAGTGTGGCCCAAGCATCCCGCGGCCGCGTGCCGCCAAAGGTGGTTCCTTCTTCGGAGTAGGTAAGCTGGGCAACAATCGGGAGCCGCGAAAACGAGCGGATGGCCACGACCGCCGCAAGGAGTTCCTCGAGATCGCTAAATGTCTCCAGGATGAAGAAATCCACGCCCCGCTCTTCGAGCGCCTCGGCCTGCTCTCGAAAAACTTCCCGGAGTTGTTCGACCGGCGCATCGCGTACCTGTCGAATGGCGCCCAAAGGGCCGATGGAGCCGGCAATCAGCACCTCGTGCCTGGCGGCTTCCCGGGCCTCGCGCGCGATCTTGACGCCCCGGTGATTGAGCTCGGCGACCCGGTCTTCCAAACCGAATACGCTCAGCTTATTTCGGTTCGCACCAAATGTGTTGGTCTCGATGATATGAGCGCCGGCTTCGAGATAGGCCATGTGAATGCGAAAAACCGCCTCCGCGCGAGTGGCATTCAATTCGTCCATGCAGCGCTGCGGCCCGAGGGTCTCGTGGAGTAACGACCCCATCGCCCCGTCCGCGATCAGCACCGAATCGCGCAGTCTCTGGTCAAACTCTTCAATCTTCATGATTGATTACACACTCCCCAACCTTGCGTCGCAGCGACGAAGCTTCCAGTATACAAGGTCGCCAACTCGGTTGACATCCTCGTCCCCGAAGAACGTGTTAACCGGCATCGCCACAGTTCCAGAGCGAAGATTTGTGAGGCAAATTGGATGGAAGCGGCCAAACCGAATCAGAACCTGCCGCGCGGCAGGCGCTACTTTTGGCGTGCCATGAATAACATGAGAGTGAATATGACCACGGGAATCAAGGCCAGCATGACGTAAAACAGTATTCTCCGCGCCACCGGCGAGCGTCTCCGTTTCCAATCCCGCAATTCCGTACGGTCG
>JBGPCF010000098.1:0-25542 GCA_041481635.1 Terriglobia bacterium | reverse complement strand
GTAAGAGTGTAGGCCGAAGAAATGCGCAAAAGCTGCCCGGCGAGGCATCCCTCGCCGAAAAAATCACCATCGGTCAGGAGGGCAACAATCGCTTCTTTCCCCTGGGTGGAAGTCACCGAGACTTTCACTTTGCCTTTTCGGATATAGAACAAGGCATCCGCGGGATTTCCCTGAGTGAAAATGGTGCGGTTCGCGCCGTACTCAATAAATTTGGTCCCCCCATCAAATGCGGAAATGAGCTCTTCCCAATCGACCGGCGGTTTATTCTTTCCTGCGGCCATAGCCACTGGTTTGCCTTGGTTCCCAGCCTTAACAGCATTCCCTTTCCAGGTGAAATTGGCCAAATCCTCAGGTGTCGTTTTCCTTGCCATGAAATCTCCTCTCCTCTACTTGTGTTACAATCAATTCTCATTGCTGAGCTTCACGAGATCTCGGGCGATTGTTCGTCGGCGACTTGCCCGCCAAGTTCCATCGACTTCTCCTGGCATTTGTTCATTTTTGTTGCCCCCTCACGCCGTCCGTGAGGTGGGTGTTACACGGCATTCACCGTGGCTGATACCAGAACCGGAAACGCGGCTCACTTTTTAGCCGGCAGTTCAATGGTAACGTCGGCTCCGTTCGCTTCGTTGTCCGGAATTTCTTCTTCCAAAATCTTTTTGACTATCTCCAACGGAACTTGCTCGAAGTGTGTTTTCGGTTTTTTCGTTTTTGGCATTGCATTTCCTCTCTCGTCCCACGTCAAGCCTAGCAAGCCATTTCCGATACGGGTTATATCTTTTTGAGATCTTTTCTTAGCTCTTAAAGTGACGCATCCGCTGAATTAACGGCGCTTATCCCTTCCCCCCAGGGTAGCGGTCTGCGCCGTCAGCGGGGGCGTCCGCCCGATACTTTAGCGACTCGATTTTTTACTTGCACCCTGTTGTCATGTTGAGATAGGATAGTGTCACGAAAGTTTAACGTTTTGGATTCGCGGAGGCGCGTATGAGTCCTCAGGCTGACAAAGCTCCAGCACATTTCAAGACCATGGCGCAAACAAGCGTCCCGCAAGGGCGAAAGGGAAAGCACCAGCACATCGTAGCCGTAATCCTCAACGATCTCGATAAGCTGAAGGACGGTTCAGCCATCAAAGTGCCCTTGGCAGAATTGGCGGAAAGCAAGGAGAAGGTTCGTTCAGCCCTGAATCGTGCAACCCGGAAAGCTGGACGGACGGTCGCAACCGCCAGCGACGCCACTTTCCTGTACGTTTGGAATATCAGCGCGTGAGGTCCGAGCCCGCAAACCTCGAGTTGAACCAGCCGGCTGTCGCCCAAGTCATCTCATGGGCGGGTCGCCATGCTCGTAAAATTATTTTATCCGCTGGAGCACAGCTGTTGCGCTTTCCAGGGCGAGTTTTTCTCCTTGTTCAATACGGCTGTCCACACTAAGAATCTCGTGTGCGTTGAATCCATGGAGGTTGTCAACTCGACAGAACGGTCTTGAATGCGTTCAGTTCGTGCGGGTATAATCGTCACTTCTCACCTTATAGGTACGGCTTCGGCGGCTTGATGTCGCACTATTGGAATATCAGGATTGCGCCCGGTGGAAGACGTAAAAGAAGATCAACAAAGTGACGCTCGTGAACAAATGAACCAGCGATGTCAACAGCGTCATCGCCGGAATCACGCCACGCATAAATCCCAATAGGGTGGAAATGAAACTGACCACGATCAAAACTGTTACCAGGATTGTCCCAATCAATGCCAGAAGTGCCGCATTTTTGAGGCTCATGATGGGATTATGATTGCTCTTAGTGTCATTTGCAAGCGGGGTCCACTACTGGAGCCACTACTTCGAGTGCGCCCTCACTTCACCGGCAGAACCTTCGTTACGTGCTGCAGTCTAATATAGGCCGCGGCGGCGCGAAAGCGTACCGCACCCTTCTCGTCGTCCAGCAGCGGGACCAACTTCTCCCGGAATTGTGGGAAGGGATGCATCGCAACCAGGTGGACGGCCGCAGCGCGCACGGACCATTCCTTGTCCGACAATGCTGATCCCACCTCATCAGCCAGGGTTGGATCATGCGAGCTTCCGATGAGCAGCAGAGAGGCGGCCCGGGCCGAAGAATCAGGGTCCGACAGGATACCTTGTGCCGAAGATATTCCGATGCCAAGACCCGGGACGGGCGCGAAACCTGCTGCCTGGATGGCGATGTAAGTGAAAAGCTTGGTTGGGGTGTGCAACATGCGCAAGGCGCTCCGTTTCTCTTTGGTCAGGTAGCTTGAGGACGCTTTCTCCTCTCCGCTAACCACGGCGAGGAGAAATTGCACTCCATCGGGGTCGTTGAGTTGGTAAAGCACCTTGGCTGCGGCGAAGTCGACTTCGGGAACGGGATCCTGGAGAGCTTTCTTCAAGAGAGGAAGGGTCCGGTTGTCCTTGAAGTCCCCCAGGGTGACCACCACCGCAATCCGGACCGAAACGTCGTGGTCATCGAGCATCGGGGCAAGAGACTGTAGAGCTTTATCTTTCACTCCCACCAAGCTCAGGGCCTCCGCCGCGCGTTTTCGAACGTCCGGATTCTTTTCCTCGGCCGCCTCGGCCAGAATGCTACGGCACCTTTGGAGGGTATCAGCAGGTTTAGTCTGCCCAAACGCCAGCGTCGTGCACAGCATCATCAGAATCCAGACTCGCATGTTGATTGACTCCTTGTCAGCCCGCCTCATTTCGCCGCTTGGTGCCGGCATTCCGAGCTGGTTTACCCGTAATGAACTACTCTATTTATACGGTCAAGCTGACGAGGTGTCTGTGTCGTTCGGAACAGTTGCTTGGTCAATAGTGCTCATCTCAGCTTCGAACTCTTGTTTGGGTTGTTCGGCCTTGGCATCGTTTAATCTTCCGCTAGCTTGATTTCCGAAATCTCAAATAACATTCTCGGTGTCTTGCCACAATCGAAGCTGCCTCAAGGAAGGTGCGGGAATTTGTTGACGATGTTTTGACAGGCCGCCTGCAGTAGCTGTTGGACTGAGAAAGGCGAATTGCTCACCTTTTTGCTCACCAGGAAATGATCATGCCCGGATGCCAGCGGTCTGCGACCAGCGTCCCGCCATGTTGTGCGGCGCCTCTTTGCGTCCCAGAAGTATCTTCGGAGGTGAGCAAAAAAACCTCTGAGGTGCTCCAGCCCGACTCAGATGAACTGTAACTCGCTGATCCGACTTAGATGGCCTCCCTGGAAGCGGTTTCGTAAACCGTAGGTCGGGGGTTCGATTCCCTTCGCCGGCTCCATCATTTCAATAAATTACCGACACCTTTTCCCCACGTAATTTTTACTGTGGGGACTTTTGTGGGGACTCTCCCCGACCTTCGTACATTGCGAACACTTGCTCCGAATTAAATTGCTCTAATTTCTGGATCGCTTGTTGCTTGTGTTCCGGGGTGGGGTGAACATACCGCATCGTGATCGAAATGTTGGAGTGTCCCATAAGCTCCTTGAGAGTAGCCAGGTCCACTCCTGCCATTGCAGCCCGCGATCCGAAAGTGTGCCGCAGATCATAGACCCGGAATGGCGGCCTAATCTCTGCACCCAACAGAGCCGCTAGGTGAGGCTTTCTAACAGTGGTGAGCGGTCTGCTCGAATCGCGTCGATGAGGGAACAGGTAAGGGCCTTTGGCCTTGGGCATCCTTCGTTTCAGGACCGCAAGCGTCGCAGCTGTTAACGGAACATTCCGACGTGCAAACTTTGTCTTGCCTATCGGAACGAATAGATACCGCCGTTGAAGGTGCACGTTTTCCTTGCAGATCGTGAACACCTCTTCCGGGCGCATCCCCGTGTCCAGCATTAGTGTCGCGACATCCCGAAGCATTGGACTTGCCTCAGCCAGATAACTTTTCTGCTCCTCATGCGAAACAACCCGCATCATTCCCGGCCCTTCATCGAAAAACCGAATACCGTGGACCGGATTCCGAATGATGCGATTTTGGCGAATGGCGAAATTCATGACGTAGCGAAGGGCCGCCAAATCTCGATTGACCCCCGCCGGTGAAACGTCTTCACTCCGTGCCAGCTTGAATCTCTCGACATGGCCTGTTGAGATTGCATCAAGCGGCAATTTCCCGAAGAACCCGACCAACGGCTTGCGACTGACCGTGTACCGCAAGTGAGTTCTCGGGTGTGCTTGATGTTCCCTCTTTGACCAAGGGAGAAATTCGTCTGTCATGAAGCTCTCGAAAGTTGGGCAAGGCTCGCGGTTAACAATCCCTGCCCTTCCCTCAGCCAATTCAGCCTTCCTGATTGCCTCGGCAGTTTCGGCTGCGGTTTTATTTCTGATACCCGTGGATTCGCGAAAGCGTTGACCCCGAAACCAGAAGTCGTACCAGTAAATACCACCTCTCTTGTAAACGCTCATTTCCGTCTCCTTTGTGGATCGGAGACAGAAACCCTGCAACGTTCCAAGTAGGCTTGAACTACAGCGGGATCATACCGCACTACCCGCCCGATCTTCAAATAGGGAATGCCGCGCCCCTGTGAGCGCCACTGTGCAAGGGTCTCACGGGAGAGTCCGGTTAGCCCGGCGACATCCTCAGTCGTCATCAGTTCTTGGAGAATCGCCTCAGCCATAAATTGCTCCCTGCAATCCCACAATGACGGCGGGATAACGCCGCACCTTCACTAAGGCCACCGGGCAGATCGCTTTCACAAAGCAATCACTGAACAGCCCACGTACCCTCGCTCAAGTCCAAGACTGGGCAGATTGCCCGATCATAGATGTTGATAAGACCAACTTTAGTTTTTGTCAAACGGCGAGCCAGCGGACCGGCTTATCCGGTTGCGACCGGCCCAATCGGGAGGCATAAAATTGGGTATCACTAATACATACAACTAGTTACGATCATTCCGAGCCAGAAAACACCATTACACCCTGCGCCAACCAGTTGTGGGACCCAACCGCCCGTTTGGGCGTTTGACAAAAAATAAATTTGGGTGCAGCCTGCGCGACACAGCCTCGCCCTCAGAGGGCAGGGCCGAGGAGGTTACAAATGAAAGGGTTTTTCCGTCGCGTGTTCCGTTGCGTCAATGATCCTGAGTGCCGGTGCATATTGCTACCACCCGATCTCTGGGCGCAATCGCCTAAGAAGCTCCCATGGCCCGAGGCATTGGGCAACATTATGTTCATTTTCGGCTGCTTGTTCACGCTGTTTACGGCATCCCTACTCGCAGCACCAGCGCCCCGAGTCCAAATCGCCCTAGTCTTCTTGGCCGGTGCCCTCGATGTGACCATGATGGTCTGGCAACTACTGACCTGGGGCGTTCGCTGGGCGGTTCGACTCGGCTGGTTGCGCGAGTAGCACCGGCAAAGCGCGGTTCGGCGCTTCGCGCCGGGTGGAGGGTTGACACGTCACCCCCCGCAGGGTGCTGTTTGGTACCGCTTCGGTACCAATTGGTAGCCACTGTTTTTGTTGGTCTTGTCCGGGCAGCGGTAGCGAACGGTGTTTCGCAGAATTGAGACCGCTTGTCGATGAGGCGCTACTTCACATGGTCAGATCGTCGCGACGCACGAAGTCAATCGGAGTGAAAGTCAGCGAGGCGAACTTTGCAACTCTTCAGGCTCTGGCCGAAAAGGAAGGCAAGCCGGTGGCCGAATGGTGCCGGGAAGCCTTGCTGGAGTGGGCAGAGATTCAACAGGCCGCCCCTGCCGAACCGGTCCTCTTATTAGCCGAGCTATTGGGGCTGAGGACGATCCTGGTCAATCTTTTTTTCAAGTTCGCGAATGCCGAACCGGTCACGCCAACTGAGATGCAGCAAGTCATCGAGAGGGCCGACGCTGAAAAGTTCAAGAAGGCGCTGGCCCGCTTCAAGGAAGCTAAGACAACTCTGAGAGCAGGAGGATGGGATGAATAAAGCGTGGGGGCGCGAGGAAAGGGGGGGCTGGCCGAGTACTTTGCCGACATGCACGATTGCGGCGCTGGTGATAGCGCTGGCAAGCGTGGTTCTAATCGGCTGCTACCGTTATGTCGAAGTCTGGACACCACTCCAGCGCCTTTATCTTGCCAAATACTTTCTCACCAGCCTTAGTCCTGAATTCGGACCAAACGAGCTCAAGTATCAATTGCTGGCAATCGTAACTCGTAAAGGCAGCCAATTAGCCCTGGACGACGACCTCGTACCAGTGACAACTGCTACTGGTGAGAGCACATTCGCGCTCGCGAATAAGCCCCGGAAGGGACAAGTAGTCCGACTCGAATGGGAGCGGGCGATATATGACAACGTGAAACTGCATGCCCTTCTCGGACACTGGATTTACCGGGGCCAGACACTGAAGGGTCTGGCGAAGTGGCCCTTGTGCGGCGGGCTGGGAGTGTTCCTATTGGGCGTCGCTTTCGCTGGCCCAAGGGATGCCGAACGAGCCCGAGAGCTGCGCTACGGGCGACGCCTCAAGGGGCCGGAACTCGTCACCGGCGCCAAATTCAATCGCCGAAATCGCTCCCGTGGCATTGGGTTTCCGAACCTGGAGCGGAGCATCGCAGAAAGAATCCTTGGCCGGAGCCGCATCGTCTGCGTTCCGCGCGCGCGAGAATCGAGCCACTTCCTGATTATGGGCGACACGGGAGCGGGCAAGAGCGCCCTGATTCGGCAAATACTCATCCAGATAGAAGACCGGGGCGAAACCGCCATTGTGTATGACCCGGAGCGGGAATACACGCCACTATTCTTCAATGCCAGCCGTGGCGATGTGATCTTGAATCCCCTCGACGCACGCATGCCCTACTGGAGTCCGGGGGACGAGACCCGAAACGAGCCGGAGGCGCTCACTGTTGCGGCGTCACTTTTCCCGCACCGCCCCAATGAACAGCGATTTTTTACGCAAGCCCCGAGGGAAATCTTCGCGCACTTGCTGACGCACAAGCCGACGCCACAGGAGCTCGCAAGTTGGATGTCCCACGACGAAGAGATCGACAGCAGAGTTCGGGGGACCGAAATGGCATCGGCGATTGCACCAACAGCACCAGCCCAAAGAGAGGGCGTCATGGCGGAACTGAAAATGGTAGCCAAGGCCTTGAAGCTGCTGCCGAGCGAAGAGGAGACAAAGACCCGATGGAATACGTTGCGATGGTCGAACAAGCGGCAGGGATGGATTTTCCTAACGACGACGAAAACCACCCGTGAACGCCTTCTACCGCTGACCAGTCTGTGGCTTGACCTGCTTGTGTTGCGCCTGATGGACGAAGTGCCGACGGATCACGGCCAAGCCGTCCCGACTCCGGTCTGGTTCATCCTTGACGAACTGGCCTCATTGCAGAAGCTGCCCCAATTCCACGCGGCCATCACTCAAAACCGGAAGTCGAACAACCCGGTAGTTATGGGCTTCCAGGGTCGAAGTCAACTGGAAGTGCTCTATGGGCACGAGGCTGAGGCGATGCTTTCGCAGCCTGCGACGAAAATCTTTCTCCGAACCAGCGAGCCGCGTGCGGCGAAGTGGATCAGCGAATCCATCGGCGAAGTGGAGATCGAGCAACTGCGGGAAAGTCATGGAACCGACCAGTTCCCTCGTGACCGCAAATCGAAGAACCACCAGTTGGAACGCCGCGTCGAGCCGCTGGTGATGGCGTCGGAAATTATGGGTCTTCCCGATCAGAACGGTTATCTGAAATCTGGAAATCTGGTTGTCCGGCTCAGCTTTCCGTACATCAGCTTACCCAAAACACAGCCGCCGCTTGTGGAGCGAACATTGGACGCGCAGCCAAGCGATGGAGCTTCTGTGGCGGCAGCCGGGCGAGCCACGAGCGGCGGGCCCTCGCACAAACTTATCCCGCACGAGCAGAAGCAGGCCCAGGAGCAAGTCAAGCAAGCGCCACCCCACGGGAAGGGTCACTTTTTCGATTAACCCGCCATGGTCACAATCTCTAAACCCCTTAGTGCAGGTCAAGCCCAGGCGTACCACCGGGACGAGTTCGGGAACGCCAAGCAAAACTATTACACGGAAGAAGACCGGATTCGTGGCGCTTGGCACGGCAAACTCGCCGAACAATTGGGACTCACAGGCGAGGTCCAGGAAGAACACTTCCAGCGCCTCAGCGAAGGTCAGCATCCGATCACCGGCGACCAATTGGTCCAACACCAAGTCGCACGCGAATACCTAAACGAGCAGGGCGACAAGGTGACAACGATGGAGCATCGCGCCGGTTGGGACGCGACCTTTAGCGCACCGAAAAGCGTATCACTGACGGCGCTGGTGGGCGGAGACGAGCGAGTGCGCGATGCGCATCGAGAAAGCGTTCAGGTGGCCCTCAACGAAATGGAGCGGTACGTACAGGCCCGTATCGGTCGCAATCACCCAGCCGAGACCACCGGCCAATGGGTTGCCGCCAAGTTTGAGCACGACAGTGCGAGGCCGGTGAATGGTTACGCAGCGCCCCAACTTCACACTCACGTCGTATTTTTTAACCTCACCGAAACCATAGACGGAAATACCCACGCGATTCAGCCCCACGAGTTGTACCGGAGCCAGCAGTATGCAACCACCGTCTATCGTTCCGAGCTGGCGTACCGCCTTCAGGAACTTGGTTACGAAATCGAGCACGGGAAAAGCGGTCAGCCGGAAATTAAGGGCTACAGCCAGGAATACTTGGATGCCAGCAGCCCACGTCGCCAACAAATCAAAGAGCACCTTGAAGAGCAGGGGCTTCGTAGTGCGGGCGCAGCGCAGATTGCGGCGCACCAGACACGCGAGGAGAAACTGTCATCACTCTCGCACGAGGAGATGCATGCCAGGCATCAAGAATTATCCGCAGCATACGGCAACCAGACACAACGAATTGTGCAAGAGGCCCAGGCCCGAGGCGCGCAGGAGCATCACGGTGGCGAGGAGAAAGAAACGCGCGCGCGGGAAGCCGTCACTTATTCCCGAGACCGGAATATCGAGCGTGAGGCGGTGATAGGTGAACGCGAATTGATGCGCGATGCCCTCCGGCGCTCCATGGGTGAGTCCACCTTCCGGGAAGTCCGGGAGAACCTTGAGCAGCGCATCCGGTCAGGTGAATTCATCGAAGTGCGCCAGGAGCACCCTGGAGGTGCAGATCGAACGCTGACCACCCGTGAAATGCTTGACTACGAGCGCGATAACATCACCCGGATGAAGGCCGGGCAAGGAAGGCACGACCCGCTGGTTTCGGAACATAACAGGCAGGAGTTGTCTGGCAAGTTCGATCACCTTTCCGACAGCCAGCGCCGGGCGGTGGAGCAAATCCTCACCAGCCGGGACCAAGTAGTAGGGTTGGAGGGAGTCGCAGGAGCGGGGAAGACCATTTCCCTCTCCGCCATCCGGGAGGCCGCCGAGCACCAGGGCTACCGCGTCGAGGGGTTAGCGCCGACTTCCCGCGCCGCCCAACAGCTTGAAGAGGCCGGAATTAATTCGGCTACGCTGCAACATCATCTCGCGCGATCACACCGAGACCACGGGGAGCGGCACCTATACATTGTGGACGAATCGAGCCTCGCGAGCACACGGCAGATCAACGAATTCATGCACAGGTTGCAAGAACAGGACCGGGTAATCTTCGTGGGTGACACGCACCAGCACCAGGGAGTGGAGGCAGGGCGACCGTTCCAGCAACTTCAAGAAGCCGGAATGCACACGGCGCTCCTCGACGAAATCATTCGCCAGAAAGACCCGGCATTGAAACAAGTCGTTGAGCAACTCGCCCACGGCCAGGTTCAGGAAGCAATTGAGAACCTCACGCGGCAAGGCCGAGTGCATGAGATCGCAAACCGCGAGGAACGCTTGGAGGCCATTGCCAAGGCTTATGCCGAGCGACCCGATCAAACACTGGTGGTATCCCCTGACAACCGATCCCGCCAGGAGATCAACGAGCGAATTCACCGAGAGCTGCAATCAAACGGTAGGGTGGAACAGCAGGAGCACCGTGTTACTGTCCCTGTCCCCCGCCAGGAAATGACGGGAGCCGATCGGCAATGGGTCGCACAGTACGAAACCGGCGACATCGTGCGTTACACCCGAGGCAGCCAAGCGGTTGGCGTCGAAACGGGAGAATATGTCCATGTTACCGGCTTAGACCGGGAGCAGAACTTACTCACTGTTCAGCGGGAGAACGGCCAGCAGCTCACCTATGACCCGCACCGGCTGTACGGGGTTAGCGTGTATAGGGAAGCGGAGCGGGAATTCTCAGTAGGAGATCGCGTTCAATTCACCGCGCCTTATCGGGACGAGCATATTGCCAACCGCCAACTCGGAACCGTCGAAAAGATCGACGCGGAGGGAAATCTTCAAATTCGGCTGGACTCCGGGCGGAACGCGCATTTCAACATCCACGAACATCCCCACCTCGATTACGGCTATGCCGTCACCAGCCACAGCAGCCAGGGAGCCACCGCCGACCGGGTGCTGGTGCATGTGGACACCGAACAGGCCCACGAGCAGCTTGTCAATTCACGGCTGGCGTATGTTTCAGTCTCGCGCGGGAGGTACGATGCGCAGATTTATACCAACGACGCTGAGAAATTGGGCGAAGAATTGAGCCGTGACATTTCGAAGCAGTCCGCATTGGATACGGGGCATGAAACGGGTGGCCGAGACCGCGGCCACGCCGCAGAAAATACCGAGCACCAAGCAGGCAGCGAGCCACACGAGCCTGGACAAGGATACGGCATGGAGCACTGACCTAAGACGAAGAGTCAATTAGGGCGCCGGTAAGTCTGACCGTTTGCGCCAGCACGGTGCAAACAGACAAGCCAACGCTAGACCGAATCGCTGATTGGTTAAAGAACAAACGCTAGGCACACGGGTATCACGGCATATTTAGTTCCAAACTCAATCTTTCACACTGATTGCTTCAAGACATAAGACCCCACTTCGCAGATCACGCCGGACTCCGAACGTAACAAATGTCAGTTAGACATTTCTCGACTGGAGAAAATATTTTGCGATTGGGATTAAAGGGGTGGAAATCTCCCCCATCTTCCTGCAATGGCAACGGATGGCCTTCTATCGAGCGCCCAAGTGGAGCTTACCCATATCACGCTGAACCCCGACGGTCACAAGTGTCAGTTAGAACTTTCTCGACTGGTGAAAATACTTTGCGCGTGGGCTTGAGGTGTGGAGCGTTGACCCCAGCTTCCTAGACAGACACCCAGAGACCGCTGTAAAGCTGTACCCGCTGGAAAAGTTTTCTCTTTCTGTCCGCGTCTCGCGGGCACAGCAGGCTGGCAAATCTCCTGCGCCCTGCGGACGCTCCGCTCTGCATTCACGATTGTGTGTGACCCTTCGGGTTGCAGTGCCCCCAAAAAAATCAGGCGAACTGACGAGATTTTTTCGGCTCCCCCGCAAAAGCAGCCTTGGGAGCAGGTGCCACCTGCCATTGGGTGCCCCGCGAGACAGCGGGACAGAAAAAGGAGGAACAAAAAAATGATAGAGGCAATCAATATCGAGCGAACAAGCGAGCAGCAGACCGTCGCGGCTGGCACAACGACGCAGGAAGACGCGAGCACCGCCCGCACGAGTGCCGACAGAAAACCCATGGTTTCGTGGGCAGCGCTTCTTGACGAGGCTGTCCGTAAGCCCGGCTACATCCACGAGGCCTACAGCCGGTTCCACAACTATTCGCTGGGCAATCAACTTCTCGCCTTGTTCCAGTGCTTCGCGCGCGGCATCCAGCCGGGACCGCTCGCCACCTTCCCGAAGTGGAAGCAGTTAGGCCGGTTTGTCATAAAAGGGGCGAAGGCCCTTACTCTATGCGTGCCTCTCATATGCAAGCGCAAGAAAGCAGTCGCGAACGGCGATGGGACCGAGCAGGAAGAGGAATGCATATTCACCCACTTCACTTACAAATCCCATTGGTTTGTGCTCTCACAGACTGAAGGGATGGATTACCAGCCGCCTGCAACCCCGGAATGGAACGAACAAATAGCGCTTGAGACGCTGAAGATCGAGCGTATTCCCTTCGAGGACCTCGACGGTAATACACAGGGTTATGCGAAGCGGGGCCGGAAGATCGCGGTCAGCCCGATTGCGGCTCTCCCGATGAAGACCCTCTTCCATGAAACCGGCCATGTGGTGCTTGGCCATGTTGACGAAGGCGACCTTGCGGACACTGAACGCACGCCGCGTGATTTACGGGAGATGGAAGCCGAAGCAGTAGCTTTGCTTTGCTGTGAATCGCTTGGACTGCCAGGAGCAGATTACAGCCGAGGTTACATCCAATCATGGGGCCAGGTCCAAGCATTTAGCGAGCGATCAGCGCAGCGCATCTTTCACGCCGCTGACCAGATTCTCCGTGCAGGCTATCCGGGAGAGTGAAATCGTCCAGAAAAACGTCGGCTGGCTAACCGATGGTTAGCAAGCCGCTCTCCGACTTGCCTGGAGCAACACATTCCACCGCACCAGCACGGGATCTTCGAACAAATCGATGCGGAGGGAAATCTTCAAGTTAGGATGGACTCCGGGCGACACGCGTATTTCAATATCCACGAACATCTCCGGGTTGTACTAGAGGCGATTAGGCGCAGCGAATCTTAGAATTTCAGCCATCAACATTCGGCGTTACTACGGCCCTAAGAGCCCTGGCTTATCCAGTCAGAACAAGTGGGCCTTAGAGCAGTAGTCCGGGTCTGTCTTTGAACATGTCTCTCAACTGTTTCGCGTTACATAGGTTATCTACGTGAGGAAGCGTTCGAAGTGCCAGGTATGACTTTCTTTTGAACCCTTGATGATGCTTATGTACTTCATAAGCCAGCAAATCGGCAGCCTGAAGTCCGTTGATTTTTTCATCATTGCCGAAAAGCAGCACTCCTAGCCTTTCATTGGGGATTCCGTTGAGTTCTTTGAATGCTGCAAAATAAAACGCGGCGCGCTGTTGGGAAGCCCCCCCAGCATCCAGCATAAATGAGACTTTGCTGTCGAGACTTGAGTGTTTAAATTGGTCACTAGAAAAAACCAGGGCACCTCCAACACAAGTCTGAAAGGCATGGTAGTAGGGATTCCGTTGCTTTCGATTTTTGTCGGTTTTGACGACGGCATAGTAGTCCCGGATGATGACAGTGGTAGCACACCAAGCCATGACGTGAGCTTGAAATACCCAAACCAATTTTCTAATAAAAGCGTCCGCTCTGTGCTGAGGCCAATTGCAATAAGGTCCCTTACGAGCGACAAGTTCCTTCATGTGGAAATATGGCACGCCGAATTCAGCAAGTGACTTCTTCCATTCTCTGTCGAGTCTCAACCACTTTTGGTCGTTGGAGATCGCACAAGCCATTGTGAATGTGTACAGATTCCCACTTTCGTCCGCGAAGCATACGAGCATGGCAAGAACCCTGCGCTTCTTCAGTTGGCCATCGAACCAACACGGCATTCCGTGCGGGATCGCTCCCGCTCTTGGAGGGCCGCCTTCCATCCGGCCTTTCCACCCCAAAAGGTACAGCATAAGGATTTTTCTCCCTTTTGCCATACCTAAATCGTACGTGAGCGGTACAATTTCTGCCGCGTTCATGGTACTCTGCGAGTGACTCCCGCGACGGAAGCGAAGATTAACGATCGTATTTGATCACTCGAAGAGCTTCTCAGTTTCCGCTCTTCCATACAGGCAAAGGGCACATGAGCACTCAACCACCGGACCCACCAAAGCAGCCGGACGGAAACCCCGGAAACAGCGACATCGGCGAAAGGCTTGGCTCCGTCGAAGAGCGCCTAAGGAGCATGGAGGAAAAGGAACGGTTACACGACATCGAAGATCGAGTCCAGAATTTGGAGCAGGGTTACTCCGGCGAAGGTGGCGAGGAAGGCCAAGGATACGCACCTACGGTTGAGGGGGAGGGACAGAAGGCTCTGAATCTCGCATTCGCTCGGCTACTGAATAATGAAGCCGTCGTGCAAGCGCTTACCTCGCTGACTAAGACCGTTGGCGATGCGGTCAAGGAGCGTGTGGGACTTAAGACCAAGGAAATGGATGTACAAAAACAGCTCGTCCGTCTCGGGCTGGGGTTCAGCGCCTTTGTGCTTATTATGCTCAGTGCTTTGGTGTGGAAGGGCAAAATCACACAGGACCTAGCAGCGGCGCTCATCGGTTCGCTCATCGGGTACTGGTACGGCCACGACAGAGGAAAATAGCCGACACGACGGAGATCGTTGAAAAGTAATGATCGAGAGCCCTGCAGTGCAAGCGGGAACTACGAATCACGTGTAGACTATCGAGGAAATGCTGAGTAAGATTACACTCTGAATGGATGAGCCGTCAGCCAAAATTCAGACTCAAATAGTTTACTGCGGGGATTGCCTTCAGCAGCTAACACGCTTGCCCGACGCCTGCGTTGATCTGATTTATATCGACCCGCCGTTCAACTCCAACCGCAATTATGAAGTGTTTTGGGGAGAAACCAAAGAGAAGCGGGGGTTCGAGGACCGCCACGCTTCGACAGCCGCCTACATCGACTTCATGCGACCGCGATGCGTCCAGCTCGCGCGAGTGCTAAAGCCGACTGGGAGCTTCTACTATCACTGCGACTGGCACGCTTCCCACTACGTCAAGGTGATGCTCGACCAGATTTTCGGAGAGAATCGCTTCATCAATGAGATCGTGTGGAAACGGCAGAGCGCGCACAGCGACGCGAAACAAGGAAGCAAGCACCTCGGTCGCGTACATGACACCATTTTTTTATACTCAGGTAATGGAGACTACAGGTTTAATCATCAGTACAAGCCTTACGATCCGGCCTACATCGAGAAGTTCTATAAGCACGTTGAGCCGGAGACCGGACGCCGGTTTTCGCTCGGGGATATTACAGCGCCTGGCGGAGCGGCCGAGGCCAAGGGCAATCCGTTCTACGAGTTTCTTGGCGTGGAGCGGTATTGGCGTTTCAGCAAGTCGGAAATGGCGCGCCTGTACAAGTCTGGCGAGATCGTTCAGGCGAGACCAGGCGCTGTCCCGCGACAGAAAAGGTACTTAGATACCGGCAAGGGGGTGCCCATCGGAACCGTTTGGGATGACATTGGCCCGATCCAGTCATCGGCTGGAGAATCGCTCGGCTACCCGACGCAGAAGCCGCTTGTGTTGGTAGAGCGGATACTCACCTTGAGCAGCAACAAAAACGACATCGTGCTCGATGCTTTCTGTGGTTGCGGGACGGCCCTTGTTGCGGCGCAGAACTTGGAGCGGCGATGGATTGGAATCGATATCTCACCGACAGCTTGCCGCGTCATGGCGAAGCGGCTTGTCAAAGACTGTGGATTGATTGAGGGCAAGAGTTTCGTGGTGCGCGATCTGCCACGGTCGGAAGAGCAGTTGCGTAAGATTCCACCGTTTGAGTTCGAGAATTGGGCGGTGATCGCGCTCGGCGGCATCAAGAATAAAGCGCAGGTCGGGGATATGGGAATTGATGGCAGAATCTATCCCGCGTCGTCTATGCCGAAAGGCGGCAAGAAAGCAGGTGAGTTGGACTTTATGGACATCTGGTATCCGATTCAGGTCAAGCAAAAGGACAAAGCCGGAAGGCCAGACATCGATTCATTCGAGGCGGCGATGCTGAGGGAAGACCGCAGCAAAGGCTTCTTCGTTTCGTTCGACTTCACGCATGACGCCATGACCGAAATCGATGCCTTCTTCCGCCGCGAACACCGTGTCATCGTTCCCTTGACCGTTCATGACATTTTAGAAGAGGAAATCGCGCCTAAGCTCGCGTGAGAGGCCCTCGTGAGCCATCAACGCACTTTTCAGGCACTACTCACTGTACAAAGGGCTTGCCAATTCGCTAAACTATACGCATGGAAATTACCATTCATATCCCCGATGACTTGGCGCGCTCACTCGGGCAGGCTGGCGGCGATTTGTCACGCCGGACCCTGGAAGCGCTCGCTTTTGATGGCTACCGGCGAGGTTCTCTATCCCAGCTTCAGGTCGAACAGCTTCTCGACCTCTCGCGGATCGAGACCGAAGACCTCTTAGCACGGCACGTTGCTCTATATGATTACGACCCAGCCGAACTAGACCGCGAAGCGCGAGCATTTGAAAAACTCTCTGACCAAAAACGATAGCTCTTACAACTGACGATGACGGTTGTCTCCAACACCTCCCCCCTGCGCTATCTTGTTGCAGCCGGTCAAGCCGATCTCCTTGCCAAGCTTTTCGGCACAATTCTCATCCCGAGTGCCGTGCAGCGAGAAATTCTCGATCCTCATGCGCCACCTTCCGTGCGGCAGTGGATGGCACAACGACCGGCTTGGCTTCAAGTTCGTGAGGTCCAAACCGTACCAGATGCCGAACTAACCGAGCAACTCGACCCCGGTGAGGCGGAAGCCATACACCTGGCTCAGGAGCTTCGAGCTGACGCACTCATCATGGACGAACGCCGGGGCCGTCAGATGGCCGCCGGACGAGGCATAACAGTGATCGGAGTGCTTGGAATGTTACGTGAATCCTATCGCCGAGGATTTATCGACAACCCCATTGCTCTTGCCGCCCAACTGAGCTCTCTTGGATTTCGTACGTCTCGCGCCCTCAAGCGGCGATTTGAAGAACAGATCCGTGAAATGGAGCATCACTAGCCGCAGGGAAATCCTGGAAGCCAGTCATAAATCCGGTAGTGGGTCACTTTGAGAATGAAAGCTTTTCCGATGAACCGTAGCTGAAAAGGGCCTTGTCCAACATGCGCAAATCGCCCTCCGTCTCGCAGAGAACGGCGAGCTCCGTGAAGAGCGGGCAGAATGAATCGAGGTACCAGCGAACGGTGTTCGGCGGAAGCCGGGAGTTGCACAGTCGAGCGATTGCTGTCCTTACCCATTTGTCGAAGATAGGAAAACGCCCCCCGCTGAGGAAATGGAGCAGTGTCGTCGCGCGGGCAAGCCCAAAGCATTTCTTCACTGATTTATTTGGAAATACGTCCGTGTATAGTCTGCGAAACCAATTATCCAAGAAAACTTCCACTTCGCTCTCTTCCGGGCATTTTCGCAACTCCTGAGCCGCCTGCATCCAGATTTGATAAGCCACAGACGCAACGTTGGCCTTCCATCTTCCCTCTGTGTTCGCATCATCCTTCCACCTGCCGATTCGTACTAAATATTCGTCTGAAAGCGACTTGTAGTTCGCAATCAGGTCCCTGTACTCTGTCTCGTCGAATCGCGGCCGGACAGCCCACTCGCGTAACCATTCTTGCGGCGTGCTGTCCCTCATAACCAGAATTTTGAATTTGAATGGGCTCATGCTTTTGGGAATATACTATGGAGAGGCCCGCTGATTCAAACTGACCGACTACCGAGATTCGGCCCTTATTGCCATTGTCGTTGGCCCACCGGCTCAAAACCAACCTACGATTTGAACTTGGATCACCCCTCCTCGGGCGACGAGCGAGTGTGGGGACTTTTGTGGGGACTCCTTATTCATTTCTGCACAATTCGCCACTTCTCAATTTATTTCGCCACAACAGACGAAGTTGCTGAATCAAAAAACGTTGCAGGGTTTTCTGTCGTCCTTCCAACGAGTTAGCTAATCTGCTCGAAAAGGTTTCGTAAACCGTAGGTCGGGTTTTCGCTTCCCTTGCCCGGCTCCAGACTTAAACCCAATCCTTGTTCCGCAGATTTCACCGATTCCCTCGATTGCAAGGTGCTGTCGGCTGATAGCTGATGAGTCTGTTCCATCTGCGGATGGCTTTCGCGCCTTGGGCGCGCCGTCCAGCCCGCCAATCTTAATGGCGGCGCGGCAAGAACCCCCCTGGCGGACCGCTGTTCAAAGTTGCCGAGTCCAATGTCCGTGCTTGACAACACTTTGCATTACTTCTAGAAGATGTTTTAGGTCTGAAGGCGTGTGGAGGGACTCTCATACAAGAGTGTTTGATTACGATCGACCTTGCGAATACGTTGAGGGCCGCCGTCGACGCGATGAATCTTAAGGTCCCAGAGGGCGGCCTTGGATTTTTGTGCCCTGAATTCTGTAGTCCGGTAAAACCTCAAAGCGGAGGATTGCAAGAACCTCACTATGAACACATAAAAAGGAATCCCAAATGCTCGTTAAGCGTCTGTTGATTTCAAATTTGGCAACCATCTGAGGCGTGAAGTATTTGCCTCGCTAGGTTAAGGAGGTCGTCACAACCGAGTAGGGGAAGCTGAAATGTCCAACACTCTTACAGTTTTCGAATTGTTCAAAAAAGTGAGTCTCCCACCCTGTGGCCCGGTAAGCCATTGCCGGCTGGTCTTCACGGCGAAGCCGATAGTGGCCCGGCTGCGTTCAGATCGAAACCCGCATACTCCTTTACCGTTTCGCGGATATGCTGCGAGCGAATTTCGTCCATCGGGCCCCGAAACGTGTACCAGTAGCAGACAAAATTTTCCAAAGCGTCATCACGGCGGCCTTCGCGGAGCGCCTTTTCGCCCTCATTGTAGTAACGCTGAGTGTATCTGGCTAACAGCGCCTGGACTTTTTCGTCTAGAGCCTTGAGTCCGTCACGCTCAGCTTCTCGCACCAACTGTTCTTGCGACTTCATCCGGCCAGGACGGTTAATCAGGCCATTCACATCTTTGTCGCGGACTCCAGCAATCTCCGTAGCTTTATCCTGCCGGATCATTTCCACTTTATCGGAACCGAGCAACTGCTTCTCCAGCATATCGCGGATCTCCAGGTTCATGTTGATAGTCGCGGTGGCGCTCAAATGGTACTCCTGGTAGGTATAGTCCGCGAGTTTGTCGCGGGTCAGCGTGGCAGGAGTCTGCTTGACCTTCTCCTGTAAGATGACCACCGTAGTCTCTGTGTATCCCTCCTTGTTAGGCTTACCAGGTTTGTGTTTTTCCCTAGCCACCGAGTCGGCCGCTTTTTGGTAATCCGCCACGGCTTTTTGATAGTCCGGGTTGGGCACGGTTTCCTGGCCGGAAATGAATTTAGAAGGCTTCTCTTCCGGCATGTCATTGCCGACGCTGTCTGACTCGTAATTCACCACATTCACAGTAAACAAAGCGATAGGCGATTTGCCATCGGCGCGATTGTCCTGAAACAGCGGGTCCTCGGTCTGATTTTTTTGATACTCGTCCAGCGAAAGCACCTTCAAATCCGGCAGTCCCTGCCCTTCGATCGTCGCTTTTACCCTCCGCGCCACCACGTCGGAAAAACCGGGAGCGGCCGTAGAAAGGTTCTCCACGTTCACCAGAACCTGCATGGCCCGCTTCCGAGCGAACAACGAGCTGACTTCGCGAAAGGTGGCAGCGAATGGGTTCTCCGCCCTCGGCTCCGGATTCATGATTTGCGCGTTCATGTGGTAAAGGTAGGCAACGCCAATGCCAGAGTTGTTTGGCAGCGCTTGGTACACACCCGCCCTTTGAACATAGTTGCTGTAGAGACTCGCTTTGACCTTTCGTGTCGCATCCGCCAGTCCCTGATAAGCCGGATCCAGGCGCCGAATCCATCCCAGACTCTCCCAAGCCATCTGGTTTTCTTTCAGGTTCTCGGGATTGGGATTGAGTCCCTGGGCATCCTCTAAGATTTTCAGCCACTCGCTTGAGATCTGCTTGTCGAGGTACTGATACTCCTGGCGCTCCGGAAACAAGCCCAGGGCCTTCTGATTCGATGCGTATGCCACCTCGTATTTCTTTGCGTTGAAGTCGATCTTCGCCTGCTGGTAGCTGGCGAATGCCTGCTTGCCCTTTTTCACCGCGGCGATTTCGCTGATGGCCTCGGCGTTGCCGGGATCCAATCGCAGGGCGGCGCTGAAGGCCTGTTGCGCCGCATCGAATTGTTGTTTGGCCAAATTCATGATTCCCAAGTCCAGGGCGGCGCCTGTCCGCAATTTCCGGAGTCGCTCCTTCTCCGCTGATAGGGTCGGAAACAGGTAAGGAAACTGGCTGAGAGTATCCAACTGCACATTGGCTTCGTCCAGTTGGCCCCCGCCGATCATTTTCTGAACCTGATCCCAACGGGTCTGCAGTTGCGCCTTGTGGGCCGCCAATTGGCCATCCGCCTCCACAGCCCGCGGGCTGCGCATATAAGAAAGCGCCATCTTCACCAGCTGTTCGCACGAATCGAGCTTAAGTTCATTGCAGGAAGACATGGCCTTGGCGGCAGTCGCCTCGGAAAGGTGTTGTTGGGCTTGGCTCAATGCCTCTGCGATGTTCTTGTCCTTCGGCTTGAGTGCCGCCGCAATTTTAAGCTTTGTGAGAGCGGCATCCCAATGGTCGTTCTGCTCATCCGCCTCGGCTTGCTTCATCAGTTCCTTCGGGTTTGACTTCTTCAGCTCCGCCGGATTGTCCGAGGCAAGCATGGAGGCTGCCGCCAGAATCCCAACCGCCCACAATCTTAATCCGCTCACCCTCATCGTGCCCCCCGTGCCACCTAAGAACCGGCGGCCGTCTTTTCGTAAATTGCTATAATTTTGGGTGAAACCCA
The DNA here is from genome assembly GCA_041481635.1 of Terriglobia bacterium. GTDB lineage: Bacteria > Acidobacteriota > Terriglobia > UBA7540 > UBA7540 > DASYXZ01. The sequence goes on along the minus strand of JBGPCF010000098.1, from coordinate 5,202 downwards.
GTCACCGGACGGAGAGAAGCGACCGTCGGCTTGGCGAGCTTTCGAAAAGAATTCGCGCGCCTGCCTTTGCTTTTCCTGATCCCTTGCGCCTGTCAAGAAGTCGTCCGTGCAAAGGATTGCTCCCCGTTAAAAATAAGCCAGCGCCTTGTGGTTCCCCTCGTGCCCCACGTATTGTTCCAACAATTGATCGGCTCGCTGGAGATGGCCAGCGTAATACTCGCGAAGCGCGTTGAGCAGCAAAGCATCCTTGGCGCCGGCGCGATTATCATCCTGGCCGGTTTGCCGAGTGCCAGGGGAGGATGGCAGCTTTGCCTGCAACCTTGGAATGCGATCGTCCTGGGGCGCCAGCGTAACCAAGTTCGCCAGTTGTTCTTTTGCACGACCCACATCGCCGTGCCGCAAAGAAGCATCGATATCCCGCACCAACAGCTCGGCCTTTGTCTTTTGGATCCAGTTCTGAAGGGTGGCACTGTTCTGGCCCGAGGACTGCAAGGTCTCAAAAAATTCGAGCGCCTTACGATAGTCGCCCTTCTTAAATAACGTAATACCTTTGTCCAGATTCGGCGCCGGTTCGGGCGGCCACGGGCGGTTCACGCATTGCGCTCCTACCGTCCGCTGTAGAGAGTCGAACCCGGGATAGTCCGGGCACCGCTGCCGGATGCCCCCCAGGAGTTGATTGACCTGCGGGCAATCGGTCCCGAGAACCACCGCCTTTCTCGCATCCTGCTCGCATGCACGCCGGGACTTAATCTGGTCCAACAACTTTCCTGCTTGGTCCGCTACAGTGCCGCCTTTGTCCTTGTCCACCAGACTGTTACATATCTTCTCCGCTTGATCAAGCTTGCTGGCCTGGAAATACTCCCGGGCCTTCCTGAGGTCCTCGGCGTCCTGCTGGGTCCCGGTCTGCGCCGCAATCACATGTCCACACATCGGAAAAGCCAGCGTGAAAATACCGGCCAAGACCACGATGCCACTCGCCATCCGCTTCGCTCGACGACGATTCATTTTCCCTCTGTCCTGTTGATCGATCTCAACCGAAATGCACTCCGGCCAAAACCGCCATCGGGAGTGCAGTTGGGGCCAGCCTGGCACATGAGCTTACCATTGACTCTTCAGAACCTGTTCGGGATCGAATTCCTGAAAAGTCTCTCGGACATTCTGCCGTCTGCCAGCCTCGACATGCAATTTAAAGTGTATGGTCCCGAGAGTGGGATGTTCCAATATCACCTCATACTCTCCCGCTGGAAGCTCCACTTCCAGGGGGGTGAACTTGACCAAGAGGTGTTCCCGTTCCTTGGTCTTAAGGTTGCGAACTTCCTTCACTTCGCCCCAAGGGGAGGCATCCAAGCTGACGATGCCCAACTGCGTCACGGAGGATGAGGGCTTTGGTCCGCGAGGCGAACCCGACCACAAAATCATCCAGGCCGCCAGAGCAAGCACAAGTGCGGTTATGACCATGCCGACCAAATAGTTAGGCGACCGCATTGGGGCGGGCAAAAAATCCACCGCTCCGCGAAGCCGAGCCAATAAGCCAAGATTGAATCCAGCCGGGAAACGTTCCGGGATGGACCGGAGCCGGGCGAGTAATCCAAGGGGGTTAACTGGCGGCTCAGAACCTTCCGCTGGCATCAAATCCTGGGATTCAGAAAGCGGCTCCGGATTCGGCTCCGCGACCGCACCGGATTCCCAGCCGTTATCGGCCCGGTCCTCTGCACGGGGCAGCCTGGCTTCCAGACCTTCCGCGCTGCCAGGCAGAGGCTGCGAAACCATCGTCGCTAAACCCTCCGGCGCCGGTGGCCGGGCGCCGGTCGTATTCACCGTCGGCGACACCGGCGGTTCCATCTCCGCTCCGGCCAACTCCTTTTCTTTTTCAGCGAGGGCGCGGAGAGCTTGCTTGTAAAATGACCTCTCTTTAATTTCCTGTAAGGCTTCCGCCATCAGCGTGTGCGCCTCCGTCCACGCTTGCTTCAGAATGAGCGCGGCCGCGCGCGCGAGACAGCCCCGCGAAGAGTCTGGTTCCTTGCGCAGCGCATTCGCCCATTTCAGGGCCTCTGCAACCGCGGCATCCTTGTGTCGACGGCCGGCTTTCCGAAGCTTCCGCACTGCCGATTCCAAATCGTCCGCCTCGAAGAGCGCGGCCACCTCGGTCAGAAGTCCCTCAATCTCAGGAGATCTTTGAAAGCGTTTGATCTCCTCGTGTTCCGGCGCCACCATTTGGGGGACAGCGGGTTCTGATTCAGGCTCGTTCTCACGGCCGTGGTTGGCGGCGAGAAGCAGTTGTTGCAATGCCGGATCATCAGGGAATGCATTCAGCCCGCTCTGGGCCTCCTCACCAGCACCTGTGAAGTCGCCTCGTTCAATGGCCGCTCTGGCAGCCGCAATTTTTTCCCCCAGTAGCCGCTGGTTCCGTGCGAGTGCCTGCTCGGCCAGAACCACCGATCGCAATCGAGCCACATGGCGGTTCTCCGGATCGAGTGCCTCGGCTTTCTGCAGCAGGGTGAGTGATTCGGTATAGCTCTGAGCCTGCAGAGCTCGATGTGCTTGATCGACCATTTGCTGGGCCTCTCGGCGCTCCCGAATTTGGGCCAGCTCCAATTCCACCCGCGTCAGCAGCAATTTGGCTTCTGTGTTCTGGGGACTAAGCTGCAGGGCATCGACGAGGAAACTGCGCGCGGCAGTCAGGTCCCCACGCCGGTGTGCATCGAGGGCTGCTTTCGTCTTCTGCGTAACCTCCTGAATCGTTTGATGTTCGCGCAGCGTCAGCTCGCGATAGCTGAGCAGGGTTTCGTTGGTCTGATCCAGTTGCAACCCCTGGTTGAAGCACTTGAGCGCCCGCACCCAATCACTGCGCCCGTAGGCTTGAATCCCCTCTTCCAGCAGGCTTTGCGCCTTGCGCCGGTTGTTTTCCTCTTGAGTCTGCTTTTGGATCTGTTGCCACATCTCCGAGGCTGCGGCGTTCGCTGGCTCGAGTTCCAGGATCTTGCGCAAGAACTCTTTCGCCTTGAGGTGATCCTGGTTCAGCACATGCCGCCGCGCCTCTTCAAGGTAAGAAGAGACCAACGAGGTACTGAGGGAACTTAGCACGCGCTGGAACTCAAAGCCTAACTCCTCCATAGTCCGGTAGCGCTGGTCGCGGTCCTTGGCTAGCGCGGTGAGCACAATTCTATGCAGGTCGGGCGGGCAGTCCGGGGCGTAAGTGCTCAGGGGTAGCGGGGGCACATGAACCATCTTGTATAGAAGGGCGCTGATGTTATCCGCTTCAAAGGGGAAATGCCGGGTGAACATGCGGTAGGTAATGACGCCCACGGCATAAACATCCGCCCGCTCATCGGCCATGATCCCTTCCAGTTGCTCAGGGGCCATGTAGTCCGGCGTGCCGATGATCTCCTTCGACGTCGAAGTGGTTTCGCCGATCCGCGCGATCCCGAAATCCACAATTTTGGCCGTCCCGTCCGCCAGGATCATGACGTTGGCCGGCTTCACATCGCGGTGTACCACACCTTTGCCATGCGCATAAGCCAAACCTCGGCAGATTTGAATCAAGATGTCCAGCTTGCGGAAGATGCTGAATTCACGGTCCCAGTCAGGCGACCTGATCAGCGACTCCAAATCGTTGCCCTCCAGAAACTGCATCGCGATATAACAAATATCGCCTTCCTCGCCAGTCTCGAAAATTGTTACGATATTGGGATGATCAAGGCTGCCCGCCGCAACTGCTTCGCGGCGAAAGCGCGAGACGAATTCGGCCCGATCCGCCTTGTCCTGGGCGATGGTCTTGAGCGCAAACCATCGTTGCATCGAAGGGTCCCAGGCCTGGTAGACCAGCCCCATTCCTCCGCGCCCCAATTGTTGGTGGATCTCGAACTTACCCAGCTTCGTCAAATGGGCCACCACCTAGGTTTTGGCAACTTTCTGGATGAGTGGGGCGAATATATCACAACAGCAATGTCAATCACAATAGTCCTGCAAACCTTGTTGTACTCATTGCCGAGAGTGTGGAAGGTATAGAAGTTGTAGGATTCACAAAATAGACCGGAATTTCCATTTCCAATCCCCCGCCCAGCAGTGATGTACGCCTTAATTATTTCTAAGGGCCGGTATTCCATTTTATCGTTCGCGCAATTGGGCGAAATACTCCCGGCTACCTCCATTAAGGCCGTTTTTTCACTCTGAGCAATCAGCGCATGGGCTCCACGCCATAGGCCGGCAATCTAGTCCGCCAATTTTAATGGCGGACGGCTTTTCCACCGCGCCGCGGTAAGGGCGGCTCGGTCTTGATGTTTGAGGAACGGTGTTCCAGGCGTGGGCAAGCCTTGGAGGCAGCTTCGATGAGGCGGCTTTCGCTTTGGGTGGCGGTGAGCTGCGCTTCCAGCATGCTGCCCGTCCCCAAGACTTCGATGAGCGAAGTCTACAAGCCCAAGAGCAACTCGACGGGCCACTTCATCCGTCGGTCTATTTTCCGGTCTGGCCAGCTTTGCGCGGAATGAAAATTGCAGCCACTGGTTTGACGTTGTGAATCTTGGAAAAGTCGCCTTGGTTCACAGCCAAGCCCAGGTGGCCGCGCGAGTCGATGTAGAGCAGCGGCCGTCCAACCGGAACGTCGCTGAAGGTTTTGACAAATGGAACCACGATTTTGGTTTTTCCCAGTGTTACGGGCACATGGTCGCCGTGTGAGTACCCAAGCTTTTCGAATTCGTCGGCATCAATATTGGAAATCAGGCTGCCGTAAGGATAATCGAGCGCCAGAATCGCTCCGCGGATTCCCGAGGCGTTCAGCTCTGCTGTGCGAATCTTGAGCCGAACCAAATCTTCCACTTTCACTTCGGGCCCCACGGCGGTCCAGTCGTCGCCCCGGGCAAGGTGCGCGGCGGCAGGCGAGAAGATATCGCGACCGTGAAAAGTCGAGGAGAGCGCTTTGCCGATCATCCACGCCGGATTGGTGATCTCGCGGGCCGCGTCCAAACCGTCATGGCCAGCCACCAAGGTGATCAACCCATTATCCGGAAGGACAAGGAACTGGCCCCGCTTTGATTTCACCACCACGGCTTTGCGCGTGCTACCCACGCCAGGGTCGATGACTACGAGGAAGACCGTGCCCGCAGGATAATACGGCGTGGTGCCCGCAAGGAAGCGCGCGCCGTCCAGAATCGAGTAAGGCCGCACTTGATGGGTCAGGTCCATGATCCTTACGTCGGGCGTGAT